>JBBIVV010000031.1:18026-27126 GCA_037439545.1 bacterium
GTACTGCAGGACATGCTTAAGAAAGGCCAGCTTATCTTCATCGATAACGCCCAGTCCGGCGAGCCGCAATTTGTGACAGCCGTAACGCTTTTTGATGCACCTGTGGAAAAAGTTTTTTCAATAATTACGGATTATGATCATTATGCGGGTAACATTCCCCAGACAACAGAGGTAAAGGTCATACAGAAAAATGGAAACACATGGATTGTGAATTACAAAGTCGATTTTAAATTTTCCATTCTGTCGGAACATGCAAATTATACCCTGAAACAGGAGCTTGATCCTCCGGTAAGTATCACATGGACAAGGATAGCCGGCAACCTTGAGAAAGTTGAAGGCTCATGGAAGCTCATACCAACAGATAACGGTAAAAAAACAATCGGTTTTTACAGGGTCTACAATGATATAAGCTCGCTCGGTTTCCTGATACGGTACATGCTTGAAAAACAGCCTGTTCTTAACACTGCTATTTCTACCTCCTCTGCCCTCGTATATACCAAAGCTATGCAGAAATGGGTGGATAGCGAAAGCAGGCATTAGTTGATTTCTTAGAATATTATCAATTTGACCCGCAACATTCGTTTGAAAAACAGGGGAGCGTGTGAATGAGCGATGGGTTCCCGGCTGAATGCCCCGAACGAAAGTATACCCTTCTTAATACATTTTCTACTTTCTTGGACGGGAGGATTCGTTGGAGTCAATGCTTCATCAGCAGATCATACAGAGCCTGTCTTTTCTGAATCATGAAATCCCTGCGGGTTTTGTCCCGGGAGCGTGCAATGGCTTTATCCATGTATGATACTGCCTCGTTGAGCTTGCCTGATTGTTCGTAAGCAAGCGCTGCCAAAAGATAACCCGTTGAAACATTGGGGGTAAGATTTATATAATTATTGGATAAAGATATTACTTCATCGGGCTTATTCTGCAACAGTAAAATATCGGCTTCAAGAGCAAACACATGCTCGTTTGCAGGTTGTAATGCCAGGGCTTTCTTACTATACATCACAGAAGAATCATATCGAGATGTCTTAAAATAAACGTCCGCATAAGAGCTATACAGTAAAAAATAATAGTTCCGAACATCATAACCCACACCTGAATCCGGCACAAAAACAGGATCAACATCTCCGTAATTATTGATCAACACCTTATGAAGGCTATCCAGTGTCTCGATTGCCTTATCAAACATACCGGCATTGTAATATACATAAAATGTCTTACCCCACACGACAGGATCGTCTGGTGACAGGGTTACTGCTTGTTGAGTTTGTTCTATCGCAGGTTCAGTATAATGATAAGACATAAGCGTATCTGCAAGGAATGCCCTGTCCCTTCCATTGTCAGGCTCTGACCAGACTTGGTATCTCCAGAACGAAAGCTCGTCTTTCCATGCTCTGACGGATACAAGATCGATGAGGATAAAGGAGCAGATAATAAGAGCAACAGCAAAAATCACCGTATACTTCAGTATTTTGCATCTGTCATTCCGTACGCGATGCAGAATCCCCTTTTTGTCATTCCCGTGTAAACGGGAATACAAAAAAGTGTTTTGTGGAGTACCGGTTGTCAGAGATTGATCATCCTTTGGAGAACATCCCTCATTACTCTGGATTCCCGCTTTCGCAGGCATGACGGAGGCGGTACTATTTACCGCATGGTCATACAACCATTTTATCCCCAGGACGAACAGCACCGCCGGTCCGATCATCGGAATATAAAGATACCGGACAGATCCCTGATAAGCAATGGGGATAATACCGCTTGCGAGCAAGAAATTTATATAATACCAACCGATAAAAAAAAGGATAGCACGTAGTTGACGTTTATATGCATAAAAACCAAGACTCAGGACTATTATCAGAAAGAGCATACTTATCAAGAACTGCGGCGATAAAACGCTCGTTACCGGATGATCAGGATATGAGATCATATGAATATAAAAAGGAAATATCAGTGCGAGCGGATATTGGGCAATACCCGCGATATTGCTTATCGTGGTCAAAATATGATTGTATACACCGCCACCGAACAGGGTCGTGATAAATCCCGTCTTATGAACAAAAAATAAATATAGTATGCCTATGGCAAGCGATAACGTCCAGAAATAATATTTCTCCAGAATATTCTTTAAAAAAGGTTGCTCCGTATAAACGAAATCATACCAGACGAGTAAAACAGGGAAAACAACGATATTGGGTTTTACCAGCATTCCAGCCACAAAACACATCAAAGCAATCCATGTGCCGGCCGACCAGCTCTCTTTTCTGAATTTTATAAAAGAAATCATTGCAACGAGTAAAAACAATGTCGATAGCGTACTCTTTTGTTCAGAAATCCATGCTACGCTCTCGACCTGTACCGGGTGCAGCAAAAAGATCAATGCGGCTAAAAACCGATAAAATCTCTTTTCTATAAAAAACCCCGTCAATATAAAAACCAGGATACTATCGGTTATATGGAACAAGAGATTTACCAGATGATATCCTGCCGGACGCATGCCCCACAATCCATGCTCGATGAGATACACAAGACTATCTACGGGTCTTATCATATTTGCATACGGCTGGAAGAGTAGTTTTACCATAGAATGAAATGTTATATGAGCAAGATACGGGTTGTTGAACACATACGATGGATCATCGATTGAAATGTAGCTGTAGGTAACAACCACGCCAAAGACTAAGAGTCCTAAAACGATAAGTATTGTTTGATATTTTATCTTTTCTAAGAGTTGTTTCATACCTTAAAAGCCGGCGAAAGATTTATAACATCAAATAAACCGTCAAAGCAACCGTGCGCAATACCGTCTGTTTTCCCTGTCCCGCGTTGGATTTAAAATACTGTCTTCATTTCCATGTTATCAACCAGCGGAATATCCTTTTCAAAACATACCGGAGATGACTATATGAACGTATACTAAAAACGAGATTTGCGAGCTGCCGGGGATGCAGATAAAAACTCAAGAATGCCCATCGCTGAATATTCTTTAACCTATTTCTGGTTATTCCCTTCGGAGTGTATGCAACCTCTGCAAATGAGTTCGCATCATAATTTATACCTCCTAATTCTCCTGTATGTCTGAGCATGGTATACAGTTCAGTGCCGGGCAGTGGGTGGAAAAGAAAAAAAATAGCACGTAATAATCTTAAATCTCTCGAGAATCTTATCGTTTGTTTCATTTCTTCCACAGTTTCAGTGGGGAATCCAAGAATAAAAAAGCCTATTACATCTATTCCGTGTTTTTGAATCATGGCAACTTTTTCTCTTATAACACTGACGGTTTCCAGTTTTTTTACATAACTCAGTATCCTGTCAGAACCGCTTTCAATGCCTGCGGAAATCACATAGCACCCGGACGCCTTCATGGCTTCTATCATCTCGTCATTCAGTGTATCGAGCCGTACTCCATTCGGGCATGTCCAAAGTATATCAATATTATTTTTTATAATCGCATTACAGAAATCCATGACATATTTACGATTAAGCGTAAAATTATCATCGACAATTTGAATTTCTTTTACTCCAAACTTACGATAAAGATAGTTGATTTCTTCAATTACCAGTGAAATAGGTCTGTATCTCATTTGTATGCCGGACATTAACCCTGCCTGACAATAGATGCAATCATACGGACATCCCCTCGACGTTATAATAGGCGCAACCGGAAATCTTTTGTAAAAGGCTGAAAACGGCGACTTGGGGTAGGTATCAGGCTGCATAAGCTCCCACGCAGGCATGCCAAGCTTACTTACGTCTGCACAATAGGTAATCGGGTTAGTTATAATCCGATTCTCATTTCTCCATATAAGGTTTTTAACCGTCGACAGGTTATCGGCAGACAGCTTGTCATCTTCAATAAGTTTAAGAAGCTCAGGAAGTCCTTCTTCAGCCTCTGACCTGAACGCATAATCGAGAGCATTACCAAAAAAATCCATACTTTCTTCCGGCATTGCAGTAGGATGAGGGCCGCCAATAATGGTAATAGCATCGGGCAGAACATGTCTTGTTGTTTTAAGGTAATCGGCAACAATAAAAATGTCATAGGTAAAACATTGCACGCCAACAACATCAGGTTTGAATGCAGCAAGGTAGCCTGTATAATCGCTGATCGCACAATCCTCTTTCATACAATCGAGGATTTTCACTTCGTGTTTATCTTTTATGGCATTGGCAAGATAGCCAAGTCCGAGAACGGGAAGTATATTGTCAAGTCTGAGCTTTGGATTAACCAATAATATTTTCATGGTAATGTTTTCATGTTTTCTGTGTCAGTTCCGATATTATTATTAAGAGATAGCATGAAATCCATAAGCAATACAATAATGGAATAATAGTCGAAGTAAGAGAAATGGTGAAGACTAATGCTGATATTTTATAGGCAAGTATAATATAATTGACATATTATTATACTTCGGTATAATTCGCAGGAGACGTAAAAGGAGAAAGTATGATCAAGAGATATCTGGAAAAACATATCTTATCGAGCATGAGAGATAAAATGGTTTTTATTTCAGGCCCGCGTCAGGTCGGTAAGACTACTCTTGCGAAAGAGATTGGGGCAGGGTATTATGCTGGAAAGTATGAATACCTGAATTGGGATAACAGAAAAGATAGAAAAACGATCCTCAACGGAACTTTTCTGGCCGATAAAAATCTCTTCATTTTTGATGAAATCCATAAATATAAAAACTGGAAAAATTATTTAAAAGGGGAATTTGATAAATATAAAGAAAAATTCCATTTTCTCGTTACAGGCAGTGCCCGGCTTGACATGTACAGAAAAAGCGGAGACTCTTTATTGGGACGGTATCGTCATTTTAGACTGCATCCTTTGTCCCTGGGGGAACTATTGGATGAAAATAGATCATCTTTAATCCCATTTATGGAACCCTTTTTCTCAAAGGAAGCGGGAAAACAAAAAGAACTTTTTACTACATTATTCAGGTTCGGTGGGTTTCCTGAAGTTTATTTAAAAAAAAGTGAACAAGCCTTGCGACTGTGGCATAATGAGAGGACCGATGTGGTCGTAAAAGAAGATATTCGGGATATAGAGAGTGTGAGGGACTTATCAGCATTGCAAATATTGATCGAGCTTTTACCGGAAAAGGTCGGCTCATTATTCTCTCTGAACTCATTACGGGAAGATTTAAATGTTACTCATAAGACGGTAGCTTTATGGATTGATGTTCTGGAAAAATTTTATTATCATTTCAGGATATATCCTTTCCAGTCCACTACCATAAAATCTATAAGAAAAGAACCCAAGCTGTATTTATGGGACTGGTCTGAGGTAAAAGACGAGGATGCAAGACTTGAGAATATTGTGGCATCTCATCTTCTTAAGCTCTGTCAATTTCTTTTCGATGTAGAAGGATACAGAGCACAACTTTATTTCCTCAGAGATAAAGAGCAAAGAGAGGTTGATTTTTTGGTAGCAATTGACAATAGACCATGGTTTTGCGTAGAAGTTAAAAGAAACTTTAAAGATATTCCATCATCGTTAAAGTATTTTAGTGAAAAATTGAAAATTCCTTTTATGTATGAAGTAGTGAATCAGGATGATATGGATATTATAAAGGACAACGTGCGTATTATGGGTGTGGCTAAGTTTTTAAGTTCGCTTGTTTAAAACCGATGAGGAATTCTATTGGTTATGGAAAATAAAAAGATATTGAACAGTAAAATAGTATATTTGATAATAGCTGTTCTTGGTATCATCATATACCATCAGGTAGTGTCCTTTCACTTCATAAACTGGGACGATAATTTTTATGTCATAAATAATCCGTATATAACAACGATAACCCTGTCGAATATAGGCTATATATTCACACATTACTATTATAAAGGAGTATACGAGCCGCTCCAGCTCCTGAGCTATATGCTGATCTATCACATAAGCGGTCTTCACCCCTTATGGTTCCATATTTTCAATGCGTCTCTGTTCATTTTTGACGCTATGCTCGTCTATTTCCTGGTGAAGGAACTATCGAACCCGTTTACCCCGTTAGAGAAAGCTACCGGCGAAGGCAGTGGCAAATTTTTCGGAGAGGCTGATGATGGTTTAAAGTCACCATCAGCCAATACCGTCAGAGGACAAAGTTCTCTAACGGGGTTTACCGCCGCCGTTGCAGCCATACTGTTTTTACTCGCTCCCGTGAATGCGGACTCGGCCGCATGGGTCTCGGAGTTAAAGAACACACAATCATTATTCTTTGTCCTCATTTCAATAATCTCATACATTGCATTTATAAAGCATAACAAGGCATCATACTACGCAGTCAGCATACTCTTCTTCATGTTTGCATTGCTGACCAAGCAGACGGTTGCTACTATGATAGCCCTATTTTTCCTGCTCGAATGGTACGTATACAAGAAGAGTTTATCGAAAACATTTCTTGTTCAGATACCTTTTTATCTGCTTGCGGTCATCGCTATTCCTGTATTTGTAATTGGTCAGCTCAATCTTCATGCGTCAAACGCAACGCAACTGGGAAATGCCTACCAGCACCTGCTTACAGTACTGGTGAACATTGCAGGGCTATTTTCATATCCGATAAAGATCGTCGTCCCTTTCAAACTTGTTTGCTTTTATACAACAGATATCTTCGCCAGTATATTGACAACGAAAGTTATGTTGAGCATTACGGCATTGATAGTGTATATCTGCCTGCTGATTGTATTGTATAAAAAACATCATGTGGGTTTTTTCTGGCTCTCCTGGTACTTCATAAATATGTTTCCGGCTTATGGAATCGTGGTCGTGCCGTTCTATACGAACTGGTATCTGTTGGTACCCTCAATAGGTGTTTATACGCTTATCGGTATGGGAATAGAACGCATTTACACTACAGCAAATCTTAAGAAACCGGTAATTGCTGTTACCGGTATAATCATAATCGTGTTCGGTATACTGGCATATCATAGGGCCAGCGTATGGCAGGATGATACAAACCTGTGGAAAGACGCCATCCAGAAAACACCCAACTACTACTTTGGATACATGATGTATGCTATGTCCCTGGCAGAGCATAAGGACTATAACGGGGCAGCACAGTATGCTGAAAAGTCTTTAGAACTCAATCCTTATAATATGAGGCTCCTATCCGTATTCGCCTTTTTTTCACTCCAGGGAGGTAACTACAATAAAGCATTGCTATACATCCAACAGGCATTAAAATACGAACCAAATAATATTGATTTCATGCACATGCTTGCTCTCTACTATAAAGGTATTAACGACTATACAAACTATGAAATCGAGCTGAAGAAGTGCGTTTTACTCGATCCATATATGCTTGCATACATCAACGAACTCTCCGAATACTACATCGCCCATGGAGAAACAGATAAAGCACTATCTCTTGTCAAAGAGATCATCGCACAGCACCCGGATAATGCCCTTTTTTACAGAGTGCTCGGCGCCTACTACTTAAAGTATACGAATAACATCTATGAGGCAAGAAAGGCACTGGAAAAAAGTTTGTCTCTTAATCCTCACCAGGATGATGTAGAATCTCTCAAGCAGATCATTAAAAAAATACGGTGATAATTACACTGCATCCATGGAAAATTCATGAATTGCCCCTGCCACAATGTTTAAGTCCTTTGAAAGATTATCATTGCGAGGAAATTGGGAACTCCTTCCCCATTTGGGGGAAGGTGAGGATGAGGGCTATGTGGTCGCGGCCGTAATCCGCCTTAGATACACTCTTTTTTCATTGGTAAATAACTATAGTTCAGAAAACGGAAGGGCAATCACATCCGGTGATAATGGTAAACGAATATCCCCGGGATAAACGACATACCACTGAGAGACTCTCGTACCAAAATCTTTCTTAATCATATTTATGCCGTATGCCATTGACTGATGAGGTGTTGATGAAAGCTTTACTTCAATAGGAATTAATCTACCCTCTATTTCAATGATAATGTCTATTTCGGTACCTTTAGAGGTTCTCCAGAAGTAGATGTGCGGCTCTTTACCCCAGTGTACGAATGCTTTTACTACTTCGGAAATAACTGCTGTCTCAAATATGGCACCGCCCATAGGTCCATTTGCTGCATGTAGGGGATCACTCAGGCCTACTAAATGACAAAGAATGCCTACATCGGTAAAATATATTTTGGGTGTTTTTACAAGTCGTTTACCAATATTGACAAAATAAGGGCGTAAAATAATGATCTGAAAGGTTGCTTCCAAAATGGATAACCATGCCCGTATTGTATTGACAGCAATTCCGAGATCTCGGGACATTTCAGTGAGATTTAGAAGTTGAGCACTTCGTGCTGCAAGAGCCTTAAGAAAATTTTGAAATAGACTTAGGTCGCCAATCTGACGAAGACCGCGGATGTCACGTTCAAAGTATGTCTGAATATAACTTGAATGCCAGAGGGGAATGTCACGCTCCGGCTGGACCGTAAGTTCCGGGTATCCTCCACGCAAAAAACTTTTCCATAACTCCAGATAAGGAATAATACTGTGATGAGAATCCCTTTTAGTAGTTTCCCATGGCAAGACAGCATCCGGTATTCCTTGCTGCTCATGATATGAAAGAGGCAATAATCGCAAAATTGCTACCCTTCCTGCAAGGGATTCGG
Source organism: bacterium (assembly GCA_037439545.1). Lineage (GTDB taxonomy): Bacteria > JAMCPX01 > JAMCPX01 > JAMCPX01 > JAMCPX01 > JAMCVD01. The sequence goes on from JBBIVV010000031.1 coordinate 26,628, forward strand.
CTATATGCTTAATCAGAAGATTCTGTGACCCTGTAAGGATATAGAGTCCTTTTTCACTGCGTCTGGTGTCAATGTGCTCTTTTACATATTGAAGCAAGTCTGGTGCATATTAAATTTCATCAAAGATAACAGGCGCAGGATACATATTTATAAATCCTCTTGGATCTGCAGATGCAGAAGCACGTACATCGGGTGGCTCTAAAGACACATGTTTGTAAGTTTTACCAAACAGATGTTTCAAAAGTGTCGTTTTTCCTGATTGCCTTGGACCTGTTAAAACCAAAGCTGGAAACTCCTTTACAGCCTTTTGAATAACTGGTTCATTTGTTCTTTTAATATATCTATAAGCCAGAAAAACTCCTACACCTTGCAATCATGCATTTATAATGCACGATTGCACATGAAAAGTCAAAACATCTTAAAAGATGGCTTGATATAGAACCTGATCAAACGAAGGTAGTGGAATTATAGATTGACTTTTTATTGCTTCCTTCACCAT
>JBBIVV010000032.1:0-26122 GCA_037439545.1 bacterium
CACATTTTTAATGTCAAGATTTTCCTCTAATTTAAATTTCCCCACCTTTTTCTTCATATTAACATCGGTCAAAAAGCTGCCCAGTTTTACCGACTATTATATTACATACGAGTGCATACTTTACAATATGACTATAAATACCTATAATAAGTGTAGCTGATAAAAAAGGGGGGTTCTATGGAAAGATACAAAAACGTGTTATTGCTGTTAGGAAGGGTTCTTTTCTCTGTGATATTTATTTTCGGGGCAATGGGACATCTGACAAAGGTGGATTACATGGCAGGTTATGCCGGAGCCATGGGCGTGCCGTTCCCGAAGCTCGCCATAATCGTTACAGGGTTGATGCTCCTGGCAGGCAGCTTATCGATTCTGCTGGGATGGAAAATATCCTACGGTGCAATCATCTTGATTATATTCCTTATACCGGTAACGTACCAGATGCACTTTTTACCCATGCTGCATGCAACCGATCCTATGCAGAAGCAGATGCAGATGATAAACTTCCTTAAGAACATTGGGCTTATGGGCGGCGCTATTTATATAGCACTTCTGGGTGCAGGCAAGTACAGTATAGACAAGAAATAAAGGAGGCCACTATGGCAAAGATAGCAGTCGTGTATTATTCGGCTTATGGCCACACCCTTGATCTGGCAAAGGCGATTGAGAAAGGGGCAAAGGAGGCAGGCGCTGAAACAAGGCTGAGGAGAGTAAAGGAACTCATACCCGAAAATATCATCAAAGGCAACGCAGGGCTTTCCGCAGGTTATGAGATCCAGAAAAGTATACCGGAAGCAACGCTCGAAGATCTTGAATGGGCAGACGGTATCGCATTCGGTACACCGACAAGATTCGGCAATACAACCGCCCAGCTCAGGAATTTTCTCGATCAGACAGGGCCGCTGTGGGCTAAGGGAGCACTTGCAGGCAAGGTCGCAGCCTTTTTTACCGGTGCATCTACGCCGCACGGAGGCCATGAAACAACGATTCTTACCTTAAGTACGTTTGCCTATCATCACGGAATGCTTATCATGCCCATGGGTTACACAATAAAGGGTTCGGGCGATCCTTACGGACCGACGTTCATATCGGGCGATGGATCTAAACCAGTGGGCGAGGAAGAAAAAAGGCTTGCGTATGAGTTTGGCAAGAACCTTGCAAAGACCGCACAAAAATTAGCGGGAAAATAATCATCCTGCATTCCCTACACAAACTCCACACGCCGTCCGTGTGTAGGGGAACGCCTCATCTCTCCGATAACGTAGGCTTTTTTGTGCCGGAGGTTTATAACGCGCAAAGCTTTTTCAACTTTGGTCTTATCTACAATCACTATCATGCCGATGCCGTTGTTAAAAGTCCTGAGCATCTCGATATTATCGACACTGCCAAGTCCCTTAATCATATCGAAGACAGGAGGTATATCCCATGAGCCTGTTTTTATCAGTGCAGTATATTTTTGCGGGAATACTCGCGGCAGGTTATCTACGATGCCGCCTCCAGTTATGTGGGCAGCGGCCTTTATCAGATTATCTTGAACGAGCGACAAAACGGTCCTCACATAAATGATCGTGGGCTTGAGCAGTTCTTCTCCCAGGGTGCATCGAAACTCGTCTATATAGGCATTTAACCGCATCTTTTTCTTTTCGAGCAGTACCCGTCTCGCAAGAGAGTAACCGTTGCTGTGGAGTCCGCTTGAGCCTATTCCAATAAGCACATCACCCTGCCTAACTCCCGTCCCAGTCAGACGCTTCTGTTTGTCGACGACACCTACTACAAACCCTGCAAGATCGTATTCATCTCCGGTATAGAAACCCGGCAGTTCTGCTGTTTCTCCGCCTAACAATGCACAATTTGCCTGCTTGCATCCATGGACAATACCGCTGATGATGTCTTTTGCAACGCCCAGTTTCAGTTTTGATGCAGCTATGTAATCGAGGAACGCCACGGGCTCTGCACCGCTGACGACGACATCGTTGACATTCATGGCAACAAGGTCAATGCCGACCGTGTCATGCACATCCATCATGAAGGCTATCTTGAGCTTTGTGCCCACGCCATCCGTGGAGGTAACGATGACAGGCTGCTTATACTGTGTCCTGTTGATCTCGAATAGCCCTGCAAACCCGCCGATACCTGACAAAACGCCATTCCTCATCGTTGACTTTGCAGCAGGCTTTATCATTTCAACAAAGGCATTGCCTCTGTCAATACTCACACCGGCATCACTGTATTTCATATTAATCTGCTTTTTTTCTCAAAAACGTCGGTATGTCAAGCTCATCCTCATCATAACTTGCCAGCATGACCTTTTTTACGGATTTTACCGAATCAATCTCGTCAATCTTTCTGTCCGCGCGCTTAAAAGCAGGTATGTCCCTGTTTGCTTCACTGTGGATGACAGAGAGCTTTCCTGAGCCGGGATATTTCGCATTGACCTTTCTTTCACCAAAACCGGTTGCTATTACCGTAACATTAAGGCTTTCACCCATATTGTCATCAATGACCGTGCCGTATATTACATTTGCATTGTCATCTACCTGCTCTTTGACCAGTTCACACGCATCCTTGACTTCGTTCAGGGTAAGCGATGCATTACCTGTAATGTTGATCAGAATGCCCTTTGCACCGTTGATGGATATGTCTTCGAGCAAGGGATTCGATATTGCTTTATGCGCAGCGTCCTTCGCCCTTTTCTCGCCTTCACCGCTGCCTGTACCCATCATGGCCATGCCCATCTCTCCCATGACCGTTTTTACGTCTGCAAAATCAACGTTCACCAGTCCCGGAATTGTAATAATATCGGAAATGCCCCTTACCGCATGCAGAAGCACCTCATCTACCTTTGCATAGGCTTCGAGAATTGTTGTCTTATTGTCAGCTATGTTGAACAAGCGGTCATTGGGTATTACAATCAATGTATCGACATACTGGCTAAGCTCATCTATCCCCTTGTCTGCCTGTACGTGTCTCTTTTTACCTTCGAATTCAAAGGGCTTTGTTACGACTGCAACGACAAGCGCTCCGAGTGATTTTGCCGCCTTTGCTATAATCGGGCTTGCTCCGGTCCCGGTCCCTCCCCCCATACCTGCGGTCACGAAGATCATATCTGATCCGGCAAGTGCGTCATTTATCTTTGCCTCATCCTCGACTGCGGCTTCCTTGCCCACCTCAGGATTTGCACCGGCGCCGAGCCCCTTCGTCAGCTTGGAGCCGAGCTGTATCTTATATCCCGCTTTGTTCCTGGTAAGGACCTGCATGTCCGTATTTGCCGCTATGAAGTCCACTCCTTTCATGCCGTTCTTTATCATTGTATTGACCGCATTGCCGCCGCCGCCGCCGACACCTACAACCTTGATTCTGGCTGTGTGGTGGTACTCGTTACTTAACTCAAACATTTTTAATCTCCTTTTTTAATAAATAGTTTTGATGCTATGTTTGCAAAAAACTCTCTTATCCTGTTTAATATTTCCATGTCCCTGTTGCCGTAATTCCTTACATGTGAATGCTTGCTGCCATAGATCACAAGCCCCACTGCCGTCGCGTATGACGGATCTTTTACCACGTCCGTAAGACCGCCGATACCTGCCGGAAACCCGATCCTTACCGGCAGATTGAATATCTGTTCGCCGAGATCGACCATGCCGTCCAGCACGGAACTGCCGCCGGTCAGGACCACACCGGCCGATATGAATTCCTTAAACCCCGATTTTGTGATCTCCTTATCGACAAGCGACAGTATTTCCTCTGTCCTCAGCTCTATAATCTCCGCAAGGGTCTGTCTCGATATCGTTCTCGTCTTCCTGCTCCCTATGCCCGGCACTTCTACCATTTCTGCCTTGTCGACGTTCGTGCGGAGCACGGTGCCGTATTTTATCTTGATCTTTTCTGCCTCATGGATAGGTGTTCTCAGCCCTACCGAAACGTCTTTCGTAAGATGTTCCCCGCCGAGTCCAATGACACTCGTGTACTTTATACTGCCCTCGTAGAATATGGCTATGTCCGTTGTCCCGCCGCCTATATCCACGAGAACGACTCCGAGTTCTTTTTCCTCGGGATTGAGGACAGCCTCACTCGATGCAATCGATTGCAGGACGATGTCAGAGACCGTAAGCCCCGATCTGTTGCATGATTTTACGATGTTCATGGCAGAAGAAACATTCGCAGTCACAATATGTACTTTAACCTCGAGCCGCACGCCTGCCATGCCGAGAGGATCTTTTATCCCGCCCTGATCATCGATGATAAACTCATGCGGTATCACATGAATGACGTCTTTATCCGTGGGTATGGGCATTGCCTTTGCCGCATCGACGACCCTTTTTATGTCGTTTGATTTTACCTCTCTGTCCTTTATGGCAATCACGCCGCTGCTGTTAAAACTCTTTATATGATCTCCTGCAATACCCGTGTACACGCTCGATATCTCATAATCGGACATGAGTTCTGCTTCTTCGATTGCCTGTCTTATGGCCTTGACGGTCGTCTCGATATTTATAATGTTGCCTTTACTCAGGCCATGCGATGGAGAAACCTTTCCTATGCCCACAATATCAAGCGTGCCCTCTTTCAATTCACCCACAATGGCACACACCTTTGTTGTACCTATATCCAGCCCAACAATCATATTATCCTTTTTTTTCAATGTCGTTCACCTCCTTTTGACCGCTTTTCAATGAAAGGTTTAAAGATGTACTGTCCGTAAAGCCCGGCTTATAGTGAATAACCCCCATGCCTGTGAACCTCAGATCGACAGTGGAAAACATCTGCACCTTGTCTCCAAAATAACTTATTATTGCATTGAGCTTGCCTATGCGTGAAGTCAGGTTATCCGTCCCAAACCGTATAATGAATCCGTCATTGGTGACCACCGTATACCCCGTAGTGTCGACGTGCAGTTCCGAAATATCTTTGCTGACAATGAGAGAATTTTGATCGAGCTCTTTTATGAAGGATACCGCATCTGCAACCGGCCCAAGCGGCACATTCATAAAATCGCCGTCCTTTACATTAAAACCGGTAATAATGGGGTAGTTGAATGAATCACGATCGTTTACCTTTTTAAAGATTATGCCATTGCCGTCGACATAGTACATCCGATCCAGCAGGATCATGCAGTACGCCTTTCTTTCCGTCACCGTAATGTCTATCTTATGGGGCGGAGATTTCCTTATGGATAAACTGCTTATCCATGGTATGGTCATTATATTGCTTCTTACCTGAGCAAGCTGAATCGAAAAAATATTCTGTCCGAAAGTAAGTTCGGATGCGCTGATAATCTCTGACGGCAGAACATGCTCGTACCCCTGGACTTCAACTTCTTTTAAAGCGAACAGGTGCGATGAGCCTATGAAGTGCATTGCCTTTATGTACAGCACATAGCCACCACTGCATGTGCCGGCAATCATAAGGATGTAAAAAACGTATTTCAGGTACGTGCGGACGCGGTACCCGCCCGGAAAATTGGACGTGCGCCTGTTCGAGCGCAGGTTTGATGAACTTCTCAGTCTTACTTTAAAATCGGATGGCAATAATCTGTTCACCTAATTTTCCCCTTTGTTTTTTCCCTTTAAGCACGCTGATTTAAGTATACCTTCTATAAGCGCTTCATAGCTGATGCCTTTGTTCTCGGCTATCTTCGGTACATAGCTCAGGGATGTCAGCCCCGGCAGTGTATTCACCTCGAGCATATAAGACCTGCCGCCTGCCGTGACCCTGAAATCTATTCGTGAATAAAAACTGCATTCCAGCAACCGGTGCGCTGCCAGCGCCGATTCCTCTATGTTCTTGATAACATCCTGTGACAGCGACGGCGGTATAAGGAACGTCTCTCTGCCTTCCGTATACTTGACCTCGTAGTTCAGGAATTTTTCTCCGGATCGTATCTCCATGGAGCCGAGGACCTTATCGTCATAAAGAGCGACTGTTACATCCATGCCGTCTATGAATTTCTCTATGAGTACGCGGCGGTCATACCCGAGTGCATCGGTAATTGCTTTGTTCAGTTCTCCGGGTTCCGATACCTTGCTTATGCCGACACTTGAACCCTCGCATGCCGGCTTGACAATGTAAGGCAGGTTTATACCGCTTTCTTTGAGCAATTGATCGTATCCCACCGCATGATCGACGACCATGTATTGGGGCGTCAGTATGCCCCCGCTTGTAAGAATATGTTTCGTAAAGATTTTGTCCATTGCCGCTGCACTTGCAGTAATACCTGACCCTGTGTAGGGGATGCCCATAAGCTCAAGCACGCCCTGAACGACTCCATCTTCACCCAAGGTGCCGTGGAGCGCATTGAATGCAGCTTTTATCTTCAGTTCTTTCAGTTTAAACGGCAGGTCCCTGTCCACTTCGACCTTCACGACATTATAGCCGATGCCTGAGAGTGCCTTATAAACAGCATCCCCGCTGAGCCTTGATATCTCTTTTTCTGAAGAAAACCCGCCAAGCAGCACGGCCACCTTATCATTTTTTGCGACATTATTCATAACTGTTCACCTATAATAATGGCTTCCAACTCGAGCCTTATTCCGCTTTTTTCTTTCACCTTTTCAATACCTGCGTCGATAAGCGCCAGCACATCGTCTGCAGCGGCATTGCCTGTATTGATAATAAAATTTGTGTGCAGCTCGGAATACTTTGCTCCCCTGACCCTTACCCCGCGCACTCCGGCCTCGTCCAACAGTTTCCATGCCTTGATCTTCGGGGGATTTTTAAAGATAGAGCCGCAGCTCGGATAATTGAGCGGCTGGTTGTCCGTTTTGTCCTTCAGGACAGTCTCAACCATCTTACGGACCTTTTTTATATCGGCCCTTTTCAGGGTCAGGAGTGCAGACACGACAATGGTGCTCGTCGAAAGTGCATTGCAAACCCTGTAGCCGAATCCCATTTGATCCCTGTCCTGTGTTTTGATCCTGCCGGACCGCTCTATAAATGTTACGGTATCAATCACGTCCGAAATACTGCCTTCTTTCGTACCTGCATTCATAAACACAGCGCCGCCTATTGTCCCTGGTATTCCTGCAAGCGGCTCCACACCGGAAAGTCCATGTTCGGAACTGTACTTTACGAGTTCTGCAAGCGGCATGCCTGCCCCGGCCTTCAGTTTCACTGTACCGCTGTCCTCAGACACGACCTCCATTGAATGAAGGGTATTCTTCACCCGTATCACCGGATATTTTATGCCGCCCTCCCGGACTATCAGGTTCGTTCCTGCACCGATCACAAAGTATCGCTGTTCATTGCGTTTCGACCAGTCGATGAATTTCAGGATGTCATCGGTATCTTCAGGCGTGAACATACAGGAACACAGACCTCCGACCTGCATGCTCGTATACTGCTTCATCGGTACATCAAGCATCACCTTGCCCCTGACAACCGACTGTAGTTCATTAAAATCAACCATTTTTTTTCAACCTCTTTATAAATGCGTCTCCGACCGCCGGGATATCGCCGGCGCCCTGCGTTATGACCATGTCACCGGGTCTTACGACTCGTTCGAGCTCGTCGACGATCTTATTTTTGTCCGGAATATACCTTACATCCTTGTATCCCATGTCCTTCATACTGCTGAACAGCCTGTATGCATTGACACCTTCTATAGGTTCCTCTCCTGCGGGATATATGTCCGTAATTATCAGGACATCCGCCTGATAAAACGCCGTGAGGAAATCATTGAACAAAAGCATTGTCCTCGTGTACCTGTGGGGCTGGAACACGACAATCAGTCTTCTGTTCCAGCCGCTCCTTGCCCCGGCAAGAGTTGCCTTAATCTCCTTCGGGTGGTGTCCGTAATCATCGACGACGATAACATCGTTTATCTGATCCTTTATGTGGGCTTTTATCTGGAACCTTCTCTCGACGCCGTTGAATTTAGCGATGCCTTCTTTTATCTTCCCGGGCTCAATCTCAAGCTCGATACCCGCAGCAATGCCCGCGAGCGCATTGTAAACATTGTGTATGCCCGGCATATGTATCGTAAATGAACCGTACTGCCTGCCTTTGACCATAACGGAAAAATCGGATTCACCCTGTTTATGAATGACATTGTAGCCCTGAACATCGGCCTGGGTCGACAGTCCGTACGTCATCCTCCTTACATTCAGTCTCGGAAATATGGACGCAACGTTCTCCTCATCGAGGCAAAGGATGGCAAGCCCGTAGAAGGGGACCTTATTTATAAACTCAACGTAGGCATCTTTCGCCCTGTCGAATGTTTTATAATAATCGAGGTGCTCGGGATCTATGTTCGTGACGATGGCAATGGCCGGGGTAAGCTTGAGGAAGCTCCCGTCACTTTCATCGGCCTCGGCAACAAGGTACTCGCTTTGTCCGAGCTTTGCATTCGAGCCGAATATATTGACCTTTCCGCCGACTATGCTCGTCGGGTCAAGCCCGCCGCTTACCAGCACGACGGACACTAAAGATGTGGTCGTCGTTTTACCGTGGCTGCCTGCTATTGCTATGGCATATTTAACCCTCATAAGCTCTGCAAGCATCTCTGCCCTGGGTATTGCAGGTATATTGTGCTCCCGCGCATACATGAGTTCGGGATTGTCATGTTTAACCGCCGAGGAGAATACGACAACATGGGCGTCTCCGACATTTGCCGCCTTATGTCCTATCGCTATGATTGCACCGAGGGACTGGAGCCTCTCCGTAACCTTTGACGCCTTCATATCCGAACCGCTGACCTCGTAACCGATATTGATGAGCAGTTCGGCAATACCGCTCATACCGGCCCCGCCTATGCCCACGAAATGTATGTGTCTTATTCTCTTATGCATGCCTATGCCTTCCCTGAAAATTGTGACGACAATCTTATCATCTCTTGAACTATGACTTCTCCGGCATCGGGCTTTGCCCATCGCGACATTGCGCCGGACATGTCCTTCAGCCTGCTCTCATCGGACAGGAGTTCATGGAACAGCTTTATAAGCAGTGAAGGTTCCCGTGTAGATGCAGGTAGTACGGCTGCCCCGCCTGCTTTCGAAACCTCCAGGGCATTCAGCGTCTGGTGGTCCGATGCAGCAAACGGGTATGGTATGAGGATTGACGGTATGCCGTACGCCGCGAGTTCAAACAATGTCGATGCCCCTGCCCTCGATACGGCAAGGTCGGCTTTTTCAAATACCGGCTGCATATCATCTATGAACTTATAGACGTGTGCAGGGAACCCCGATGTCTTATACGCATCCGCAACAAATTGATAGTCGTCTGCTCCTGTCTGATGGATGAATGCAATCTTATCTCTCCTGTCTGTGAGCGACTTCAGCGAAGCTATGACCATACTGTTTATCTGGTGCGCCCCCTGGCTGCCGCCGAGAACGAGTATTGTCTTGATTCCGGACATACCCGGCGTATGGTCTTTCTGCTTCTGCAATTTAAACCTTATGGGCAGTCCTGTGTTCAGGCTCTTGTCCGCAGGCAGGTATTTTTTCGACGTTTCAAAAGATACAAAGACCTCTTTTACGAATCTTGACAAAAACCTGTTTGCAAGTCCCGGCACTGAATTCTGCTCATGTATGGCTGCCGGTATACGGTGCAGGACAGCAGCCATAACGACCGGGAATGAGGCATAACCTCCGACGCCGAGCACTGCATCGGGCACAAAATCCTTTATGATGCGGTTTGATTCGTTGATTGAATCCGCAAGCAACAACAGTGCGGCGAGTTTCTCGGCAACTGTTTTGTTCCTGAAACCCTTCACACTGAGGAGCCTGCGATTGCTCTCGGGCAGTGTCCACTTTCTGCTCTCTATGCCGGTATCTGAACCGACATAAAGGTATTCGATACTTTTATCTCTTATGATAATCTCATTCATAATTGCCTGCGCCGGGAAAAAATGTCCACCGCTACCTCCACCCGCTATTATCAGCCTCATCGTTTCCCTCATTGACCTTTCTTGATAAATTAAGTATAATGCCGACCGATATAAGCTCTGCCACAAGAGAACTGCCGCCATAGCTTATAAACGGGATCGTAAGACCTTTCGTCGGCAGCAAACCGAGCGTCACCGCTATATTTATGATAACCTGCATTGCAATGAGCATTGTCAGTCCGTAAACAGCTGCCTTTGTAAAGGTACTTTCAGCCCTTGCAGCAACGGAAAAAGCCTTTGTAATAAGAAAGATAAATACACCGATCACCGCAGCAACACCTAAAAACCCGAGCTCTTCCGCAATGACCGAGAAAATGAAATCAGTGTGTGCCTCCGGCAGATAAAACAGCTTTTCAAAGCTGTTCCCGGGCCCGACACCCGTTATGCCGCCTGCGCCGTAAGCTATCGCAGACTGAACGATCTGGAATGCACCGGTCTGGGCATGCTGCCACGGATCAAGGAATGCTTTTATGCGGTTGAGTCTGTAGGTCGAATGGACAACGAGCAGGATGCCTGCACCCGCTCCGGACAGCCCTGCTGCAAGGAGTGAGCTTATCCGTGCACCGGACAGGAAAAGGATCGCGAATACGACACCGGCTATGATTACGGCACTGCCGAAATCAGGCTCTTTTATCATAAGGAACAGAAGGACACCTGCATACATCAGGGGCATCAAAACAGGCACCGGCGCATTTTTTGCCTGTATCCTTTGATCGATAAGATGCGCGGTAAGAAGTATCAGTACGGGCTTTGCAAATTCGGACGGCTGTATCGAAAAATGTCCCAGTCTTATCCATCGGTGGGACCCGCTGACAACGACGCCTATGTGCGGGACAAAAACGAGCACCATGGTGAAAAGTACGAGACCATAAAAGATCGTTATGTATCTCCTGATAAGATTGATATCTATGACAGCTGCAACACCGCCTGCTATCAGACCTATAACGAGATAGAACACCTGCTTCCTGACAAAATAGTACTTTGTTCCATATTCTTTCAATGCATAGATTGAGCTTGCGCTGAAAACCATCATCACACCGAAAAAGCACAATAAAAGAGTTGCGATAATTATGCCTCTGTCATAATCCTTCATGTGAATTTCCTCTTTTTATCTTCATGACCGCAGACTGGAACACATTCCCTCTTTCCTTATAATCCGTAAACATGTCAAAACTTGAACATGCAGGCGACAACAGGACGATGTCCCCTTTCACCGCCGCACGGTAAGCCGATGATACTGCGGATTCCATTGAATCTACGGATACTGTCCTGACCATAGTGCCGAACGCCCCGGTTATCCGTCCCCGGGCTTCTCCCATGACAAGCAGGAGTTTTACCTTGTCTTTGATAAGCTGCGACAACGGGCTGTAATCCCCTCCTTTATCCCGTCCGCCCATGATAAGAATGACCGGCTGCGGAAAGCTTCTGAGGGCAACTGCGACTGCATCGACATTCGTAGCTTTTGAATCATCGTAGTATCCGGCGCCGTTTATGTCGGCTACGAACTCTACTCTGTGGGGCAGCCCTCCGTATTCGTGCATGGTCTTTTGAATGACGTCATCGGGAACATCCAGCAGCTTTGCGATGATAACGCAGGTCATGGCATTCTGAATATTGTGCATACCTGCAAGGGAAGGGTTATCCACGCTCAATGCCGATCTATTGCCTGAGCCGTCGACATAAACGATGCGGTTGTCTTTATAGTAAGAACCTCTTCTCGTTTTCTTGCTGGTCGTAAAACAATAAGGCTTTGATTTTATATCCCTTTTGTTTTTTACGATATACTTGTCCTCAGCATTGATTACTGCATAATCATCCGCAGACTGATTCATGAATATCCTGAACTTCGCCTTTGCATACTCGTGAATGTCCGGGTAGCGGTCGAGATGATCGTCCGTAATATTCAGTAATCCCGCTATCCATGGACGGAAATGGACGATCCCCTCGAGCTGATAGCTTGAAAGCTCGAGCAGGTATAAATCGTACCCGTTATCATTGTCCAGAAGTTCTATGAACGGCGTGCCGAGATTTCCTCCGACACCGACCTTTATCCCTGCATTCTCGAGCATCTGTCCCAGCAGCGTTACCGTCGTACTTTTACCGTTTGTCCCGGTAATGCCTATGACCTTCTTTTGGGTAAACCGGTACGCAAGCTCTATTTCGCTGATGACCTCCGTACCTTTCTTTTTCGCTGATTCTACGCCTTTGAGAGACATGGGCACGCCCGGGCTCATTACCATGAGATCAAAATCTCCCGAGGTTTCGCCATCCCAGCTGCCGATAACCATAGTTCCTTGCGGAAGCTGATCAAGCCCTTTTATGGCAGAGACGTGTTTTTGATCGAAACAGGTTACGACGGCGCCCTTCTTCATGAGGAAAAGTGCAGTTGCGATACCTGTTTTCCCCATGCCTATGACTGCCGTATGTTTTCCCTTCAATTCCATGCATTACCTCAATTTAAGTGTTGCCAGGCCGAGAAGTGCGAGAAGTATGGAAATGATCCAGAAGCGCACTGTTACTTTCGGCTCATCCCAGCCCCTTAACTCGAAATGATGGTGTATCGGAGCCATGGCGAACAATCTTCTGCCTGAAAGCTTGAACGAGCCGACCTGTGTTATGACTGAAAGCGCCTCGACGACAAATACGCCTCCGACGATCCCGAGCAATATCTCCTGTTTCAGAATTATTGCCACGACACCAAGGACCCCTCCGAGGCCCAGTGAACCGACATCGCCCATAAACAGTTCCGCGGGATAGGTGTTGAACCACAAAAACCCCAGTGAAGCCCCGAGGACAGCACCGGTGAAAACGGCTATCTCTCCCGTGCCGGGCATGGGGCTGAACATAAGATACTCGGAAAACTTTATATTACCGAGTACGTATGCAAATACGGCATACACGCTGAATGATGTCATGATCGGAACGATGGCAAGCCCGTCCTGGCCGTCCGTGAGATTGACTGCATTCGATGTACCTATGACGATGAACAGTATGAAAAGGAAATATGCCCATCCGAGGTTGAGCACGGCTTTTTTAAAGAAAGGAAAGGTGAGCGTAAAATTAAGGTCATCATACCGTAAAAGCAAATAAATGAGGACAATGGTCAATACGGTTTCCAGAACGAATTTGTAGCTGCCTTTCAGCCCGCGTGCATTGTTGCTCTTGAGCTTCATGAAATCATCGGCAAAGCCTATGGCGCCGAACCCGAGCAATGAAAATATCAAAATCCATACATAGATGTTCGCAATGTCCATCCAGAGTATGGTCGAAACGGCGACGGCTGCGATAATCAGCACACCTCCCATTGTCGGAGTGCCTTTTTTCCCTTTATGCATTCTCGGGCCTTCTTCCCTGATTACCTGTCCCCTCCCTGTCCTTGACATGTATTTTATAAATGTGTTCCCGAATATCATGCTTATGACAAGTGATGTGATCATGGCACTGAGTGTCCTGAAGGTTATATATTTCAAAACATGGAATATTATGAACTGTTTCGCCAATGGGTATAAAAGATATTCAAGCATTGCTTCCTCTCATGATCCTGTCATAAGAAACTATTACACGCTCCAATCCCATGCTTCTCGAGCCTTTTATATAAATTGCGTTCTGTGATCCGGAAATCGAAAGAAGTTCTTTGACGATATCCTCTATGCTGTTTGCCTGTTTCGCATATACACCGGGGGCGCCGGCTGATTGAATGCCTTCGAGCGTGTGCCGGGAGAACTTACCCGTCAGTATGAATGTGCGTATGCCGTGGTCTGCGAGCAGCCTGCCGAGCACGTAATGCTGTCCGGCGGAATGATCTCCGAGTTCGAGCATATCGCCGATAACGGCTATGATGTGTTCCGCACCATACCTCTCTATTGCGGACAAAAATCCTTCGCGCATCGAATCAGGGTTTGCGTTGTAGGTATCGTCGATAACGGTCATGCCGTTCTCATACGACCACACGGTGCCTCTGCCTTTCAATCCATAATACCGGGCGCATGCGGCTTTTATAGTATCCCATGGTGTTTCTAAAAACCTTGCACATAAGATGGCAAGAGCCATATCATGGATATAATGCCTGCCTGTAACAGGCATGATAAAGCTGTGTTTTTCCCCCTCATATGCGACGTCGAATTCAGAACCTGAATTATTCGTTCCCGATCGGTAGGACAGCACCCTGAGGGATGCTTTTTCTGAAAAACCTGCGCTGAAAACCCTGCCTTTGCATATACCGGCAATACTCATTGCAAGGGGGTCATCGGCGTTTAACAGGGCAACACCCTTCCCGGACATTGCAGAAAACATTTCAGATTTCGCTTTTGCAACGCCCTCGAGACTGTGAAAGAATTCAAGATGTGCCATGCCGATATTCGTCAGTATCCCGATATCAGGATCAGCAATCCGCGTCAGGGCGTCCAATTCCCCATACCTGCTTGTGCCGAGCTCGAGCACCCATACGTCCGTGTGTGGATTCATGTTCAGTATGGACAGGGGCAGGCCTATAAGATTATTGAGGTTCCCCTCTGTTTTCCCTGTATTGTGCGTATTCGATAAGATTGATGCAAGCATCTCTTTTGTGGTCGTTTTCCCGCTGCTGCCCGTTATTGTTATCACCAGAGGGCTGTGTTTTATTCTTATGGCATGGGCAAGTGCACCGAGGCCCTGCACCGTATCATTCACGGCAAATAGAGCGGTCTTATCTTTCGACGGTAAAACACTGCCTGCCTTGTTCCTGTTGACCATCACACCGGCAGCTCCCCGGGATAAAGCCGCCTGTATAAAATCATGCCCGTCGAACCGTTCGCCTTCCAGCGCACAGAACAGCATATTATCCATGGGCTTCCGCGTATCTGTCGATACACCTTCAGCAACCCACTTTTCAGGGCTGCTCAGAATATCTATGGTATCTATTTTTTTCATATCATCTACGGTTATCTTCAAAGCAATAATCCGAAATAATTTATTATCTCTTCCCTGTCGCTGAAATGTATGGTCCTGTCGTTGAATATCTGATAATCTTCATGTCCCTTGCCTGCCACGAGGACGACATCGCCTTTGTCGGCTATATCGAGGGCTGTTTTTATAGCTTGTTTTCTGTCCTCTAAGATTGTGTAGACCTTTGCATCAGGATGATCATTCCGGGAGATCGATTCCCGCATGTTTATATTTTTGATCCCTTTTTCTATGTCGGATATGATTGACCTGGGGTTTTCTGAACGCGGGTTGTCCGAGGTAATAATCGTGATGTCCGACAGCCTTGTTGCGATGTCTCCCATAAGGGGCCTCTTGCCTTTATCCCTGTCACCTCCGCACCCAAACACGCAGACAATGCGTTTTCTCTTCAATTCCTTCAACGCTATCAATACTTTTTCGAGTGCATCCGGTGTATGAGCATAATCGACAAACGCATAAATGCCCTTCGGATTATCGATCCTTTCGACCCTTCCCGGCACGCTGTACAATGATTCGACACCCTGCCTTATGTGCTCGACGGCTATATTGGAAACGATGGCAGTGGCAACCGCTGCCATTATATTGTAACTATTGTAATACCCTACGAGAGGTGATGCGAGTTCTATCATGCCTATCGGGGTCGAAAGCTTCATGGTTATCCCTTCCAGCGATGCTGAAGAGCTTATTAACTTTATATCGGATTGTTTTGAGTTCCCGAACCTGAGAATATGTATGCCCCTTTTTATCTTCAGCCGGCTTACCCACGGGTCATCGCTGTTCAGTATGGCAAACTTTTTACTCTTATGGCTTGCCACGAGGAGCTTATCGAACAGCATTGCCTTGGCAGCGTAGTAGTCCTCCATGGTCTTGTGATAATCAAGATGGTCCTGCGTCAGGTTGGTGAAGATCCCGGCGTCGAAATTGATACCGTTCACCCTGCCCTGGGTTATTGCGTGCGATGATACCTCCATGATGACATCGGTTGCCCCCTGTGACAGAAACTCACTCATCATCATATTGAGGTCCAGGGATTCCGGTGTTGTGTTGATTGCCTTGATCCTTCTGTCCATAAACCGGTAATTGACCGTGCCTATTATTACGGGCTGTCTCGACGCTGATTTGAAGATCGATTCAATGAGATAGGTCGTGGTAGTTTTTCCGTTCGTCCCCGTGATACCTATGACTGAAAGTTTTGCAGACGGGTTGCCGAAAAACTCTTTCGATAAGACCGACAAAGCATGTCTCGGGTTATCAACGATGATCTGTGCCGCACCGGTCTGCGTCGGATTGAATGTTTTTGCAACGATTGCAATGGCACCGTTTTGAATTGCCTGACTTTCGTATTTCGTACCGTCATCTTTTTCTCCCGGTATGGCGACGAAGATATAATCTTTCTGGACTTTCCGCGAGTCATAGGATATGCCCTTCACCTCTCCGTGCGGTTCTCCGTAAAGCGATAAATAATTTATACTCTTTAATAGTTTTTTAATATCCATCGCTATCCTTTTCTCGTCTTTCCCGTATGTTTGTTCTGCTTTACCTTGTTCGGTACGCTGTCTGAAAACACGACCACAACCTGTCCGTGCGAATACTTTGCATAAGGCTTCGGAAACTGCCCAACCGCATATCCGGACCCCTTGATTACCAGATCGCTGATGCCGGCAATCTTTGCCTCCCGCAAAACAGTCCGCATGGTCTTGCCGGTAAAATCCGGGACAATGCCTGTCTGGGTTATGTCCCCGGCCTGTATCTGATCGATATCCGCTGCGGACGGTTCCATGGCAGGCATTGCCATTATATTTAATTTTGAAGGCACCCCGAGATAAGGAAGCACCTTTTCCGCCACATTCTTGAATATGGGTGCAGCACTCTCTCCGCCATAGGGGTTTGTCTTCGGATCAACGATCATGATCAGCATGACAATGCTCGGTTTGTTGGCGGGCACAAAACCGAGAAATGAGGATACGAATCTATTCTTGTAATAGCTTCCTGTCTTTGGATCGGGTATCTGGGCTGTCCCTGTTTTTCCTGCAACCGTGTATCCGTCCATGCGGGCATTCGTGCCCGTTCCACCGTCATTGACGACGTTTATTAACATGCGGGTCATGAGCCCTGCCGTATCCCCGGATATGACCCTTCTCCTGATTACCGCAGGAAAACTAATAACGTTACCGTCCGGTTTTCTGATCTCTTTTATCATCTGCGGTATAACGAGCAGCCCGCCGTTCGCTATTGCCGCCATTGCGGTAATAAGCTGAATTGGCGTGGCAGACACACCCTGTCCAAAGGGGATTGTATCGATGGATACGCCCGACCATTTGTTGACGGGGTTGAGAATGCCGGGTGATTCTCCCGGCAGGGTGATGCCTGTAGTGCTGCCGAACCCGAATTTTCTGAGATAGGTATACAGGGTTTCAGACCCGGTCTTCTCACCTATCTTTGCCGCCCCTACATTGCTGCTGTACTTCAGTATGTCTCCAACACTGAGCATGTTATACGCACCCTCAGCATCGTTTATAACGATATTGTAGATCTTGTAATGCCCGTGCTCGCAGAAGAACTTCTGGTCCGGTGAGATTGCTCCTGAATCGAGTGCCGCAGATATGACAAACGGTTTGAATATGGAGCCCGGTTCATAAGTGTTTTCAACGGCAATGTTTTTAAATGCCGACAACGGATATTCCCGGAATACATTCGGGTTAAAATCAGGCACACCGGCCATGGCAAGTATCCTGCCTGTCTGCGGATTCATGATGATACCGATGCCCTTGACTGCACCCTGCTCCGCCACGGCCTTTTTCAACGCCTGCTGAAGTATAAACTGTATATTCAGGTCGAGCGTGGTAACGACATTATCACCGCTCATGGACCGGTCATTGAATGAGGCGCCGGTGTATACCGGGCTGTTACGCCCGTCTACATCAACCACGGCAGAAAAGGGATTGCCCCGCAGATCATTGTCAAGGGATAATTCAAGGCCTGAAAGTCCCTTTGAATCAACACCCACGAAGCCGAGAACATTACTTGCAATATTTATGTCCGGATAGAACCTTTTGTATTCTTTAAGCGAGTAAACACCCTTTACATGATACCTTGAGAGCTTTTTTGCAACATCGGGATCAACCAGTCTCTTTATCCATACGAATTGCCTGTCGGCTGATATTTTCTTCAAGGTGTCCTCGGCATTCAGTCCAAGCACCCTCGATGTGATCACTGCGGTTCTGCTCTTGTTTTCTATCTGCGAGGGATCTGCATAAAATGAATCCACGAGTACACTCTGGGCGAGTATCCTCCCGTCTCTATCCATAATAACACCCCGTGCAGGGATAAGGGTGACCTCCCTCGAGTACTGCCTTCTTGCAAGATCTGCGTACCGCCTCCCCCGTATAACGTCAAGGTAAAATGCCTTCGATATGACAACCGCAAATCCCGAAATGATGCATAGATATACTATGAATAACCTGACAAGCTGATGTTCATTTATTCTCTTTACAGCGTCCATCCTACCTGTCTATTAAAATTATCTGTTTTGTGTCAGGGTATCTGAGATCCAATCGTGCCCTCGCAATATTCTCGATCCTGTTCCTGCTCTTCAGTGTTGCGATCTCGAGATTATACTGATCTATCTGCTGGGTAAGTTTCTGTGTTTCAGAGGCAATTGCAGACATATTATAGTTCTCTGCTATAAAGCCTATCCTGCTCCATATTAAGAGGAGCGTGAAGAGCAGGATGACTGCAACCGTAATAAGCAGTTTATAGGGCTGTATACTGATCGTACGGACCGACTGATAATCAAGCCCTCTGCTATTCGGCCTGCTGTTTACATAATCGCCTGCATACGCTTTAATATTCATGAAACCTCCTCAGCTTATCCTTTGTATAGCTCTCAATTTTGCACTCCTTGCCCTGCGGTTCATTCTCAATTCATCTGCAGCCGGCGTTACCGGTTTGCGCGTCAGTGTATGGAATGAAGGCACGGGTAACGCTGAAAGTTGTTTGAATGCATTCTTTACTATCCTGTCCTCAAGCGAGTGGAACGATATGATGATCAGAACGCCGCCGATATTGATAAAGTCTTTAACTGCTCCCAAAAATTCCTTGAGATTTTCTATCTCGTTGTTTACAAATATTCTTATTGCCTGAAAGGTCCTTGTTGCAGGATGTATGCGGGAATACCCCTTGACCGCATGAGCAATTACCTGTGCAAGTGCGGCAGTGCCTTCTATGCGGGACTCTGAACGGGCTTTGATTATAGCTTTTACGATGCTCTTATACCGTCTTTCCTCGCCGTAATCTTTGATGATATCCTCGAGTTTGCCGGATTTAAATGTATTGACGACATCGTAAGCAGTTACTCCTCGTGATGTGTCATACCGCATATCGAGCGGCCCGTCATTGTTAAAACTAAAGCCGCGTTGAGAATCGGTTATTTGAGAGGTATTGAAACCGAGATCGGCTATGATACCGTCAAACGCTTTTATACCTGCCTGCTGCGCTATTTCTTTTATGTCTTTATAATTTGCTTTGATCAGTTTTATCCTGTTCCCGAAATTTTTCAGATTGGATTCTACCGTCCTCAGTGCCTGTTCGTCGGCATCGGCACACACGACATAACCTGCGGGTGATGATGCTTCGAGTATCGCCCGGGTATGCCCGCCTTCTCCTGCCGTGGCATCGAGATAGACAGCCCCGTCTTCCGGGTGCATATATTCAACGACCTTGTTCAGCATTACCGGTACATGCATTTAAACTCCATACTGGGCAATACCTTTCTTGATATTCGAGAAATTGCTCTTTATCCTCTGATGTTCCTGATCAAAGACTACAACATCCCATATTGAGAATATCTCATCCCCGCCCGTTATGATGACCTCTTCGCCCAGGTGCACTTCTTCACGCAGATAGACCGGCAGGAACAGTCTCCCCAGAGCGTCTATTTCATACATAAATGCATCGCCAAAATATAAATCTTTGTAATCTTCGACGACATCGAGTGTCGGAGGCAATGATTTAATCCTTTGTTTGCGCTGCTCGAAAACCTGGTAGGGATAAACATCGAGCCTGTTCTGATTATTGGTTATGATGACTTTATTGTCGAATTCTTCAGATAGTATCTTCCTGAATGCAGACGGCACACTTACCCTGCCTTTTTTATCAATTTTATGTCTGTACCTTCCAATAAATTCCATACAATTTTGTTATACTTTCATACCCCTTTATACCACTTCATACCACCATATAATTAAATGTCAAGTTAATATTGGCAGTTAAATACAGGGAAAATTCAAGACTCCAGCCTTTTCATAAGGCAGTTCGTCCTCCGGTTAAAAATTTGTTCGTTTTGCAGCTGGTCTTGATCAAGGAAGCACTGATTGCAGCGGGCATGCAGTTCAATACACGCATACACAAATCTATTGACCGTGCTCTTTATAGTTTTTATATTCTCTGAAGTTTAATGAAGCCGTCTTAAGGAGAATTTATTTATGGATAAACAATACAAGAACATAGTAGAGTTCGCTATAGAGCGTGAAATGGATGCTTACAAGTTCTATACTGAGGCACAAAAACATGCAAAGACGCAAAATGCAAAAACATTCTTTGATCAACTTGCAAAACAGGAACTCATTCACAAGCAGAAGCTTGAAGAGATGAAACTTACGGAAGAATTATTAATGGATCTGTCGGTACTAAACATCGAAGAATATTCAAGCAATGAGTCATTTGCCTCCGACATGCAGTTCCACGTAGAGTACCAGCAGATACTGCTACTTGCCATAAAGAGAGAAGAGCTGTCTGTACGCCTTTACAGGGACATGCGCAAGGCCGTTAAAGAGCCGGACAAACAGAAACTGTTTGACAGGCTCATTGAGGAAGAAAAGAGCCACCGTGAGGAGCTTCAGATAGAGTATGACGCGTATGTATTAACAGAAGATTAGAATAGGAGGTAGATAAATGGAAAACAAGGACAGGGAGTTATTAAAGGTTTTAAGAACAGCGGATGAGGCAGAGAGGACCGCACTTATTACGTATCTGAAGTTTGCAAGACAAACAAACGATGCCGGCGGCAAGAACATGTTTATAAGACTTGCAATAGACGAATACGGACACATGCTTCTTTTGGACAATCAGACGAACAATATCGTCAGTCAAAAGGGATGGCAGAACATCGAGATAGATAAATCGGTGGTGGAGCCGTTGATCCCGAAAATAAGTGAAAAGGACATAAAGACGATGGGAAAGGCGAATGCGACAGAGTTGTCAGCCCTTGAAACTGCAAGAGCACTGGAACAGAGGGCCATCGAGTATTATTCTGCCAATGCCAAAAACACCACGCTGCCTGAGATACAAGCGACTTTCAAGAGACTTACGGAGATGGAACAGGCACACCTCACCATGATTGAGGCGGAAATAGACAGTATCAAAAAAACCGGTTTCTGGTTCGACACTATGGAGTATTCCGTAGAGATGTAACCCCGCTATTTCGGAAGGCAGTTTTTCAGAAAACTGCCTTCCAGATAGATGTGCTTCTCCAGCGAGAAGTTTCCTCCGTAAATCATCGTATAAGCGGCAAGATTTGTAATGATACCTTTCACATAATCCCTCGTCTCGCTAAAGGGTATCTCTTCGATAAATTCATCAGTGTTGCATGCATGTGAAGCGGCCAGCCATTTATCAACGGCTTTTGTGCCCGCATTATAAGCGGCAAAAGACAGAACATAATTGCCTTTATACTTTATCAGAAGCTGTTTAAAATACCACACTCCTATGCCTATGTTTATCTGCGGATCAAAAAGCAGTTGAGGAAAAAATGGTGTGAGGGATATATTCTTTGCAACCTTTGCGCCGGTAGAGGGCATGATCTGCATGATACCTAAAGCGCCTGAACCTGAAACAGCGTCCGGCTTGTATTTACTTTCCTGAAGTATAATAGAGTATACCACCATCGGATCAAGCTGATATTTGCTTGCATAATTTTCTATGACATAAGAATAACCGGCGGGATAGCTATAATACCATACAGGAACAGAGGACTGTGTGAATGTCTGGAGCATGTCTCCAAGTCTTGTGCGTGCAAGGTATAAACTGCGGTAATAATCGCCGTGGGCGTAATATTCACGGCACAATACGAGATTTTCATTATACGACAGGTTTCGTTGTTCAAGTGACGAGAGTTCGTCCATTGATTCTCTGTTCATGCCCAGCGACTCGAGAAATTTATATCTGGAGTAATGATAGTCAAATGCCGGTTCTGTGTGTGTTATCCCGGGCACCTGAATGCTGCTGGGATCATAAGACAATGTATTCATGCCTATCCACATGTTCGACATGACCGTGTAGAAACTCAGAGGCATCGAATTGGCGATATGAAAGAATGTGGCATTCGCCCCCTCGACCCTGCCCTGTTTCAATAACGCCTTTGCAATCCAATAATCCGATTTAATGCTTTCATACTGGTCGCTGTACCGGGAATCTTTTATCTTTTTAAAGTAGTAAATAGCTTCTTTGAAATTATCCGAAGTATAAGAGAGCCACCCGAGGTTCCAATAAGCAGAGAGGGAAAATGGGGTGTTTGTTCCTGCAAGTTTCAACAACCATTGTTTCTCATGTTCCGTATCGTTATTCTGATTATAGAGAGAATACAGTTTGTACATCGCCATGGGGGCATAACTGCTCTTCATGTAGGCGACCTGCATGAATGTATTCGATGCTGAATCAGTCTGTCCTGTTTTGAGAAAAGCCTTCCCGAGCCAGAAGAGCACTTCAGTGTAGTTTTGCCTGGCTGTATCATAATGGATGGATGTCTCAAGTGCATGTACTGCGCCGGCGTATTTGCCCGTGCGGTAATACACGATACCGGTATCCCTGTAGAGCTGCGAAAGCCTGTCCGCATCCGGATCAATGAGTGTTTCATGTATGGCAGAATTCAAATAATTCAATGCAGCACTATACTTCCCGTCAATCATAAGTAGTTTGGCAATTTGATAGTTGTCGATCTTTAATTGAGTTACATCCGTTATGGAACTGAGGGCGCTAAATGCCATGGCTGCATAAATCGATCCCGGAGACCTGGTATAGAGCTCTGTATAATTTTTTATACCGCCCTGCAGGTCCCCTGTACTTATATCGAGGGCTGCTATTGCAGTAAGCATGGCGGGTTCCTGATTATAGAATGCCGGCATTGTTATGTACCGGGCATAAATATCTTTTGCCTTGCCATAGAGTTTCAGTGCAGAAAAGCACTGTGCGTAGAGCTGTATCGACTGCCGGTAAAACACGCTTTCCGTATAGTTCACACCCATGGTCTCAAAATAAGGCAAAGCGCTCTTAAAATCACCCAGATTATAATAGCTGTTTCCAAGATACCAGGTAATATAGTCCTGAACGAGTATTTGTTTTTTTTGCAATTCTTTGAAACCGGATACCGCTTCTTTATAATTGCCTGTCTTATAGCTTAGAAAAGCCCTTACAAAACCGGCATTGTCCTGCAGCTCAGTCTCCCTGTCCGAGGTGTTCAAAGATTTCATCTCTTTGTACGCAAGAGCATAATTATTCGCAGAGATCGCATGAGTTATGTCGTTCATTGTGTACTGCTTTTCATGCAGTATCGGTTTTACAAAACCGCATCTGGAAAGCATGAGCGCAAAGAATATGAGAGAAACAATATAAAAAGATCTATGAATGAAGTGTAACGTCATACTGCTGCTGCAGGTATCACAGCTTAAGACGGATTACTTCTGCCTGTATGTGGTGGTGCTCTATTTGTTTGTTGTCAAACAGAATCTCTATACCTGCTGCATTCCCCACAGTAAGCATCGCTGAACCGGTAAATTTCCAGAGGACATGCTGTCCTGCTTTTAACAGGGCTTCCCGGGCGTTGTTATCGGCATTGTTCTGCTCGAGCCTTACCCATGTGTCTTCCGTAGCCTTCAAAAGAACGGTATGCGCCATTGCAACCTGAGTCAATGAATTTCCGGCAGAAGTTATGCCTTCGGCCGCGGTTTGTGTAATTGCCGTTGAATATTGCGTAAACGGCTGAGACGGGGTTGTGGTGGTAAAACCGGTCTGCTGCTCAATGTTATTACCGGTACCGGGTCGTCGTTCCGGCTTATGGTTTCCTGAATAAGAAATGAGCAAAATCAGGGCAACTGTCAGAGCGAGCCCCCCGGATATTCCGATATACAAGCTGTTGCTGCGCACCCTGGCAGGGGACTTTTTTTTAACAGGCTGTCCTGACTGTTTAAAGCTCTGGTCATAAAATTGCTGGAACTGATTTGCGGCCTGTTCGGGCTCAAGCCCGATATAATTGCAGTACGCTCTTATAAAACCTTTGACAAATGCAACATCCGGAAGCTCCTCATAGTTGTCCGTTTCTATTGCCTGAAGATAGGATTTCTTGATCCTCGTTATCTTTGCTATTTCATTGAGCTCAATATGCCTGAGTTCTCTTTCTCTTCTGAGGAACTCTCCAAAACTATCCATCTTATCTTAGCAATTTAATATAATTTTTCGCATCCATAGCGGCCGTGGTATCAGGAGCCATTGTTAAAACCGTTTCAAACTGCTTCCTTGCCTCCGTATAGTTTTTTTCTCTCATGTATACTATGCCGAGGTTAAGATACGCCTGCACATAACCCTTGAAGTAATAAATAGCTGTTTTGAATTCATTCTCAGCCTCTTTCAGCATATTCTTTCTTAAATAAACGAGCCCCATGTCGTTATGTGCCGCAGGCATATCGGGTGCTATATCCATGGCGCTCTTGTACGCCTTTTGAGCTTCATCGAGCTTACTTTTCTGGTAATAAGCCCAGCCGATATTAACCCATGCTATCTGCGGTGACATATACAGCGGATTTGAAAGCGATGCGTGGAATGCCTTTATTGCGTCATCCCATTTCGATTCGCTTAAATACAAAACGCCGAGGTTGTTGTAGGCATCGGAATAATCCTTCTTCGATGCCACAGCCTGCTTATAAGACTTTTCCGCCTCTGTCTTCAGCCCCTCACCGTAGTATGCAAGCCCGAGTGCATTGCAGGTGAATGCGTTATCTGGATTCAGCCTCTGTGCGGAAGACAACTGTTGTATTGCACCGGCGTAATCACCCTTGTTTAAAAGTACGATGCCGAGATCATAGCTCATACCTGCCTGCTTTATCGCTTTTGGGTCTTTCCCGGCACAACCTGCAGCAAATAGAACGACCAGAGAAATTAAAATAAGCTTAAAATCTTTGCAAACCACTGTTTTTCTCCTTTATCTGTTACTATCTCTTCCGATGCTTTACCACCGGTTTTTTCTTCACCCTCATACACCGTGTCAAGAACCAGTTCATCGCCTGTAGAACTGCCCTTATACATCTTAAGGTCTGCCATAAAAGCAGGAATGGACTTTATTGTCCCTTCCTTTTGTTCTTGTGCATCGCCAAGCTCTATCCTTTCCATAATAAACCCCATACTGCCCGTAAAATCAAGTGCTTCATTAAAAACAGCCTTGGCATTTACCAGCTCGGCTTCACCCTGCTCATTGATATAAAAGACGCCTTCCCTGCTCTGCTCCCTGAACAGGTATATGTATATCTGCATTTTTTTACTTTTTTTTATTGCGATAACATATGCCCACGTAGGCTCCGGCGATTTATCTGGCAGGGCTATGACCGGTTGATTCACAGAACCGTAAATCTCCCATACTTCAGCAACCTGTGATGCTAAATTCTGGATCGAGTCACTGTTTATAAACATATTGCCTCCACGGTATCATAATGCCCCCGACAGGAGTCGAACCTGCGGCACAGGGATTAGGAATCCCTTGCTCTATCCAACTGAGCTACGGGGGCTCAAGCTAAAAACGTTGATTATATTAACTACATTTAAAATACTTTTGGCAAGTGAAATTGAATACCGTCAATTTAATGGGTCCTCTCCCATTATCGATCTTACATGGGGGCAAAGTTTTATCCTCAGCTCGTAAAACAAAGCTCCCTTCGATAAACGGGATTAGCCGATCAAAAATGCAGTTGCTTTTATTTTAGACGCATATAGAGAAGCAGTCCACGTAGAGTACCATGAAAGCCTTGCAAGCAGTTCGCAGGTGTTTTCCTTCGCATCGTCAAAAACTTCCCCCCCATCTTTGTTGGGTAACTTCATGATCACTTTTGGGAGAAGATCCAATTTAATAATGAAGTAGAACAGACCATACGATCACAGGCATCAAGAAGTACACCGGTTTCGCGGACAGACGGGAATTATTAGAGAAAGTGAAAAGCCTTTTTTTAAATAGCTGGGTATGTACATTCGTTCGGTGTATGATCT
>JBBIVV010000033.1:0-20532 GCA_037439545.1 bacterium
CTTGCATAAACTGATAGAGCATATATTCGTATCGAGCAAGAGAAAGATTAGTTATCGTAATTCCATCGACTGGCTCCTTCTGACTGCAGACAGCAGGGGCAAAAGTCCCCGTATTCACGAGGACAAGTTTCGCGGGAATGACAGGGAAGAGAGAAATATAAATTGGAATTTTACTCACCCGCCACCACGTTGCTGAATATCTGCTGCTCTTATATATTTGCAGCTCTCTCTGCTATTCGAGATCTCTTGTTCACATCCACTTGCAAAGAGTGGTATAAAGATATAGTAGTTGTGATATAAAATGTGCTATTAAAATAAGGTTAAAGGGTTAAAAATTTCGGAGGCGGCAATGAAGATTAAGAAGGCAATAATACCTGCAGCAGGTTATGGAACAAGATTTTTGCCTGTTACAAAGGCAGTACCCAAAGAACTGTTGCCCATTGTGGACAAGCCCATGATTCAGTACATCGTCGAAGAGGCAAAGGCATCGGGCATAGAGTTGGTGATCCTCATCGTCAACCATGGCAAAGAAGCAATTGAGGACCACTTCGATATTAACTACGAACTCGAAGATACATTGAGGAAAAAGGGCAGCAACGGCCTGCTCGGACTTATAGAGGGCCTGTCGGATATGATAAAGATTGTATCCATACGGCAAAAAAAACCGCTCGGTCTCGGTCATGCCGTTTTACAGGCAAAGCACCTGATAGGCGACGAACCGTTTGCAGTGATACTCGGGGATGATATTATTGACGCGCAAAAGCCCTGCCTCCTGCAGATGGTAGATATTTATGAGAAATACAAAAAGCCCGTCATTGCAGTGCAAAAGGTTCCAAAAACAGATACTTCGAGATACGGTATAATAAAAGGCAGTCAGACGGACAAAAGAGTTTATATGCTCGACGATGTGGTGGAAAAACCCGCGCCGGACAAAGCACCGTCCGATCGTGCAATTATAGGAAGATACATACTGACCCCTGAAATATTCGATATACTTGAAAAAATACCCGCAGGTGCAGGAGGCGAGCTTCAGCTTACGGACGGGTTAAGAGAACTGTTGAAGAAAAGAGGCATGATTGGGTATGAATTTGAGGGAGACAGGTATGACGGAGGAGACAAACTTGGATTTTTACTGGCAAACATTGCATATGCGATGAAAAGATCGGAGATAAAAGATAAGCTATTAGATTATATGCGAGGGTATTTTAAATGAAAAGAATGGCATTGATTGCACTCGCGTTAATTTCATTTACAGGATTTATTGTCCCATCGTCCAAGATGGCTGAGCTTATGAAAGCTCAAAAAGATTTCAAGGTGCTGATTTTAAACGGAGACGCATTCTTCAATCTCAGCAAAGATTACGTAAACAGGCCTGTGCCTTGCAGGGTTATCATAACATCGAACGGTTATATGAGACAGGACTATAAATTCCCCAAGGCGGTCGTCAGTATCATCAATGAAAGGCTCCGTCAGACAATGATTGTGAATACCGTGCGGATGCAGTTGCCCTTGCAGATATTTTCGCAAAACAACATTTTTATTCTGTTGTCAGGGCTCTATCTCTCCGGCGCTCCCCAGTCCTTATTCAATGAAATGGCATTGGATTCGACAAAGGTAGCATATGGTCTTGCAAACAACAGGGCAGCATATATTATCGGCAATGATAATGACCAGTTGTTCATAGATAACGAAAAGACCGTTCCGATAATGTACAGGATTAAATATGAAAACAAATACATTCTCACGGTCGTTAAGGACTATTTAGACCATGCAAGGCTTGCAGAAGGTGCTGCAAAAATCAAAAAAGCGAATAGCAATGAAAGCACGTCTCTTCGGGTCGAAGCTGACGGTTATACACAAACGGACATAACGTTGCCGCAGTCCGTTGAACTGTATGACGGAGACGCGATCGTTCAGACATGGACATTTACGGACGCAGTGTTGTTTTCCAGAGATGCTGATATCAAAGGCTTGATTTTGACGCCGTATGAAATAAAACGACTCCCGGTTTCAAAACAGGCATTATCACCGTTCATGCTATTCTGATTAACCAAGACCTTTTAGGAACTTCACTATAGCTGCAGTGAGGTCTTCAGGGTTATCTTCCTGAAGGTAATGGGCGGCATGTTTAATAGTTGCGTGCGGCTGTCCCTTGGTACCGGGTATTGCCTGCTGTAAGAAGATGTCTGCACCTCTGGTTATCGGGTCCGAATCGCTGAATGCCGTGAGAAACGGCTTTTCCCACTTAAACAGTCCATTCCATGCCTTTCTGTTGGGCTCTGTTGCCGGATCATCGGGTGAGATGGGGACGATAACCGGGAACTGACGCGCACCCGCCTTATACCGGTCGTCAGGGAACGGTGCATTGTATGCAGCTATGACCTCGGGCAATGGATTGTTCAGACACCCGCGTCTTACGATGTCTCCGGTATTGAATTCCGGTATAGTCTGCGAAAAATTGCGCCAGCGCATGAATGCCTCACCTGCCGGGATGTCTCCTGTCGGCAGGAATGTATTGCATGCGATTATGCTTGAAAACAGACCAGAATCTTCTCCTGCGGTCCGCAGGCCGATAAGCCCTCCCCAGTCATGGCATAGGAGAATTATTTCTTTGAGGTTCAGGGATTCGATAAACCTTTTTATCCAGTCCACATGCCTCCGATAGGTGTAATCCTCCCTGTGTATGGGTTTGTCCGATTTGCCGAATCCGATCAGGTCAGGGGCAATTGTGCGGAAACCGGCACCGGCTATGTGCGGAATAATCTTCCTGTAAAGATAACTCCATGTCGGTTCCCCGTGCAGAAGAAGCACGGGTATTGCATTGCCGGGCCCTTCGTCTATATAGTGCATGCGGAGTCCATCGATTTCAACATAATGCGGGGAAAACGGGTAATCTTTCAGATTATTGAAGTATTCGTCAGGCGTGCGTATAAACTCTATTTTATCAGCCATGGTACACCCTCCTTATTCATAGTATAATCCCCATTGCCTGCGGGTCAACATTGTATCGGTATAAGCTTGAATTACGCAGAGGTTTATTCTATAAGGGAGTAATGGAGGCATTATGGCTGAACAGATATCTGTATTAATTGAAAATACCGGAGGCAGATTGAAGGTGCCGTCATCTTTGGATACAGCCATTTTAGCTACAAAAGAGCAGTTACAATAAAAAGGAGGATTTTATGAAAAAATCTTTTCCGGTGCAATACAGCTTTAAGACAGGCATAGGTGTATGATGGCGGCTCACAAAGAAGGCATAGTAAAAGCCAAAGACAATACGGAGATATTTTACAAATACATACTTGCAGATAAACCGAAAGCATCTGTTTTCATTGTCCATGGACTTGGCGAGCACCTGGGCAGGTATGGGAATGTGACCAATACCCTGAAAGATTATAACCTGTTCCTCCTTGATCTCAGGGGGCATGGTAAATCAGGGGGTAAAAGGGGGCATGTCATGCGTTTTGAGGAATACCTCGATGATGTCGATGCACTCAGAAACGAGATGAAGACCCTTGTTCAGGGAAAAACGTTTGTCCTCGGTCACAGCATGGGAGGATTGGTAGCCCTGAGATATGCCCTGTACAGGCCTCAGGGGCTTTCGGGTGTAGTATCATCCGGTCCCCTGCTCGGTGTAAATGTAAAGGTACCGAAAATAAAGGACGTGATAGGCAGGCTCGTTGCCAACGTTGCCCCTGGTTTGTCCATGAGCAATGAAATAGATACGACAAAGCTGTCGCACGATAAAGCCGTCGTTGATGCCTATAATAATGACCCGCTCGTGCATGCAAAGGTAAGTGCAAGGTGGTATGTAGAGCTGGTAAAGGCAATGGAAGACACACTTGCGAATGCAGGCAAATTGACCATGCCCTGCCTGATCATGCACGGCAGTGCGGATGCATTGACCAACCCTCAAACTTCCAGGCAGTTTTATGAAAACGCAGGTTCGACAGATAAGACGTATAAGCTTTATGAGGGGTATTACCACGAAATCTTCAATGAAGTAGACAAACAAAAACCCCTTTCTGATCTTCTGGAATGGATAAACAAAAGGGCATAGGAACAACTATGTATAAATTCAAAACAGTTAAAGAACTCGTAACCCGGCAAGCCAAGACAATGCCTGACAGGATTCTCATGTACCATAAAGACATGACAAAAACATACCATGAGATGGATGAAGTGTCGAACAGGGTAGGCAACGGCTTTCTGTCCCTTGGCGTTAAAAAAGGTGACAGGGTAACCCTGCTTATACCAAACAGGCCTGAGTTCATCTATGCATGGTTCGGTCTGATGAAGATAGGTGCTGTCATGGTACCGATTAACGTCCAGTTTAAGCCTGACGAGGTAAAATACATCGTGAATAATTCCGAAGCAGGCACACTGGTAACGACAGGTGCATTCCAGGACGCAATAACCGGTATAAAGGACACTATGCCGTTGTTAAAACATATCGTTGTCATTGATCCAAAGGACAGGGCAGGCATTATACCGTTTGAACAGATCATGTCGGGCAGCCCGTCCCAGCCCGATGTTGTCGTCGATGAGCACGATTATGCGTCATTCATCTATACATCGGGTACAACGGGCTATCCAAAGGGTGTCATCGATACGCACCGTAACTATATAGCCAATGCACACCAGATAGCAGAGGCTGCGGAGTTCACGGAAAAGGACAGGGCGATGCTGATACTGCCCCTGTTCCACTGTAATGCACAGGTCGTTACCGCGATTGCGCCGATGTATGCGGGTGCGAGCTTTGTACTCATGGAAGGGTTTTCTCCAAAGGACTTCCTGCCTGCTATTGACAAATACAGGCCTTCGACATTCAGCGGAGTCCCGACTGTTTATGCCATTCTCAACAGCCTTCCTGATGCAGAAAAGTATGATCTCTCATCTTTAAGGTTCGTCATATGCGGTGCAGCTCCGATGCCTGTTGAAGTCTTCACTACGTTCGAAAAAAAATACAAGGCATTCATACTCGAAGGCTACGGACTGTCTGAAGCTACGTGCGCAAGCATAATAAACCCTTTGAAAGGCAAGAGAAAAATAGGCTCTATCGGCAAGCCGCTCAACGGACAGGCGGCGCGCATCCTCGATGAGATCAACAAAGAGATCCCCCGGGGACAGATCGGCGAGATATGCATAAAGGGCGATGTGGTCATGACAGGTTATTACAAGAATCCCCAGGCGACCGCATCAACGGTAATAGACGGCTGGCTGCATACCGGGGACCTCGGGTATATGGATGAAGAGGGGTATTTCTATATTATCGGAAGAAGCAAGGAAATGATCATACGGGGTGGTGAAAACATCTATCCGAAAGAGATTGAAGAAGCGCTTTACCGGTACCCGAAGGTCCAGGAAGCTGCCGTTGTAGGCATACCTGATCCGAAATGGGGTGAGGAGGTGTTCGGCTTTATCGTACCAAAGCAGGGCATGCAGGTATCGGCTGAAGAGCTCTCTGTCTTTTTAAAGGAAAAGGTCGCGGATTACAAGATACCGAAGCGTTTTGTAGTGAAGGACAATCTGCCGAAAACAGCTACAGGCAAAATACAGAAGAATAAGATTATCGAACAGTATGCACAGGAACACGGGATCGATCTTTCAAAAAAGTTTGCGGCAAAAAAATAGAAAGGAAATAAAATGAATAAGGTAGGAATTGTAGGGTTCGGCACGACGCAATTCAAAGCAAGATGGATAGAAAAAACATATTACGAGCTTGCTTATGATGCGGCAAAGCTGGCACTGGAAGACGCCGGCATCGGCAAAAAAGAGGTCGGCGGAGTTGTGTACGGTATTTATAACGAGTTTTTTGAAAGACAGTTCATGCCCGATGTCTATATCCATAACTACATAGGCATGGGGCTGAAGCCCTCGGTAAGGGTAGCAACCGGCGGTGCAACCGGCGGAGCTGCTGTTTTTGTCGGCTGGACGTGGATTGCATCCGGCTTATATGATATTGTAATGGTTCTTGGCGTCGAGAAGGCAACGGACAACTATAATTATGCGGTCGGTCATGCTACACCCGAGACGCTCAAAGCAATACTGTTTTCCGGTGATATGACCTTTGAAAACCCGTCCGGCCTTACTGCTGCTGCATCCTATGCATTGCCGTTGATAGCACATATAAATAAGTACGGCACACCGACTGAAAAACAAATGGCAATGGTCTCCGTAAAAAACCATAAGAACGCCATGAACAATCCGATTGCACAAAGCCCAAAGCTGTTGACCGTCGATGAAGTGTTAAATTCAAAGATGATCACCTATCCGTTCAAGTTTTATGATAACTGCCTCTATTCTGAAGGTGCATCTGCCGTCATACTTGCATCGGAAAAGGTGGCACGATCCCTTTCGGACAACCCTGCATGGATATCGGGTGTCGGTCTTTCTTTGGACAAGGCTTTCGCCGGTGAGAGGGACGATATAACGGTCTTTACATCGAGCCTTTACGCAGGCAGGGACGCCTATAAGATGGCAGGTATAAAGAACCCGCGAAAGGAGCTTGATTTTGCAGAGCTCCACGATGCATTTACAGGTGCCGAAATACTTTCCTATGAGGCATTCAACTTCTGTAAACCGGGAGACGGCGGCAAATTGATCGAGGACGGTGTCGTCGAAATGTCGGGCCCATTACCGGTGAATCCGAGCGGAGGCTTGATAGGCTGTGGACATGCGGTCGGTGCAACAGGCGTTATGCAGACCGGTGAGGCCGCGCTGCAGGTCCAGGGAAGGGCGGGCAAACGGCAGGTCAGGAATGCAAGGAAAGGACTTGTCCAGAGTATTGGAGGCCCTGCAACAGCATGGACGGCAGCAGTGGTTGTAGAGAGACAGGAAAAAAGTACGGTGAGGAAGAATTCTAAGGCACAGGGTAGGAAGCGGGTAAGAGCTAAAAGAGCAAGGAGTTAAGGAGTGACTATGATACAGAACAAAGAACAGTGGCTCGAGCAGGCATCAAAAAAGATAAAAGTTCCCAAAGAGCTTATTGCAAAGGCATTTAAAAATGAGCTTGAAGGCAGCCCATCTATAGATTCACCTCTTGAAATCCCCGATATTATGGATATAACATATAAATACAGCTATGGCGGCATATCGAGATTTTTCAGGGAAATAAGGGACAATAAAAAGCTTTATGGATCAAAGTGCACGCATTGCGGCAAGGTATGGCTGCCTCCACGGATAAACTGCAATGAATGCTATGCACCTACGGCATGGGTAAAATTAGGAGATACCGCAGAAGTCGTGACCTATACGATCGTATATTATGGGACTTCGACATTCTATGATAAAACTCCTTATGTCTGTGCGTTCGTAAAGGCAGACGGGGCCGACACCTTGATCATGCAGAACATATTTATGAAGGATATAACAAAGGCAAGGGCAGGGATGAAGGTAAAGATTCAATTTAAAGAGCAGAGGAACGGAGATATGGGTGATTTCTGGTATGTGCCTATTAATGAGGTGAGTGACCATGCATGATGTGTACGAGAGGAACATAAATATAAGACTTTCTCCAGTCGATACGAATACGGTCCTGCTTACGACCTCTCTGCTGGACCTGCATCACAGTATAACCGTTGAGATAAAGCTGAATCTTACGACGCAGGAAATCATAGATGCGGACGTAAAGATGATGCGAATTCCTTACACAGGATGCTCGAAGGCAAAAGAAAATATAAATAAAATTATTGGACTTAAAGTCGAACGTGGTGTAAATAAGAAGATAGCCGATGCGATGGGTCATGCAACCGGATGTACCCATATTGTAGAGATATTACAAAACGCTATGAGATTTGCCGCATCTATGCTAATAGGGGTAAGGGCAGGGTATGGGACATACGATAAACGAAAAGTAATCAGTGAGGAGGAGCGTATAGCAAACGTTATGCCTTATTTAAAAAATTCATGTATTGTTTTTAAGGAAGGATAAAAATGGCATTATCATTACCAAAAGGCTTTCTTTATGCAGGCGGTACCGGCGGTATCAAGAACGACGGAAAAAAAGATCTTGCCGTCGTATACTCAGAGGTACCGTCAATAGCGGCGGGCCTGTTTACGACCAACGCTATAAAAGCTGCGCCTGTCGTTGTTTCCATGGGACAGCTTAAAAAGGGCAAGAAAAGGATGATCATCGCAAACAGCGGAATTGCCAATGCAGCGACAGCCCAGGAAGGTATAAAGGATGTTCAGGAAATCATCAATGCCTATGCAAAGGGCTTCAGCATAAAGCCCGAGGAGATACTTGTTGCATCGACAGGCATCATCGGCAGGAGGCTGCCGGTTGAAAAGATGATATCCCAGATAACCGCATTGAAAAACGATCTCTCGAGGCAGGGCTTCATGGACGCGGTAAAGGCAATCATGACGACAGACACTGTTCCAAAATACGGCTCGCGCAGATTAAAGATCGGCAGCAAAGAGATAATACTCACAGGATTTGTGAAAGGATCGGGCATGATACAGCCGCACCTTGCAACAATGCTGGGGTTCTTTACCTCGGATGTAAATATAACCCCGGGTGCATTGAAGAAGGCAATACTCGCTGCAGCAGACGCATCGTTCAACAGGATCACAATCGATGGAGAAATGAGCACCAATGATACCGTGCTGATCCTTGCAAACGGGCTTGCTGATAATGATATAATCACGGAAGAAGGCAGACATTATACGGCATTCGAACAGGCTTTTGTCGATCTGACGAAAGAGCTGGCTGAAAAAATGGTGAAGGACGGAGAAGGGGCAAACAAGGTAATAGAGATCAATGTGATGGGTGCCAAAAATGAGGAGGATGCAAAGAAGGTTGCATTCAAACTTGCGAATTCCCCATTGATAAAAACCGCATTTTTCGGAGAAGATCCAAACTGGGGGCGTATTGTCGCAACAGTCGGGGCTGCCTGTTCCTATGTAAACGAAGCAGGCTTGAAAATATGGATTGGCAAACAGCCTGTTTTCAGTTCCGGCAAAGGCATTGACAACGAATCACTTTTAAAAGTGAGAAACTCCATGAAGAACCGGACAATCCAGCTTGCAGTCGATCTTGGGGCCGGGGGTAAAACATTCAGTGTCATGACATGCGATCTCACCTATGATTATATCCGCATTAACTCGACCTACACAAGTTAGGAGGCTGTGTGCTAAGAATAACTATTTTTATAATAGTTGTGTTTAGCGTTTTTTGTTCAATCCCTGCAGGTGCAGATGTATACACCTATGTCGACAGCAGCAACATAGTTCATTTTACGAATGTTCCGACGTCCCGCAAATACAGGCTTTTGTGGAGAGCCTATGACTCTTACGATCACACCAGGCTGCCGGAGTCGGAATTGAAAAAAAAAGTAACACTGATCGCACACAAGTATGACGTGGATCCACTGCTGATAATGGCAATGATAAAGGTTGAAAGCGATTTTATGCCTTATGCAGTATCATCGGCAGGTGCCGTCGGTCTGATGCAGTTGCTTCCCGCGACTGCAAAGATTATGAAAGTGTCTAACCTTTACACACCGAAAGAAAACATAGAAGCAGGTGTCCGGTATTTTAAATATCTGTACGGCCTTTTTAACGGCAACTACATAAAAGCGATAGCAGCATACAATGCCGGCGAAAAAGCGGTCATAAAATACAATGGCATACCGCCGTATCCTGAAACACAGTGGTATGTCACAAAGGTGCTCAAGGCGTTCTGGAAGATGAAGGGATACACAGAGAGGTAATAATGGCAAAAATAAAACACCTTTCTCATAACAATATGCTTGAAAAATCCATGGAGAAGGCAAAGAAGTATCTTGCGGATGAGAATTATGTAGATGCCAAGGATGAGATTGAAAGGGTACTCGATGTCAATCCGATGGATGACAGGGCATTGAACCTTCTGGCAATAATCATGTTGAAACTCGAGCAGTATAGCAAGGCCGTGAAGATATATGAAGACCTTATTGCACGGTATCCCACTACTATGCCGCTGAAGGTAAATCTCGGTGTTGCCTACCTAAAAAATAACCAGATGGATGATGCTGTTCAGGAATTTTCTGCTGTTTTGCAAAAGGAACCGGAGAACAAGACAGTGCTCAAACTGAGCGGGAAGGCATTGTTGAAGCTCAACAGGACGGAAGAGGCATTGGAGGCTTTTACAAAAGCAGGGCTGCATGATTATGTAAAAAAGATCAAAAAACACGGAGCAAGTGAAGCGGTCGTATCGGAGCTGTCAACCGAAGATGTTTTGCAGGAGCCCATCGGCAAAGACAAGGCCGTAGAACAAAAGGTTAAAGAACCGGAGCCTGAACAGAAAGAGAGCTCTGAGCAGTCAGATATTCCGGGAAAAGCAATGCTGGATCCTGAAGAGAATATAGAGGAACCTCCGGAATCTCCAGAGTCTCCGGAATCTGTCGGTGAACCTCATGCTGAAGACACGCATGACGAGCAAGCTCAAGCCGGAGAGGAAATCATTGAAACCGAGAGAGGTCCGTCTGCAATCGATGATCAGGAGCTGTACGGTGAAGAGGAAACATCTGCGGAAGAGCACGTAGAAGAAGATCTACGGGGCGATGAGCGCCCGGAGTCCGGGGAGCACCAGGAACCCGAAGAACAGCTCAAGCCTGAGGGAAAAACAGAGCCTGAACCTCCGGTCGATTCTGAAGTGTCGGTCCCTGCCGGGGAACCGGTGCAGGAGAAAGCTTCCCCCGCAGAGGAACAGCCCTTGCAAGAAGAAAATATTGAAGAAAGCAAACACCTGCCTGTTGAAGGACTGGCATCTATTTCAGAGAAAATATCCCTGTCAAAATTCACGGCACCGGTCAATTTCATTAATGATTCCATGCTGCTTTTTAATTTGGACGGTAATCTTGTCTATGTCAGGGACAGACAGGTAGTCTCAATCTCAGAAAGCCTGACCATAGAGCAGGCATACAAGAGATACAGGGGAAAAGACACGAAATCTATTTTTGCAGATAAAAAAGATGACCCGGTAGTGCTGGTTTACGGCAAGGGTGGACTTCTCATAAAGTGTGATTTCAAAATTTTAAAACTGTTCAGGCTTAAAAACGAATTCATGTTTTTAAACGATGAACGGTTGATAGCTTTTCAGGGTGATCTCGAATGGGAAAACGGAAGGGTCGAACTTACTGCGGACAAGAGCATCAATGTAACGCAGATGAAAGGTACTGCGGATTTGTTTCTCGGTATATCGAACCAGTTGCTCGGCGTAAAAGTTACTATAGCGGATATTGCATCGATACGCCTTAATTCATTGGTCGGCTGGCATGGTAAATTGATCCCGAGACCATCTGCCAAGAAGCATTACACCGATGATACCTTTATCTCATTCCATGGAGAGGGTGTGGTATTCATAGATGCATGATGATTTATCAAACGATCTGAAAACATTGCCGAACCTCCTCAGTCTTTCAAGGGTATTCCTTATACCCTTCATCATCGTGTTGTTTGAAATTATAAGATACACGGATCAGCAGCACCTGCTGCAGAAAGAATGGTTGAGTTTCATGACGGCGGTCGTTTTCGGTGTAGGCGGACTCACGGATTTCTTCGACGGCTATTTTGCGCGGAAGTACAAAGGTATAACGAACCTGGGGAAGCTTATCGACCCTATATCGGACAAACTGCTCATAGCTACCACCCTGATCATGCTCTTATCCATAAACAGGGTCCATGCGTGGATTGTCGTATTGATTATTGGCAGGGAGATTGCGATAACGGGTCTCAGGGCGGTTTCTGCCAGTTCCGGACTCATCATACCGGCTTCTATAGAAGGGAAATACAAGACCAATTTTCAGATAGCCGCGATCATCGGCTTGCTGATACACTATACATACTTTGGAGTGAACTTTCAGAGGGTAGGCACGCTTTTTATTTGGATAGCTCTGTTTGTTACTCTGTGGTCAGGCGTGAACTATTTCATAAATTTCTCAAAAACACTAAAAATGGAGGTGTAATATGGCAGTAGCAAGAGTAACACAGGTCGTGGCGTCATCCACAAAAGGATGGCAGGAAGCTTTCAATGACGGCATGAAAAGGGCAAACAAGACTTTGAGGAATCTTACAGGCGCAGAGATCGTATCGCAGAAGGCAAAGATTCAGGATGGCAAGGTTTCGGAATACCGCGTCACCATGAATATAACCTTTATCCTCGAGGATTGATAAACAGCTTAAACCGGAAACCGGCAGAGCCTTCAGGCTCTGCCTCTTTTTATACTCCTGCCGATGCACAAATTTAATCCTGAACATGCACACAATTTGAACAATCCCGATCGTCTCGGGCACGAACAGCCCGGCACGATATTAAAAGCTGCCGGCATCAAACAGGGCATGGTTGTCGTGGACGCAGGATGCGGCACCGGGTTCTATGCCTTGCCCCTGTCTCAGCTTGTCGGAGAAAGGGGCATCGTATACGCCGTCGATCTGTCGAAGGACATGCTCGATATGCTAAAAAAGGAAATAGAAAAGCACAGTGTCAAAAACATAAAACCCGTGCTTTCGAAAGAGGCAGGCATCCCCCTGGACAATGAGATTGCAGACATAGTGATCAACGTGAACATGCTGCATGAGGCGTATGACAGAGATGCTTTTATCGAGGAGTTAAAAAGGCTTATGAAAAGCAATGCCCGGCTGCTTATCATCGATCATAAAAAGGAGCCTACTCCTGCCGGGCCTCCCCTGGAAGACAGGATCTCTTACGACGAAGCATGTGCAGTGCTCAAAAAACACTTCGATACCGTCGTCAAGGGGCCGTCCGGCGACAGACAGTACGGCCTGATAGCGATGAAATGAACGATTTTTCACAAAGGACGGATACAATACAATGGCCCGCACTATCGTTATAAAAAACGGCTTTATCGTTGACGGCAGCGGCAACAGCGGTTATTTTTCCGACATAGAGATAGCCGGCAACAGGATAAACCGCATATCAAAAACCGGTATAGCGTCGGACAACGTCGTCGATGCATCGGGAATGACAGTCTCCCCGGGCTTCGTGGATATCCACTCACACTCCGATTATCACATACTCCTGAACCCTTATGCAGAAAGCAAGGTCAGGCAGGGTGTCACGACCGAAGTCAACGGCAACTGCGGGTACTCCATAGCACCCGTCGGCGGTATTATCAAACAGGAAAGGGAAGAACAGTACTATGAGAGTTACAAGCTCAAGCTGAACATTAAAAACTTATCGGACTATATCGGGCAGGTTGAAAAACAGGGGACGGCATTGAACATTGCAATGCTCGTAGGCCACGGTACTATCCGCGGCTCTGTCATGGGAAGAAAGGCGGTTCAACCGGCGGACAAAGAGCTGGACGACATGCGGGTGCTTGTCAAAGAATCCATGCAAGCAGGCGCATTCGGCATGTCGACAGGGCTTGCCTATACACCCGGGGCGTATGCGGACGTACAAGAAATTATCGAGCTTGCAAAGGTCGTTGCCGATTTTCAGGGCATATACGCGACCCATATGCGCTCGGAAGGAAGGAACCTGATACAGTCAATAGAGGAAGCCCTTGAGATAGGAAAGGGAGGCGGACTACCTGTCGAGATAAGCCACCTCAAGACCATGCATCCGGAGAACTGGGGTAAGCTCGATAAGGCATTCGAACTTATAGAGACAGCCATGAAGCACGGTGTTGATGTCGCGGCAGACAGGTATCCTTATTTGTCTGCCTACACAGGACTTGCCTCTGTAATACCGGACTGGGTATTTGCGGATTCTACGGATGCTGCGCTAAAAAGGCTCGAGGACAGGCGTATACGGCAGCAGATAGAAAACGAGCTTTCACTGCAGCATAGAGATCTATCCGATTATTTCTCGAGGATCATGCTCTCTCAGTGCTTTACAGAGGAGTATAAGCAGTTTGAGGGCACGACAATTCCAGTCATAGCAGAACAACTGCACATGGAACCGCTTGAAACAATATATCACCTTCTGATCAAAGAAAGGCTCATGACGACAGCCATCTACTTTGCAATGAACGACGACAATCTGAAACGCATACTTACAAAGCCTTATGTGTCGATTGGATCCGATGCAGGGCTCCGGGCTGACTACGGTCCCCTCTGCGAAGGCAAGCCGCACCCGAGGGCTTACGGCACTTATCCGAGGGTGTTCACGGATTTTGTCAAAACAGGTGTTTTGGGACTGGAGCAGGCTGTACATAAAATGACCTCACTGCCGGCCCAAAAGGCAGGAATTCGGCAAAGGGGCTTGATCAAAGAAGGCTGGTTTGCCGATATTGCCATCTTTTCTCCGGAACAGATGGAAGATAAGGCCACCTATATGCAGCCGCATATTTATCCGCAAGGCATCGATACGGTAATGGTGAATGGTGTGGTCGTGGTGAGTAAAGGTGTGCATACGAAAGCCCTTGCAGGACAGATGCTCAGGAAAGAAAAGCAGGATCAGTCCGGCAATATTCTTTGAAGGGAAAAAATGAAGATCGAACATATATATAAAAAAATAAACGGCTTCGAAATGTTTTACCGCGATTGCGGCTCCGGCGTTCCCGTGCTGCTGATTCACGGTTTTCCCCTGACCGGCGATATGTGGGACCGACAGATAGAGGTGTTGGGCTCAAAGACAAGGGTCATTGTGCCTGATCTGAGGGGGTTCGGACGATCGGAGGCAACTGACGGCACCTATCTGATGGACCTGTTCGCATACGACCTGAAGAAGTTACTCGACACGCTCGGCATTGAAAAGGCAGTGCTTGCAGGGATTTCCATGGGCGGGTACATAGCCCTGGCATTCCACAGAATGTTTCCTTCCTGTGTAAGGGCACTGGTACTGCTCGATACAAAAGCCGGAGCTGATTCGGAAGCGGGCAAAAAAGACAGGCTTGAAACGGCGCGCAGGGCACGCAACGGCGAGATGGACAAGATTGCGGATGAATGGGCAGAAAAGCTTTTTGCGTCCTCAAGTATCATGAACATGCCTGAGGTGGTCCGGCATGTGAGAGACAGAATCTCCCGCACATCACCCGAGACGATTGCTCATGCATCGTTGGGAATGATGGAAAGGTTTGATT
Source organism: bacterium (assembly GCA_037439545.1). Taxonomy (GTDB): domain Bacteria; phylum JAMCPX01; class JAMCPX01; order JAMCPX01; family JAMCPX01; genus JAMCVD01. The sequence goes on from JBBIVV010000033.1 coordinate 15,033, forward strand.
CTACTCCAGTGCTGAAGGACATCTCATGCCCTGTCCTGATCATCGTGGGTGAAAAAGACAATCTTATTCCCCTTGAAGAGTCGAAATCCATGGCAGCACATATAAAAAACTCTACTGTAGAGATTGTAGAAGGTGCAGGCCATCTTTCCTGTCTCGAAGCGCCTGCAAAAGTAAACAGCCTGATGTTGAAATTTTTGTCGGATATTTAACCCTCTGTCAGCTTCATGGGATCTTTTGGTCCCGCTAAAAAGAGAACACAGGTGCACAGGGATTGAAGGGAGCGGACGATTCACGGACCGCCCTTTTCGATCATTTTCCCGACGAGTACCTGTCTTTATACGGCTTCATGATGAATCTATAAAATAATTTATCGAGGACACCGGGCATAAAATAGTTTGCAGGCCGGATCGATTTCATTGCCACGATCTCCCTTTTTTCTTTTTCTATGCCGTTCACGATCATCCGCGCCACCTTTTCGGGCTTCAGGGTCATGACACGCCGCCAATTTTTCTGTGCCTCAAAATCGACACCGCGCTCTTTCGCTGCATTCTTCGCAAAGTCGGTATCCACCTCAGGAGGACAAAAGTTCAGGACCTTAATGCCATAACCCATGGTCTCCACCCTGAGAGCGTCTGATATCGCATCCACCATGCTCTTGGAGCCTGAGTATGCGCCGAGCATGGGTATTGCACGCTTGCTCGCAACGGAGGATATGTTTACAATCATGCCTTTTGTTTTTTTAAGGTAGGGCAGGGCATGCTGTATCATGTTTATTACGCCATAGACATTCGTCTTCATCATGCTGTCAAATGCCATCATGTCCATGTGCTCTATGGAGCCGTGGTACGCTGAACCGGCATTATTAATTATAATATCGAGCCTTTTGAAATGACTTATCGTGTCTTTGACGGATTTTTCAGCACTTTTTTCATCGCCCACGTCTCCTGCAACCACAAAGGCACTATTACCCAATTCTTCTTTCAACTTATTGAGGGTATTCACGTTCCGCGACATTAAAGCGATCAGTGCACCTTTCTTTGCCAGAAGCCGTGCAAGTGCGCTTCCTATGCCGCCGGATGCGCCTGTTATCAGTACCACTTTGTTTTTTATATCCATAGCCGCCTCCATTACTATCCGCGTTTCTTTCCGTGATATCCGGGCCAGCAGACAGGACAAGGACCTCTCCCCTGATACGTATGCCCCCTTCTGCATGTTTTATAGTGTTTGCCTGTAGTTTTTATAGAGTAAATATATTTCATACACGAGGAAATTACAAGAGGATTTACCGGAGCGAAGTTTACGAAAGACCAGTCCGTTCAACTCCCGAATTGTGTGCCATTCTATCAAGCGGGGCTCAGGGGTAGGGCTCATTCCAGTCTGACCATGTTGCTCCACCTTCAAAAAGGGGATACCTATTCCCTGTAAAAGAAAAGAAGCCCGTTTCTATCTCTCATTATTCTACATCAACTTATCCATCTGCCATTTTCCCTTGTCTTGTTGTGGGATTGCGCCGTTAATGAGTATATCGCCTATAAACCGGATTGCATCATCGATGGTATATTTAGAATCAAGTGAGATTCGGAAACTCAACACTTCAATCAAACCAGTGAGCGCGAAGGCCAGAAGTTCCGGGTCAACTCCGGGCCTGATTTCACCCCGCTCTGCAGCTTCCCGTCCTTCTTTGATCACCGGACCGGTCAGGGCGAGATACATGCGGTTCAATTTCTCCCGGGGCCATTCCTCCTCAGAGGCTATCTCGGCGCGGAGTTGATTTAGAATCTCCATATAGCGCGTGTAATTTTCGAAAAAGGTCCGGCCGCGGATAATCAACCTTTTTCCGAGGTCTTGTTCTCCTTTAATATTTCGTGCAGCATTGCCAACTATGTTGTGGAAAACTTCTTCTACCACATCGATGAAGAGATCGCGTTTATTTTTGAAGTGAATATAGAACGTACCTATGGATATCCCGGCCTTGTGCGTGATGTCATTTACTTTGGTATTGTGATAGCCTTTTTGTGAAAACACCTCGATGGCGGCGTTGATTATTGCCTTTTTTCTGGACTCTTGAGGGGCCAAATCAACATTCGATAGTCCGTTTTTACTGCTGGATTTATTGTTCGCAGCCTCAAGGTGTTCTATTTCCTGCTTCAAAAACGCAATGGGCATACGGATATCTCTGCGCAGACGTCTAATCATAGATAAACGATCCAGATGGCTTGAATCAAAATAAGCCATTGTGCGCCCCGTCTTTATAGGCGGATGAAGTAATCCTTGTCTCAAATAATAATGAATGGTGGATTTGGGTAATCCGCTCTGAAGCGATAGTTCGCTAATCTTCATTAATTTATTAGTATCCATGGTTTTTCTCCTCTATTGAGTAATTATGCTATTTACTATATACTAACTATAAAGTATAACTTTATAATCTAAAATATTATTATCCATATATATTAACAGGGTATATAAATATCATATTCATCATATTTAGGCCACCTTTTAATAATCAACTACTTACACCTTCGAACCACGTTCACGTAACATACTGAAAAACATAACATTTATCTTGACAAGGCCATTTTTATGCTCTACATATATCGAACGACGACTCATTCGTAACTGTAGACTTTAATCCAGATACGATGAATTGTCAATAGAAAACTAAAAGTTCAGGAGGTGACAATATGCCGGTGAAAAAAGAAAAAGCTGCAAACAAGAGAACGGGACAAAGTGGTGGAGAAAAAAAATTCGCATCGGGAAAAGCCGAAAAGTCGGCGAAAGTAGCATTTAGCAAGCACAACTACCCGGAGCTGTTCCAGCCTATTAAGATCGGCGACTGTGAGATCAAGAACCGGAAAAGCTTCTGGCTATCGGCATAAGGATAATAGAGGAGAAAAATATGACGAATAAAAAAACAATAAAAAAGGAAGATTCAAAATGAGCAAAGGAAGAATCGCAATCATTGGCATCGGTGAGGTGCCAACAGCTAACCGCCCGGAACGCACGCAATGGGACATTATTTATGATACCTGCATGGAAGCGGTGAGAGACTCAGGTTTGAGTAAGAACGACATCGAAGGAGTTATCAGTGTGACTCCGCAGGCCCAGCCCAAGATCGCAGCCGAGCTGTCATTCGGCAAGTTGCCCGAAGAGTTAGGCCTAAAGGGTTGCAAGGATACGGTCAGTGTCAATGCCGGCGGTGCATCAACATCGAACAGCCTAAGACTGGCTGAACAATGGATTAATAGCGGCGTGGCCAAGACTGTTCTGGTTCAGCATGTTACCGTCCATTCAACCGTTCCCATTCCCGACTTAATCAATTTTTTTGCCAAGGCGGGCGTGGACCTACAGTGGGAATACCCGTATGGCACAACCTACAACATCATCATGGGTCTAATTGCCAATCGCTATATGTATGAGTCGGGCTGCACACCCGAGCAGATGGCCTCGGTGGTTACTGCTTTGCGAAGCTGGGCTGCCAAGGACCCGAACTCATTCTTTTACGGCAAGGACGTACCCTCGGTGGAGAAGGTGCTTGCCTCCGCCCTGCTCAACACTCCCCTTCACAAGCGCGAAAGCAACGTTTTGGGCGATGGAGGCTGTGCCATGGTCGTTGTTTCAGCAGAAGATGCGAAAAAGATGAAAAGACCTGCAGCATATAAATTGGGAGATTCCGTACGCTACTTCAGTGGGACCTGCGTCATGCGTGATTTCAAAAAAGTGGAAGAAGGCTTTCGCATAACGGCTAAGGAGGCCATGTCCCAGGCAGGTATAACTAAGAATGACATCAGCCTCTGGAACTGCTATCTCGCTTATCCCCTCGCCCATCCGGTGGTAGCTGAATGGCTTGAAGTGGCACCTCCGGGTCAGGGCGGTAAGTATTTCCTGGAGGGCCGAATGTCTTTCGGCGGGGACATACCCTGGTCCACTATTGGTGATGCACCAGGACGAGGTCACACAGGATCTGGTGTAAGCGCAGCATGTTATGTGGAGACTGTTCGTCAGCTTATGGGCAAGGCGGGAGAGCGCCAGGTAAAGAACTGTAAATATGTCTACCAGAATGCGGGTGGCGGATCAGGTTTCAATAATATTGCCACCATCTGGGGAAAGGAGATTTAAAAATGGATCTTGAAATGGGAAAACCCGTTCCTGAAACGCAGCCATGGTCTGAGAAATTTTGGGCAGGGACCAAGCAAGGCAAACTTCTTATTCAGGTTTGCAAAGATTGTAAATCAAAAATATTTTATCCGCGTAGATTCTGTCCCGAGTGCTGGTCCGGTAATCTGGACTGGATAGAAGCAAGCGGCAAGGCCACGGTTTTAACATTCTCAACGGCCTACGACATGGTGGAGCCCAAGTTTGCGGATGAACTGCCCTATACGATAGCCTATGTCGCTCTGAAGGAGGGCATCCGCATGATGACCCGGATCGTGGAGTGCAAACCGGAGGACATCAAGTTCGACATGGAGGTTGAGGTAGTATTCCACGAGCGTGAAGGCTTCTTCCTGCCGTATTTCCGTCCGGTCAAGAGGTAAGGAGGTCTGTCATGAACGAATATACGACCATCATTTATGAGATCAAAGAACCAATCTGTACCATAACGCTCAACCGCCCGGACAAGTACAACGCCATCAACCGCGAGATGGCTGCCGAGCTTTTGGACGCCTTCCATAAGGTAAGAGATGAGACTGGTGTTGCTGTAGTCGTCTTAACCGGTAACGGCAAGGCCTTCTGCACGGGTGGTGATTTGAGTATTTTCCCATCCCTGGCCGAACATATGGAATCAATGAACTGGCTCGCGCATCAGGGCTATGGAATCGGCAAGGCTATTGAACTCTGCGAAAAGGTGGTCATCGCCAGGGTGACAGGCCATTGCCTGGCCGGCGGACTTGAACTCGCGTTGATGTGCGATTTGATCTACGCCAAGGAGACAGCCAAGTTCGGTACCACCGAGATCAACATGGGTATCCTGCCCGGCTGGGGCGGTACGGTGCGCATTGCCCGTGCCATGCCCATCTATCGTGCGCGTGAGATTATCTACAGCGGACGTAAAGATTTTCTGGCGAAAGATATGTATGAAATGGGGTTTCTGACCGGCGTGTTCAAGGACGATGAGTTTGAAGCAAAGTTCAGTAAAGTTGTCACTAACATCAGTTCGAAAAAACCAATTGCTCTAAGGATGGGAAAAGAGGTCATGGGACGCTCGCTGGAATGCGGCAGTCTGGATGCAGCATTGGCACTGGAACGCAATGCCATCCAGTGGCTGATCTATTCTCCTGACATCCAGGCGATGATGGGCGCATTACGCGAAAACCCCGAGGTCCTGGTGGCCGCTCAGAAGCAGACCAATGCCGCCTCGGACAAGAAAGAGTAAGGAGACCAGGCGATGGTGGGGAGATTGTTGCCGGAGCGTATCCGTTACATGGTCGAACAGGGCATTGTAAACAATATGCCTTAAGCAAACAAAAATAGGAGGAATACTATGGATTTCGGGTTTACGGAG
>JBBIVV010000033.1:20632-25814 GCA_037439545.1 bacterium
TATGCCTTAAGCAAACAAAAATAGGAGGAATACTATGGATTTCGGGTTTACGGAGGAACAACTCATCATGCAGCAGACCGTTCAGCGGTTCTGTGAGAAGGAGCTTAATTACAAATATGTTAAATGGATGGATGAAAATGTGGATTTTCCACCGGACGATCTTTGGCAAAAATTCGCTGATCTGGGAATGTTCGGAGCAGCCGTGCCGGTTGAATACGGCGGGCAGGGTCTGGGAATGATCGATGTCATGATCGGCTTTGAGCAAATCTGCAAGGCCTCTATGTCAGTTGCGCTGGCGGTAGGCACCACAGCGGGATTCGGTGTTCGTTTTATTGGAGAACTTGGCACAAGGGAGCAGAAAGAAAAGTATCTGCCGCTTATCGCCGAAGGTAAGTTCAAAACCTGCATGGCGTTGACCGAGCCCGGCGGCGGCACGGATGTTCTGGGGGCTCTATCCACTTTTGCCGAAGATAAGGGTGATCGCTGGGTCATCAACGGACAAAAAATATTTATTACCGGAGCTCATGTGGCGGATTCGCTGATTACCGTCTGTAAGACGGAAAGGGATGCTAAAAAAAGCAAATCATGGACCACAATGATGGTCCCTCGCCAGACTCCCGGCATAACAATTCGTAAAATTGGGAAAATCAGCTGTCATCATTGTGAAAGTGTGGAGATATTCTATGACAATGTGGAAGTCCCCAAGGAAAATATGCTGGGTACGCGCGGCAATGCCTTCTACGAGATTATGACTGTGCTCAACCCGGAGCGTATCGGCGTGGCCATGATGGGTGTCGGCATCATTGCCGCCATCTATGATTTTTGTTTTAAGTATGTCCAGGAGCGCAACGCCTTTGGCGGCCCCATCAGCCGTTTCCAGATTCTGCAGAACTATCTGGCGGACATGTACATCAACCTGGAAAATTCCCGCAACCTGACGTACAAGGCCGCCTGGCTCTGCGATACCAGCAAACCCTATCATCTGGAGGCAACCATGGCGAAGCTGGTGGCCGCCGAGGGAGCTCGCCATGCCGGTACCTTCGGTGCCGAGATTTTTGGAGGCTATGGTATCTGTAACGAGTATCCGGTTTCCATGTTCCTGCGGGACGCTTACCAGATACAGTTCTCGCCGATCTCGAACGAGATGAGCCGGAACATATTGATGCAGTTTCAGGGCCTGCCGAAATCCTGGTCATGATCTGAAAAATGAATCAAAGAAAAAGGAAACTTTTATGTACACATTAGGAGATATCCCGCGTTTCACGGCAATCCACTATCCGGATCGCACAGCGGTCGTTTTTGAAGGCACACGCTTCACTTACCGTCAATTCAACGCCCGTATCAACCGCTTTGCCAATGCCTTGATAACGCTGGGATGCGAGAAAGGGGGGCGTCTTACCATAATTGCCGACAACTGCTCCAATTATCTGGAGGTCTATTTTGCGGCCGCCAAGCTCGGCATGAGCGTGACCCCGCTCAACACCCGTCTTGACGACGATGAGCTTGTTTTCATTATCAACGACAGCGAAGCTTCACTTCTCATCTTGGGTGATGGGTACGAGGAAAAAATACAGAGCATGAAGCCGAGGCTGAAGAACATAAAAGAATGGATCAGCTTTGATAAACGATTGGACGGATTTCTCAACTATGACACCCTTTTAGAAAAGGCCCCGGATGCAGAACCAGATATGGATCTCTATGATGTGCAGGAAGACGATTTGGCTATCCTTATGTACACCGGCGGAACCACGGGTCTTCCGAAGGGCGTAATGCTCTCGCACCGCAACGCTGTACTTTCGGGTATCGTGGCTGCTTTGAGCATGAACCTGAACCGCGACGACGCCACCTGCTACGTGCTGCCTATCTTTCATGTTTCCTGGTGGCCGATCCTGGCGATCATGATGGTGTGCGGCAAGGTTTGTATCAACCGCAAACCCGATCTCGACGCAATCTTCAAGCTCATCCAGAGCGAGAAATGTACACACATGAACCTGGTGCCCACGATCTATGGCTGGATGGCTGACTATCACGATATCGACAAATACGATCTGTCCAGCCTGCGCATCCTGTCCTATGCTGGCAGCCCGTTTCCGACCGAAGTCTTGGTTCGCTGCATCAAAAGATTCGGCAACATCTTCGGCCAGGGTTACGGCTCGACCGAGACCGCCGGCGCCCCGGTGACCATGCTAAGCTGGGATGATCATTTCCTTGATGGTCCAAAAGCCAAATACCTTACCAGTGCCGGTAAAGCCGCCCCTTGTTCGCATATCAAAGTCATGGATGAAAACGACAACCCCGTGCCCACCGGTGTGGTCGGCGAGATATGCGTCAAGGGCAAGCACGTCATGCTGGGCTACTGGAAAAACCCCAAGCTCACTGCCAAGGTCAAGCGTGGCGGGTGGTTGCACATGGGCGATATGGGGTACATGGATGAGAATGGCTACGTCTTTTTGACCGATCGCAAGGAAGATATGATTATTTCGGGCGGCGAGAATGTTTATCCGAAGGAAGTGGAAGGCGTCATTTATCAGCATCCGGCAGTAAAGGAATGTGCCGTAGTTTCAGCTCCTAATACAAAATGGGGAGAAGTGGTTCAGGCCGTTATTGTGCTTCACCCCGGAAAACAAGCTACGGAAAAGGAAATCATCGAACATTGCAGGATGAACATTGCAGGATACAAATGCCCTAAGGCAGTGGCTTTTTGGGACGATATCCCCAAAACCATCATAGGCAAGGTCGACAAGAAAGATATCAAAAAGAAATTTTGGGAAGGCAAGGACAGAATGATCGGTTGAGAATTAATACCATAATTAATAATTTTATGGGTTTGTACTTTTGGAGAATTTTAATAAAAAAGGAGGAAGGGGATGAGTTACGAAAAACTATTTGAGCCAATAGTTATAGGTGATTGCAAAATCAAAAACAGAATAGCCATGTCACCCATGAACATGGGCTATACCGGACCGATGGGATACCCCAGCGAACAGAGCATTGCCTGGTATGCGACGAGGGCGCGAGGTGGATTCGGTCTTCTAATTACTGAATGTGTCGTCGTCAATCCACACCGCTGGCGTGGAGGCGATTCGTTGAACACTCTTCTTCTGACTGATCAGCGTTTTATGAGGTTCCATAGCGAAATTGTCGAAATAGTTCACAACTATAACAAGTGTAAAATTTTCATCCAGCTTAGCCCGGGCTGGGGACGCCAGGGACATCCGGGCCACGAAACACAAGATGTTCCCGCCGGCGCACCATCGTCTGTGCCGATGCGTATGGAGGCCCGATATTTCAACAAGGGATGGGAGAAGCAGATTGCTCGCGTCGCAAAGCATGGTGGCGTAGATATATACGAGGTCATGAATGGCCTTGGCATAAAGGATTTTGACGCTATAAGGGACATGAATGACGAGGAATACAATAATTTTCACAAACTCCTCACTATGATGGTCCACCAGATCATGCCATCGATGTCCCATGTAATCAACGGCGATGTGCCGCGTGAACTGTCCATGGCGGAGATTGTCGATCTCGAGGATCGCATGGCGGAACAGGCCTATACTGCCTTTTCAGTGGACTATGATGGTGTTGAGATCCACAGTCCCCACGGATACTTGATCCATCAATTTCTTTCCCCCCGCTCAAATAAGCGGACTGATAGCTATGGAGGGGACCTGGAAAACCGTGCGCGGTTTCTCGTAAACATCGTGCGCAAGATACGGGAGAAAGTGGGCAAACATAAACCAGTCGGCTGCCGGCTTTCCGGGGACGATTTGATGCCGGGCGGCATTACCCATGATGAGGTGGTTCAAGTCGCGGCCATGTGCCGGGACGCTGGTGCGAACTTCATAAATGTTTCCCAAGGGAGTTATGAAAACCCGCAGTACCCTTTTGCGCCCGACGGCGAGAATGATTTCACCCGGTGGGCACCAGGCTTAAAAAAAGCGACTGGCCTTCCGATCATCGTGCCGAATTTCATGACACCTGACGTGGCGTTGAAGGCCTTAGAGGACGGCAGTACCGACATCGTATCCATGGGACGCCAGAGCATAGCCGATCCGTTCTGGCCTGCCAAGGTCAAGGCAGGGAGAATCAAGGATATCGTGAAATGCACCAGATGTCAGCAATGTTACATGAATCTCTTCGAGTCACGGTGGATGCAATGCGAGATGAATCCGACAGCGGGAAGAGAAAAATATTATCCCGAACTTTGGATTAATGGAGGACCGCTGGAAAGGCGGGCGGCAAATTTTGTGAAGAAAGCATCCGGACTCGATCAAATATAAACGATATTTCCACTGGGATGGAATAATTTAGACAGACAAAAGAGAACATTTAAGTAAAGTCATAATCTTGGAGGATTTATGAGCAAAACAGAACAACCGAAAGATAATTATTTTAAGATCGATCCGGAGTGCCACCTCATCGGCGACATGGAACACCTGAACCATTTTCCCGGGGTACAGATGTGGTGGCGGGCTGTTGAGCACATCTCGCGGCCGCTGATCACCGGCGCCACCATGCCGCTCATGATGGAGGCCCTGGAAGGTCTGGAAGAATGGGAGATGGTGAAGAACGGCGACCCGCAGGTCATCATGCGCGTCATGGACAAGTACGGTGTGGATATCGCCTGCCTGCTCCCGGAATCCATGATGGATACTACCGGTTTTTCCAGCCGCTGGGTTTCCAATGGTCAGATGGCTAAGGTGGTGGAGACCAATCCTGATCGGTTCATGTACCAACCCAACATTTCACCTATCAAACAGCGTGGAGTTAAGAACGCCATCTGGGAACTGGAGTATTGGGTCAAGGAGAAGAGGGCCAAGATCTTCAAGTATTATCCACCTGAGGATACTTATATAAACGATCCCGAGCTATGGCCCTTCTATGAAAAAGCCCAGGATCTGGGTATCGTACTGGATATACACACGGGGTTCTGCTGGGTGCCGCCGGGCAAGAGCAAGTATTGTCATCCCGAGCAGCTCGACGATGTGGCTCGCGACTTTCCGGGACTCGTGATCAATGCTTTCCACATGGGCTATCCCTACAGTGACGTTCTCAACATGGTGGCCTTGGGCCATCCCAATGTTTACATTTGCATGAGTCTGCTCGTACCCTGGGCCATCACCGCGCCGCGCAAGTTTGCCCGGCTTCTGGGCGAGGCCATGCGTTTTGTGGGTCCGGA
>JBBIVV010000034.1:0-25655 GCA_037439545.1 bacterium
GTGGTCAGCCCAGCAGTATCTGTCCCGCCAACAGGACACTGCCCCCGCAACAGTGCCCACTCCTCACAAGCCTTGTCGTCGTAAAAATAGCAGATGCCGTATTCTCCTCCGTCCCCGCGTTTGAGGATTACTACTTTACCCCCTGATTTTACGCAATGTACAGAGGCCGGATTGGCCAGTCCGGTCGATGCCTGATGGTCATCAGTTTTTACTGCGCAATCCTGGAACGTTGTTTTGCCCCCTTCCTCTATGAAAGCCTTGTCGTCCTTGTTCCAGAACACGAACAACTCGTCCGCATTCGTATAGCGGGCGCCGTCCGCAGAAATGGCATGCAGGAGCAGCATGTGTCTTCCGTCACTCAGGCCAAGCTCCACCTTGTCGTTAAAAAATACAGCCTTCACGAACTTTCCTTCTGCACAATGGAACATTGCGGATATGATGGCTCTATTTTCAGTGACAGGGGTTGCTTGTGCCGGTTCCGGGCAGTGACACGCGCAGGAAATACCTGCACTGCCAAGGAGTACCGAAAAAACTATAGTCAATATTCTTTTCATCACATCCATCCAAAACAAAGTTTTTTAAAAATCATTCGTACATCATCACAATCTTACGAGAGGTAGTTTCTTGGTTGCGGCTTAATTACATTTGAACCACGGTACCCCAACCCATGCTATGTGGAATATGGAGCTTTCTCCACTGTCCGAGCATGTGCAGACCTCGGATTCGAGAGGAATAATCGCAACCGCCTCGACGATCTCGCAGGCAATGTCCACGATGGGTATGGTATCGCAAATGAGAGCGGCTCCGTCGCCCGACTCGAGCCCTATACACACGTCCTTGGTAGTGGAAGCATCCACGCTGCACTCTTCGCCCCACCAGTGTTTACTGCAACTGGCCCCTTGCACGGCACCTGGCTGTGTCCCCGACCAGTTAGCGGTGAAGTCCGGATTTATGCTCATGAGTCCTTCAGCAACCATCTCGTTCGTCGTGGCGGTCATTGCCCGTCCAAGCGTCTTGTCGGTCGGTGTCAAGGCTGCATAATTAGGACTTGTCATATCTATGGACACCGTCCCGCCAGGGTTCAGTATGAGTGACTTCTCCACATGGGAAATAGTTGTTTCCATATTGGTATTTGACTGTAGATAGGGAGTCGCGCTTGGATGGCTCGCTCCACCCGAGCTGCTGCTCCCGCACCCCGATGGTGCAATGGCAAAAACGCAAAGAAGCACCGTCACTACAACCACATTTTTAAAAATATTTGTTTTCATTTTTTTATCTCCTTTCTTAATTTTTTGATCTCTCAAATGCCGCGAACACAAGGTCACTGTAGACCGCTCTTCTCAAAACAGTCCTCCTTGAAATTGAAACAAAACAAAAGATTAATAATTGTCAATGGTTATATCTATAATTGGTTATATTGAAAATTGTTTTTGTTTTTTATTTACCCCGTTAGACAGCCCCGCTGTTTCCCGTCAGAGTACTGATCCGCCTGCGGAGGATTTTCTCACGGGGTTTACTTCTTCTCACCAATTTTTCTCATCAACGGCCATGATCAGCCGGGACACGAACTCATACGCAAGTTCCACCGTCTGCGGCTGGACATTTTCAAACACATCCGTTTCCCAGTGCCAGTTCGGCAGTATTTCCCTGTCATCGAATGCCATGATGCTCATCGCCCTGTAACCTCTGGCCAACGGCACGAGTGCGTCCGTGGACATGGTCGTGAACACTTTTGGCTCCACGGTGCCGAAATCTTTTTTATGCAGCAGGTCTGCAATGGCTACCAAAGTATGATCCGCCGGGTATTTTTTTATCATGCCCTCTTCGATGATATAGGAAATATTCCCGGTGCCGCAGTTGTCAATGTTTAATATAAAGGCGTCCTTTAATAGCTCCTCATGCTCCTTTACAAAGGAAAGCATGCCGACCATACCGACCTCCTCTGCCCCTGTGGCAACGAGGTAAAGCTCCGTGTCCTTGAGAGGTGCTGTCGAGAACCTCTCTGCAATACTGAGCAGGACCCCGACACCGGAGGCGTTGTCATTCGCACCATGCGTATAGTTTCCCTTTATCTCCCTGTGCAGGAGTAAAACAACGGTTACAAGGGGATCGAATGCCAGAACAGCCACGAGCACCTTCAGCCATGCGGTATGCGTTAGCCACTCCATCGCCGTAAGAATGAACATCATGAACATGGAGAGGACAAGCCCTATAAAGGTATTCCTGAAGCCCTTCACGAAACGAGGCGAGAACATTATGCCTGACCGGGACGAATCATAATGCGCCGTTATGATCACCCTGCGTATATTCCTGTCAGAAGCAGGTATATGGCCTATCACATTACTCGACGTTCTCTTCGGCAGAAAGAGTGCGATGACTTCAAAAGATGAATTCTCGAGAAAGAACAGCACGCATCCTGCACCGGTCGAAACGAGTGCGATAATCGGGTGGTGGAGCAGGAGAAAAACAGCGCCGCCTATACTCATGAAATAAATGATTATATAGGGATAGGAGAAGGATGTGATTGTCTTAAATTTTTCTCCGGAGTTTTTAATGCCCAGGGAATCGAATGTATCTTTTATGTAATCCCTTGCTTTATATTCCCCTTCAGTTGCCGTTCCTCTGGCGCCTATTTTTACAGAGAGAACGTAAATGTGATCCATGAAAGACATCATGGACGTTATATATCATAATCCGCGGTTTCATGTAAACACTGTGAAAGAACACTGCCCCCCGACAGAACAAATTTCGTCTCACTCGTTTATGATTTCTACAAGAGACCTGATGAATCTGCAGGTCAAACCCCATATAAAGCGGTTGTCGTAGTGATACCCTTGCACCGAGAACTCATTGTCCATTATCATTACATTGCCCGGCTTATAATTCGATTCATTCATAAAAAACCAAAACGGCACGGTAAAAACCTCCACGACCTCAGACTCCTGCAGCTTGAACAACGGCTCTGTCTTCAGGAGCCCTGCAAAGGGCGTTATAATATATCCGCTCACAGGCACCGAATCATCGTGGAACCTGCCGATTATTTCAAGTGCACCGGGCTTTATTCCTATTTCTTCCTCTGTTTCCCGCAACCCTGCCTGAAGCGGTGTTTCATCCTTTTCTATAGAACCGCCGGGAAAAGAGATCTGATCAGAGTGATACCCTATGTCCTGAGCTTTTTTGGTAAGCAGGAGATGAGTTTCGCCGTCTTTGTTCAGAAAAATAGCCAGAACAGACGCCCTTCTCATCTCTTCGGAAACTAACTCTCTCGGTTTTAAGTGACCGAGCTTATCCTTTAATATCTCTACATAATCCATTGTATTCATGAAACAGTGTGCGGTAATCCATCCAGTGATGAGCTCTGAGACCGTTCATACCCTCTCTACAATCATTGCCACCGCTTCGCCCCCGCCAATGCAGAGCGTGACGAGACCCGTTGATTTATTCATATCCTTCATTGCATGAAGCAGTGTGACAAGAAGCCTCGTGCCCGATGCGCCTATGGGATGACCGATCGATACTGCACCGCCCCGCACGTTCACCTTTGCATAATCAAGACTAAGCTGATCGACGGTAACCATCGTTACCACTGCAAACGCCTCGTTTATCTCGTAGAGATCAATATCCTTTGTGGTCATGCCCGCCTTGCTGACTGCGTTTTTTATCGCATCCACAGGCGCTATGGTAAACCACTCCGGCGCCTTCGCAGCCTGTGCAGAGGCAACGATCCTTGCCATGGGCTTCAAGCCCAGTTCCTTTGCATAATCCTCATCGGCAATGATTACCGCACCTGCACCGTCGTTTATCGTCGATGCATTGGCCGCTGTTATGGTCCCGTCTTTTAAAAATGCAGGTTTTAATGCCGGTATCTTTTTAAAGTCGACTTTTGACGGTTCTTCGTCCTGTTCAACGGCTGTTGTTTCTTTTTTACCCTGAATTTCTACCTTTACAATCTCCTGTTTGAACAAGCCCTGGTTTATGGCGTTTTGTGACCGTTTATAGCTCTCTATTGCAAACGCATCCTGTGCCTCCCTCGTATAATGGTATTCTTTTGCGCACAGTTCTGCTGCATTGCCCATGTGAAAGTTATTATAAGGATCCCACAGACCGTCCCAGATCATTGAGTCTGTCAGATTACCATTGCCCATCCTGTAACCCGTCCTTGCTTTGTCGAGGAAATAGGGCGCACTGCTCATGTTCTCCATACCGCCTGCAACAATGACCCTTGCATCTCCCGACCGTATAATCTGATCCGCAAGCATGACCGATTTAACTCCTGATCCGCATACCTTGTTGACGGTCAGGGCGCCGACATGGTCGGGTATTCCTGCATAACGCATCGCCTGCCTTGCAGGGGCCTGCCCTTCTCCGCCGGTTAGGACATTGCCCATTATCACTTCATCTATCTTCGAGGCTTCGATGCCCGCCCTTTTTACAGCCTCTTTTATGGCAATACTGCCGAGCCTCGGTGCACTCACCTGTGCGAGTGAGCCGAGGAAACTGCCGACCGGTGTTCTTGCCGCTTGTATAATCACTGTCTTCTTCATGATAAAATCTCCTTTATGCTGTCCCCCTGCAGCCCGCGGATCTGCAAAGGGCGGAAGACAGGGGTGAGAGACGTCAAAGGGACAGAATCACTTTGAGTTTTCTTACAAACCTGTCTATCATTTTTTTGCTATGGATCTCTGTAACATTAACGAGTAAGCATCCCTTCATATCTTTATAATAAGGTTCAAGCATTACTCCCGCCATGTATCCGTCCTTCAGCAGAATGCTGTAACTATTGTTAAGATCTTTTATCTTGACAACAAATTCATTAAAGAATGTACCGCTGAATGGAAAGCTTACGCCTTTCACGGACTCAAGCTCTTTGTGGAAATAAACGGCATTTTCATGATTTATATCTGCAGTTCGCATAAGCCCGCTCCTTCCGACAAGACTGAGGTAGAGTGCAACCGCTATTGCAAGCAGGCCTTCGTTGCTGCAAATATTCGATGTCGCCCGCTCGCGCCGTATATGCTGTTCCCTCGTTGAAAGGGTCAGGGTGTACGCCCGGTTGCCATCCTTATCGACCGTTTCTCCGACAAGCCTGCCGGGCATCTGCCTTACATATTCCTTTTTTGAGGCAATTACACCGATATAAGGGCCACCGTGCATAAGCGGCACTCCGAATGACTGGCACTCCACTGCCGTTATGGCTGCACCGAGCTTCCCGGGCGGTGTAAGCAGTCCCGTCGACATTGCTTCGGTGATGACTGCAATGGGCACAGCCTTTTTATCCGACGCAATCTTAAAAAGCGCATCGACCGGCTCTATCACGCCAAAAAAATTCGGGTAGCCTGCGACCACGCATGCGGTGTTTTCATCGATCATATTATTCAATGCCACTGATGACGTAGAACCCGTTTTTTGGTCATACGGTATATATTCGATATGAATGTCCATTCCCTGCGTATAGGTGCCGATAACTTCCGAGTAATGCGGGTGAATAGCCTGCGAAACCAGCACACGGCTCTTGCCTGTTATCCTGCATGCCATTAACACTGCTTCCGCACTTGCCGACGCGCCGTCGTACATAGAGGCATTGGCTATGTCCATACCGGTGAGCAGGGCGATATAGCTCTGGAATTCGAACACCGACTGCAGAGTACCCTGGGATATTTCAGGCTGATACGGCGTATAACTCGTTACGAATTCCGAGCGGCTCAATACATAGTTCAGGGCAGACGGGATAAAATGCCGGTAAGCACCAGCACCGGCAAAGCTTACCTGATCCAATGCCTTTTCATTCTTCCATGCAAGCGCAGCAACATCCTCGAGCACTTCCTGTTCTGTCAGAGGCAATGAAAAAGCATGGGCTTTTTGAAATGCCTTTTTTGCCTGGTTTTTTATATCTTCCGGGATCTGTGAAAACAACTCTTCAACGCTCCCGACACCAAGGGCTTCAAGCATCTGCTTCCGTTCGGATTCGGTTATGGATATAAAAGGGAGTCTCATAAATACAAACAGTTCAAAGTGTTTAAAAAGCTCAAGACGCTATCCTGCTTCCTTGCAGTATTTTTCATACGCATCCGCATCCAAAAGATTGGCAAGCTCGTTCTTAAGAGCATCTGCCGCAAGCTTGATCATCCATGCCTTACCATAGGGGTCCTTGTTGACAAATTCAGGGTGGTCTACGAGATCTTTATTAACTTCCCTTATCTTGCCGCTCAACGGTGCGAACAGATCAGACACTGATTTCACCGATTCAACCGTTCCGAACTTTTCGCCCTGTTTCATCTGTGTACCGGCATCCTCAAGTTCTATAAATACCACATCGCCAAGCTTGTCCTGGGCATAATCCGTTATACCGATTGTTACCGCAGAGCCTTCAATGCGTGCCCATTCGTGTTCTTTCGTATACTTTAAATCCTTTGGTACCTGCATGTTTACCTCCATCTATTTTTTTATAAAAGGCAGTTGAACAACCGTCCCCGAATGAAGAATACTCCTTATGTCTATGCCGACCTCCGCAGCATCGACGGCAGTATCTATATAAGCCATCGCAATGCCGCGTGAAAGTGAAGGGGAGTAGGTGCCTGTCGTGACCTCTCCTATGACCTTATCTTTCAATACTACGAGGTTCTGATGTCTTGGTATCGATTTTCCATTCATGATAATCCCGACAAGCTTTTTCGATATACCCTGCTGGACTGCTGATTTTAATGCGTCCCTTCCCATGAATGATTTCTTGTCCATCTTAACGACCCATCCGAGGTTGGCTGCCAACGGGGTCATAGTCTCATTCAATTCCATGCCGTAAAGCGGATATCCCATCTCGGCACGAAGCGTGTCCCTTGCACCGAGTCCGATAGGCTTTATTCCATAAGGCATACCTTTTTCCATGACTGCATTCCACAGTTCCACGACCAGGGTTTTATCTATAAAGCATTCATAGCCGTCCTCACCCGTGTATCCTGTCCTTGAAATAGAGACCTGCCTGCCTTTAAAATCACCGGCCGAGAAGGTAAACCGTTTAATCGTTTTGCCGGGCACCTGCAATGACGGAAAAATAAGTGCCATGATCGTGCCTGCCAAAGGTCCCTGCACCGAGATCATGCCTGTTTCCGGAGACCTGTCTGAAATATGAACGCTGCCCTGCTTCTGCTTCATAATCCATTGATAATCCTTATTTATGTTCGATGCATTAACGCAGAACATAAAACTGTTCTCAGCCAGTTTGTAGATGATCAGGTCATCGATAACTCCGCCCCCTTCATTCAAAAGGAAACTGTAATGCGCCTGACCCGGCTGCAGTGCCGTTATGTGGTTCGGCGTAAGCCATTCGCAAAAAGTTTGTGCATCCCTGCCTTCTATAAATATCTCTCCCATGTGGCTTACATCAAAGATACCGGCTTTATTCCGCACCGCAAGGTGTTCATCGATGATTCCCGTATACTGCAGCGGCATATCAAACCCGCCGAACTCCATCAATTTTGCGCCGAGTTTTTTATGTGTTTCGTACAAAGGAGTATAGTTCATGCTAAATCCTTTCAATGATAGAAATGATGTCTTTCTCCTGGCCAACGGTCATTATATGGATGCCGCCGGCAAGACCTTTTAACTTGCCGATAAGCTCCACCGCTATTTCTATGCCTTCCTGCTTCGGTGATGCAGACGCTTCAAGCCTCTTTATCATTGCATCGGGTATATCGATGCCCGGCACATATTTATTAAGGTTCATTGCCTGTTCCGAAGAATGCAGGAGCAGTATGCCTGCGATGACAGGCACCTTGAAGTGACTGGTCTTTGACATGAACAATGAGAATGCGTCCACGTTGAATACAGGCTGTGTCTGAAAGAATCTTGCACCTGCGTTTATCTTCCTTTCAATCGCCATAAGCACAGGCTCGAGCGGGGTTGTCTGAGGCGTAAGCGCTGCACCGGCAAAGAAATCCGTGGCGCCCTTCATCGGATGGTCGTTCAGATCGAAACCGGAGTTCAGCTTCGTTATGGTATGCAGGAGTGTGGTCGCATCAAGGTCGAATACCGGTTTTGCCTCGGGAAAATCGCCGGCAGACGGATGGTCCCCGGTAAGGGCGAGCACATTCTGTATTCCGAGTACTGAAGCCCCGAGAAGGTCTGATTGGATTGCAAGTCTGTTCCTGTCCCTGCAGGTAATCTGGTATATGGGCTCGACGCCTTCTTTCAGCACAAGGTATGAGGCGACCAGAGAACTCATGCGCATGACAGCCCTTTGATTGTCCGTTATGTTGATCGCATGCACCCTGCCTTTCAGGACATTGATCGTTTTGGTGAAGTTCGCTACCTGCGTGCCTTTGCGTGGAGAGAGCTCGGCTGTGACAACGAACTGCTTGTTTTCAAGGGCATCGCTCAAGTATGACATTACAGTCCTTTCACCGAAGGTTTACCCGATAGTTTTATCGGCTCCACCTTCTGATGTTTTAATTTATTATACGTCCTCGGTTTATTCATAGAAACGAGTTTCTTCTGGTTATTCTGCGACTTTAATTTCTCATAAATTGTTACCCACACGCATTCCGCATCCCTGTCGACCTCGCACATGCCGTTTACCATGCCTCCGCACGGACCATTCAACAGGCCTTTCGGACATCTGGTAACAGGGCAAATCCCCGCTGTATTTGAAAGCACACAACTTCCGCACAGGGAGCAGTATTTCAGGAATTCACCGGTCCTGTATGTTGTTCCGAGGAACATACTGTTGAGTCCCGCTATAACAGGTTTGTCCGATGCGGCGGACACAGCCTGTATACCGGCACCGCATGCAAGAACGAGAAATGCATCGGCAGGCGATGCCTCCTGTGATTGTCTTATCATGCTCTTTAAAAGAAACACATGACATGTTTCGTCCGGTATGAAGTAGCCTGCCGGCTCTTTGCCGTTGCTTTGCAATATGTCGATCCATGCTTTACACTCGTCTTCCCCGCCTGTCCTGCTGACTGTTGCACATGAACCGCATCCTATAACAAAGACTTTTTTATAATTCGCTAAAGCCCCGATGACCTCGTGCCCGGGCTTTTTATCCGTTACAATCATTATCTCATCTGCCTCTCGGTTGCAATGAGCGTATTCTTCAGCAGCATGGCAATGGTCATAGGACCGACGCCGCCCGGCACTGGGGTGATAAATGATGCTTTTTTCTCCGCCTGCTCGAAGTCGACATCACCTGCAAGTTTGCCCTGGGGTGATCGGTTCATACCCACATCTATGACAGCGGCACCCTGCTTAATCCATTCGCCTTTAATAAGCCCTATCCTGCCCGCTGCTGCGACAAGGATGTCCGCCTGCTTCACGATGCCGGGGAGGTCATTTGTTTTCGTGTGACACATGGTGACCGTCGCATTGGCGGCAAGCATCATCAATGCAAGCGGCTTGCCTACGAGATTGCTCCTGCCGACAATAACCGCATGGGCCCCTGACACCGGTATGAGATACCGCTGGAGGAGCACCATGATACCGAGCGGCGTGCAGGGGTAGAGCGCATCTTCTCCAATCACGAGCTTCCCGATATTCGACGGCAATAACCCGTCTACATCCTTGTCCGGATCTATCATGTTCAGCAATGCCCTCGAATTAAGGGGCTTTGGCAGCGGCATCTGGACAAGTATGCCGTTATATTGCGGATTTTTGTTCAACTCGCTTATAAGTATCTCGAGTTCTCTTTGCTCCACATCGGACGCAAAACTGAATGTCCTCGAATGTATGCCGACATCATCGCACGCTTTCTGTTTGTTCCTGACATAGGTTACAGACCCGACATCATCGCCGACCAGGACCACGGCAAGCCCGGGAATTACGTGGTACTTTGCCTTAAGCCTTTCTACCTGATCCCTGACCTCAAGCTTTACCTGAAGCGCCACACTTTTACCGTCTATTATTTGTGCCATATGCACTATATCGATTAGAAATTAATAGTTGTCAATACTTCAAGGGGTTAACGTCGTCATTTCTCCTACTACAGGGGCGGGTCCATATTCTTGTTTAAAAACTTATAATGGGTTATATATTCGGAATTAAAATAAAGGTGTTTTAATTATACGCATGAAGAACCGGCTTTTAAAACAATGGTACATGGTTACACTTGCAACCGATGCAGTGTTGATATCCGCTGCGTGGTTCTCGGCCTATGGGCTCAGGTGGCTGCTCACCCCGCTGTTCGGATATGAAATCAATCCCTTCCATGTATATGGGGAATCGTACCCCATGGTGGTCTTTTTATGGATCATAGCGAATAGTATTTTCGGCACCTATAAGTCCAGCAAGCAGAAAAGGACGCTCGAAGAAATTCAGGCGCTCATACGAGGTGTCCTGCTTGCAGCGCTTGTCGTCATGTCCGTTTCGTTCCTGTTTAAGGAGTACGATTTTGCACGGTCGGTCGTCCTCATCTTTATCGGGTTTACATTCATATTTACCAGCTTATCGAGGCTGTTCCTCGTAAACATCCGGGAAAAATTATTGAAACTCGGTTACGGCACTATTCGGTGTTTGATTGTCGGAGCAGGCACAACGGGCATAAGGGCACTGCAGAGAATATCAGACCATCCGGAGAAGGGTTATACGGTGGTCGGTTTTCTCGATGACGACCCGGCACGTTTAAACCAGACCATCTCGAAGATACCGGTGCTCGACAAGGTAGATAATATCCGGGACATAGTGGAACGCTGTCAGGCAGATGAAGTTTTCATAGCAATCCCGTCACTCGCACACAACCGCATCATGGAACTCGTCATGAAGTGCGAAGGCCTGCGCGTAGGGTTCAGAATCGCATCGGACGTTTTCGGCGTGCTGGCGCATAGCGCTGACATAGAGTTCATTGAAGACTTTCCTGTGTTCGATCTTAAAGAGGAAAAAGAAAACCACACTTACGATGTCCTGAAAAGATTGATGGACGTCTTCATTGCAGCCCTCTTCATGGTAGTATCCCTGCCCTTATGGCTGCTCATCCCCATCCTGATCAAACTCGATTCGAAAGGAGGGGTATTCTTTATACATGAGAGGATCGGCATGAACGGGATGCCGTTCAGTATCTATAAATTCAGGACCATGCACGAAGCGACAAACCCATATTTTAACTCGCCGAACAAGTCCGACGATCACCGCATAACAAAGGCCGGCAGATTTTTAAGACAGACAAGCCTCGATGAGATGCCGAACCTGCTGAATGTCCTCAAGGGCGATATGAGTATCGTAGGACCGAGGCCCGAGATGCCGTTTATCGTGGAGCAGTACAAGGAATGGCAGAAAAAAAGGCTCACGGTAAAGCCCGGCATAACGGGCATGTGGCAGATACTCGGCAGAAAGGACATCCCCCTGCAGGACAACCTTGAGTACGATTTTTATTATATCAAAAACAGGTCATTGCTCCTCGATATAATCATCATACTGAGGACCATCCCTGCGATCCTTACGCGCAGAGGTGCATATTAACCCGAAAAATGCAATAGGGAAGTTTGCTCATTCGCTCAATCCTGCGATCCACCTAAGATACAAAGGGGTTTTGATATAAATGATTTTCAAGTCCTCTGTAAGTTTATATGCACACACCATGAGCAGTTGTTCTGCGGATATTCGAAGAATACCTTCGTTCGACGCAGCGGCCCTTCCCTCTCGGGTGGGTACCCCTCGCTCTTTGCTCAAACTCCCCTGTTTACAAATGCATTTTTCGGGTCAATGAGTGAACGTCATGGATGATATAAAGCAAAAACTCGACAGCCTGCTTTCTCCGCTCCTCAGCACCATAAACAATGCAGATAAAAATATCGTCACGAAGGAATACGTCACGACACTGCGGAGCGAACTCAATGCCTATCACAAGGCAGGGCTCGGCGGATATGATTTTGCCGTTCTCTTCAGCGACTTCATCGATAAACTCATCAAGACCCTTGCCGGATTATCGGACAGCAGCATTGCCGATGCATTTTCCATAATAGCCATAGGAGGGTACGGCAGAGCCGAGTTAAACGCATACTCGGACATCGACCTGCTTTTCCTGTACGGGAATACCCTCTCGGAGAGCTTCCAGAACAGCATTCTTTATCCCTTGTGGGACACCAAGCTGGAGATAGGTCACAGCTCGAGGACAATCGAGGAATGCATCGATGATGCAGTGAGCGATCACACTGTCCTCACCTCACTGATGGATCAGCGGTACATTGCCGGTAATCACAAGCTCTACTCGGAGCTGCACGCGAGATTTTATACCATGGTCAGAGGTTCTGCACCGAAACTTTTCCATGAATGGGAAATAGAGCTCTTCAATAGAAGGAAAAAATATCAGACATCCGTTTATACGCTCGAGCCCAACATAAAAGAAGGTCCGGGCGGGCTGAGGGACGTGCATATTATGCTGTGGCTCACACGCCTGTTTGCGGATATCCCGGATATCTCCGAGATCAGGCACTCTCCTTTCTTCGATCCCGAGACCTATGACAGGTTCATGGTAAACTATAATATACTGATGCGACTGAGGAATGAGATGCACTTTTTCAGCAGCAGCAAGAATGACCGGCTTACCCTTGAAGTGCAGAAGCATCTGTCGGCATTTTCAGGCTATGAGAATGAAGAGGACGTGCTCGGAGTGGAAAAGTTTTTAAGCAACTTCTACGAGATCGCACACCATGTTTCGGAGCTTACGGACGATTACATAAGATACCTGAACGATACCTGCATCCTCACGGGGACCGGCGAAAAACCCGAGGAAATAGAAGGGTATTACAAGGTCAGCCATAAACAGCTCATGCTCGGGGATGACAGTAAGGATGTATACACCGCCCACCCCGGGGAACTCATCCATACATTCCGGATACTCGTTGATCGCGATCTCCAGCCTGCCATTGCCTTGAAAAATACCCTGAGAAGGACGGCGTCTCAATTACCGTCTTCTGCCCTTCCCGCCGATGTGTTCCCTGCATTCCTGGGCCTGTTCGAAGAAGATAAACTCAGTACGATCTTATACCTTATGAACAATTACGGAATACTGAGCATGCTGATAGACGAGTTCGGTCAAATATCGTTCAGGGTGCAGTATGACATGTACCATATCTATACCGTCGGCATCCATTCAATAAAGACCGTGGAGGAAATAGAAAAGATACGAGACGGCAGCAATGACAAGTTCCTGCAATCGCTCTATCGCCAGGTAAAGAACAAGAAAGCGCTTATGCTTGCCGCATTTTTGCATGACATCGGGAAAGGACACGGCAAGGACCATGCAAGAAAGGGAGGCGACATAGCATACAATATATGTATGAGACTGGGTCTGCAGCAGCCGGACACAGAGCTCGTAGTCTTCCTTGTCAGGAACCATCTCATCCTGTCCGACACGGCACAGCGCAGGGACATAAACGACGAGAAGCTGATATACGAATTTTCGAAACTCATCAAGAGAAGGGAAAACCTGAAAATGCTCTACATACTTACCGTTGCAGACCTCAGGGCCGTATCGTCGACCGTGTGGACGGAGTGGAAAGGCGGACTCATCAATGAACTATATAAGAGATCGGAAGAAGCGCTCGAGCAGGGGCTCGACATGGCAAGACTTACGACGGAGAAATATCATAATGCAAAGGAAGAAATAAAACGGTTATTGAAAGACCGCATCGACTTAAGCATCATCGACGAGTTTCTCGACGGCTTCAAGTCAAGATATTTTACGACCTATTCTCCCCTGGAGATTGTCGAGCACTTCGATTTAATGAACAGGTTCAAGATGGACGGTACTGTATCCGTAAACAGGTCCATAAACCCCCAGTTCGGATACACGAAGATCAGTGTCTGCACAGCGGACAAGCCCGGGATCTTCTCGACGATTTCAGGCGTACTTTCAGCCAGCGGTGCAAACATTATGGATGCAAATATTACCGTGAGAAAGGACGGCCTGCTGATAGATGTTTTCAGAATTGAGGACAAGGACAAAATGCACCCCTACGATGACTACAAGTTTCAGAGGTTTACCAATGAACTCAAGGAGTGCCTGTCGGGCAGAATGACCGCTGAATCGCTGCTTGCCATGAGATTCAAGCCGTCCATCCTGAAGGACAAGGTCATCAACACCCAGCCTACGGAGATCATCGTCAATGAAGACGACTCCGACATATACACGCTTCTGGAGGTATACACCCAGGACAGGCGGAGACTGCTCTATGACATCACGAGCACAATCTCTCAATTGGGGCTAAACATCGTTATTGCAAAGATCACGACCAGGGTCGACCAGGTAGCGGACATATTCTATGTGGAGAGGATAGGGGGCGGTAAGATAGCAAACATGCAGGACACGGAGGCGCTTGTCCGGGACCTCAAGTCTGCAATAGCAAAAGAGACTCAATAGAAGCGGGTCGTGCCCTGCCTGCCGTATTTTGTCATTCCTGCGGAAGAAGGAACACCGAGGAAATAAAAAAGTCCGGATTCCACGTCAAGTGCGGAATGACGGAGAAGAGGGAATGGAGATGAATATCGACATTGCAATAGATAATTTCATAGGCTACATAGCATCCGAAAAAGGGCTGTCCAGAAATACTGTTTCGTCTTACGGTGCGGACCTAAAAATGTTTTCCGGTTACCTTGCCGGATTAAAAATCACGGATGCACAGGCGATAACCACGGACAGTATACTGCAATTCCTGAGCACATTGAAAAATAAAAAATTGTCTTCAGCATCTCTGGTAAGATATCAGGTCACGATAAGGAATTT
This sequence comes from bacterium, assembly GCA_037439545.1. Lineage (GTDB taxonomy): Bacteria > JAMCPX01 > JAMCPX01 > JAMCPX01 > JAMCPX01 > JAMCVD01. Next base: position 14,711 of record JBBIVV010000034.1, read on the forward strand.
TTTCAAATTCATGCTGAAGGAAGGCATACTCAAAAAAGACCCTGTCCACATACTCGAAATGCCGAAAAGGGACCGCAAACTGCCGCATGTTATGAATGAGCAGGAAGTGGAACAGCTCCTGAATGCCCCTTTCATGATTAAGGACGTGAACAGGCAGCTCAGAGACAGGGCAATGCTCGAACTGCTCTATGCGACCGGGTTAAGGGTATCGGAGCTTGCCGGATTGACCTTGAATTCTCTCGAGATGACGGTCGGCTACATCCGTGTAACGGGTAAAGGGAGCAAGGAGAGAATCGTGCCCATGGGAGACATTGCAAAAGAGTCGGTCGCCGCATACCTCGCTGCATCGAGACAGACGTACGTATCGCATGACACAAACTATCTGTTCCTTACCCGGCAGGGGGACCGGTTTACGAGACAGGGCTTCTGGAAGCTCTTGAAGACCTATTTGAAGATGCTGCGGGTCACAAAACATATCACGCCCCATACCATGCGCCATTCATTCGCAACACACCTGCTTTCACACGGAGCTGACCTCAGGTCGGTACAGCTCATGCTCGGACATTCCGACATATCGACCACGCAGATCTACACGCACATCAATGCAGAGATGCTGAAGCGTATGTACGACAAGTACCACCCGAGAAGTTGAGGGAACTACATTTATTACATAAGGAGAAAACTAATGACAGCGACCGTTCTCCGGGTACAAGCATACATCCATAAAAGCTGTCAGGGCTCTCCACTATCTTTGCTCGCACAGGATTGTTTTCAAAATACCGAAACAGGTTGCTGTCCCTGGTTTCTTATACCGATTGCTGGGTCCTGCGCGCAAGACGTTCCTTCTGCCTCTGTTCTCCCTGCTTCCATTGTTCGCGCTCTTCGTCCGTTTCAGGAACAAGGGGAGGCACCTCCACAGGCCTGCCTTCGCCGCTCAGGGCAACATACACCACGTACGCGCGGTTCGTTATCCTCCTCCTGCCGGTGAGAATTTCCTCTGCTTCGACAACGACCTCGGTCTCCATGGACGAACGTCCCACATACGTGAGTTTTGCACTGAAAGTCACAAGGTCGCCGATATGCACAGGCTCAAGGAATGTAAGAGAATCCACCGCGACCGTGACCGCGGGCTCCCTCGCATGCCTGGTGGCACACATAGCACCGGCATCGTCTATGAACTTCATGAGCACGCCTCCGTGTATGTTGCCGAGGTTGTTCGCATGCTCGGGCTGCATGAGCTGGCTCAATACAATTTCTGAATCACGTACGCTTTTTCCTTTCATATACAATATCCTTTCTCCCTTCCGTTCTGCTTTGTATTAAAGATAGTAATCCTGTTCCGCCAATCAACCTTTCTGTTCCTGTCCCGCTCTATTCATTTCTCTTTTTCACACACAGGTATGCAGCGGGTATGAGCAGGATCCAAAATATCAGATCTGCCGGTGAGCCGCTCCCGCGGGTGCTGCACGAACAGCCTGAGGAGGACGGGCAGGATTCAGGGGCATTGAGTGTTAACGGCGGATAAAAGTCTTCCGGGTCATACCGTGCCATAACCGTGAGGTATGAAAGCGTCTGTTCCCAGACATGCGGGATGGCAACCTCATTTTGAAAATATGGCTTGCCGTTCGTATCGAACATGGTCACATCGACCTCGCCCATGTGCTGGGTATCGGACGTCGGCACATTATGGAGCAGGTCGTAGATAAGAGGATCGAGCAATGCCTGTCCCTGAGGATCACCCTGATACAGCAGAGCGAGTGCGAGCGTTGCCTTGCCGTTATAGATGGTCCCGGATGTCTGGTACGTAAGGTCCGGTGTAATCGTATTTATAAGATACATGCCCTGTGAAGCTACGGTCGGTGAAGTGTACGGAAGGAATGCAGCAGGCCAGATCGTCCATGCCCCTGCGCCTACTTCCTTTGTATAAGAACCGCATTGGTCATAGACGATTTCGTAGGTCGTGCACGTGGTCCATACACCGGAAGATGTTCCTGTAAAAAATGCAGCAATGATTGCCTGTTTGAGTTCATCAGCCCTTGCCTGCCATGCAGGTATATCACCTGCATCGTTCATATATTTTGCAGCACGAATGCCCGATTCAATACCGAGCCATGCCGTTATCGCTCCCTGGAGCCCCTGTGTCTGGGCTACATTATCATCCTCATTCGCATAGCACTGCAAGTTATTGGCAGGGTCCTTGCAGTCGACGAGAGCCTGAGTGCCGAGCTTTATGGCAGGCCACACGCGCTGCATGTAGTGAACCCGGTCACATGCAGAGTTCAGGAATCCGGTATGAATCCACATTGTCCATACCGCAAGCCCGGTCTCGTCTATCTCGAAAGGTATGGGGCCGCCGGGCATTCCGTCCGCATAAAAATTCATGTCATAACTGCCCGCAGGACCGAAAGTCGTTGCTGTCTGTCTCTGTACCTGCGCATAAAACAGGTTATGCTTTGTAACCATATCGTGGTATCCGGCAACATCAAGCGCATAATTAATGAAAGAACCGTCTCTTGGCCAGTCCTCTGCATAGGGAGGCTGAGTTGCTATGGATGCCACCATGGCACCGGTATGATTGTCTGTTGCAAGCCTTATGCTTATCAGTGTCCGCTTCGAGAAACTGAGAACAACGGGGTCGGCAGTGTCCGGAAGCTTTGCCGTGCTTAACCATTGCTTCCACCACGCATTGGTATCGTCGTATACTGCCTGCCACCCGGGCCTTTCTGCAGAGCTCAAATCCGCCTCTGCTTCATCGTAGTCTTTTGCAAAGGAGAAATACACGGTAAATTCCACCCTGCCCTGTGAAGAAAGGGAAAACTGCTTCATGACCGCCGCATCGGCCTGGCACTGGGCTGCAAGGCTCCCGGGCAATGTCCCCTGATAAGCGGATATATATGCGTCCTGGGGACTGGAAGATGCTGCCGCCCCCCTGCCCGAAGGACACAGCGTGGTTGCGTCATTGCCGGCTTGATAGCCGTCTGGCGTAAAGTCAAAACCTATGACCGCATATACTCCGTCGGGAAGGCTTGAGATGCCGGACAGAAAACTTTTTATATCGTTCCCGTCAGGTGTGCCTGAAAACAGGGTTGCGATATGGGAAAAACTTTGATCTCCGGGCATAAAATGGACAAGCTGTTCCCTTACCGGATCATAGAGGCATGCATAATCATTTTTGCTGTCGTCTATCCAATCATCCAGGGGCACGTACTCTTTTTTGTCCAGGCAGGGGGCAAGGTTTTCATAATACACGAACCCTATCTTATCGACAGGTGTTGTGTTCAGGTTGTCGATTACATAATGCCGGACAAGCACGTCCCGGTCAGTCATGACAAGGTCGTACTGCGTTACCTGTATACCCTGTGCAAGGGAGGTGTACTTTGTAACGAGGACATCGGAGTCGGGAGAAATATAGGACTGTTGTGTCGTAAAGGTCGGGTCTCTGAGCCAGACCATGCCTGAGACAGGCATACCGGCAGTAAAGTACAGGCCTGCAAAGCTGCCCATATTGTCCGCAGCCCCGAAATGGGGCAGGGTCCTCGGAGACGATGACGGTGTAATACCCTGCGTGGCCGTTTTATAATTTAACTGATCGTAGTAGCTCGGGCCCGGCCATCTGAGGACAGTGATCGTACCGTGCTTCGATATGCCGGCACTCAAGCCGCCGTTCCCAACCTCTCCGTTTATGTTGGTCGCACCGAAAGGCGATTCAGGGTCCGGACTCTGGGCTTTACCCCGCTCAACCGTGGTAAAGACAATCGATGCTGCACACAACAAAACAAACAGCTTTCCCATACCCCCTCCTGTCATGAATATACAGTACGAGACCGGAAAATGCAACGATACCGTGCCAAACACTGTTGCAATTTTTTTTACAATAAAATATACTGTCCCTTATAAAGATAAAGGAGGTGTGTATGTCCGAGAACAAACGGCACGCAAAACGCGTCGATTCCAAACTCGAAGTAAAGTACGGAGACATCACAAGTTTTATATCCGATTATGCCATGAATATCAGCAGGGGTGGCATGTTTATATCGACAAAGAATCCCCTGAAGGTAAATACCATTATCTCGGTAGAATTTATTATACCCGACTTGAAGGTACCGATAAACGTTAAAGGCAGAATATCGTGGATCAACGACCCGCAGCAGATAAAAGGGACAAACCTCATACCGGGCATGGGTGTCGAGTTCCAGGCTTTTAGTGCCGATGATCAAAAAAAATTCCATAATTTTATAGATAAGCTCTCGCTGAGACTGGCGTCATAGCCGGGCATGACCATGGATAACATAAATATAAATAAAAGAAGAGCTCCCCGGGTCATGGTAAAGGTGGTCATCGTATCCAGTGACGATGAAACAGTAAAACTTTTGGTAGATTATCCCGATAGTGAGGCCTATCTGTACGATTACTCGACCAACCTCAGCGAGGGCGGTATATTCCTTAAAACCGACAAGACCATGCCCCTGGGCAGGTCCCTGCTGATCAAATTCACCATACCGAACGATATCAACCTGCTCGAAGCAAAAGGTGTGGTGAAGTGGGTGACTACGCCGAAAGAAGGGCTCCGGAATAACATCGCTCCGGGGATCGGCATAGAATTCGTTCAGACAAAAGAAGAAACAAAACAACGGATAAGGAACTTCATAAAAGACATTAAATGAAATTACTATCCCGGGAAGATATTGAAAACGGGGTGAGGCAGAAGACCCCTTTTGAAGGCGCAAACCTCAAGGGTATCGATTTAAAAAATCTGGACCTTTCAGGCGGTATATTCAAAAATGCGAATTTCAGGTATGCGGACCTTTCCAATACAAACCTGTCAAAAGCCAACCTGTCCGGTGCATCGCTCAGGCATGCAGTGCTCGTGAACACGAACATGCGGGATGCAGATCTGACCGGCGCTGATTTGACCCATGCCGATATGCGGGGCGCAATACTTGTCGGCGCGAAGCTCGGCAACGCAATGGTACAGGGCGCCAAGGGCGTATCCGAGAAGGTCTTTTTCACACAGGAATTGCTCGACGAGCTGAATGCAAACGGCAAGCTCATGCTTGACGGCGAAACCCTGACCATTCTTACCAAGGCAAAACCGCGGTTCAGGCTCGAGCAGGCGGTAAGGGTCACCGCAATAGACAGCGGCACCGATACTGAAAAACTCGTCGGCAAGGTAAAAACGCTTGCGGAGTTGAAATCCATAAACGCAGAGACATTCCCGGACTCGGTCGTCCTGGGAGAAAACGTGTACAGGGTGGAAACGGGATTTATAGGCCTGCCGATCAAAGATGAGACCACGGACAAGGAGAAAGAAGAGTCAAAGGCTAAGAAAGACGAAGAGCTGCTGGCCGATTTCTTTCTTAAAAATGTTAAATGAGGATCGCAGTCATAGCAGATGTGCACTCGAATCTTGAAGCATTGGAAGTGGTCATCGCGGACCTTGAAAGGATGTCGCCCGATACCGTGATCTCTCTCGGCGATGTCGTAGGTTACGGGGCCGACCCGGAACAATGCTGCGAACTCGTTTCAAAGGCTGCCACCGTAAACATTACAGGCAACCATGATGCTGCGGTAACGGGGCTTATGGATACCGAGTATTTCAATGACGACGCCAAGGCTGCAATCGAGTGGACAAAGACGAGGCTCCCTGCATCGGCACTTTCATGGCTTGGCACTACAAAGTATAGTTATGAGGACCATGACCTGATGTTTTCGCACGGCTCACCCGTTTCACCGGACTCATTCGACTATGTCGTAACCCTCGGTGCGATAAAGGAGATATTCAATACCCTCGGGCACAGATACAGGATATTCTTCGTAGGCCATTCACACAGGCGTTTCGTCGTATCGAAAGACCCGGACAGCGGTCAGACTGCCGTTGAAGACATACCGGACGCACTGGAGATAAAAAAGAACAGACAGTATCTTGTCAGCGTGGGCAGTATAGGACAGCCGAGGGACAATGACAGGACCACATCTTACGGAATACTTGACACGGACAAATGGATTTATAGTGTTAAAAGATTAAGTTATGATATAATGAAAGCAAGTGATAAAATCATGAAGGCGGGATTGCCGAAATGGCTCGCTTATAGACTAATGATAGGAGTTTAAATTATGATAATTGTAATGAAACCGGACGCAACAAAAAAGGACATAGAAAATATCATCAAGACAATACGGGATATGAAGCTCAGGCCGCATATCTCGAAGGGTAAGGAAAGAACGATTATCGGTGCGATAGGCGATGAAAGGAACCTTGCCAATCTGCCGTTAACCACGTTCCCGGGCGTTGAGAAAGTCGTGCCTATCCTGAGCCCGTATAAAGTTGTCAGCAGGGAATTCAAGAAAGAGAACAGCATTATAAAGGTCAATGGGGTCGCCATAGGCGGCAGAAAGATCGTTATCATGGCAGGGCCCTGTTCCATAGAAGGCAGGGACATGATGCTCGATATCGGCAGGTATGTCAAAACAGCGGGTGCATCCATACTGAGGGGCGGTGCCTATAAACCCAGGACATCGCCTTATTCATTTCAGGGCATGGGCAAGCGGGGACTGGAAATCCTCAGAGAGGCAAAGGGCATACTCAAAATGCCTGTTATAACGGAGATCATGGACACGAGGGACATTGAGCTGATGATGGACTATACCGACATCTTTCAGGTAGGTGCAAGGAACATGCAGAACTTCTCCCTGCTCAAAGAGCTCGGCGACATAAACAAGCCCATTCTTCTGAAAAGAGGGCTTTCAGCGACGATCAAGGAACTGCTCATGTCGGCTGAATACATCGCATCAAAAGGCAATGACAGGATCATACTGTGTGAAAGAGGCATAAGGACATTCGAGACAGAGACACGGAACACCCTTGATCTCAATGCAATACCTGTTCTTAAAAAACTGACACACTTGCCTGTTATAGTCGACCCGAGCCACGCCACGGGCAGAAGGGACATCGTAGCGACCATGGCAATGGCATCAATCGCGGCAGGCGCGGACGGAATAATAGTCGAGGTGCACCAGCATCCTGAAAAGGCACTGAGCGACGGGGAACAATCTCTGAGGCCCGATGAATTCAAGCACATGGTCAAAGGCATTGATAAGATCGCACGGGCAATCGGAAGGACCGTATAAACCTGGAAACAGTTTAACCGGTTTAAACGATTTGAACGGGGTTCAACGGGGCTGAGCATGAAGCGCATGTTATTCTCAGGAAATGAAGCCATTGCACGGGGAAGCTATGAAGCAGGCTGCAGGTTTGCAACAGGTTATCCCGGAACACCGTCGACTGAAATACTCGAAAACATAGCCCAATACAAAAGCATCTACGCAAACTGGGCTGTGAACGAAAAGGTAGCCCTTGAAACGGCATCCGGTGCATGCCTTGCAGGCGCACGTTCTATCGTGACCATGAAACACGTGGGGCTGAACGTAGCATCAGACCCGTTTATGACGCTGGCGTACACAGGCACAGGTGCAGGACTTGTTGTCGTATCCGCGGACGACCCGGGCATTCACAGCTCCCAGAACGAGCAGGACAACCGGTGGTACGCCCTCATGGCGAAGATACCCATGCTCGAGCCCTCTGACAGCGAAGAGGCACGCTTATTTACCAAAAAAGCATTCGAGATAAGCGAGGCATTCGACCTGCCGGTCCTGCTTCGCGTTACGACAAGGATCTCGCATTCTAAGACCGTGGTTTTTCCCGAAGAGCCGGCAGTCGTAAAAAAGGCCGCATACCCAGAAAAACAAATAAATAAGTACGTCATGGTTCCGGCAAATGCACGCAGGGCACGGTTAGCACTGGAAGACAAGCTGCAAAGGCTTGCGGAGTTTTCAGAGCTGTTTTCCCTGAATAAAATAGAACAAGGCAGCACGGATTACGGGATTATAACATCGGGCGTTTCATATCAGTATGTGAAAGAGGCGATGCCCGATGCACACATTCTGAAGCTGGCGCTGACGAACCCTTTGCCGCTCAACCTGATAAAGGCATTCGTAGAGAGGTTTAAAAAAATACTGATCGTCGAGGAGCTTGATCCGTATCTGGAGATGCAGATACGCCACATCTCGGCCGGCATTCACGGCAAGGATTTCATACCGTCAATAGCAGAGCTTACGCCTGAGAAGGTCCGGGAAGGGATAAAGGCGTTTGCCGGTGACGTGCGATCCCCGGTAGTTTTGCATGATGAGTCTGCGGTCGATGTCATAAGGCGTCCTCCTATACTGTGTCCCGGCTGTCCTCACCGCGGTCTTTTTTATCAGTTGAGCAAGCAGCGCTCATTCATAGCAGGGGACATAGGCTGCTATACGCTTGCGTATGACGAGCCTCTGAAAGCTGTCCATACCTGTCTTGATATGGGGGCAGGCATAGGACAGGCAATGGGTATTGAAACGGTCATGCCCAGGGGCGGCAAAAAACCGGTTGCCGTGATCGGTGATTCCACGTTTCTTCATTCCGGTATGACTGCACTTCTGAACGTGGTTTACCATAAGAGTAATATCCTTGTCGTGATCCTCGATAACCGCACGACCGCAATGACAGGTGCACAGGCAAACCCCCTGTCGGGCACAGACCTGTACGGCAATCCAAGCCCGGACATATCGCTCGAGCAGATCGTAAAGGCACTGGGCATTCACTGGGTCAAAACAATAGATCCGTATAAAACCAAACTGGTCGAGAAAACCATAAAAGAAGCAGTGGCATTCGAAGGCCCTGCGGTCCTCATAACAAAAGCCCCGTGCGTCCTGCTTCCAGAATTCAGGGAAAAGAGGCAGAAACCGTACGTCGTAAAGACAGACCTCTGCACCGGCTGCACCATATGCCTCAATATAGACTGTCCTTCCGTATGGTGGGAACCAAGGGATGTTAAGGCTGAAGGCAGGACGCGCGCAAAGGGCATAGCCTATATTGACCCGGTGAGCTGCACAGGCTGCGGTCTGTGCGCTGATGTGTGCGCATTCGACGCTATAGTGAGGGCAGAAGAATAATATGCTGATCAGCACCGTGGTAACGGGAGTCGGGGGACAGGGCGTTGTATCGGCAACGGATATAATTGCGTCAGTAGCGTTGAATGCAGGCCTGGATGTAAAGAAGAGCGATGTCCACGGCATGGCACAGAGAGGCGGTGCTGTCACAAGCTTCGTGAGGTATGGCGGCAGGATCTATTCCCCGATAATCGAGCAGGATACTGCCGATTTCCTTATTGCTCTCGAGGAGCTTGAGGCATTAAGGGGCATCGGGTTTGTGAAAGACAAAGGCGTCGTCATATTGTCCGACTTCCATACCCCTCCTCCCGATGTTGCGCTTGGATTCAAGGAATATCCGAAGCACATCCAGGATCAGCTCATGAAGATAAAACCCGGTATCAGGTGCTACAAAGCCGATGTGAATACTATGCTCAAACAGCATCCGGGATACTCTATAAATATGTTCCTTCTCGGACTCTATGCGCGTTTTCAATCCTATGAAGAAGTGCTATGGTGTGCGGCAATAAAGGAAAGATTTAAAAAATCTGAAAAAGCTATGGAGAGCTTCCTGTACGGTTATGAAAAGGAGACTTTATGATTCTCAGAGAAGTTGAAAGTTATACAAAGGTGCAGCTCGATGAGATCAAGCTGAACAAGCTGAAGTGGGTCATCGGCTGGGTCTATGACAGGGTGCCTTTCTACAAACAGAGGTTCGACAAAATAGGCTTGAAACCTCATCATATAAAAACTCTGAAGGACATAGAGCATATTCCTTTTACGACAAAGAGCGATCTACGGGACAACTATCCGTTCGGCATGTTTGCAGTGCATATGGACGATGTCGTGAGGATACATGCATCATCAGGCACAACAGGTAAACCGACGGTCGTCGGGTATACGCGCAGTGACATAGACACATGGGCAGAGCTTATGGCACGGGCGCTTGCATCGGCGGGCGTTCACAAGGGAGATATTCTTCAAAACGCCTACGGCTACGGCTTGTTTACCGGCGGACTCGGCATTCATTACGGTGCAGAGAAGCTCGGTGCTGCCGTTATCCCTATGTCTGGCGGCAATACACAGAAACAGGTCATGCTGATGCAGGACTTCGGTACAACCGTGCTGACCTGCACGCCTTCATATGCACTCAATATCGTCGAGGTCGCAAAGGAAATGGGTGTCAGGATAGAGTCGCTTAAACTCAAGGCAGGTGTGTTCGGCGCAGAGCCGTGGACAGAGAACATGAGGAAAGAGATAGAAGAAAAATTGAACATCGACGCTATCGATATATACGGCTTGAGCGAGATTTTGGGGCCGGGTGTTGCCGTGGAATGCATCGAAGCAAAAAAAGGACTTCATGTGTTCGAAGACCATTTCCTGTCCGAGGTCATCGATCCGGACAAGCTGGTACCGCTTTCTTATGGAGAAAAAGGCGAGCTGGTGATCACGACCCTCACAAAAGAGGCAATCCCCCTGATTCGGTACAGGACAAGGGATGTGACAAGGCTCGAAGCAGAGCCTTGCCTGTGCGGCAGAACAACCGCGCGCATGTCGAGGATCACGGGCAGAACGGATGACATGCTCATCATACGGGGCGTCAATGTCTTCCCGTCGCAGATCGAAAGTGTTATCCTGAAAGCTGACGGCATAGAGCCTTATTACCAGCTCATTGTGGATAAAGAGGGACACATGGATACACTTGAAGTGCGGATAGAGCTCAACGGCCGGATCAAGTTCGATGAGATCGAGGTCGTCGGGACCATGGAGAAAAAGCTCGAGCACGACATCAAGGACTATCTCGGCGTCAATGCAAAGGTAAAGCTCGTGGAGCCCAAGAGCATCGAACGCAGCGCAGGCAAAGCAATCAGGGTCATAGATAAGCGGAAGAAATCCTAACAATGCCGTTCCCGCACAAACGGGAATCCGGTTTTTTTAAATGGAGGTTATATTTGTGACATGAATTATGAGCTTCAGGCAACTG
>JBBIVV010000035.1:0-24863 GCA_037439545.1 bacterium
GAAGCTATTGTCCATGTGCACGTTACCGACAAGCTGTTCGGATCTGTTACTGTTGCGTTTAACGTCACAGGCGTTGCATAGCCGACATTCAGTTTGTTTGAAAGGCCTGAGATCAACGGAGACTGATAAGGTCCGTGGACCAACAGTACCTGAGTTGTTGAGGTTACCCCTGCAACGACAGGTATTACCGATGATGTGAACTGGTTATACCCGGACATGCTCACGACAGCCTGATATGAACCTATCGGGACATTCGTGAACGAAAAATTACCGTTTGCATCGGTCGTTGCGTTCGGTGAAACCGCGGGGTTCACCGCCACAGCAGCACCTACGATAGGTGCCTGTGACACGCTGTCAACGACGGTCCCTGAAATATTCCCGATACTTAAGCCCGGTGTGCCATTCGTGCCGTTGGTACCGTTCGTACCATTGGCTCCTGCAGCTCCATTGCTTCCACTACTGCCGCTGCAGCCTATTGCCAAAATACTTGCAAGACTTAACACAGTTGCGAGTTTAATTAATTTTTTAAAACTCATATAACCTCCTTAAATGGTTTTGTTCATTTAAAGAGCAAATCCTATACCCGTTTTTAGATAGTAATGTGTTTCTGCAACCTATTGTTTTTACTGTAAAATAATACTTTCTGTTTTTCTTATTTTAAGCAAAGTGGTGGGTGAAAACACGCACTGCTGGGTAAAAACACCCAATTCATCTTACTCGTCCATCTGAAAGTACTGCTTGAGCCTTTTTCGTATGGGTTGTGGAATCGGTACATCGAGATCAATAAGCCTCGACTCATATTTTTTGAACGATTCAAAATGCCTCGATGTCCTCACAAGCGTATTGATTACCTCTCTCATGGAAGCTTCCATCTCTTTCCTGTAATTCTCTTTACTCTCGAGCAATGCCTCATAGCCTCTTATGACCCTATGATGCACGGGTCTGCATATAGCTCTATAGAATATAAACCTGCCGGTAACAGATGATTGAAAATCTTCTTCCGCAATGGCCTTCGCGACATCCTTGAGATTTATGGCATCCACAATTTCGACCTGATATTGATCACTGCCGAGTTCCTTCAATATACGGCTGAATTTTTCAATCCGGCCTTCGATGTTCTTGTCTGCATCACCCTCAGAAGGCTTATCGATGTAGTAAACGACGATATCGATGTCTGAGCCCTTCTCGGCCATGCCAAAGAGCGTAGACCCGACAAGATCAAATGCGATGGGTTGTCCTTTTTCCTCCATGGTGAGCGCTACTTTTTTAAGAAATTTAATCCTTTCATTTGTTTCTGTCGATTCGTAATGCCTGAAAAAATGTTTTACGGCGTTGAAAAGTTTGATCTCTTCGACATGTGAAACAGGCGTGGGCTTCGACAGCTCATCGTGTTTGTTTTCTTTGAGCCCTTTGTATCTCGCCTCATCGATGACGATGACCTTGAGGCCGCCATGGTCAGGCAGGTAATCCACTATGTCATAAGGCCTGTATTCCTCAACGCGCTTCAGAATGACCTTCTGTACGGTTCTGTCCTCGATGGTTACCTTTGCATAATATCCGCCTTCCATAAATTTGCCGTCGACTGTCTCAACTGCTCCGAAATTTGACGGGTTAGTAAAGAAGGTGCCATTGGAATACGCACATCCGAAATCTTCATGCACATGACCGCTCAGGACAACGAGGGGCTTAATCTCGTCGATAGCTTTTTCAAGCCCCCGGCTGCCGATGGATCCGAACGACGCTATATGATCAAAATGCCCATACGGGGGCTGGTGGCAGACAATGATATCGGGCCTTTCTTTTGTCAAGAATTCGTATGGTTCGGAGAAGTCCTTGGTTTCAATAAATCTTACCATACCTTCCTCCGGTATGCCTGCTGTCCTTATATTAGCGCCGCCGTAACCTGCTATCCGCAGCCCTCCGATCTCGACTACCTTTTTATGGATCTGCCGATGGCCCAATACCGTAGGAGACAGGTCCATATCGTAATTTCCCGGCAGCACGATGACCGGTGCCTTTCTTATCATGGAAAACAGATTTTCCATCATTCTGTATTTTTCACTCATTACTTTCAGTGCCCTTTCCGATAATCTCAGGTATTCCTCTGCCTGCCTTTTGAGATCGTCGGAAGGGCCCTTATTCAGAAGCGTACGTACATAGTCTTCGATGATCATACCGGGTGCGTCTTTCTGTCTCATCAGATGAAAGGAGTCCTGCAGTTCGAGAAACCTCATTCCTGTATTCGGTGAATAGAATGGCGAATATATCAAATCACCGCTTATTATGTAGAGATCTGCAAAAGTGACTTCCAGCAGCTTTTCGACATGCGCCCGTGCCCCGTGTACATCGGTAATGTAAATGATCTCCATAACTCGTTTATACCGGTGCCCTGAATAGTTCCATGATATTTTCCCTTGAAAGTTTTTTGATAAGAACGTCGTCGCTCTTTATTATACTGTTCATCAATGAAGCTTTTTCCTTTATAAGATTGTCGATCTTCTCCTCGAGCGTACCTCTTGTTATAAGTTTAAATACCTGAACGCCTTTTCTCTGGCCTATCCTGTGAACACGATCCGTAGCCTGGTCTTCCCGTGCTGCATTCCACCACCGGTCATAGTGAATGACGACAGAAGCTGAGGTAAGGTCTATTCCAAGACCGCCTGCCATCAGGCTCCCGACAAATACCCTGCAATGTGAATCCTTCTGGAACCGACTTATCACCTCTGCCCGCTTTCGCGTCGAACCCCGCAATGATGCAAATGCCATCTTTTTTGACTTCAGCCACTTCTCTATAAGGTCAAGCATTTCAAGATACTGGCTGAACACAACGATCTTTTCTCCCGAGTCCGCCGCCTCTTCTACCAGTGTCTTGAACAGATCAAATTTGCCGGAGGTTTGACTTTTTTCATGCCCGTCCATAATCAGCGCCGGATGATCGCACAGACGCTTGAGCTTCGTTATAAGAGAAAATATATGCATATACTCGATGGGCTTCGTTTCATCGCTGAGTGTCCTCAACAATTCACTCCCCTGAGTATTGATAAGGTGTTTATACAGGGACACCTGGTGCGGCGTAAGAGAACAATACCTGACATCCTCGAGTTTCCGGGGCAGTTCCTTAAGCACATCTGCCTTCAGTCTCCTGAGTTTAAACGGGTTTATGATCCTTTTGAGCGTTTCTTTTCTGTCCTCATCGTTATATTTCTCTATCGGGAGTTCATACTCTTTTACAAATCCGTCAAGCGGGCCGAGATAGCCGGGCATGAGGAAATCGAATATTGACCATAATTCCGTAAGTCTGTTTTCTATGGGTGTTCCTGTCAGAGCGAGCCTATGCCTCGCAAGAAGTGATTTTGCAGCCCGGTATGCCTTGGTCGTATGGTTCTTAATCTTTTGTGCCTCATCCAGTATGACATACTCCCACTGCCGGTCTGCTATCTTCCCGATGTCCAACGACATGACCGCATAGGTGGTAAGCACTATATGGTATTGGCCGCTGTCCTGCAATGAACGGTTTTTGTCATGATACTTGTTTACCTTAATCCACGGCAGGTATTCGTGCAGTTTGTACTCCCAGTGATCGATCACCGACGTCGGAGCTACGACAAGGGATGGCGTCGTATTACCGTTTTTATAAACAGAGGATAGAACTGCCATGGTCTGGTGCGTCTTGCCGAGTCCCATCTCATCGGCGAGTATACCGTTCAACTGGTTTGTATAAAGAAACCATAACCAGTTATAGCCTGTTTTCTGATAATCTCTCAGTGTACCATTCATGTTATCAATCGTCGGCGCTGGTGCAGGATCAACTACCCGGTTCAATTCCGTATAAAACTTACCGATCTGTTCCGGCTCTTCTATACTGATAGTATCATTTATTTCCGACCTGAGCCTTGCATAAGCAATTTTTGAAATTTTTATCTTCTTGTCGTCTGTCAGCGTACCTATTTTCGACCATACTTTGATGGTATTTTCAGGCACATAGACCCAGTTATTGTTGTTCCTGACAAAACCGCTTTCGTCCCTTGACCTGATAAGCTCTTCAAGACTCAGGTCTACGCCGGCAACGTCGTAATACGGTGCAAGATAAAGCCACTCACCCTCACCTTCAACCTTTATCCGCCCGATTTCCGGCGAGGATATGATATGAGTGGTCTTCACGCGTTCGGATGGTTTAAACCTTTTTTCATGTTCTACTGCAGGCATGCTGTAGGTAAAAAAATCAATAATCTCCGTCCCTTTGTAAACAAGCGGCTTGTCACCGTCGAAGTACGGCTTTATTGTTTCGGGCATATCTTCTATGGTCGAATATGCGTTATCATACCAAAACCATCTGCCGTTTATAACATGCTGTTTCGCCTGCTCGAGATCCATGAAAACCTGGGTGTTATCGTGCATCTTTATGCTGTATCCCGGAGTAAGCATCAGCCTGTTATCTCCGTCATAGTCTGCCTTCAACTCATACGTAACGAGCTGCTTGTTCAATCTGACTCCGGCCGCCTTATCAGACCATTCTACTCCCTGAAGTGCCCTTATTTGCTCGTAAAGCATGGGGCTTTCAATCGCAGGGATTATCAGCTTGGCTTTTCTGTCGTTTGTTTTTGAACGAAGGGTTATCTCGAGCTGAGGCCCGCTGCCCGTAAGATCGACATACATGCCCATTTTTTCAAACGATGAGAACCATGATGAGAATATGCTGTAAAAAGGGTTTTCAGAATTTATAATAGTATCCGGATAACTTGATCCCGGCTTACGAAAGTGCATGAAGTCATCCTTATCCCTCTGATGAATCCAGATAAGCAGCACGGCAACAATGTGCTTGCATACCCACCCCCATCGTGCTGCATAAGGACAGGTGCAGGTCATATGCGATATATGGCGGTCTGTCTCGACAACCTGAACCTGATACGGATGGCTGTTGTTGCCCTGAACGGATGCGGTCAGAGTATGGCGGTTATGGCTCAAGGATAAGACAGAGTTATGTTTGAAATAACCATATCCCCTCTGCCATATTTCACGGGTCACAACCTCTTTAATATGTTCTTGTTTTATAGTTTCAAGTGTAGCAGCAATCATATCAAATTATACATTTTACCATGAAAATTATGGATGTCAAATGCTATAATCTGAAAATGCAGTGTGTATGCAGGCTAATCCTGTCCTGCAGGTTTCAAATAAGCAGGCAGTTTTTCAATGGCATCGAGTACGACATAGGGTTTTGTCATTGAAAGATCGTAAAACGGCGTGGGACCTGTCGAAACCCCTATAAACCCAATCCCTGCATTGCCGGCTGTTTGACTGTCGACAAGAGAATCACCTACATAAACGACCTCTTCTTTTTTCAGCCCGAGCTCAGCAACTAACTTATCAATCGTATCGGGATGCGGCTTGTTCCTGAAACCATCGCCGATACCGATAACGCATTTGAAATATTTTCCTATGCCGAGGTGGTCAAGCAGGTTACGGGAATACTTTCCGAGTTTATTGGTCGAGACCGCCATAAGGAATCCTTCGCAGTATAGCTTCTCGACCACCTGTTCCACTCCCTTGAGCAGGGTCGTTTTATCAAGGTAAATCTGCTCATAATGAGAACGAAACAGCGTAACCGCATAATCCGGATCAGTAATTCCATCACAATGTGCCATAATATCCTCGAGCGGCAAGCCGATGGTCTTTAATACATCCTCGTATGAATACTCCGGCAGACCGAGGCTTCTCATGGCATAGTTAAAACTTTCATATATCGCCGAAAAAGAATTTATGAGCGTTCCGTCCAGATCGAATATAATGCCCTTGAATGATCTCTCGAGCATTTTGACGACATCTCCGTAGTCATTATACCAGAGTGACGGTATGCTGCTCTCGTTGCAGTATGATTTCAAAGTCGAGCGTGCGAATACTATATCGGCCTCAGGCACGGCATCGATATCAGAATATCCGTTGCCGATATAGATGATCCTGTCAAAATAAGGCTTAAACGCCTTCATAATCCTCTTCTTGCATACGCCGGAGAAAATGCAATCATCTCCCTGAAAGGGAAAATCTATGTCAATACCGTTTCCTCTGTCCCTGATAGTGTTGGCAAATATGCATATCGGGTCATTTACTCCATTTTTCCCGAGCGTTGCCTCGATAAGAAGATCAAAACCATCGCTCACAATGATATGCGGGATGTCTCTTTCGCCAATAAACCTCAGAAACGGGATAAAATGCTCATCTATCACAGCCTGCTCCACATAGAAATCCCTGATAGCTTCGAAGGACACCCCATCATGGCACAAGAGCCTCCTGTACAAGTCAGGCGCACTGAGCTTATTGGCCATGAGTTTTTCTTTCAAATCAGGATAGGTGTCGATTATCCTTGCAAACTCTGCCCCGAGGTCTTTTTTATTAATTGTACCGTCAAAATCGCTCACTATAAGTATTTTCATGCCGTCTCCGTTCTTCAATAAAGCACATAAAAACTGTTTCAAGCAAATAATAATTGAGGCGCATGGACAAACCATGCCCTCTATGTTTATATAGTACTATATTTTTTCTTTACACCGTAGAGTGCAGAGTTCTCTGACGGGGTTTACATTGGCATATTTACTGCATATAATTTTAGGGCTAATTTTGATTTTTCTCAAAACAATTTAAGGAGACTATCGAGCATGGTAAAAGATAAAGCGAATGAACATAAAGGGTTTATAAGAGCACACAAGATTCTCGCGGTTCTTGGCGGTGTTTTACTTCTATCCATTATTATATTTTTTGGATTTGTGAGATACAGTGAAAGCCCGAACTTCTGTAAAAGCTGTCACATCATGGACCCTTATTATAGTGCATGGAAAAATTCAGCCCATAATTTTGTCCCCTGTGTCGAATGCCATTACCCGCCTGCAACGAGCCTGAAAACTGCGGCATGGCACAAGATCCAGAACTTCTCCATGGTCGTCAGGTACTTTACCAGGACGTATGATCCGAGACCATTTGCAGACATCCCTGATGCAAGCTGTATGCGGGTCGGATGTCATTCCACGAGGCTGCTGGTAGGCAGCGTCGTAACACCGAAAGGTGTTGCATTCAATCATGAACCGCATATGGAAATGATAAAGGACATAAAGCTGAGATGTACAAGCTGCCATTCCCAGATCGTTGTCGGGAGGCATATAGAGGTTACCTATGAAACATGCTTTTTATGTCATTTTTCTTCGAATGATACCACTTCGAACAATAAGGCCGTCAACAACTGTTTACAATGTCATCAGATCCCGAGAAAGACGCTCACGGTCAATGGCATTACCTACAATCACGTCGATTTTGTCGAGAATAACCCGAACATAAAATGCATAGATTGTCATCTCGATGTAATAGAGGGCACAGGGGCCGTTCCCAAAGAGCGCTGCTATGCCTGTCATAACATACCGTCAAGATTCAGTTATTATACGGATACGACGTTTATCCATGAATGGCATGTAACAAAACACAAAATTGCATGCACCCTTTGTCATCTTGAAATAAAACACGGTCTGAAAACGTCCGTCCAGCCGCTCGAATACGCAAGCAACTGCACGATATGCCACAGTAAGAACATGCACACTGCACAGGAAGATATGTACATGGGAACAGGCGGCATCGGAGTAAAGGGATCAGCAAGTCCTATGTTCAAGGCAAACGTCAAATGTACCGGCTGCCATAAAGTGGCCACACAGAACGCACTCAATGCGAAGCTTTTCGGACAAACCTACATCGGCGGAGTCATAGGGTGCAAAACATGTCATGGAAAAGCGTATGAAGATATCTATAAGATGTGGAAAGATAATCTAAAATCCATGATAGCCGATGCCGATAAAAAGCATGCCGGGGCAAAGAGTCTGATGAAAGAATCAAAGAAAGATAATCCTGATTATCAGAAGGCAATAATGATTTACGATAAAGCGAGTTACAACCTGTTATTCGTAAAAACAGCAAGAGGTATACATAACATAGATTACGCTTCAAGCCTTCTCGACAGCGCAAGCTCAGGATTTGACGAGGTCGTGAAACTGCTGAAAAAATAGTTTTGCTTGCAAATCAATGCATACGCGTGATATTTATCTTTCATGATAAAAGAAAAACTGTGCTTGATATCGGTAATCATCCTGTTCACGGCTGTTGCTGCACATGCAGAACCTGCTGCAAGAAGCGGATTATCCGTCATTACAGGGTGGTCGGGACTCCCTTCCTTTGCAAAGAGCGGCCTGAAAAGCACAGATACTACCTTAAACCTCGAGGGCTATACCCTGGGGTTGAGTTATGTATCCTACGGCAGTAAAGGGCCCAAGGGCGTTTTTTCAAGCAGGTACACGTTCACCTACGACCATTATCATGCACTCCCGCAGACCAAGGATTTTACTGCACGGAATGCAGATATATTCATGCTGGATGTTGCAGAGATCCTTACCATATTTCCTTCCTGGCCCGTAAACCTCTACACAGGCATAGGAATGGGATGGGGCATTATGCGTCTCTATAATTGGAGCATACCTACGGATCCGTCCGTTGACCCCCAGAAAGTCAAAGACCTGGAGAACAAGATAGGCAAGTATCCTTTGCCTTTTCCTACAATCTATATACCTGTCGGGCTGAACATCAGGATCAGCAATTTCATATTCAGTGCAGAAACCGGCATAAGGGATATCCCTTATTTGATAGGCATGCTTACCTACACGTTCAACAAGGAAGATAATGTCAAGATCGTAAAAGAGGTTGTCCAGCTCCCGCCACCACCTTCTGATACCGGTAAGGTAACGGGAAAGATTATTGATCTGAACACAAACGAGCCTATCGGGAGGGCAATTATAGAGATGAGGAATACCGATAGAACCGACCTCTCCACCAATCCTGTCTTTGGTACATTTACAACACCTGAGTTAAAAGCGGGTATCGTTGATCTTTATGCCTCAAAAGAGGGATACCTGCCTGGCTCTATCACGGCAACCGTTCAGGCAGGCAGAACAGTTTCGGCCACCATTGCTCTTCAAAAAGAACCAGCGACCGGTGCTGCATTCGGCACGGTGACGAATCTCCAGGGAAACCCGTTGTCCGCAACTATATCCGCAGCGGCAGTTTCAGCACAGGGAATGACCGTCCAGGCAAGTTGGCAGGTTACAAGCAATCCTCTGACCGGTGAATTTTTCATGAAACTTCAGGCCGGCACGTATTCAATTTCTGCCTCTTCGCCGGGTTACAAGACTCAGGCGGTAACTATTCTCGTGAACAAGGGTTTTAAAACCGGCGTTAATTTTAAGATGGAGCCGGAACAAATCGCTCCTGCAATCACCCTTCCTCCGCCCGCACCGCCGGCGTTCGGCAAGAAACCGAAAGTGTTCATCGAGAAAAAGAAGATTATCATAACCGAAAAGATCTTCTTTACACTGGGCAAGGCAAAGATCCTGTCCGTGTCATTCAATATACTCGATGAACTCTCAGCCCTGCTTATGAAGAATCCTGACATAAAGATCAGGATAGAGGGCTATACTGACAGCACCGGAAGACCCGAAACGAATTTAAGACTTTCACAGAAAAGGGCTGAGGCAGTGCGGGACTACCTTATAAAAAAAGGTATTACGCCTGAAAGAATGACTGCAAAGGGATATGGTATGACGATGCCGATAGCGGACAACAAAACCGCAGCAGGCAGGGCAGAAAACAGGCGCGTTGAATTTTCAATCACCTCCCGGTAATCTCTTTTCAGCATTCTATTCCTTTTGCTGTCTGTTGAATGCAAGAGCTGCAAGTATGATGCTGCCGAGCGTGAACGATAGCATCAGCACGATATCATGGAGCATGGAGATATCCGAGTGGAAATTGGCAAAGTCTACGAACATGATATGCTTGAAACTGTCGATACCGTACGTCAGAGGGTTGAGATACATAAAATAGCGCATGGCCTTTGGCAATATGTTTATAGGATACATTGCGCCGCTTAAAAAAAACATCGGCATAACGATAAAATTCATGATGATATTGAAGCTCTCGAACGATTTTATCAACGATGCTATGAACACGCCTATCGCTGAGATACACATCGAAACGATCATGATGAACAATACGAGCAGAAGCACCTCGGCCATGGTAAACCGTATACCTATGAATGGCGCGGCAGCCATGATGATGAGCCCCTGAATGGTTGACATGAGCGTGCCGCTCACCATCTTCCCGAACGCAATGGAGAACCGGGATATGGGGGTTACCAGTATCTCTTTCATAAACCCGAATTCCCTGTCCCACACTATGGATATGGATGAGAAGATCGCACTGAACAGGATTGTCATGCCCAGTATGCCGGGCAAAATAAACTGGATATAGTTGACTCCGAGATTACCCTTTATAATCTGATTAAGCCCGGTCCCGATTATGAAAAGCCATGTTAAGGGCCGCGCAATCATACCGATAAGCCGGGATTTCTGTCTGAAAAATTTCTTGAGGTCCCTGAGAGTTATTACATATACAGGCAGGATAAATCTTCTCATGTCTTATGCCTTTTTTTAAAAACAGTATGCTCTATGTGTTCATCCCTTATTTCAGTGCCGGTAAGTGAAATATATAACTCTTCAAGCTCCGGCTGATTTATCTTGAATTCGTCTATCTTTAACCCCGGCAGGCCAAACATCTGCTTTATAAAATTATCGGGTTTTTCTGTCTTAATCTGGTATTTTTTACCGCCGAGAGAGACCATGCCATGAGACAACAACTGCCGGGCTGTGATATCATCGTCAGTGCTAAAGGTAATAATTGCCTTGCTCATCTCATGGATCAGTTTTTGAGGATTACCGATGGCAATAATTTTACCATGGTCGATAATTGCGATCTTGTCGAAATCAGCAGCCTCTTCCATATAATGCGTGGTCACGAAGATCGTCGTTCCTTCTTTTTGTTTCATGTCTTTTATAAAATTCCAGACACCGGCCCTTGTCTGCGGATCAAGCCCTATGGTAGGCTCATCGAGAAACAGTACCCGTGGCCTGTGCAGCAGTCCCCGTATGACCTCAAGCCTCCTCTTCATGCCTCCCGAGAGATGCTTTACTATTTCATGTTTTTTATTCTGGAGTCCGATCATGGACAGAAGCTCATCGATGCGTTCTATAGCCTTGCTTCTTGCCAAGCCGTAAAGATAGGCATGGAACAAAAGGTTCTCAAAAGTGGTCAATTCATTGTCCAGTGTCGTTTCCTGGAAAACGAGTCCTATGTTCTTGCGGACCTTGTCCGGTTCTTTGTTGACATCCAATCCTGCAACACAGGCCTGTCCGGAAGCAGGCTTCAGCAGTGTACAAAGGATGTTTATGGTCGTTGTCTTGCCGGCGCCATTTGGACCGAGGAACCCGAACAACTCGCCGTATCCGACCTCGAAGCTTATACCGTCAACAGCAGGTACTCCGTCGTAAGTCTTATGAAGTTCTTTTACTTCTATCGCATTCATTGCTCTTAAGAAATCACAGATGCGTATCTCTATGCAAGAATTTACTTCATAATCCTTTTATATTTTTACTTCTCTGAGAAACCGGGCACTATCATCAGGCACAGAGGGGTTGATATACATACCCGTACCGATTTCAAACCCTGCAGTCCTCGTCACCCTTGTGACAATGGATAAGTACCAGTGAAAGTACCTGACCTCGCATTCCTGAGGTGACAGCGAGTGTATGACATAATTAAAATCAGGATTCCCCAAACCTGTATACAGCCGGAGCAGCGTATCTTTGAGGATACCGGCAAGATCATGCAGTTCTGAATCGCCGATACTCCCGAAACAAGCACTATGTCTTCGCGGAAATATCCATATATGGAATGGCGACAATGCCGAATAGGGTATAAAGGCAACAAAGGAATCGTTTTGAGAAACGATTCTTACCCCGTCCTTCAGCTCCTCCTTTAATATGAGGCAATAAAGGCATTCCCCGAAGTCATCATAATATCGCAGCGCCGCTTCTATTCTGCTTTTCAGACGTCCGGGTACCACCGGCGTGCCGACAATCTGAGAATGCGGATGTTGTAAAGAAGTGCCTGCCCTTAACCCGTGGTTTTTAAATATGATTACATGCTCGATGTAACTCATCTTATAGAAATCGAGAAACCTTTTTTTATAAGCAGTGAGGATTTCTTCGACACCCGAAACCGGGAGCGCTGCGATGGATGCATTGTGCAGGGGGGTATCTACGATGACTTCGTGCAGCCCTGCTCCTGTCATGAATTTTTTTGTCCCTCTGCTTTCCCGCAGTATGTTTATCTCGTGGTTCACTGCAGAGAATTTGTTCGGCACAGCCCTGACCATCCATGCACCGTCTTTGCTTATCCGCAATGTTTCCGGGGGTGTTTTATCCTCATTTCCAGGGCAAAGAGGACATTCAGGTACATAGTCCGGCAGCACCTCTATTTGCCTTGAGGAAACAAAATCCTCGGGTCTTTTCGCACGCTCCGGTGCAATAATGACCCAGTCTCCGGTCACAAAATTAAATCTAAGCTCTGACATAAGTTCTTCCTCTGAGATCAATTTATATCCACACCGGCACGAATGCAACAAATACTTGTTTTGACAGGGGATTGGTTCTCGCCTCTTTGGGGTCATTGCTTTTTGCACATTTAATGCCTATAAAATATTATAAGGAGATATAATGGAGAATGAATTGAGGGTAAGGTTTGCACCGAGCCCCACAGGTTACCTGCATATAGGCGGTGCAAGAACAGCCCTGTTTAATTATCTGTTTGCAAGACATAATAGCGGCAAGCTCATATTAAGGATAGAAGATACCGACAGGGAGCGTTCAACGGAAGCATCTGTCGATGCCATTATAAACGGTCTCACATGGCTCGGGCTTCGATGGGATGAAGGTCCTTTCTACCAGTCACAGAGGACAGAGCTATACCAACAGCATGTAGAGCAGCTCCTGAGCGAAGAAAAGGCTTACCGGTGTTACTGCACGCAGGAAGAGCTTGAATCGAAAAGGACAATGGCTCTTGCCGAGAAAAGAAAGCCCATCTATGACAGGACGTGCAGGGAAAGAAAGGAGCAACCTGCCGGCATGCCCTATGTCATACGGTTCAAATCACCGCTTTACGGCACCACGGTGGTCAAGGACATGGTTAAGGGTAATATTGTTTTCAATAATGAGGAGCTCGAGGACTTTGTTATCCTGCGGAGCGACGGCAGTCCCACCTATAACTTCGTCGTCGTTGTCGATGACGTGGACATGCACATTACACATGTTATCAGGGGTGATGACCATTTGAACAATACTCCGAAGCAAATCTTTCTTTATAATGCATTCAACTACCCTATCCCCCGGTTTGCCCATATTCCTCTGATCCACGGCACAGACAAAGCGAGGCTCTCAAAGAGGCACGGTGCCACGTCCGTGGAATCATACAGGGAAGAAGGCTACCTCCCGGAGGCACTCGTCAACTATTTAGTCCGGCTTGGCTGGTCATTCGGCGATAAAGAAGTATTTAGCATGCAAGAGATGATAGACAATTTTTCTTTCGATACTATATCCAAATCTGCCGCGGTATTCAACCCTGAAAAGCTGCTCTGGCTTAATGGAACCTATATAAGAGAAAAATCCGCCGAAGAACTTTTGCAGTTACTCGAGCCATTCCTGAAAGCACGGAATATACCCGTCACTTTGAGCAGTCCTGACCACTCGAATCTTGTAAAACTGATAGACGAAACAAAGATCCGGTCGCGCTCCCTTATCGAGCTTCTCGATATGATGGATTACTATTTCAAGGAGAATATCGAATATGATCAGAACGCTGCGAACAAGTTGTTTACCACAGACAGGATTCACCACCTCGAGACCGTGTTATACGGATTATCTTCTCTCGATCGTTTTTCCAAAGACAGTATTGAACCAATCATAAAAGGCTATGCAGCAGATTCAGGCTTAAAACTCGGCGATATCGCACAACCTTTAAGACTCGCAATTACCGGAAGGACGGTAAGTCCAGGTTTATTTGAGATCATGGAAATTCTCGGCAGGGAAAGGGTGCTCAAAAGGATCGAACAGGCCGTCCGGTTTATCAAGAACAGGAGTTAACCATAGTGAGTACACATGAACACAACACAGACATTAAAGGGTCAAACGGACTTCTCATTGCCCTAATAATAACGATCGTCATAATGTTCGCCGAGATCGCCGGCGGTTATATAAGCAACAGCCTTGCGCTGCTCGGCGATGCGGGGCACATGTTTACTGATGTGTTTTCTCTTGCCTTGAGTCTTTTTGCATTCACTATGGCAAAAAAACCTTCAACCAGCACCAAAACCTATGGTTATCACCGTATGGAAGTAATGGCAGCACTCACCAACGGTGCACTCCTCATCATTATATCCTTGGCCATATTTTACGAGGCATATAAAAGATTTTCATCACCGCCGGAGATACAGGGGCCAATCATGCTTATCATAGCATCGATCGGACTCATAGCGAATATAGCAGGCATATATGTGCTCAAAGACACCCATGCCGACAATCTGAACATACGCAGCGCCTTTCTGCACATTGTCGGCGATACAATCTCTTCCCTCGGAGTGATAATAGGCGGTATTTTGATCATAACGGAAAAGTGGTATTTCGTCGATCCACTCATCAGCATACTCATAGGCGGCATAATAATCAGGGGCGCCATAGGTATTATCTTTGAATCGAGTTCTATTTTACTCGAATACGTACCGGGACACATCGACCCGGACACAGTACATCAGGCGTTGCTGAACATACATGGCATAAAGAATGTGCACGATCTGCACATATGGGCGATAGCATCGGGACTATACTCGATGAGTTCGCATATTATGATAGACGATAAAATGATAAGCGAGGGTGCTGTAATCATACAGCAGGTAGAGGCTGTCATGAAAGAAAAATTCAACATAAGCCACACCACCATACAGCTTGAATGCGAGAACTGCGAATGCGGGATGATATGCAGCATGATAACCAAGAAAGAGAAGGGATAACATGACCGAACATCAAGACCCCGTGTGTGACATGACAGTCGAAGAAGGCACGGAAGCAGGTTCATACGTATACAAGGGAATAAAATATTATTTTTGCTCTGAATCCTGTGTAGAAAGGTTCAAAGAAGACCCTGAGAGGTTCCTTGCGCCGCATCCTGCTGCCGTCGAGATGCCGGTACATACGGACAGAAAACCTTCGAACCGGATCAAGACGATTGTTCTGCCGATAGAAGGCATGTCGTGCGCTTCATGCGTCGCAAAGATAGAGAAATCCTTGTCAAAACTCGACGGCGTTTCATCGGCATACGTTAATTTTGGTACGGAAAAGGCAGTGGTAAAATATGACACCGGACTCCTCGATATGAATGATTTTAAACTCGCGGTTTCTTCTGCAGGTGCCTATGATATACTCGAGGACAATGACAATCCTGACAAAGAATCTGCACTGAGACTCGCCGCCTTCAGGACATTGAGGATAAAGTTTATCTTCAGCCTTATCATAGCCGTCATCACGATGCTGCTCGGTATGAAGGACATGATTCCGCTCCTGAAAACACTACCAGTCACTTATGACCGCATCATAAACTATGTAATGCTCGTGTTAACGACCCCTGTGCTTTTCTGGGCCGGTGAGCAGTTCTTCAGAGGCGCTTATCAGGAGGCAAAACATCTGTCGACGAATATGGACACGCTCATTGCCCTTGGAACTTCTGTGGCTTATATCTACAGCACTGCCGTGACATTCCTGCCGTTCCATGCTGCTGCCCATGTATACTTCGATACGACTGCATGGATCATAGCACTTATCCTGCTCGGCAGACTGCTCGAGGCATATTCAAAAGGTAAAACTACCGATGCTATACGCTCCCTGATGGCATTAAAACCGCAGACTGCACGACTGATCAAAGACGGAAACGAGATAGAAATCCCCGTGGAAAAGGTCGTGCAGGGAGCCATGATACGCATAAAACCCGGGGACAAAATACCCGTTGATGGCACTATTGCCGACGGCAGCTCTACGATCGACGAATCCATGCTGACCGGCGAAAGCATACCCGTTGAAAAGACTGCCGGCAGTGAGGTATTCGCAGGAACAATCAATGTATCCGGCAGTTTTATTTTTAAGGCAACGAAGGTCGGGAACGACACAACCCTTTCCCGTATCATACAACTGGTAACAGAGGCTCAGGGATCGAAAGCCCCTGTCGAAAGGCTTGCCGATAAGGTGGCGGGCTATTTTGTACCTGCCGTTATCGGCATAGCAGTGCTAACTGCACTCTTATGGTATGCATTGACGCCGGATCATTCTCTCTCATTTGCACTTACCAATCTCGTTTCAGTACTGGTCATTGCCTGCCCCTGCGCTTTGGGACTTGCGACGCCGACCGCTGTTATCGTCGGGCTCGGCAAGGGTGCACAGCACGGTATACTGATAAAAGGCGGTGAAAGCCTTGAGAAGGCTTATGGCATCACCACGGTACTGTTCGATAAGACAGGCACATTGACACAGGGCAAACCTGTCGTCACGGATGTGCTCCCCGCAGACATGGAAAAACAGGCATTCCTATCGTACGCTGCTTCAGTAGAATCTTTATCAGAACACCCGCTTGCACAGGCAGTCGTTCAACACGCCCGTGACAACGACGTCCGAATCAGACATGTTGACGGATTTAAGTTACAGTCCGGCGTAGGCGTATCGGGGATCGTCAACGGCACTACGATTACGATAACCAAACCAGATGATGACACGGGAAAAGACCTCGCGCTGCAGGGCAAAACAGTTCTTGTCGTAAAAGTGAACGGTAAATTATCCGGAGTTATAGGTTTAAAAGATATACCGAAACACGATGCTCAAGATGCTGTTTCCCAGTTAAAAAAAGCAGGTGTAAAAATTGCCATGATAACAGGCGATAATAGATACACGGCATCTGCAGTTGCAGCAGAGCTCGGCATTGATGACTTTCAAGCAGGGGTCCTTCCCGAAGGCAAGACAGATGCGGTAAAACAGTACCGGCAAAAAGGAGAAAAGACGGCAATGGTCGGTGATGGCATAAACGATGCACCTGCACTCACGACAGCGGATCTCGGCATTGCGATAGGCTCGGGCACTGATATTGCGATAGAGGCGTCGGACATAACTATTATAAGCGGCGAGTTAACATCCGTATTAAAAGCACTTAAACTCGCGAGAGCTACCATGCATACCATCAGGCAAAACCTTTTCTGGGCATTTTTCTATAATATCATCGCAATCCCGGTTGCCGCCGGAGCGTTATATCCGTTCTTCCACATTCTTCTTAACCCTGTCATTGCGGCATTTGCAATGGCTTTTAGTTCAGTATCGGTTGTTTCAAATTCCCTTCGTTTGAAACGCACCGCTTTTTAATGTCGATCAAAATGATGTTTAATTTTACGCAATTATTGTAATTATATTTTTCATGAAATATAATCCTATTATAAATCAATAGGTTAAATTCATTTAATGTGGTATAAAAGTTGCGAAGTGTCTGTATTATGAGAAGAGAAAAAAATGGCACACAGTATTTTAATTATCGATGATTCACCGCAGGTGCGGAAAGAAATAAAAGACGCACTTGAGAAGGCTGAATTGTTTGATGCATTTTACGAAGCTACGGACGGTGTCAAGGGCTTCAGAATGATGTTAACCAATCCGCCTGATTTTGTCATATGCGATCTCATGATGCCGGATTTCGACGGTTTTAAATTCCTGCGTCTGAAAAGGGCGCGGCATGACTTTGATAACATACCCGTCCTGCTCGTTACGGGAAGAGATAACGTTAACGATAAGATTCACGGACTTGAAGAAGGTGCACAGGATTATGTTTTGAAACCGTTTAACCCGCTTGAGCTTGTTGCGAGGGTAAAAGCACATTTCAGAATAAAACTCCTGCAGGACGAACTCAGGAGTGTCAATGAAAAACTGGAGCTGCTTTCTAATACGGACCCTTTAACTGAACTTTACAATAGAAGATACTTTATAAACATCCTTAAGAATGAATTTGAGAGATCGAAGCGTTATAACAGGGCATTATCCTTGCTCATGGTTGATATAGATTTCTTCAAATCTATCAATGACAGGTGCGGGCACCTCACCGGCGACAAGGTTTTAACCATTGTTTCAAAAATATTAATAACTGACTTGAGAAAGATCGACAGTTGTTCACGGTACGGCGGGGACGAGTTTATAACTATGCTTCCGGAAACCGATATTAACGGTGCACTCAGTGTCGCAAACAGATACTTAAGTGAGATGCAGGAACTGGATATTTCCGATATCTGTAAAGGACTCAATATAACACTTTCGATAGGTATCGTATGCCTTCCTGAGGAAAGCATAAAGACCATGGATGAATTTCTGACCTGTGTCGACAATGCCCTGTACAAAGCAAAAGAAGCGGGCAGAAACAGGTATGTTGTCTATAAATAAACGATGGGCACATCGTTTATTGTTATAGACATGTATCCTTAACCTTATTTTCCCTTGGTTTCCTTAACGTATTCCTCGAGACCTTTTATAAGTCCTATGAAATTTGGTTTTATCAATGCAAGAACGACGTTCAAAAATTCATCCACTATTTTTTCCCTCATTATGGCAGGAACGACTATCATAAAAGGGTACTGTTCCAAATTTACATTAATATCCCCTATAAGCGTGATTGTCGTATACCTGCCGTCTGTTGAATATATATCTTTCCCGCGTGCGTTAATATTATTTTGAAAGATGTATGGTTCATAGCTCCATTCACACACGTATTCGCTTTTAGACCATTGCCCCTTATCGAGCCATGCAATGCCGTCCAGTCTTATAAACTGGCTTATAACAGCAGGAAGTATGTTTTTACCCTGCCATTTGTTAAGGGTGTAAACCTTGTCTTCCGTTTCTTTTCTATCCAGCAATTCTATTTTGGCTATGTCCGGCAGATACGGAGCAAGCTTATACAGATTATCTCTTAATGTTTGATAAACAATATCAATCGGCACTTCGGTTTTCAAAGAATACTCAAAATGCATACGTATCCGCCTCTCGATTTTTTTATCACTTTATCAGGCGATGTCAAACAGACAGTCATTTAATGCCTTGACAGAATGACGAATATTCTGAGACAATAAGCCAATAATGCCGGGATAGCTCAATGGTAGAGCAGCGCATTCGTAATGCGCAGGTTGCGGGTTCAAGTCCCACTTCCGGCTTTTTGTTTTTCAAATGGTAAGCCGTTTTCATATTCATCGACGGCACATTCTTTTAAAAGACATCCGGATTGCGTCCCTATCATGTCTTGATAGTGCAGGCCCCAAACCCGGCCCACTCGCTCACAGGTTTTTCCGACGTAAGGACGAACTCGGCATTCTCCCGGCAGGAGATTCTGACCCTGCCCGCGAGATCATATATCTTCCTGCTCATGACGAACGTCAAGTCTCCAATCTCTTCCACCAGATCGGATTCCCCGACTTCATCGAGGAGCAGACCCAGCGAAGCGTCACAGCAGCCGGTCGACGTCAGTACGATACGGATGACGCCGCTATATTCCTTCTTCGCCAACACATTGGCGATGGCCTCGCATACTCCCGGATCGGTCGTTATTACCGCCGTTTCTCCTCTGTCAAAAGTAATTTCTGCTGTCATAAACGCCTTTTCTCCTTGTAGTAGTTCCTAATCCCCTTTTATTATATACCATACCTTTGCCGGCAGCAATCAGCAATAGATAGTACCCCTTCGAGGGGGACAGGAAAGCATCCGAATCACGTGGCCGGCTTTATGTTGTCCGGTGAGTTGAACCTATACGAGTTCACCTGCGGCGAGACCTGGTAAGATTCAAGTTCATCGGAGGGAAAGGACTTCAGGAGCGGTTTCAGAATGTCCTTGTCATGGACTTCAGGATTCAACCATTGTGAAAAATTGTCATGGTTGAGGATGACGGGCATCCTGTCATGAATCTGCGTCATGAGCTCATTTGCACCGGTCGTAACGATGGTGGATGTACTGATTTTCCCGCCTTCGGAAGACGTCCAAATGTTATAGAGTCCTGCAAACGCCATGGGATCTCCTGACCTGAGATGGATGTAGTAGGGGATCTTCACCGTGCCCCGCCTTTGCCATTCATAGAATCCGTCCGCTACCACGAGGCAGCGGTTATTGAGAAAAGCATTCTTGTAGGAGCGGTTCGAGTCTACGGTTTCTGCCCTCGCATTGATCATGGAATAGGCTGTTCCGGGCTCCTTTGCCCAGGACGGAAGGAATCCCCATCTGCTCAAGATCAACCTGTTCTTGTTCCCGGCATTGACCACGATCGGGATATTCTGGGCCGGCGCAACGTTGTAATTCGCCGCGAAATCACAGGAAACATCGCCGATATCGAAGATTTTGACGATTATTTCTATTGCCGAGTGAATGTCGAACCTTCCGCACATAAAAAGATTATACCATAACGGGCGGGGTAAAGATATTCTTCTTGACAGCGAACGATCGTTCGCCTATACTATGTTCATGCCCAGAAGAACCAAGAAAGAAGAGCTCCAGAACCGCATCAGGGAGATAGAGCTGTTTTACCATAAGAACGGCAGGATGCCGAGTTATGCCGAGATCGGGGCTTTGCTCGGATTCCGTTCAAAGGATTCCTCGTTCAAGCTCGTAGAGAAGCTTGAAAAGCTCAAGATTGTCGTCCGGGACAAAACAGGCAGGCTCATTCCAAAATCCCTTGCCATGCACGTCAAGGTGCTCGGTACGGTAGAAGCCGGATTTCCAAGCCCTGCCGAGGAAGAACTGACCGATACCGTATCCCTGGATGATTTATTGATTAAAAATCGTGAGGCGACCTTCCTTTTGAAGGTATCGGGCGATTCCATGAAGGATGCGGGCATTATGCCCGGAGATATGGTGATCGTGGACCGTGGCATGCACCCCAAGAGCGGACATATCGTTATTGCACAGGTCGACGGTGCATGGACCATGAAGTATCTCGAAAAACGCGGCGATTCCTTTTGCCTTGTCGCAGCCAACGCAAACTATAAACCTATCCGGCCCAAAAACGAACTGAAGATTGCCGGTGTCGTTACTGCAGTAGTGCGGAAATATCTGTAGCCTGCCGCGAGGTCACGCCCGGAATCCTCCCTAAAGGTATCAGTATGGATAATCGACCCATCACCATTTCATCTTTTCCCCAGGCGATCATGCACATCGACGTGGATGCCTTTTTTGCGTCCTGCGAACAGGCTATTCACCCTGAACTCAAGGGCAGACCCGTGATAACAGGGAAAGAGAGGGGCATTGTTGCCGCCGCAAGCTATGAAGCCAAGGCAAGGGGTGTACAGCGGGGAATGCGGCTGTTCGAGGTGAGAAAGATTTGTCCGGATTGCATTATCATGCCCTCGGATTACGAGACCTACAGCCTGTTTTCGGTCAGACTGTTCGAGATATTGAGACGCTTTTCCCCTGATGTCGAAGAATACAGCGTTGATGAAGCCTTTGTCGATTTGACAGGGCTGAGAAGAAGTTTCCACGGTTCTTATGAATCTATTGCCGGGAACATGAGGAAGACGGTAGAGGCCGAACTGGGAATCACGGTATCCGCAGGAGTGAGTCTGAGCAAAGTGCTTGCCAAGATCGCATCGAAGCACAGAAAACCGGATGGATTGACCGTGATACCGGGCAGGGAGATTCATGTGTATCTTGAACGACTGCCCGTGGAGAAGATATGGGGGGTTGGCCCGAACACGGCTGCATTTCTCAAGAAGCACGGGATAGTCACGGCCCTTCAATTCGCCAGACAGGAACAAGGCTGGGTGGACAGATACCTGTGCAAACCCTACCGGGAAATATGGCATGAATTGAACGGCAGAAGCGTTTATCCCGTGGTCGCGGAAGCGAAGGACAGCTATCAGTCTATCAGCAAGGCTAGGACCTTTACCCCTGCCTCGATGGATGAGGCGTTTGTCTTTGCCCAACTGTCGAAGAACCTTGAGAATGCCTGTATCAAGGCGAGGAAATACCGGTTGGCTGCTGTACGGCTTATTATTTTTTTGAGAAAACAGGATTTCACGAGCAAAGGAGTGGAAATCAAACTGAACAAGCCGAGTTCTTACCCTCTCGAGCTCTTTGAGCTGTTGAGGAGAGGTTTTAAGCAGGTCTTCGAACCAAGAGAGCCTTACCGTCAGACCGGTGTGGTGCTGGCGGGGCTGGTCCCCGAGAGCAGAATACAGTACGGCCTATTCGATGACATAACCAGGGTAGAGAAGATGTCGAAGATATACGGGAGCCTCGACGAGATATCACAGAAGTACGGGAAACACACGATACAACACGGTGCGAGTCTGCCAACCAGGCTTCAGGCACAGCATGAGGGTGACCGCGGCGATGTCCCTGTGAGAAAGACTTCATTGCTGAAAGGTGAAAATCAGCGGCAGAGGCTGGGAATACCGATGATGCATATTAAGATTTAAAGACGGTTTTACCTTTCTTGAGTTTAAAATATTATATAATATTTCTACCTTAAAGGCATTAATTTAAAGTCACTTCTCAATATGATTCTTTCCTCCTGTCTTTACGACAGGATATACTACTGACATTTTCACTTTGTAGTTAGTACTGACATTCTCACTTGGCTATCACAGCGGTTCTTCGTTTATTTGACAATCATTGGGAACTATTATTGAATATGCTCATAGTGAGTGCATCCTTAGTCAAAGGTAGTTCAATCACTCATGTAAAGCGGCTCACATTTAGATACACAATTTACGGATCAAATAAAATAACAAAGAAAGGTAATCATGGCACAAGTAAAAGGCGTTCCGATTCTTGGGTTGATAAAGTTCATAAAAAAAGATCAGCAGGATGTTTTGCCAAAGATCATTACTATACTTCCTCCTGAAACAAGGAAGTACATGGATGAACATATAATCCAGTCCGCGTGGTATCCGTACCAATTGTACACGGATCTGTTACGCGCCCTTGATAAAGTCGCGGGTAAGGGTGATCTGGCATATTGCATAGAGCAGGGGAGACTTGCGGCAAAACATGACCTTTCAACCATATACAAGATCTTTCTGACTTTCTCCGGACCGAAAATGTGGCAGACGAGGTCCATGAGCGTATGGAGCAGCTATTTTGACACCGGTCAGGCTGTCATCAGTATACCTTCAAAATCAGAGTCCCTTTTTACAATATCAGATTTTCCGGATATTGATTTAGCGCATGTCAAAAGCGTGCAGGGGTGGAATGAGCAATTTTTAATCACCTGCAAATATACCAATGTAAAATCGGAGATCAAAAGATGTCAGTGCTCCGGAGACCCTGTAACCGAGCTGCTTTTCACATTCGATCAAAAATAGCACTTACGTGCGGTATCAGGAAACAGGCGGCGCCCAAGCACCGCCCGTTTTCGTCTGTTCAAACTCTGACGCTCTTATTTAAGTGGTAGGTAACTTACGATGTGGTTTGCCAAAAGATCGTAGGCCGGTGAAACCTGATTTGCCGATGTTCCTGTCCCTTTCGGTGCTGCAAGCAGTCCGTCGAGATCCACTATGGCAAGACATGCTTTTGTACCATCGATCAGCAAACCCATCGGCTTGCCGCCTACAATGGCGGTAAATGCAGACAGCCCGTGAGGATCTCCCACATTGCTCCACGATGACAGGGCCGGACAGTACGTTGTCGGGGTTGGGAGCTGTGCCGAAGTATAAGATGTCACGGTGACACTTCCTGCTGCTGCCGAAGAGGGCATCTGTGCAGCACCTATGTCATCTCCGAATTCACCCTCAAGAAACATAATATGGCTTGATGGCTCTATCACCATACCTGTGGTCAGATAACCGCTTGGTGAATAGACGTTCTGCAAGGGCGTTACGTCGTACGGTGCATCGAATGTCCCGGTTGAACCGTTGAATGTCGCTGCATTCATATTAAAGATAAGTAAAAGCGGTGTCCATTCGTGCCCTATGGTCATGAGGCCTGTGGACGGATCTACAGAAACCGCATCCGCTGTCAGTGAAGGGATCCCTTGACTGGTAAGTTCCGGCAGTCCATAAGACGGATCTGTGTTCGTATCAACCATCCTTTTGTCCCAGCGATAGATTTTCCCGCTATTCACATCGATGGCCCATACGTAGTTATTCGTTGTTTCGTACTCAGGAGAAAAAATTCTGTTCTTTACAGGGTCATAGCCGAAGTTCTCGGTCGCAAGGTTAACCGGTGTCGTTGCCGTCGGATCTGACAGGAACGATTTCAACACGGTGCCTGAATAATTGACAACACGATATCCGTCGCCGGATGAAACTATAAACCCTTTGTCCGTAGCATCAGGAAGCACACCGCAGTCAAGACATCCGCCGCCGCTGAAACTCGACGTGATTGTATTGCCGAGATCATACTCTTTTACCGTAGGTACAGCTCCACTCGCTAAATAGCCCGACACGTCAATAACAGCAACTTTTGAACTGTTATAACCGACGCAAATAATCTTAAGGTTCGGCGCATCTGCAGCACAACTGTTTACATTGAAAGACGTCGTTATGGTGATCGGTGACAATGTCAATTCATTCAACTTGATTCCGCCGTATGAAGCTGTGGTAAAAGCAGAGCCGCTTTGTTGAATGGGGACCGCACTCACACCTGTACCATTAGGCACAAAAGCTATAACAAGATTGCCTGTGCTTATTGTTGCAAGGCCCCCTGAAGTAGTTGCCGACGGCGATGTTGAAGGCGCCTTCCCGCCTCCGCTGCTACTGCTTCCACATCCTGATACTGCAACCACCACAGCAACTAAAACCATCCCTATACTACTTACCCTAAATTTTTTCATATTACTACCCTCCTTTAAAGTTATTTAAATTGTAACCATTTTAATCATATATAGTAATTTAGATTTGT
>JBBIVV010000036.1:0-23363 GCA_037439545.1 bacterium
TGCTCGATGAGCCCATTTCGCATCTCGACATCGGTCATCAGCTCGCGTTTATCCATACGCTCAAACAGCTTCACAAGAACGGCATAACCATAATCTCTGCCATGCATGAGATTCCTCTCGCCCGGGAATTTTTTGAACGGTTATGTCTTATGGAAAACGGCAGGATCGTAACGGCTGCACCGTCGGATGATGCAGGCCTGCTCGGGGACATAAAAACCGTGTTTGGCGTGAGTGATGAAAGGTTTATCAAATAATATCAAACTATGGGGCAGGACTGAGTTGTATCCAGTGTTTTTGAACACTGCCCGTCGTTGTAAAATACAGCTCGCCAAGCGTTGTGTCCGTATTAAAGGTGCCGTCACTTTCTTGAACAGTGACACCGTTTGGATAAATGCGTGGAGGTATATATATAATTGTCGGTGCTTTTATGCCGTTTTCAGTGAATTCCAATCTGAAATCTCCCGTGGTCGTACTGAAGCTTATCAATGTCGGAATACCCGCTATTGCCATGGGGTAAGGTCGTACAACGGCATTTACGTAGGGTTTTTCACTCATGTCCGTATTGATAAGGCTCATGCCTTCGTTGTTCCATGTGTCCTTCACGGCATAGTCCCAGATGGTTCCTCCCATGATATGCTTATCGAGCATGTCGTAGTAGCCCTGGACTAAACGTAGACCGCTGGACGAACTCGTCGGATATGCTCCGAATTCACCGAGTATGGCAGGTGTGCCGAGCTGAACTGCTTTTTGCTGAACAAGGGTCAAATCCTGATCTATACCGTCTATAGATGCAGTTATATCAGACGCACTGCCTGTTAAAACCCCGGGCACATAGTAATGCGGTGCATAAACAATGTCAGCTCTACTCAATCGCGGGAGATTGCTTTGCGGTATGCCTCCGAAAAGCACATAAGGCTCGAAGAAGCACAGGGCACCGGGATCCTCTGTCCTAAGGGCATCGATGACCTTTTGATAAAACGGGGCAAGGTAGTTCTGCTCAAAGGTCGTTGCGGTGAAATTTCCGCTCCACGGTTCATTGAATATTTCATAACCGACGACCATAGTGTTGTTCTTGAATTCTTCGGCAATCAATTTGAATGCGTCGATAAAATGCGACTGGAGTGCGGGATCGGTCCAGAGCCGCGCAAATGACTGGCTGACGGGAGGTGAAGGGTAATTGAGGAACCAGTTCTGACCGCAGGAAGGGTAGGGAAGTGCAAGTTGAGAAAGATCGCCTGTTGCAGCCCATTGCGGCGCACCGTCTCCGCAGAATTCTCTCGTAAACAAGTCCTGGTGCATATCGATAAAAACATAGATGCCTCGTGAGGTAAGCCAGTTTACGCGCTGTGCCATGTCATCGAGATACGCCGAATCATAAACGCCCTCTGTCGGTTCCATACCTTCCCACACGGTCACATATCTTACAAAATTCATGCCCCAGCTTCTTATTTGTTCAGCGCTTGTTTCTGAAGTAAAAGGAACAAAAGGAGGTATCTTGCTGTCCCCGCCTGCATTTACTCCCCTCAGGATTACAACCCTTCCCTGCTGGTCCTTGATCCACTGTCCGTCTGTATGCAGTGCCTTGTAGCTGCTGCCTGTTTTGTTGGAACTGCAGCCGGAAAACATGAACGCCCCCAAAAGTAGAATCGGTATTATGACGGCTTTATTAAGCATTTTTCCTCCTTTTTCGGTTCTTACGCCTTTCCCTGACTCCCTACAATCTGAATGAATCTGTTTAAAAAACTTATTACCTTTGCAGCCGGACCAGGATATACCAGCAATTTTCTTTTTTGTATGCCCTTTATAGATTCTTTTATTACATCTTCTGCCTTATCGACTACCAGACTGATTACTTTCTTTGTAGGTTTGCTGCCATAGTCAACAGACCGGAGGAGAGGAGTTTCTGCCCAGAAAGGAAACAGGATGGTTACATCGACGCCATGGGAGTGCACCTCTCCATATAAGGATAACCCGAACCCCCGCATGCCGAACTTGGATGCAGAGTATGCTGTGCTCTGTTTTGTACCGACGATCCCTGCAACGGATGACATAATGACCACATGTCCTTCTTTTCTTTTCAACATGCCCGGAAGGAAGAGGTGGGTAAGCCTCATCGTCGAAAGCAGATTTATTTCCATAAGCCTCTGCCATGTAGTCATCGGTACTTCATGAAAATCCCCGTACGCAATAATGCCTGCATTATTGATAAGCATATCGATGTCAGAGGTAAGTTCCCTGCAGTCCTTGTAAAGTGTTTCACACCCTTTTTCATTAGAAAGGTCTGCACTGATGGACCCGATAATCTGAGCGCCTTTTTCCCACGGGTATGAAGCGTATGTAGTACTCATTTCTTCAAGCTTTGTCTTATTCTGGCCCGAGAGGATGAGATGTGCGCCCAACTGTAACAATTGTTTTGTGAACTCCCGACCAAAGCCGCCTGTTGCTCCGGTGATAAGGATTCTCTTTCCTCTTAAATCCTTTATTGCCATTACCCCTCGACCGGTTTTATTTTTACGTCCATTCTACCAGTGCATTGAAAACGACTGTCTTTTTATCTTTATGTACACCTTCTATATAGAAAGTCCGCAGAGGGTCAGTGCTCCCTGAAGTGTTAATGATAATCCCATCCCTGTGTTTTGTCTCATCAATATAGTTTACCTGAATGGATTTAATACTGTTTGAGATACTGAATGCCGGGTCAAAGCAGTCCGCTATCCAGTCTATGTACCGTGCGTTGTTTACATGATAGTTAACATCGAGGTCTCCGGTAAAAACAATCCTTTCATAGTTTGCTTCAACATGATCAAACGGTTTTATCTTTTCCAATTCCTCATACAGTGCGTTTTTTCCTTCGTTTCCGGGCAGGGTTACAGGCAAGGATTCAATCTTCTGCGGTCTGTGTTTGTCTTTCTTAATCAAGAGCCACAATGAAGTAACGGAGATTATTTCATTGTCGTCCGTGTCTGCCACAACGAAGTCTCTCAATGCAAAGAACCGTTCTGTGCCCTTTGGCCATGTTTTAACGGTAATGGTTTCTCCCCATGAAGGCATCTTCTTAACGAGCACCTTGATTCTTGATAAGACCCAGAACATGCCGTACTTCTCCAAATCGTGGTATCCTACTCCCAGATCATAAGAATGGTTTACCGCAGCCTCCTGCATATAACTGAAGAGTGCAGATAGTTTCAGTTTCCATGCAATGTCTACATCGTAGGATCTAATAACAAAGGTTTCTTCCCACACGGGTTTCATAAATCCTCTTTAAAGAAAAACACAGTGCTATTAAAGGTGAATCAATATGCAGAGTCAATGATTTTAACAGATCAAATGATAGGGCCTTTTTTTATGATAAGCTGAACATGGTGCTGGTCAAGTTCATGGGTTTCATAGGCGTATCCTTTCTCATCGAGCTTCGGATACAGGAACATGGGGACACGTTCATGATGCACCACGAGCCTCTTTGACGGATCAAGACGTGCCATGGTCTCGAGGATCATGGCCATGGGCTGGGGTGGTTCAAGCCCCCGCACATCGAGGTATACGGTGCTGCCGTCTTCTTTGAGCCTGTCATTAATGTCCGGCTTTTCCTGCCGGGCCTCTTTCGTCGTCGTCCTGTAAAACCATATTTTATAATGATTCTCACCGAGTATCTCCGTCTGGCTTTCAAAGCCCTTTTTTTTGAGCACATCATACAACGGAGCAGGTTCAAATATAGTTTCGAGGACGAACGCCTCGCCTTGTTTAATCTTTGCGACCGTCTGCATGATGACATTGAAAGGCTCTCCGCCGTTCTTCATTATATCGCGCACATCCAGATTGATTATCTTTGCATGCCTCTGCTCTATCAGCGCCCTGACGGGTATTTGAGTCTGTTTTTCTTCATGCCCGCTCTCGCGTAGATCCTCGTCCTGCACAGTCTCTCCTATGGAGCTATTCAGCAGTTTTATGAGTTCCGTAAGGTTCACGCCTGCAACCTTTGCCGCGTGCCTGACGGTCGCAAGTTTTGCA
The DNA here is from genome assembly GCA_037439545.1 of bacterium. Taxonomy (GTDB): domain Bacteria; phylum JAMCPX01; class JAMCPX01; order JAMCPX01; family JAMCPX01; genus JAMCVD01. Next base: position 4,009 of record JBBIVV010000036.1, read on the forward strand.
AAGGTCTTTCTCATGAGAGGATTTTTTAAAAGCTCAAAGTGGCTGTTGTACGATGCAAGTATATCGATGAGCTCCGGATGGGGCTTAATGATATCTATTATCTTTGTCTGCGGCGTAATCTTCATCTGAACCCCATGCGCCTTTTGGTTTCCGGTGCTATTCTGTCGGGGGTCCACGGGGGATCCCAGACAAGTTCCACCCTGACTGACTTTACACCTTCGATCCTTTTGATCACGTTCTCCGCACCGCTCAGAATGCTTCCATGCAAGGGACACGCCCTTGCAGAAAGAGTCATCTTTACTGAAACCTCGTCATTTTCTACCTTCACATCATAAATCAGCCCCATCTCGACAATAGTAAGCCCGAGTTCGGGGTCCATGACAGCCTCCAGCGCTTTTAATACATTCTGTTGCGTAATCATATATCCTCCTTATCTTCTTAAAACGTTCGCTATATTCCATGCAAATGAAACAGAGCCCAAAAAAAGTAATAATCCCGAGGCAAGAATGCCGCCGCCTGCATTCAGGAAAATACCCGCAATCAATAAGACTATTCCCGCATTAAATATAAATAGCTGGAACCACGTGAGCGGTGTACTTATCATGTCCTTAGTCATCGGCACCTTTTCGAGCCCTATCTTCGAACTGTACTTATTATACCAGTGTAGGAAGGGCACAATCTTGTGCATCATGCCTATGATATACATGCCGGCAAATCCGAATAATCCCAGGACAACATAGATCATCTCAAGACGGAATGAATGCCGGAAAGCGAGCAGCCCCACACCGAGGATGCCTGCAAGAAACAAATATCCCGTTGCACAGATGGAAAACCACAGGGCAGGCTCAATCTGTCTGCGGGTCCTTTGTTTATAGATCACGCGCATCTGAAGTATGTAGCTGATGATACCGGTGAGCATGATACTGCCGCCTGCAAGACCAATCCAGTGTATGCCGGATATCTGCGGGACAAGCAGATGCAATAAAAAGTACAGTGCAAGAAACAACAGACCGGCGACGAGCATGACCAGCGATGTCCAGCCGTATGATTCGTCATACCCGTGAGACAGGACAAACATGGGGATCAGCCGGAAAGAAAATCCAATAACGACGAAACTGATCCAGCCAATACCTGCAAAGGCTATATGCAGGAATAATAGTTCCAGAGGATTGTATGAAACTGCCCTGTGCAATGCCACTGCTGCACACGAACCGGTCAGGATGGTGAGAAACAGGAATACCATCGCAGCCATAATATACCAGACGGCAAGATCAGGCCTGTGCATGCCTTTCACCGTCATTGCGGTGTCAAAGAGGAACAAAAGAATGGCAATGCCGATAATGCCGGCACCGGGCTCTGCAGATGAATTGGTTGCAAATGCATAGATAAGCCACACTACGCCTGCAAGATAAATATAGAAAACCGCTTTTGCAATGCCTTCACTGAACAGGGTTTTTTCAGTTACAACAGGCACGAGTTGTAACATCGCACCGATGATAGTCATGGTTATCCACCCCAGTGTCAACAAATGGGTCATAGGCAGGAGTACAGGAGAGCTATAGTAATGTATGGTGAATGCCTGTGCTTTAAATATGATACCCAAAGACAGAACAATGAGTATCCCCATGCCTGTAAACAGGTATCTGAACGGCACCGTAAGTTTTGGTGATTTATCTGTCGCTAACTGCATACTCATAGTATAGGTATGCAGTTACAAAAAGTGTATGAGGAAGATCATACGTAAAGAACAGCTATCCCCTCTATACATTGCAAATATTTTGTAAATGGAATAACCATTATAACCAGTATGATAAATAAAACATACCGTACTTCTCTTGAAGCCCTTCAGGACGTAAAGGATGGGGACGTGATCATGTTCGGCGGGTTCGGGCTTGCCGGCATACCCCAGAACCTGATCCGTGCGCTGTACGAAAAGGGAACAAAGAACCTGACGGTCATCAGTAACAATCCAGGCTCAAGGCTTGGCGATGACGAATACGGGCTTGCAGTTCTTTTTAAAGCCGGAAGGGTAAAAAAATATATAGGCTCATACCCGACTGCAACAAAATCTTTTAAAGAACTGTATGATAAAGGAGAGGTGGAGCTTGAGCTGGTTCCTCAGGGAACACTTGCAGAACGCATAAGGGCCGGAGGTGCAGGTATAGGAGCCTTCTATGTAAAAACGGGTGCAGGCACTCTGCTTGCTCAAGGCAAGGAAATCCGGATCATCGAAGGCGAACAGTACATATTGGAGTATCCGCTCGGAGCTGATTTTGCCTTTATAAAGTCATATAAAGGCGACATATACGGTAATCTTGTGTACCGGTACACAGGCGCAAACTTTAATCCTCTTATGGCAATGGCCGCTGACATTACAATTGCAGAAACAGAGGAACTGGTCGATGCCGGCGTGCTGGATCCGGGCACAGTACACACCCCGGGCATATTTGTGGACAGGGTCGTAAAAGGGGAGAGATATGATCGCTGGTATGAGTGAAAAAGACATGGCACGGCGTGCGGCGCAGGAGATAGAAGAAGGGTTTTATGTGAACCTCGGCATTGGCATGCCTACACGTATCCTTGATTTTATACCGGAGGACAAAACAGTATTCTTTCATACGGAGAACGGCTTACTCGGTATGGGAGGGTTTGCGAAAAAAGGCGAAACGCATCCGGACCTTGTCGATGCCGCAAAACAACCGATTACCTGCATCAAAGGTGCGAGCTTTTTTCCCAGCGATATTTCTTTCGCGATGATGAGAGGCGGACACATCGATCTTGCGATCATGGGAGCCTATCAGGTTTCAGAAAAAGGCGACCTCGCAAACTGGACTGCACCCGGCATGCTGCCGAGTATAGGCGGTGCAATGGACATAGTGGCAGGCGTTAAAAAAATAATCATTTTGATGACACACACAACAAAGGACGGCAAGCCAAAGATCGTAAGCACATTGACCTATCCTGTAACGGGATTTAAATGCGTATCCATGATCATCACAAACCTCTGTGTACTCGATGTTACGGATAAAGGGCTGCTCCTGAAAGAGCTTGCCCCGGGTGTATCTCTTCAGGAAGTGGTCGGTACTACAGGGACGAAGGTAATCGTCCCCGAAGGTTTCTGACCTAAAAAGCAGCGGAGCCGGCAAACCTCCCGGGTTTTCCACATAGTACGGTTTCACGCTATTTTTTATTCGTAGCGCAGCGATTCTATGGGATCGAGCTGTGCCGCCTTATACGCAGGGTATACGCCGAAAAAGATGCCGACAAAAGCAGAGAAGAAAAAAGCGACCAGCACCGACCACAAAGTAATACTTATATGAAAGCCGCTGATCATGGACTGGATCATAAATCCGCCTGCAATGCCGATCAGGATGCCGATGACGCCGCCGGTGGAACTGAGGGTCGCAGACTCTATGAGAAACTGGATGAGTATGTCCCGGTGTGTTGCACCGACAGCCTTCCTCAGACCTATCTCTCGCGTCCGTTCCTTTATGGATACAAGCATGATGTTCATGATGCCTATGCCGCCGACAAGCAGCGATATGGCTGCTATACCGCCGAGAATGACGGTCATCATATTCATTATGGTGTCAACGGTGGACAACATCGAGTCCTGCGTTATGACCGTAAAATCCTCATTGTTGTTGTGCTGCCTTTTTAATATTTCTATGGACTGCTTTACCGCATCATCGACGGCATCCTTGGAGCGTGCCCTTACCCTTATGCCAAAGAGGCTGTCTGTATTGAAAAGCTTCTCCGATGCTTTTGCAGGTATATAAACAAGGTCATCCATATCGAACCCGAGAGACTGTCCTTTTTTTTCCATGACTCCAATGACCCTGAAATAAAAATTACCGAGTTTAACGATCTTGCCGAGCGGGTTTTTATTGGCAAACAGCACCTTCCATATATTATAACCGAGCACGCATATATTTCTGCCGGCATCACTCTGTTCTTTAGATATGAAACCCCCGATTTGCGGCTCTATATTTATTATTCTTGTAAACTGTTCGTTAGTGCCGAGAACGGTCGTATCGGCATGTGCATCATGATACTTCACGATCAAAGCCCCGAGCAGCATCGGAAATACGCCGTCGGCATACGTCGATTCTCTCTGTAAAGCCCTGACGTCGGACAGAGTGAGCTTGTGCGTGGAAGCTATACCGGCAACAGGAAAGTTCCCGCCTTTTGTCTGTATCTTGCCCGGCTGTATGATGATCAGATTGGTTCCAAGTCCGGTAAACTTCTCAAGGATGTATTGTTTTGCGCCGACTGCCATGGAGACGAGCAGTATTACCGCGGCAACGCCTATGATGACGCCGAGCATGGTCAATGCAGATCGCATCTTGTTGCTCAATAAAGCTTCAAAGGCAGTAAAGATGTAGGTAAGGCTGTTCATGAATTCCGGACAATGGAGCCGTCAAGGATTTTTATTACTCTGTTCGCCTGCTGGGCTATGAACGGGTCATGTGTTATAAGAATTATGGTCACCTTCATCTGTTCATTGAGATTTTTGAAAATGGATATGATCTCCTTGCCTGATTTTGTATCAAGGTTGCCGGTCGGCTCATCTGCAAGTATAATGTCCGGTTCATTGACAATCGCCCGTGCTATGGCAATGCGTTGCTGCTGTCCGCCGGACAGTTGCGACGGCCTGTGGAACATCCTGTCGCCCAGTCCGACATTTATCAGCGATTCCTTCGCCCTTCTCTCCATTTCCGCGCTTTCAATGCCCGCGTACAGCAAGGGGATGGAAACATTTTTGACGGCATTGTACCTCGGCAAAAGATTGAACATCTGGAACACAAAGCCTATCTGTTTGTTCCTAATATGCGCGAGCTCTTTGTCGGAATAATCCGACACCTGTTTGCCGTTCAGAATGTATTTTCCTCTCGTGGGCCTGTCAAGACACCCGATGATATTCATGAGCGTGGATTTACCGGATCCTGACGGGCCCATGATAGAAATGTATTCACCTTTCTCTATACGTACATTGATATCCCTTAACGCAGCCACCTCTATGGAATCCATACTGTACACTTTCCATACAGACTGCATCTCAATCATGCGGAGAGACCCTCATACCTTCTTTCAGGGAATAAGTGTCGGACGGCAGGATCACCTGCGCGCCCGGATTGAGACCTTTCGTAATGACCGTATTGTCCCAGTTCGAGATGCCGGTCTGCACATCTGCCTTTTCAGCCTTATGGTTATCGATAATCCAGACGAATTTATTGTTGCTGTTGGATGCCGATTCCTGGAGTGTATAGGTCGGGATGTAAAGGGCGTTTTTCGTAACATTGACAATGATCTCTACATCGGCAGACATGCCTATGCGGATATCATGAATATGCGGGAGAGATATTTTGGCTTCTATCGTTCTGTTCAGATCAAGGGCTGTCGAAACGGCGGGAGACACTTCGATAACCCTGCCGTTGAAGACCTGATCAGGGAATGCATCAAAGGTAATACGGGCTTTTTGTCCGTTTTCGATCATACCGGAATCAACCTCGTCAAAGGGTGCTTTTATATGATAAGAGCTGTCGTCAATGATTTGAACAAGAAGCCCGTATTGCTGCAGCGCAGAAGAACCGCCGGACAACAGGCCATTGCCGCCAAGAGGAAATTCGCCGAGATGTGCATTCAACTGGGTTATGATACCGGGAATCGGCGCCTTAATAAGAGATTGATCGTATCGCGCGACCGCTGCCTGATAAGCATACATTGCCGTATCCAATGCTGCTTTTGATATTGCGTGAGAGGCGAATAATTTCTTTGCCCTTGCATAGACTTCCTGCGTATTGGCGAGATCCACCTTTACCAGCGCGTTGTCCATGGTCAGTATGACATCGCCCTTTTTCACGCGATCCCCGTTCTGAAAATAAATGTGCGTTATTGCGCCGGGATACTGGGACATCATGTTCGCTTTTTCCGCAGGCTCTACGGTCCCCGATGAGGTTGAGCTTACGATCTGTTCAACGCTGCCGATTTTAGCGGCAACGGTATTTACCACCGCCGGTTTTTTGGCGGACAGCTTTCCTACAATAACAATAATAATAACAACGGATACTCCTATCATAGGAATAAGCCGGGTCTTTCTTAATGCCATGGATAGCATCTTAATAAGAATTTATAAAAAATATCAAGCTGATATGAAGGTGCGTACGGTTTTTTCATTCACGCAAAGACAGGTGCAGGACTTTGTTTGACATTACACCCTCGAAAGGATAAATTTAATCATAAAATTCAGAAGGTGGCAGATAATGTTTGATACGATTTTAAAAAAAATAGCAGGCTCAAAAAATGAGCGGGATTTGAAGAAGATCGAATATTTAGTCGATGAAATCAACATGTTTGAGTCTTCCCTGTCCGCGCTCTCGGACAGCGATTTAAAGTCAAAGACACCGGAACTCAAAAAGAGGGTCGTCAACGGTGAGCCCCTGGACGACATCCTTACAGAAGCATTCGCTGTCGTAAGGGAGGCATCAAAGCGTACGGTACACATGCGGCATTTCGATGCCCAGCTCCTCGGCGGAGTCGTCCTTCACAGCGGCCGCATCTCTGAAATGAAAACAGGCGAGGGCAAAACACTTGTCGCAACGCTTCCGGCGTACCTCAATGCGCTGGGAGGGAAAGGCGTGCATATCGTTACGGTCAACGACTACCTTGCGAAACGTGACGCAGAATGGATGGGCGAGATATACAAATTCCTTGGACTCACGGCAGGTGTTATTGTCCATGATCTCGATGACCGGCAAAGGCAGGAGGCTTACAACTCCGACATTACGTATGGGACAAACAACGAGTTCGGGTTTGACTATCTTAGAGACAACATGAAATTCAACCTGAGCGAGATGGTTCAGAGAGACTTGAACTATGCGATAGTCGATGAGGTCGACAGCATATTGATAGATGAGGCTAGGACCCCGCTGATCATATCCGGACAGTCGGAAGAATCGACAGGCAAGTACTATACCATAGACAAGATCATTCCAAAATTGAAAAAGGACGATGATTATACCATTGATGAGAAGCAGAAGAATGCCATCCTGACAGAACCAGGCGCTCTGACGGTCGAACGCTTGCTCGGCATAAAGAATATCTTTGAGCCTTCTCAAATGGAAACGCTCCATCATGTCAATCAGGCTTTAAAGGCGCACATTATTTTTAAGCTGGATGTGGATTATGTGGTCAAAGAGGGAGAGGTTATCATCGTAGACGAGTTTACGGGGAGACTTATGCCCGGCAGGAGATGGAGTGACGGACTGCATCAGGCTATAGAGGCAAAAGAAGGCGTGAGGATAGAGAACGAGAACCAGACCCTTGCAACGATAACATTTCAGAACTATTTCAGGATGTACAACAAGCTTGCGGGTATGACCGGTACCGCGGATACCGAGGCATCGGAGTTCAAAAAGATATACAAACTGGAAGTCAATATAATACCGACCAACCTGCCCATGATCCGCACTGATCATCATGACATGATTTACAGGACACAGAAAGAAAAGTTCGATGCCGTGATAGAGGAGATCATAAAACTGAATGGCGAGGGCAGGCCGGTGCTTGTGGGCACCATTTCAATAGAAAAGTCGGAGATCCTGAGCAGGATGCTGACGAAGCGGGGCATAAAACACCATGTGCTGAATGCAAAGCACCATGAAAAAGAGGCCATGATCATTGCCCAGGCCGGCAGAAAAGGGGCGGTAACAATAGCAACGAACATGGCGGGAAGAGGCGTCGACATACTGCTCGGCGGTAACCCGGAATTCATGGTAAAGGAAAAGATCAGATCGGGCGAAGTAAAAGAGGAAGACTATCAAAGGCTTTACGAAATCGCAAAACAACAATGCGATAAAGAGAAAAAGGATGTCATTGAGGCAGGAGGCCTGCACATCGTAGGTACGGAGAGGCACGAGGCGAGACGAATAGACAACCAGTTACGGGGAAGATCCGGCAGACAGGGCGATCCGGGCTCATCGAGGTTTTATATGTCTCTGGACGACGATCTGCTCAGGCGGTTCGGCTCTGAACGTATAGCATCCTTTATGCAGAGGATAGGTATGCAAGAAGGTGAACCGATTACGCACCCCTGGATATCGAAGGCAATTGAAAATGCCCAGAAAAAGGTCGAAGAGCATAACTTTGAAATAAGGAAACAGCTCCTTGAATATGACGATGTCATGAACAAGCAGAGAGAAGTCATCTATGCGAGGAGAAAAGAGGTATTGAACGGCGAAAAGCTCGAAGAGCTTATTACGGAGATGACCGATCAGACCATAGACGATATACTTCACAAACATATAGAGGATCCCCAGAGACCCGAGGAATGGGATTTCAATGCCATGAATAGCGCACTTGACGGCATGCTTTCATTGAAAATAGAGCTGCCCGGTGACAAGAAAAACGACATAACTGCATTTGAGCTGAAAGACATGCTTACCCGTCAGGGACAAGAGCGCATACAGGAAAAGAAAAAAGCGCTTACGGATGTCTCATTTACAGAGCTGGTAAGGTTTATCTTCCTTCAGGTGCTTGACAGCAACTGGAAGGACTTCCTCCTTAATATGGATCATCTCAAAGAAGGTATCGGATTGAGGGGATATGCACAGAAAGACCCTCTTATTGAATATAAAAAAGAAGCATTCGACATGTTCCAGAAGATGTTGAATCAGGTGAGGGAAGAGTCACTTACAAGGCTTTACAAGATCCAGATAAAGGAAAAAAATGAGCAAAAGCTGGTACAGCACCAGCATGCCCCGTTAAAATTCAATTTGAACCTGAGTCAGGCTGCAGGGATGTCTGCGGCACAAGCACCGCCCGTACCCCAGGGACAGGGTGTGACCGAACCGATAAGAAGAGAAAAAAAGATCGGCAGGAACGACCCTTGCTGGTGTGGAAGCGGCAAAAAGTACAAAAACTGCCACGGAAAAAACGAATAAGCACACTCCATGAGAGTGGAAGAAAAAATAACAGGGACGATCGAAGAGATTGTCCCTGTTTCTAATTCACTTTTAGATCTTTCCCTGGAGCAGAAATGCTATAACAAAGGCGTAAATGACAAGGGATTCAATAAGCGCAAGACCGATGATCATCGGTGTTACTATCTTACCCGATGCTCCCGGGTTCCTTGCAATGCCGTCAAGGGCCGATGAGATGGATCTGCCCTGACCGAGTGCTCCACCGAATGCAGCGATTGCAATGCCGATACCGCTGGCAATGGCAAGCCATGCCTTCATACCGGTATCCTGGGGCTGAGCAGCAGCACCTTCAGCAAATGCAGGTATTGCTATAAGCACCAACAGTATCGTTGATGTTGCCATACTTAAAAATCTTTTTAACATCTTTTATCCTCCTTTTTATATTTAATGTTCTTCTTCGTGTTCATGCGCAACTGCGAGAGCGATGTAAATCGCACTGAGAATTGAAAATACCAGTGCCTGTATGAACGAGACGAATATGCCGAGTATCATAAAGAATATCGGCACAATCAAGGGCAGCAGGTGCGAGAATATGGTCAGTGCCGTATGATCGCCGAGCATATTGGCAAAAAGCCTCAGAGAAAGTGATACGGGCCTGACAAGGTTGCTGATAATTTCCACGATGAGCATGATGGGCGCAAGGAGCCATATCGGGCCCATAAAATGCTTTACATATTTTATACCGTGAGCCTTGAACCCGAAATAATTGTAAGCTATGAATACCGTTATTGCCATTGCTGCATTAGTGTTCAGGCTGTCTGTCGGCGGGACCATGCCCGGTATAACGCCCCAGAGGTTGGAAATGAAGACCAGTATAAACAGTGTGCCTATTAAAGAAAGATACCTCTCCGGTTCATCGGGGATTACCGAAGCTGTAAAACTGTATAATGCCTCATAGATCATATCGAACAGCGAAAAAAGAGTAAAGCCTTCATCGGGCACCTCGGGGTAATCCCTTTTTTTGAGCGTTCGTGTTACTAAAAGTGCACAGGTTACCAGCCCGATTCCGGCCAATGCATAGGTTATTATAAAAGTCGGGACCTCTTTCAATCCCGGAATAAAGCTGAACCACGTCAATTGTTCATGCATTGTCATGTCTCCTTAACATTAAAAATATTCCCATCATCATAATACTTACCGGCAGTATTGTTATTCCAACGACAAACGGTACTGGATGGAGCTTGATTATTACTATTGCTATATAGAGAGTTGTCAACAAAAATGCATATTTTAGTATAAGAAGGAATAAGAAGACAGGCTGTGTGCCTTTTGCCGGAGGCTTTCCTTCGTAGTCCGGGGAGATGACGGATTCATGACCGGGCTCAGGTTCAGCCTCTGCTTGAGTACGTCCGAACAATGCCGTCAATGCTTTACCGAGTAAAAGCACATTTATGAACATAATACCTGCACCGGCAAGGAATGCAGCAATACGCTTCAGGTCGGGGTAAAAAAATGGTATACCTGCTGCAAGCAGGAACATGCCGGTTATGATCCATATCTTATATATGCTGTTCGTCATTTCTTGTTCGATCCTACAATCTTTCCTATTTCTGTTAATCTCAATATACTTGCAACAAACCCGAGGCAGGTGAATACAAGCGTAAGCCACGGTGTCGTTCCGAAGTATTTATCCGCGTAATAGCCGATAAAAATACCCACGACGACAGACAATCCGGCCTCAATGCTGAGGGCAAAGATCGTTGCTGTCTGTTTCATGTTAAAGCCTGACAAAGTAATTATCTCGCTATCATGGCATTAAATTTGTAGTCAAATGAATTGACGAAAAGAGTATTAATTCGAATTTTCTTTGATGAACTTGTCGAGCTCTTGCTTGTCCGGTTCCTGTGCGCTCCCTGCGGGTTTCTGTTTTTTCTCCGGGGATGCTTCCGTCTTTCGGGGTTCCTGATTTTTCTGCTTGTTCAGCAGGTTAAATTCATTTTTAAGCTCGATTGTTTTTTGTTTAAGGTCTTCTATCTTTTGCGGGTTTTTAAGCTTTATTTCCATTGAATTGTTCTTGAAACTTACCCTGAGAAAATAGATCATGGCAAGAACGAGCAGCAGAAGAATAATGTATTTAATAATTTTCAGCATAGTTTCATTCCCGTGTCTCGTAGGCATAAGAAGGCAGTTCCCTTATAAATCTTGAAGGCTTTAATAATGCATTGCTATAACTTCCCCTTTCCGGCAGCCATTCCTGATAGCACAGATAAAGCCTGTCTTTCGCCCTTGTAGCGGCAACATAGAACAACCTCCGCTCTTCTTCCATCGCATCATTGTTTGCCTCTGCACTCCCGATCCGGTCGTCGTTCTTCGAGGTTCTTATGACAGGGAACTTACCGTCAACGAGCCATGGTATGAAAACGAGTTTCCATTCCAGCCCCTTTGCCTGGTGAATGCTCGAAAGGACAACGCACTCTTTTTCGGCTTCCTCTGTGCCCGGGGATACGACGGTTGCTACCAGTGCCATTTCACTGAGGAATTCCGTCGCAGTCTTGAATCTCGTCGAATAGTTTATCAGTTGTTTTATATCCTCAAGACGTGACTCAAAGTTAGTATATGCGAATTTCATGTATTCCTCGTACTCTGATTCAAGTATCATAAGCAGCATGTCGGACGGCAGTTTTTCATCCGTTTTGATGTCCGATAACAGAGCGATGAGGTGAAAAAAATCGAGAAAAGGCTTCTTTGCCTTTGAGGAAAGCTCCTCCATTATTTCATTTTTGCCGAGGAAAGGTATGCTATAATTATTTTGTGCAAAGGCATCCCACAGATGGCCCGCTGTTTTTATGCCTATCCCGGGATATAATTTCAATGCCCTTTTGAATGCAAGCTCATCTTTCGGATTATTTATAAATCTGAGGAAACTGAGGATGTCCTTGATGTGTGCTTGTTCAAAGAACCTGACCCCGGACCTCACTTCATAAGGTATGCCGAGTCTCGTGAGTTCCATCTGTATTTCCATTGAATGGTAATGCGATCGGTAAAGCACGGCGATATCGGTAAGATTTACATCCGCGGCAAGTATTTGTTTTGCTATAAAACTTGCCTGCTCCTCCGTATTGGCGAATTTTACGATGACGGGTAAAACTCCCGCACCCCTCGTTGCCGTTAAATATTTCAGATATTGTTTTTTATTTCTCATGATGCTTGCATTTGCGAGATCGAGGATTGCCTGAGTACTTCTGTAGTTTGTCTGGAGCTTGTGCACAACTGCATTGGGGTAACGGTCGGTAAATCCGAATATGTTTTCATAATGTGCGCCGCGAAATGCATATATCGATTGTGCATCATCGCCGACAACCATAATGTTTCCGTGTTTCTCGGCTATGATGTCGACAATATCGGCCTGTAACTTGCTCGTATCCTGATACTCATCCACGAGTATGTGCTTGAAATGCTCCGAATAATGCCCGCACACGTCCTTATGTTCGAGCAGGAGCTGCTTGAGAAAAAGAAGCAGGTCGTCAAAATCAAGCGCATTGAGGTTCCTCTTCCTGCGGGTTATGTGCTCGCTTATCAGTATCAGATCATCTATGGATTCAGACAAATACGGAAACCGGTCAATCACGACCTTGTCCACGCCCGCAGAGATGTTTACCGCAAGGCTGAGTATCGCGGATACCGTCGTGGGCTTCGGAAAACGCTTATTATCATTCAACCCGAATTCCGTTATGGTCATGGAAACAAGATCGGTCCTGTCTTCCTCGTCGAGTATCGTATAATTATTTTTAAATCCAAGCAGGCCTATGTGTCTCCGTAAGATAAGATTTGCGATATGATGGAATGTTCCGCCCCACACACCTGTGCTGTCCATGGACAGAAGCCTCTCCACCCTTGACAGCATCTCTTTTGCCGCTTTATTGGTAAAGGTAACAAGCAAAATGCTGGCAGGCGGGATTCCATCCTGGACAAGTTTTGCAACCCTGTAGATAAGGGTCCTTGTTTTACCGCTGCCAGCACCTGCTATCACAAGGCATGGACCGCCTTGCGACAGAACTACTTTAAGTTGTTCCTCATTCAGTTCTTTCTCAAAGTCTATACTGTGATTAAAATACGTGTCTTTTAAAAGGTGTTCTCTGTACACATCATTGAACTTTTATATCTATCTTTGTTTTTGCCTTTAGATCATTGATCAGTTTTTCAAAATCTGTTTTTGCCTGTTGCTGTGCGAGCATCTGAGCAAGCTGGGGCTTGACTTCATTGAAGGTCATGGACTTGCCCTGTTTTCTGGCAATGAGCTGAATGATATGAAAGCCGTACTGGGTCTGGACAATCGGGCTGATCTGACCGGTTTTCTTAAGGGCAAAAGCTGCTTTTGAAAATGCCGGGACCATCTGTTCGGCGCTGAAAAATCCGAGGTCCCCCCCTTTCACCGCGCTCCCTTTGTCAATGGATTCTTTCATTGCAAGCTCTGTAAAAGATTTTCCTGATTTCAATTCTTTCTCAATCTTTTCTGCTTCAGGTTTTGTTTTAACGAGTATATGCCGAGCCTGCACCTCATCCGGAACGTTGAATTTGGTCTTGTGCTGTTCATAGAATGTCTTTTCATCGGCATCGCTTACTTTTACGTTCTTTTCTACGTTTGAATAGACATCTTTTGCAATAAGCTGTTCCTTGATCTGCTGTTTGACCTCGTCAACGGTCATGCCGGATTCGTTCAGTATGGAGACGAATTTATCTTTGCCGAATTTTTGTTCTATTCCCGCAAAGGTAGTGTCCACCTCTTTGGAGTCAACGGCAATGCCCTTATTCTTTGCATAATCCCCGAGCAGTGTCAGGGTGACAATCCCCTGAATGACATTCTGTTTTATCTGGCTTATTATCTGGGCGCTGTCCTTGCTGTAGGGATCGAATGGCTTACCCTGACTTGCAAAGAACTGTTTCAGCAGAGCGACCTGAAGGTTGAGCTGTTTGTTGAGCTGCCCTTTGGAAATGGTTTCATTGCCGATCACAATGGCAGGACCGGAACCGGTTATAAGCGCAAGCGGCTTTGGACCTGTTTTCAGAATATTTGTTTTCCAGAGCAGGATTCCCACAGCAATTACTATTATTATCAGCACGCTCGACAAGACAATAAGCGTTGTCCGGTCTTTCGGCTGCTGCGGTTGCCCCTGGTTATTAGTTTCGTTATTTGTTTCAATGTCTGACATGTAGCCTCCTTTAATTTTTATAATAGAACAGTTTCATATAATTTAAGTCATGTCAACCCCGATAGAAAGTTCCACTGACTCTGTAAATTCTTCAACTAAACACTCTCTATCGTCCTGTATAAACAGGACAACTTGTTTTCTCACAGGGTCAATAATGTATTATTTTCTTCCGTATCCCTGGGCAACAATCGTATGTCCTGCAAATCTAAGTCTTGCTATGCGTTTGTCAATAGGCGGATGTGTTGCAAGCAGGTCTGCCCAGAAACCTTCCTTATCGCCTACCATTTTTATGAGCGGATCCACGATGAACATGTGGGCTGTCCCGCGGGAGGCATTTTTCATGGGGATGAAATCATTTTTAATCTTTTCGAGCGCAGAAGCAAGTGCCAGCGGATTTCTTGTAAACTCCACGGATGCAGCGTCCGCGGAGTATTCACGCTCCCTGGATACAGTCATTGCAATGATCTGGCCTACGATGGGGGCAATTACCGCGAGTGCAAAAGCCACGAGCAGAAGGACGAGCGTTCCCCGCATGTCTGTATTCCTGCCGCGCCTCCTGGGTGCGTAGAAAGCTATACGCCATAGCCAGTCGCTCATGAGGGCTATGGCTCCGAGCAAAACGGCAATAACGGTCATGGTCTCTATGTCCTTACTTTTTATATGCCCCATCTCGTGTGCGACGACGGCCTGCAGTTCAGCTCTCTCCATCTTATCCAGCAAGCCCTGAGTGACGGCTATGCTTGAATGCCCGGGATCCCTGCCTGTTGCAAATGCGTTCGGCTGGTCCGATGGAATAAGGTAAACTAACGGCATAGGATTGCCCGAAGCAATCGACATTTCCCTTACGACATCCATGAGGAGCTTTGTCTTATCATCTGCGTTCGCAGGATCCACGGGTGCAGCGCTTACGGATGCAAGCACAAGGCTGTCACCATTGTAGTATGAGATCATTGCCCAGACAGAGGCTATGACGAGAGCCAATGACGTTGCAAAGGGAAATGGGCCAGTTGCCAGGTTAAACCCGAGATAATAGTGATCTATGAAATATCCAAGAAGCAGAACGATGAGAAAAAACACGACGATGAGCAGGATCGTGGTCCTCTTATTCTCTCTTTGTTCTTCAAAAAAATCCATAAGTCATCAAACCCCTAAATTCTAAATATTTTAAGTTCGCGAGTGTGTCGTTATTTAGAATTTCGGATTTAGTATTTTTTCTATTATATCTTCAGGTCCACCTTCGGTGTTGCCCGTGCAGCCTCTTCGATCTGGAAGTATGTTTTTGTCTTGAAATTGAACATACCCGCTATCATGTTTGACGGAAACTGTCCGACTTTTGTGTTTAAAGTCATGACGCTGTCGTTGTAATACTGCCGTGCAAAGGCGAGCTGGTTCTCCGTTGTTCGCAGTTCTTCCATCAGGGTCTTGACCTGTTCGTTGGATTTAAGATCAGGATAGTTTTCTGCGACTGCCATCAACTTTCCAAGCACGCCGGACAACGCTCCCTCGGCAGCGAACTTCTCTGCTCCAGGAGGGGTCGCCATTGCCTTTGATCGGGCGTTGATAACCGCCTCGAGGGTTTCTTTTTCGAATTTCATATACCCCTTTACGGCCTCGACAAGGTTGGGTATCAGATCATACCGTCTTTTTAACTGAACATCTATCTGCTTATAAGCATTGTCTATGCCTGCATTCATCCTGACGAAGCTGTTGTAAATCGCCACAAGCCAGAAGATCACCGCAATGATCAATAAAAGCACTACCACTGCTCCTGTTCCCATATATCCTCCTTTTTATATCGTTACCAATACAGCCGCTTTGCTGTCATTCCCGCGAAAGCTTGTCCTCGTCTATGATCAGGGGGACGGAAATCCACGACACCGGCGTTCCTTTCTACCTCGGCCATTTTTTCAGGTTCTTTTTTAAAATGTTTTCCTCGTCCTCACGTTCTGTCTTGCATTTGATGCACTGGGTCGTTACAGGCCTGAACTTCAGCCTTTCCTCGGATATCTCTTCCCCGCATATCTCGCATAAACCGAATGTGCCGTCTTTGATCCTCTTGAACGCCTCTTCTATTTTGATCAGTAATTTTCTGTTCCTGTCCCCAAGCCGCAGCAGCACCCGTGAATCCGTTTCCATGGAAGCCCTGTCATTGGGGTCGGATAACGCCCTGTTGCTTTCTCCCCCGCTGCCCTGGAAGTGATCGGAAAGCCTGCCCGATTCTTCAAGGATGTCCTGCTTCATCTTCAGGAGCAATTGATTGAATTCTTTTAATTTCTCCTTTTCCATAACAGCTATTATATGCTATAAATAAAAAATCTTGTAAAGGAAATTATGATAAGAAAAATAATAATTTTTTTAAGTGTAGTGATGGTTGCCGGCACATCCCTGCATTACGGTTCTCCATTCCTTATCGATAAGCTTGTGATCATTGTTGCGGTTTCCGCACTCGCGCTGTCGATTGCCGCGGTATGGGCATATGAGGGCATGTTCACGTACCCGAGATCGATCGTTCTGCTGCCCCTGCTCATTTTATTCTTCTACATTGTTATACAGACCATAATATTCAGGTTTGCAAATCAGAGATATGTAATCGAAGCACTATTTGCATGTGCCCTGATCCTGCTTTTTCTTGTGTACCTGTATGCAGGCTTCGGAGAGAAAGAAGACAGCGTATTCCTTATAAAATCGGTTGTTTATTCAAACAGCCTTTTGATGCTATTTTATCTCATAAGGGGGATCAGCCGCCTTAAAGTGCGGGAGCACGTTTTCTCAGGATGGCTTGTCAATCATAATCACCTTGCCATGCTTGCAGGCATGCTCATGCCTTACGCAATCGCCATGAGCGTTTATAAGCATCAGAGTGTGAGAAACAGGATATTGTGGTTCTGCTCCATGTTTGTCCTGCTGGCAGGGTTCCTGTTTTCCGTATCACGGGGCGGTTATATATCTTTTGTCATGGCGATTTCAATTACGCTCCTCTCGTCGGCATGGCTTGGGCTCTACAGCAAAAAAGTGGCATTCACGCTGTTTGGGGCAGGCGTTGCTGCGGGTGTTTTTGTTCTCAATCTCTATACTTTTACACACAGTGTCTTCAGTAACCTGTTCATACTCAGTGCATCGCAGAGGTTCGGAATATGGATCGGATCCATCAAGATGTTTGTGCTCCGCCCCGTTTCATTTTTAATAGGCTGGGGCATTGGCACGTATGAGGATGCATTCCACAGGTTCAGGCCGCCGGATATCCTGTACCTTGTCAACCATGCACATAATATTTTTATAGAGATTGCGGATGATGCAGGCATTATCGGATTAGGTATAGTCCTGTGGTTCATAACCGTATGGATCAGTGCTTTGATCAAAGGCTTGAAGCGCACGTCTTCCGACTTGAAGAAGGCCATGCTGTGGGCAGGGTTTACATCAGGACTTTATTTGATTTTTCATAATACGGTTGATTTCGGGATCCTCGTTCCATCGAATGCCGTATCTGCCATTATCCTTCTGGCAGGAACGGCATCGATCCTGCAAATAAGCAGTAATGATCTGCCGCTCGATTACTTGAAAAAGCTTTCCATGAAACAGCGCCTGATCCTGAGTATAGGGGCAGCATTGGTGTTTTCCGGCATTGTCGTTTTGAGTTCAAGGGCTATCTACGGGGAATATATGTATGAACAGGGCAAAAAATACCTATCTGCAAATTTACCCACAGGAACTATGGAAACCGGCAAGGACTTGAACACGCCTATTGCTTCCATTGCGCAAGCCATTCAGCACCTTTCACGGAGTGAGAAGTACATCGATACAGACCTCATTCATTATGAATCGGGCAAGGCATGGTTTTCGATGTTTATCGACTCGGGCACGATGGATGCATTGAACAATGCCATAAAACAATTCGAACAGGCAAGCATACTCTGTCCATGGAACCCGTATTATCCGGAGGACATTGGAGGGCTTTACCAGTATAAAGGAGACATAAAACATGCAATCTCATACACGCAAAAGGCTTTGTCGCTTGATCCTTCCAATGCCTCTCTCTGCATGAGAATAGGCGATTTGGAGCTCGAGCAGGGAAATACTGTCAATGCCATTGCCTCTTATAAAAAAGCAGGCAGGATATATCCTCCGTATGTATGGAATGCGGTCCCGATGCTCATAGAAAACAATGTCGATGAAACGAGTCTTCAGCAGTTTGCAGGCGATGTGCCTGACGGTGCATGGGTGCTTGCAAATGAACTGATGAAGCATGGAGAAAACGATAAAGCAGCAGACATACTCAAAACCCTCATGGTATCGGGCAAAGGACAACTGAAAAGATATATACCGCTCTTCATTTCTATCATGCCGGACAGGAAAGACGCTTTGGCGCAACTTGAATCGCTGAATATAACAGGCACGGACGTGCTCTTTTACACGGCATCATTACAGAGCCAGACCGGCGACAGCGAAACGGCCATAAAAACGCTGAATCAGGTTATCGATAAGGACGATAGGTACAGGGATGCGTATCAACTTCTTGCGAATATCTATGCCTCAGAAAATAAGACGGAAGATGCAATAATTGTATTAAAAAAGGCGCTCTACTATATACCTTCCGATTATGTGTTTTATGCGATGCTCGGCACATTCTATAATCAGGACAATGACTGGTACAATGCAATAGAATCTTATAAGATGGCGGTCCTGCTTAACCCGGCCTATGAAAACGGCTATGCCCAGATGGCATCCATCTATAGGGCACAGAACATGAATGCACGGGCTGTCGAGATTATAAAAAAAGGCATGGAAGCTGTGCCCGACAGCGCCTATTTAAAGCAGATGGTAAAACAGTATAATGGCCGGTGAATGGCGTACTTTATTTTGTTTGTTTTACAACAATTTGTGTTTCTATTTGAACACTGATAAATAAATTCACTATATATAAGATAGTTACATCTACAAAAATCGGCATATTTCCTGCATTTATATTATATTGAAATGGAAAATTTTTATAAAAATAATGAAACCTATTTAATAAAAGATTGCTCTATGCCGTCATTGCGAGGAGTGAAATGACGAAGCAATCTGCCGGCATTGAAATAGATTGCCACGCTCCTTATCAGTCGCTCGCAATGACAAATATGGAAAAAAGAACCGAGAAGGAATTAAATAGGTCTCTAGCAGCCTTTACCCTCATCGAGCTCATGGTCGTTGTCGTCATCATCGGCATCCTCGCGGCAATAGCGAT
>JBBIVV010000037.1:0-3878 GCA_037439545.1 bacterium
CCAACCAGACCACGATCAGTAATGCGGTGCTTTATCTTGTGACCAATCAGAATACTGATGGGGGCTGGGGATTTTATGCAGGGGATGACAGTAATGTGTATATGACAGCACTGGTACTTCAGGTATTCGATGAGCTCAAGGCAACGTATAACTTATCATACCCGATATCGAATGCTGTTCAATATCTTCTATCCCATCAGAACTCCGACGGCGGATTCGGCAGCTCTCCATCAACGGTATATGAAACAGCCTTGTCGTTTCTTGCAATGATGGGATCAGACGCACCCCTTGCCCCTCTTAAGAGGCTGTTCGACAATACAAAAAATAGCACTTTTGTCATTTTGAACACCTTCGTTTTTCTCAGTGTAAACTCCGTGAAGAATCTCTCATGTCAATCTGAGTCCATCGCTTTTTGTCATTCTGAATGAAGTGAAGAATCTTTTCTTTAGCTCAGGATAAACTCCGCGAAGAGTCTATGGTTCCAGATTCTTCGGCTACGCCTCATTATGACAATAGTCGGACAACCTGTTAATAGAGGGGAAACGGTATGACAGGTTGACAATAGGTGCAAGAGCTGGCAATAAATATCCATGTCACATTTGCTCGAAATACATGACCTTACCGTCTCTTATACAACAGCGGATGGCGTACATAAAGCCATCGATGATTTATCTTTTTTTATAGAACACGGCGAGAGTGTCGGTATCGTGGGAGAGAGCGGAAGCGGTAAAACGACATTGGGGCTGTCCATCCTCAGGTTGTTGTCTCCCAATGCAGTCTACCGTTCCGGAAGCATTGTCTACAACGGTAAAGACCTGCTGACGATGAAAGAAAAGGCACTGCGGCAGATCAGGGGCAGGGACATAACAATGGTATTCCAGGATCCGCTTGCATCGCTTGATCCTCTCTTTACAGTCGGATACCAGATATCAGAGGCTGTCAAGGCACATAATCTGGATATTAAAAAACAGGAACTCGGGAAGCTCATAGTATCCATGTTTGAGGACGTAGGTCTGTCTGAGCCCTCACAGGTACAGCATAAATATCCGCATGAACTCAGCGGAGGCATGAGACAGAGGGTAATGCTTGCCATTGCGCTGGTAAACAAGCCCTCTTTGCTTATTGCGGATGAGCCGACAACAGCGCTCGATGTAACCATACAGGCACAGATAATCGATTTGCTCAAATATGCGAAGAAACATTTTAACCTTACCATGCTGCTGATCACCCATGACCTTGGCATTACAGCAGAGCTCGTGGACAGGCTCATCGTTATGTACGGCGGTGTGATCGTGGAGCAGGCAAGTACGGAAGAAGTCTTTTCAAAGCCGCACCATCCGTATACACGGGCATTGCTCATGGCCATACCTGAATTGATGGACATAGCAACCAACGCGCAGTCAAGGCTTTCTGCGATTCCGGGCAATGTGAGGGCCAATTATGATAATTACACGGGATGCAGGTTTTACGAGAGGTGTTCTTACAGAACAAAGGAATGTCTCGATAAAGAACCGGATCTCATTGAATATACTGCTGCTCATAAAGCAAGGTGCATTCACCCGCTGAACGTATAGTAATAAATTTCTCGAATGTAGAAAGTCTTATATTTTTAACATTAAAGCCGGATTGAAATTTGTTTTGCCATGCACAATCTGTTATGTTAAGAGCAAACTTTATGCAAATAGAAACGACAAAAAAACAAAGGTTCCTGAATGCCTGCAAAAGGCTCGATGCAGGCATGACACCCGTATGGATCATGCGGCAGGCAGGCAGGTTCATGAAGTCATACAGAAAGATAAGGAGCAGGTATTCCTTCATTGAGATGTGCAAGGATCCCGAGATAGCAGCAGAGGTCACGCTCCAGCCTGTCGAGAGGCTCGATGTCGATGCAGCCATTATCTTTGCCGATATCCTTTTGCCCCTCGAGGGCATGGGCGTTGGATTCGGTTTTACCAAGCATGACGGTCCCGTTATCCATCAGCCGGTAAGGACCGTAGGCCAGATAAACAGGTTAAAAATCATAGACCCGTATGAATCTCTGGATTACGTCCTCTCCGCGATAAAGCTTGTAAAAAAATCCCTTGGTACAGACACACCTTTGATAGGGTTCTCGGGTGCTCCATTTACGCTTGCAAGCTATCTGATAGAAGGCGGACATTCCCAGAATTATCTTATCACGAAAATGATGATGCTAAAAACACCGGAAGTATGGGATGCTTTAATGACAAAGCTTTCAGAAATTATCCTGCTTTATTTAGGCGCACAGATAAAATCAGGCGCTGATGTCGTTCAGTTGTTTGACTCATGGGCAGGGTGCTTAAGCCCTTACGACTATAAACACCATGTCATGCCGTACAACAAGTTAATACTCAACGGCTTGAAAAAGTACCATGTGCCGGTGATTAACTTTGCAACAGACAATGGCGGCTTGCTCGAGTTAATGAGCGAATCAGGAGGAGATGTCATTGGCGTTGACTGGAGGATGAGCATTGACAGGGCATGGAAGAGGATAGGATACCATAAAGCAATTCAGGGCAACCTCGACCCTGCGGTGCTTTTTGCTCCTCCGGGTGAAATCAAAAAACAGGTACGGGCCATTCTTAAAATGACAGGCGGGAGGAACGGGCACATATTCAATCTCGGTCATGGTGTCCTGCCGACTACCCCTGAATCTCATGTAAAGGCGTTGGTGGAATTCGTTCATGAGCTGTCGGAAAGATGAATGACCATTTGAAAGCTGTTTTATTGCTTGCGTTCGGAGGACCGTCATCCATAGACGAGGTAGAGCCGTTTCTCAGGTCATTGATGGAAGGCAGACAGGTATCTGGACGGCAGATAGATGCGGTCAAGGAGAGGTATAGAATAATCGGCGGCGGCTCGCCCCTGAAATCCATAACACAGATGCAGGCACAAGCTCTTGAAAAGGCTTTGAACAAAGATGACCCCGACGGCTACCGTGTCTTTATCGGCATGAGGTATACAGAGCCTTCCATAGATAACGCAGTCAATGATATTATATCTTTCCATATCAGCGATGTCACGGCACTGCCGCTTTCTCCATATTTTAACAGCGCGAGTACGGGCAAGTATATACAAAGGCTCGAACAGGCGGTTGCCGGCAAGGGCTTAAACATGAAGATAATAAAGAGTTACAATACAAACCCTTTTTTTATAAAAGCCATAGAGCAATCAATCAGGGATACAACGAGAGGTATGGATAAACCGTTCGTGATTTTCAGCGCTCACAGCCTGCCGGCAGATACTGCAAAGGCTGACGGGTATGTTCATCAGCTCGAACAGACATTGAAACTTATCCTTAGGGACATGCCGTTGCCCGAATATGCGTTTGCTTTCCAGAGCAGGGGGCAAAGCAGGGACTTGACGGGAGGCGACTGGCTCGGACCTGATGTAAAAGATGTAATGGACGTGTGTGCAAGAGACGGTAAAAAGAATATTATCGTTGTCCCGTATGGCTTCGTATCCGATCATGTTGAAACGCTTTACGATGTCGATATAGTTTATAAGCAGCATGCAGATTCACTTGGTTTGAACTTCAGGCGAACACCATCCCTGAATACGTCAGAGCTGTTTATCCGGGCACTGCGGGAGGTAGTGATAAACAAGACTGCAGTTGAAAATAAAAAAGTTTAAATAAAGAGCGAAAAAAAGTATGAGCTTTTACCGGCATACATCTCTCCCGCATTGTCCCTCTTATCTTACGTGGAGTATGCAGAAAAGTATAAAAAGGCAAATAAATTATGAAAAGATCAATCGTGATAATAGGTGCCGGCATTTCGGGGCTGTCGGCTGCTTATAGGCTGAACAAACTAAAAAGCCAGACAGGTATCGAACTCGATATAACGGTCCTTGAAAAGGAT
>JBBIVV010000037.1:3978-19732 GCA_037439545.1 bacterium
CAAACTAAAAAGCCAGACAGGTATCGAACTCGATATAACGGTCCTTGAAAAGGATGACCGGACAGGCGGTACCATACATACGGATTATATCGATAATTTTGTCATAGAAACAGGACCGGATTGCTTCTTTGCGGAAAAACCCTATGCAGGCATGCTGGTAAAAGAGCTCGGCATATCCGGTAGACTCATCGGTACGAACAACAAAAATCAGGGAACGTATGTACTATGGCGTAAAAAGCTTCACAAACTGCCCGAGGGTGTCGTTTTGATGATACCCACGAGGTTTACGCCGTTTGCAACAAGCACTTTATTTTCACTGTCCGGTAAGATCAGGATGGGCATGGAGCTATTTATTCCAAAGCGGGCAGACGGTGTCGACGAAAGCCTTTCGGAGTTTACGGTAAGACGGTTTGGGAAAGAAGCGCTCGACAGGATTGCGGAGCCGCTCGTCGCAGGCGTGCATGCAGGTGATCCGGAAACAATGAGCGTCAGGAGCAGTTTCCCGCGTTTTGTAGATATGGAGCAAAAGTATGGAAGCCTTATAAAGGGCATGCTCAATGCAAGGCGCCTCATGAATAAAAGCACCTCTGCAAGGCCTGTATCGATGTTCATGACAATGAAAAGGGGCTTACAGGAGATTATCGATGCAATGCAGCGTCAGTCCGATGGAGTAAATTTTAAAACAGGTATGCAGGCGCTCGCTGTCGAAATGCACGATAACTCCTATAAAATAATGCTGCCGGACAATCAATATATTAATGCCGACGGTATCGTTATCGCGGTCCCGGCTTATGCAGCGGCAGACATCATATCATCAATGTCAGAAGAGCTTTCCGGATTATTGCTGTCGATACCTTATGTGTCTACAGCAACGGTATCGCTTGCCTACAAAAAACAGGGATTCGGCCATCACTTGAAAGGGTTCGGCTTTGTCGTGCCGAAAAAAGAGAACAGGCACATTATGGCGGCGACATGGACAAGCTCGAAGTTCGAGTATCGTGTGACCGATAATGCTGTATTGATAAGGTGCTTTGTGGGCGGTGCCGCAAATCAGGATATGGTTACTCAAACAGATGACGTGATACTTAATCTCGTAAAGCAGGACATTAATGATATTATGGGTATAAAATCAGACCCGATCGTCGTGCGGATTAAACGTTGGATTAAGGCAATGCCCCAGTACACAATAGGGCATGAACTCAGGGCAAAAAGAATAGAGCAGCTTACCGCTGGACTCGGTAATATACAGCTCTGCGGAAGCGCCTATCACGGTATAGGCATAAGTGACTGTATAAACAGCGGCAACACGGCAGCCCAGAACGTGCTGAAAAACCTGCTTGGCTGACCAGAAAATATTGGGAAATTTATGTCTATCAGATCTTCTTTAAAAGTTCAGGCCTATGGCAGGCGATACGGATAAAATCATTGGTGGATGCATAACCGAGCTTGAAAAGGTCGAGATTTAATGTTCTGATTTCCGAGAATCCATTCACGGCCCTTTCCAGGAACAGAATAGTTGCATCGGTGCACACCCATGTCTTCGATGACATGACGGGTGTTTTCATGGGAATCTTGATTCTCAGTTTGGTATAGATAATCATGTTTATCACTCCAATAATGCCGCGCAAAGAATTGTAATGCATACCTTCGAGCTTCTCCATTGCCTGAATCAAATCAGTCTTCTGGCGCTGGTTTTGCCATGAGGGTCTCAATACGAGCGGCGTTTTACCATGTCTGAAAAAATAAGAAGCAGGAAGTTTCTTTGCGACAGGATACAGTATATTGAAGGTCTCTTTATTCTCGAGCACGACGGCAACATGATCATACGCACTGCAGGAAAGCCTGCGCCAGAATGAATAGAGAAACCCCGATGTTTGTATGAGGATTATATCGCCGGGCTCAAGTTTATTGTAAACATCCGGATCATGAGACCCTTGAGCGATACTGAAGGCAGCTTCATGACAGCTCATACGACGTGTGCTGTCAGCCATTCATATGCATAACCGGCTACGTCCTGCCAACCGGGTTCTCCGACAACCCAATGTGCATGGTGATCGAACACTCTATAGGTGGAAACAGATTTATACTTCCCGGCGACCCTTTCTACGACGGATGCAGGCGTGATCCTGTCCTCTTTACCGGCGATAACAAGAACAGGACACGTGACCTTCGATGCATCGACTTTCGATGCTTTCCTGCCGTCAAAAAGCCAGAACCCAATTTCAAACGCTGCCCTGCCGGATTCATAGACGAACTTTTCATAAGAGCTTTTTTGCTCTTCCGGCGGAAGCAGGTGCATCATCGAGTATACTGCTTCATCGAATGTCTGGATCATGGGTTTTTTCCAGAACCCCCATTTTATCATCGTACTCCAGAAACTTTTTATGACAGACAACCTGAGCGCCATGATCCCCGACGGCGATGCGGGTGTGAGGAGGACAATCGCCTTTGCAAGGCCTCTTTCTGCGAGCATCTGGCAAAGCAGTCCGCCCATTGAATGTCCCATGAGGATTGGCTTGGAGGAAAGTTTTTTTATCTCTTTCTCAAGGTCATCCGCATAATCGACCAGGCTTGTTTCGCCTAATGCCGGGTCAGGAGATGCCTTTGGGTCCATCGTGTGGAATCTGAGGTCCGGTGTAATGCAGTTGTATCCTTTCGACTCGAAGAACTGCTTATAGTTTTGCCAATACCAGCTATTTCCCCACATGCCATGAATCATAACTATCGTGTCTGCCATGACCCACCTCCTGTAATGAATTTACCAGCAACAACGTCCGGATGTCAATAATCCATAATACTACATGTTACTATTTTCCGGTTAACTTTAAAAATGCATACGTATTACGTTTTCCGCTTCTATCTGTTGATTTATAAAAATTATATGCTTTATATTATGGGGTAATTCAAAATGGAGAAGCTCATGGATATTGAAAAAATTAGAAAGGATTTTCCGGTTTTGTCCCGGATTGTAAGGGACAAGCCGCTCGTGTATCTCGACAACGCTGCAACGACACAGAAGCCGGCAGTTGTCATAGAGGCCATTTCCAATCTTTATAAAAATTATAACGCCAATGTACACAGGGGCGTGTACCTGCTTGCGGAAGAGGCGACGCAGGCTTATGAGGATTCAAGAGAGGCGGTGAGACGGTTTATAAATGCAGGGAGCACGAAGGAAATCGTCTTTACTCGTAATGCAACCGAGGCATTGAACCTCATAGCTTATGCGTGGGCAGAGGCGAACATCGATGCCGGAGATGAGATCATCGTCAGTATCATGGAGCATCACAGCAACTATGTCCCATGGTTCAGGCTTGCAAAAAGAAAAGGCGCGGTCATCAAAATCATCCCTTCGAGAATGGATGGAATGCTCGATATGGATGTGTTCAAATCCATGCTTACTGACAGGACAAAGCTTGTCGGCATAGTGCACATGTCAAATGTTTTCGGCACCATAAACCCGGTAAAAGAAATAGTATCGCTTGCCCATAAGAAGGGAGCCACTGTCGTCGTCGACGGCGCACAGAGCGCACCCCACATGAAGATTGATGTCAGGGATATTGATTGCGATTTCTTTGCCATTTCAGGTCATAAGATGCTCGGTCCGACAGGCATTGGAGCATTGTATGCAAAAACATCATACCTTGAATCAATGGAGCCTTTTTTAAGCGGCGGTGAGATGATCCTGAGGGTCACACTGGAAAATGTCGTGTACAATGAACTGCCGTGGAAGTTCGAGGCAGGCACACCGAATTATGAAGGCGCCATAGGCTTAAAAGCGGCGATAGAATATCTTGAAACCGCCGGCATGGATGCTATCGAGGCATACGAAAGAGAGCTCACGGGTTACGCACTGGAACAGATGAAAACAGTGCCCGGTATTTTTATCTACGGTCCCAAGGATCCGGTGAAAAAAGGCGGCATCATTGCATTTAATATCAAGGGAGTCCATTCCCATGATATCGGCACCATACTGGACAATGAAGGGATTGCCGTAAGGGCAGGGCACCACTGTGCCCAGCCGCTCATGATAGACTGCGGCGTATCTGCAATGGCACGGGCAAGTTTTTATTTCTACAATACGAAACAGGAAATAGACATGCTTGTCAGGGCATTAAAGAAAGCAAAGGAGATGTTTGGTCATGTCGCTTGAAGAACTGTTTAAAGAAATTATCATCGATAACTATCAGCGTCCGAAGAACCATGGTCATATAGAACACCCCGATGCAAAGTCAGAAGGCTCAAACCCTTTGTGCGGTGATGAGATAACCATGGAGCTTGCATTCGACGGCAATAGGGTAAAGGACATTAAATTCATAGGCAACGGCTGTTCAATCAGTCAGTCCGCAGCATCGCTTATGACTGAGGCTGTAAAGGGCAAGACTATCGATCAGGTGAGAAAGGTAATGGACGAATACAAAAAAATGCTCGAAGGCGCGAGTTATGACGCAGAACTGCTCGGAGACCTTGAGGCTCTGTCCGATGTGAAGAAGTACCCTGCGAGGGTAAAATGTGCAAGCCTGAGTGTGGCTGTCCTTGATCAGGCGCTGCAGCAGAAAAAATGACCCCCCCCTGTGAGGAGGCTGTCTGACAATTCAAAAATGGTAGGTTTGTCATGCTGAATTTATTTCAGCATCTCGTATTATTAATACGTTATATCGTTTTGAGATCCCGAAACAAGTTCGTAATGACAATTGTCGGACAGCCTCTATAAAAGAGATAACGCAGAAGTATGAGAGTGAGACGGAGATTAACCTAATAAAAAGGAGTAAATCGAATGAAATTAAATTATTATGAGGATTTAGTAAAGATCAGGAAGGGCAGGCCGCTTGTGCACCACATAACGAACTACGTCGTGATGAATATAAGTGCAAACATAACGCTTTCCCTGGGTGCATCACCGGTGATGGCACATGCAAAGCCCGAGGTCGAGGACATGGTCTCGATTGCGCAGGTCCTGTATATAAACATAGGGACCCTGAGCGATCAGTGGATTGATTCGATGCTTGCTGCCGGGAAAATGGCAAACAAGAAGCATGTGCCTGTCCTTCTCGACCCTGTCGGAGCCGGAGCGACGAAGTACAGAACGGAAACGGCAATGAGGATCTTAAAAGAGGTCAAAGTAGATGTGCTCAAGGGTAATGCAGGAGAAATGCAGTCACTTGCGGGAGAGAAGGTCAAGGTAAAAGGTGTTGATTCAACGACGTCGGCAGGTCCTGAAACAGCTCAGGTGCTTGCGAAGGAATTCGGGCTTGTTGCCGTGGTAACAGGCAGGCAGGATTTCGTGTCCGACGGCAAAAGATCTGCAATCGTAAATAACGGTACGGAGATGTTTTCAAAAATTACCGGTGCAGGATGTATGCTGGGTTCTGTTATTGCAAGCTTTATGGCAGTTGACAGCGATTATTTCAATGCATCCGTAGAAGGACTTGTGTCGTTTGAAATTGCCGGTGAGAAGGCAGCGGTAAGAACAAAGCTGCCCGGGAGCTTTATGACGGAACTTATCAATGAGATTTCTTTGCTGAATGAGGATGCGTACAAGCTCGGAAATGTTTCGATGCAGTGAACGGGATCTATGCGTTTAAAACCAGAACTGCCGTCAGGCATATACGGTATTACTTCAAATGACTTCGGCTTCAATCAGGAGCAATCGGCCCTCTATCTCTTGAAAGCAGGCGTAAGAATTATCCAGTATAGGGAAAAGAATGCCTCTACGAAAATAATGTATGATGAAGCGGTCCGCATAAAAGATCTGTGCAGACAGCATGACGCTTTGTTCATAGTCAATGACAGAATAGATATTGCGCTCGCGGTGGATGCAGACGGCGTGCATGTGGGACAGGACGACATGCCTCTGGAGGCTGTAATGAAATGTTACGGCAATACAGGTGACAGGATCATAGGTGTGTCCGTGAGAAATGAGCAGGAGGTCATGGCAGCACAAAGCATTCATGCAGATTATCTCGGCGCAGGAGCGGTCTACCCGACTTCTACAAAGCAGGACAGCACATACATCGGTCTTGAGGCGCTATCAAGAATAATGAAAATTTCGAGGGTACCCGTTTATGCCATTGGGGGAATCGGGAAGCAGAACCTGAAAGAGTTGAAGACATACGGAGTCTACGGCGCAGCCGTAATAGCGGCACTACTGAACACGCCTGACCCTGAGAAGACCGCACGGGAATTCATAAAAGCGTGGGAATAAACTATTTTCGCGTCATTTTTTCTGCACAAGCCCGAGCTTTATGTCGCCGGTAAACCGCTCTATGTTCAGGATCTGCACATTGATTTTCTGACCGATCTTGAACGTGCGGTGCGTCCTCTTCCCTGTTGCGACATGACGGTTTGTGTCCGAGTAGAAGTAGTCGCCTGAAATGTCTTCAAACGCAAGAAATCCGTCGACAAAGAAATCCTCAATCTCTACAAACATGCCAGAGCCTGTAATGCCGCTTATGTAGCCGTAAACAGTCCTGTCCTGCCTTTCCATAAGAAGTTTTGCAATCAGTATTTTTTTTAAGTCCCTCTCGGCATCCATTGCCCTTCGCTCCGTATCCGAAGAATGCTTTGCAATGTCCTCAAGCTTCGATGACCACATCTGAACGCGCGGCTTGGACATGTTTTTGCCGAAAATATCTTTTAAGATCCTGTGGACAGTCAGGTCCGGGTATCTCCTGATGGGCGATGTAAAATGCGTATAGAGATCGAACGCAAGTCCATAGTGGCCTATATTCTCTACAGCGTACTTTGCCTGTTTCATGGATCTCAGCAAGGTATAATTGATGACCTTTTCAAGATTACTGTCTTTCACTTTATTCAGGATAGACTGAATGGACAATGAGTCCATGCTGTCAAAAGACGGTAACTTTAATCCAAGGTTGTGTATGAACAGATAAAACTCGTACAGTTTGTCTCTGTCAGGCGGCTCATGAATCCTGTAGATAAAAGGGTGTGAACTTGACGTGCAGTATGCCGCAACTACCTTGTTCGCCTCGAGCATAAACTCTTCTATAATCAGGTGTGCGATATTTCTTTCAATCCTTGTGACAGACGCAAGGTCTCCATACTGGTCTACCGTAAGCTCGAAATCAGGCAGATCAAAATCAAGACTGCCGTTTTTCATCCTGTGCTCCCTGAGCATCAATGCAAGCTCATTCATGACCTGTAAATTAGCAAGCAGGTTGTGCGTCGTATTCCCTTTCGGGGCAGAGGTGTCCTTGTGCCCGAGCATAGTACTCACGATGGTATAGGTGAGTCTTGCAGAGCTTTTTATGATACTCGGGTATACGTTGTAATTGAGTCTTTTGCCGTTTTTATCAAACCGTATCTCGGCAGTTAAGGTGAGCCTTTCTTCACCGGGTTTAAGGCTGCACAGATCATTCGATAATACCTCGGGGAGCATGGGGACTGCCCTGTCCGGGAAATAGACGCTCGTGCCCCTTGTGTATGCTTCAAGGTCAACCGGGTCATCCATTTTTACATAATGGCTTACATCGGCTATCGAAACGTACAGAGTGTATCCGTGATCCGTTTTTTTTACGAACACCGCATCATCAAAATCACGGGCTGTCTCGCCGTCAATAGTTACGATAGGCAAACCGGTAAGGTCGTGCCTCTGAGAGCGTTCTGTCTCGCTGATCGTATGCCGGATTGACGATGCATGTGCCGATGCCTTCTGGCTGAAAGTGAAGGGCAGGTTATGTTTTGCTATTATGAGTTTCAGATCGATGTCAGGCGTATTCCTGTCGCCAAGCCGCTCATGGAGCCGTGCTCGATTTTTGGCATTATGCTTGGTGTCGGGGACCATTTCACACCTGACGACATCCCCGATCTTTAGTCCCTGCGTGCCTTTTTCAAAGGAGAGATCAAAGGTTACATGCTTGTCAAGCGGTGAGCAGCAGAACTGTCCGTGCTCCCGTGTAACTGTGCCTGTGATATATTTCATGGTCCTCTGGACTATCTTCAGCACCCTTCCCTCATACATCTTACCGTCCTGTGTACTCGCATCGACCATGACGATATCGCCGTGCATTGCACCGTTGAGATTCTTCGGAGGTATAAATATGTCTTTCGACAGATCAGTGCTTACAAAACCATAACCGTCCGGATGGACAAACAATGTTCCTTGCTTTTTGAAGCTTTTTATTTTTTTTCTTATCATTTTAATTTCTTAATGCTATAGCATATTTCACGATGGTGCAACAGATAAATTTAACTACAAAGATTATTCTCGCCTCGGCATCTCCGAGAAGAAAGGCCCTGCTGGAAAGCATGGGCATAAAATTCACCGTGCATAAATCCTCTTTGGATGAGGATAGGCATATGTCCTTTCACCACTATAAAAAGCCTGTTGACCTGGCGATTGCTCTCGCATCAGGCAAAGCTGAGAATGTCAGTCACAAAAAAAGGCATGATGTTGTTATCATAGCTGCCGATACGATTGTCGTGATGGACGATAAGATTATGGGGAAGCCGAAGGACAAAACACATGCGGCGCGCATCCTGAGATTGTTAAGCGGAAAGACCCATAAAGTCATCACCGGCGTGTGTCTTTTAAAGATGCCTGCCGGCATATCGTATAGCTTCCCTGTAACCACCAATGTTACTATGCGGGACATGACGGACAGTGACATACGGTGGTATATCGGCACTGGCGAGCCTATGGATAAGGCAGGCGCTTACGGCATACAGGGGCTTGGCGGGCTTTTTGTGAAGAAGATCAATGGCTCTTATACCAATGTGGTTGGATTGCCGCTGACAGAGCTGTTTGCGGGCTTAAAGAAGTTAGGAGTGGTAATTTATTAAATAATGCAGGGGGGCTTAATATTGTAAGCCCCAGTGTATAGTGGAGACTCATTATATTTCGATGAAGTAAACTGTTCAGCGTTAAAAGCAGTCAACATACTGAAAAATATCTTTATTTGTAACCCCGGTTGCACCGTATCAGTTTACCTGAAATTTACACACAGTTAATACGGCGTTTATTTGTCTGAGCTATCTTAGTGTCAGTATAAAAATAAAAAGCAAAAAAAACACTAAGGAGGAAAGAATGAAAAAACAAATGAAGAAAATTTTCGTGATTGTGATTGGCTGTATATCGCTTATGAGTACAGCTTCGTATGGGTATCAGATCAACGATGATCTGAACATAGGCGTAAAAGCCTACCTGAACGCCATGCAGGCGTCCGGAGACCATTTTGACAATTCAAAGGTGGGACAGGCACAGGCAAACACAAACAGCTCCAATGCAAACGGTATGAGGCTGTCAAGGGCTTATCTTATAATCGTTGACAGGATCAATGATGAATTCTCGGGCAAACTTACACTGGATGAGGCATACTCTGACCCAACGGCATCGAACGGAAGGGGTAATGTGTTTGTTAAATACCTCTACGGTATCTTTACCCCGGCAAAGAACCTGGCAATACGGTTTGGACTGACAGAAACGCCTTGGATACCGTATGAAGAGGGACTATGGAACTACAGGTTTGTTTCCGAGACAGCGCCTGATTACGAAGGGTTTATGCCTTCAAGTGATTTGGGGGTAGCGATTGTCGGAAGCCTTTTTGATAAGCTCATTGAATACCATGTTATGGGATCGAATGGAGAAGGCTATCAAGCACCGCAAAATGGAAGGGGATATGCCGGAGCGGCAAGAATAGCACTGAATGTAAAACCTTTCATCTTCAACGTGTTCGGTATGGATGAGAGCATGCACAACGGGATCCCTGATTACAACCCGAAACGTGCAATAGCAATGCTTACCTTTACGAACAGCTTATTGACTGTATCTGGTGACTGGATGTGGGCAGACGATCACATTACTCCGGCAGACGAAGGCAAGGCAAAATTTAACCATGGCTATGGATATGAGTTCTGGGGCTTTCTCCGCATCCCGGGTGAAGAAAAATTAAGGATATTTGCGAGATATCTCGATATGAAACCCAACGGTAATGATTCGAACAAGCCCGTAAGCAATACGGTAGCACCGACTATAAGCCTTGGCTCTTCCAATCTCTACTCAACCGAACTGTACAAGTTTGTTTCAACATCCGAGAACACGTGGGCACTTGCAGGTATAAGCTACGATATTACGAAAGATGTCATTGCCGCTCTGGACTACAATCTGTACACGATACAGGGCTATGATCTGTCCAAGAACAAGGCAGCGTATAATGATAACGCTGTGGCATTAAACCTAAGGTTCGCTTTTTAAGCCGGATAAAAAATATAAAACTCAATAAGGAGAAAAAAATGAGTAAAATGAAAAGATTCGCATTAAAGGTCAAAAGCAGGCTGTCGTTACTGATAACGAGGGCACAGATTGAGATGTTGAGGATGAAGCTCACCTGGACAAAGGTCATATTTGCAGCAGGTCTTGTGCTAATTTCAGGCACTGCATTCGCAGGTACGCCCCTGAGCGGTGCCGGTTCAACGTTTGCCTACCCCTTTTATACAAAATGGTTCTACGAGTATGAAAAAATTACAGGGGTTAAAATCAATTATCAGGCAATCGGCAGTGGAGGCGGTATCCAGCAGCTCCTTGCAGAGGTCGTCGATTTTGGTGCAAGCGATAAACCGCTGGATGATAAAACGCTCAAAGAGCACGGTCTTATTCAGATGCCGGACGCAGCAGGCGGAATTGCAATTGCCTATAATATTCCCGGGGTTGAAAAGGGTCTGAAATTTACACCAAAACTTATTGCCGATATATATCTCGGCAAGATCACGAACTGGGACGACCCTGAAATACAAGCTGTAAACCCGGGCGTGAGTTTACCGTCATTGCCCATCATTGTCGTCCACAGGTCCGACGGCAGCGGTACGACATACATATTCACGAATTATCTATCCAAGATAAGCAAGGAGTGGGCTGAAAAAGTAGGTGCAGAGTTGTCGGTCAACTGGCCTGCAGGTATAGGCGGGAAAGGCAACCCGGGTGTGGCTGGATTCGTTATGAAGACGAGGGGCAGTGTGGGATATGTCGAACTTGCATACGTATTGCAGAACAGCATGACCTACGGACCGGTCCAGAATAAAGAAGGCTTTTTTGTCTGGCCGACCATAGAATCATCAAGGGCTGCGGCAGCAACTGTGAAGAACATTCCCTCTGATTTCAACGTACTGTTCGTGGATTCACCGGGAAAGGACACGTATCCAATCGCAGGGTTCACCTATCTTATTATTTACAAAAAACAACTCGATCCTGTTAAAGGCAAAGAACTGATGAATTTCATCAAATGGGCTTATGCAAAGGGCCAACCCATGCTAAAAGACCTCGATTATGTTCCAATTCCTAAAAACATCATCGAGAAAATAGACCGGCAGTTGAAAGAAGTGGAAATCAAGAAGTAAGAATGCTCGTCGATATGTTTTAATGTCCGGAATCCTGCCACTATCCGGCAGGATTCCGCATTCATTAAATATTAATGGTGGTGAAAAATGCTTAAAGTAATGTTTCTATGTACCGGCAACTCCTGCAGGAGCCAGATGGCAGAAGGGATTATTAAGGAATTCGGGAAAGGCGCTATTGAGTCCTTCAGTGCGGGGGTAGCTCCTACCGGTTTTGTGCATCCAAAAGCAATAGAGGCCATGAAAGAATCTGGCATAGATATTTCAAGACAAAATTCAAAACCAATAGATATAGACCTGCTCTCTATGATGGATTTTATTATAACCCTTTGCGGTAGTGCAGATGAGACTTGTCCCATGACACCACCAGGAATAAAACACCTCCATTGGCCAATCGTGGATCCCAGCGGGGTTTTAGATACAGAAGAAAAAACCATGGACGAGTTCAGAAAGGTAAGAAATGAGCTGAAAAAAAGGATATTCTTGTTTATCCAGGAACTGCAGTATGGAAACAGAGTCTAAGGAATCTTTAGGCCTTAATAATACCGGTGCTCCGGCTTTCCGGGCTTCGTATACGGACATAAAAAACTTAAAGTCATATCAGTTATTTAATAAAGAAATGACACTCCTTTTTCAATATGGAATAAAAATAGTCTTGAGTCTTTTGCTGACGGTCATCATCATAACCATATTCTGGGCCACGATAAAGACGTTCCTTGATCTAAGGGTTATCTTCAGTGAAGACATCCCATCGGCATTACAGCTCGTCATGGTCAATTCTCTCACCATCCTCGCGATGCTGGAATTGTTCATGACGACGCTCGCATATTTTTCGGAAGGGCGGGTCAAGGTCAGTTATATAATAGATACGGTTCTTGTTGTGATACTGACGGAAATTATGACTTTCTGGTACAAGGATATAGAATATATGAGGATAGTCATGGTTATTGCGCTCGTACTTACATTGATTATCGCAAGGATTTTTGCCATTAGATTTTCCCCACCGAGGCTGAAAGATAACCTATGAAGGATTTCATTAATGGAATAATGCGGAACAAAATATATACCCATTCGATAAGGAGATAAGGATGAAACATTTAATTATAACTATGCTTGTAGTGCTGTTAACTTCTGTTCAAGCGGTGGCTACTCAGTCGTCACCGAAACCTGATCAGATACACCTCACATGGACAGGTGATCCCGCAACGACGGTCACCATACAGTGGAGGACTGACCTTTCTGTCCCTGACAGTGCGGTCAATTATGGCACAACCGTCGCCTATGGGATGAGCACAACTGGCATTTCATTTACCTTAAGCGGTACAACAGTCACGGACACCTCATACACGCAGATCGTGATGCACCATGTGGTAGAACTGCAAGGTCTGAATCCTTCAACCGCATACCATTATCAGGCAGGCGGTAGCGGACAGTTCAGTGCGGACTACTATTTTACAACTGCTCCGGTAACAGGATTCACGAATTCCACCTTTAACTTTATAGTCTGTGGCGATACAAGAGGAGATTCACTTGGGGCTTTTGCAGGTATAAACCCGTCACTCTCGACGTTTGCCGAAGCCCTTTTTAACAATCACCCTTCGTTCATTATATTCACCGGGGACGCCACGGAAACAGGTAATATAGATGAATGGGATGACTGGTTTAAAGCGATGTCATCGGTTAGCCCATACACGGTGATTATGCCTGTCGACGGCAATCATGAATCAAACTCGAATATCTTTTATGCCCAGTTTGCTGTACCTTTTGCAAACGGTAAAACATGGCAGGACCTTTCAACAAAAGGTTTTTACTATTCATTCAATTACGGCAATTCACATTTTACTATAGCAGACGATGAAGCGGCATTTGGTGTTCCTGTTCAAACGAATGAGCTTACGTGGCTGAACACAGATCTTCAATCAACACAAGCAACATCTGCTGAATGGAAGTTTGTTTCCAATCACATGCCGGAATTTTCCAAGGGTGCATATGGCAGCAATTCGGTACTTGATCAATACTGGGTCCCTGTGTTCGTGAATAATAATGTGGATATGGTATTCAACGGTCATTGTCATTTTTATGAGAGGACGTTTCCGCTGGATCAGTCCGGTAACCAGGTGCTGCAGAATACAGGGGTAACGTATGTGGTCGCAGGAAGTATCGGCGCACCGCTCTATGATATCGCCCAGGCACCTTTTATTGCTTATGAAGAGAAGACCTATAACTATTCGGTAGTCCAGATTGCCGGCAATACCATCTCAATGAATGCATATAGACTGAGCGACACGCCATCAATCAATTATAATACCCTTATGGATAACGTATCTTATACAAAATTAGCTCCATCGTCTGGAACAAAATCTTCGGGCTGTTCCTGTAACACAACGGGTAACAGCGCCACATATCCTTTTGATGCAGTGACTGTCATTGCAATGCTTGGTGCAGGTCTGTTCGCGTTGAAGAAACCGGCAGGACATTCGCATTGAACGAAAGATGGCCGTTATGAGAGATATAATAAAACTGTCCGCTGCCTGGTTGGCTCTATCGGTTATATATGTCCTTTTGAATACAGGGACTTGTGCAGCGGATTATTACGGAAACGGGCTGAGATATCTTTACCAGTATTCGTACGCACCGTTACAAACGGGACAATTCCGCCTGTACTACACGGGCACCTACGGGACTCAACAAATCGGGAATTATATATTACCCAACAGCACCTATTTACAGCAGGCTGGTGTTTCATACGGTGCTACCGAACATGTTGATATCGAGGTTTACAGTACGATGCCTGTCGGACAGTCGGTCCAGATGCCTTATGCCGGCGGAGGCTCGCTCAGATATTATCAAGCAACAGATTACGTCGATATCGCGGGCCTGGCGGATTATCACATGGACTGGACCGGAACATCCATAGATCAATTAACGTTAGTTCTTTCAAAAACAATGGGACGGTTGAATATGACTGCAAACGGCACGGCACAACATGCTTTTGCAGCGCACAAAGATGCGATAGACATGTATTTTAACGCAGGAGTTTCTTATGTTGCAAACAGGTTTGTAAATTTCGGCATCGAGTCCCAGGGGAGCGACCTTGAGGCTACTTTTACGCAGGGTGAAGCTGAAGGCGGGGCGTCTTTCATACTATCGCCTGTCATGGTCTTTACATCGGCGGACATTAATCTTTTATTCGGCCCCGGCATCGAGATTAAAAACGGCATAACGAGCCAGCTTATAAGGGCGGCTTTGACAAAGACATTTTAGCCATAAATGAGGTTCTTCCGGTTTTATAAAAAGTGACAACAATGCTTTGGTTTAAATACAGTAATGAGGAGCAAAATTATGAAAGCTTATAAGTGCCGCGCTAGGGACATTTTAGTCCCGGTTTTAGTCCTTGTAACAGCAGTGGTTTATGGGTCTGTTTTTTATGTGTACGGGTCAACCGACAGTCAGGGAATCAAACAGGGGTCTGCCTGCCGGTTCCCGGTTATTCAAAACGGTAAGTACGGCTACATCGACAAGACCGGAAGGATCGTCATAAAGCCACAATACGATTATGCATTGGAATTCAAAGACGGTTTTGCCCGGGTTGAGATCGGTGATAAATACACCTTCATCGATAAGGACGGCAATATGATAGCAAGGCCACAGTTCGATTATCCGCTGGATTTCAGCGAAGGGTTGGCGCGTGTGGGGGTCGGGGATAAGTATGGCTACGTAGATGAGACCGGGAGGGTCGTTATAAAGCCGCAATTCAGCAGTGCAATGAACTTCAGCGAGGGGCTGGCCGCCGTAGAAATCAAAAGTAAATACGGCTATATCAATAAGACCGGAAGGATTGTCATAAAGCCACTGATAGACGGCGATGACGTGGACGATTTCAAGGGAGGTGTTGCCTCCATTGAGATCCATAGAAGGTTCGGCCTCATTGATCAGACCGGGAAGATCGTCATCAAACCGCAATTTAAAGGTGCATTGGACTTCAATGACGGGCTGGCTGTTGTAAATATTGATGATAAATATGGCTATATAGATAAGCTCGGAAGGATGGTAATAAAACCGCAGTTCGACTATGCATATGCTTTTAAAGAAGGCCGTGCCGGTGTAAAAGTTGGTGCTAAGTATGGCTACATTGATAAAATAGGAAAGATGCTCACAATGCCGGAATTCAATAGAGTTTATTATTTCAGCGAGGGCCTTGCGGCTGTAGAAATAAACGGCAAGTACGGCTACATCAATAAGACCGGAAAGATCGTAGTAAACCCGCACTATGATTATGCGTCAGTCTTCAAAGATGGTATGGCATCTATAAAAACCGGCAATAAGTATGGCTACATCGATGAAAAGGGAAACATAATAGCAAAGCCGCAGTTCGATTATGCATTAGACTTCAAGGAAGGTCTGGCAC
>JBBIVV010000037.1:19832-23198 GCA_037439545.1 bacterium
TTCGATTATGCATTAGACTTCAAGGAAGGTCTGGCACAGGTAGAGACCGGCAATAAATGGGGTTACATAAATAAGACCGGTAAATTTGTTTGGAACCCAACAGACTGAGTGGAACATAAGATAATACCTCTAATTCAATCATCCTTTTTTTCGGGTTGGTAGGTCGTACCCTTTATTGCTTCCCATACGATAGTATTCAATATATCATCCTGAGACCCTATGTCCGGACGACTAAAATCAAGTTTTGCAGACAATGCACTTAATTTACTTATTTTATGCAGTTTCATTTGTCCGACGTTGACAGGAGCTACTGCATCATAAGGGGTAAAGTCAGCATGACCGGTAAAGATGTCGTATAAAGGCAGTGCTGAGGCATCAAAAAGACTCATAGATTTGATACCGAGGATAAGCTCCATGGTCTTGAGCATACTCATCTGATCATAGTGCGTATGACAGACGTATTCGTGTTTTACATAAGGACTCACAACCAAAGCTACAGTACGATGGGCATCAACGTGATCGCTCCCATTCTGGGCATCATCTTCAGTTACAAATATGACACTATCTTTCCATATCGGGCTGTGACTGATAAAAGAGACAATCATCCCGAGTGCGTCGTCGTTCTGGGCAACAAGCACCATCGGAGTGAGAAACCCGGGTTTTAAACCTGCAGTGTGATCATTGGGCAGCCACAGATAATTGAATGCAGGAACATTATTTGCCTTGATCTGGCGTTTGAGTTCCCGAATAAAGGCTGCTGCGCGTTCTCCATCGGAATATTTAAGGTCCCAGTCCTTGTAGTCAAATTGGTAGTGACTCAAATATCCGGCAATTGCATGCCTCAGTCTCGCATTATGTTCCATTGAGATGGCAAGCGCGCGGCTGCCAGTCAGGGTAGTGGAAACGCCTGTTCTGAATGATTGATCATGCAAAAGCTTCATGTCGAGCATAGTTTTATCAAGGGATGCATATTGTTTAAAGCGGTTAAAAAATAAACCTGCTATCCCCCGTGGATCCCGTCCATCTGCAATCCTAAGATACCGGTAATAGTTTAATATAAGGGGATCATTATCTCCGAGGACTTCCTCCAACGCATAATATAATCCACTGTGAAGGTAATAGTTTTCACCGTAAATTCGAAAGGGAATGTGATCTTGTGCTAGCGTTTTCCAAATGTATCCATTGGGCGGATATGTGACAGGAACAATCCCGCCGTCATAATGAGGGTAACGGCCTGAATAAAGCAAGGGGGTATTCTTTTCCACATAGTCCGTAGAATAAGCGCCATCTGTCCATGCATGACCCTGCACTGACACCTCGGAATCCGCGTAATAATTGTCCATGGTCACGAAGCTTTCGGATAAACGGTGAGCGTTTGGTGTGACCCTGTTGCCAAAAATCACGAGCTGAGGATCACCATTTGCTTTTGGTAAATCTCCTAATACCTGATCATACGTACGGTTTTCCCTCACTATAAAAAAGACATGACGTATCGGAGATTTCTCTCCAGGACGATGCGGTATCGGTGATTTATTGTTTAGAGGAAGATGTTGGTTTGCAGCATCAAGTATATTGCCAATAGCCCTGTCTGTCATTGCCTTAAGCTCATTATTATCTGGTATCCCAACAATAGAGACAGTGCCCCGTATGATGTTATAGATGTACTGCGATTGATTTGGAGCGTCTGTTCCCGGCTTTGGCCCATCCATGTTCGGTCCGGTACCCAGGCCTTTTGCATTCAGTGTGATAATATGATCATGTACCGCATCGTAAAAAACACCGGTAGGATACCAGCCGGCAGGGATGTATCCAAGGATCTTACCGTTGTCAGCATCCAGTACTGCATCGGCATTGATCCCGGCCAAAGAAACATAAAGACGGGACGCTTTATTGTCCAGTGCCAGACCTGTTGGAGCTGTGCCTGTTGGAAGGTTACGGAAGTGCAAATTAAAGGTTTGGATGACCTGATCTTTTTGCGTATCTATGACTTTTACCGTGTCACTGTTAGTACAGGTGATATAAAGCCGTTTCCCGCCTTCGGATAATACAAGTGCCTCGGGTAATGCTCCTATCATGATAATCCTTTTTTCGGTGAAGGATGCTGTATCTACGACAGAAACACTTCCGGAGCCCCAGTTGCTGACAAATATATTTTTTCCGTCTATCGAGGTTGCAAGACCATACGGATAGCGTCCGACATGTTGCTGCTTAGTAACCTTCATAGTCTTTAAATCAACCAGAGCAACCATGTCGTTCAAGTTCTCGGCAACTGCAAGGCGATCGCCCGGAAGCAATGCCAATCCTGCCGGATATCCCGGCACACTAATTTCATTTTCCATGGTCAACCTGCCCGAATTAAATGCAAAGTTATAAACTTTATTTTCATTACCGCCGCTCACATAAAGATGATGTCCATTACTACTGAAAACAATGCCGATAAAAAGGGATTTGACCTTATAGTTTGAAACAAGCCGTTCGTGTTTTAGATCTACGATGGAGATTTCTTGTGTTTCAGGACTGCAGCCTGTGTTGACAACAGCAAGGTAAAGCCCATCAGGAGACAGAGCGCCGTTCGTCGGCAGATTTCCCACCTTGAGCTCCTTCCCCGCAGGGCGGATGTGCCAATCGTTAGGCAGAATATGGCCCATACTTGCCGGACTCGTCACATCATATTTGATCATATCCGGAACAGCAGTAATTGCCCGGTTAGGTTTTACATTACAGCCGGTAATGATGAAAGATAGCAGCAGGACAGTTATTTTCATTGTTATACCGTAATTATTATCCATAGTTATAAAATAGTCTTGCTCTGCAAAATTACAACTTAAAAATAGGAAAATCATGAGATTTAACAAATAATTTACATGTATGTAATGCAGTGGTCATCGCAAGATGGTTAACTGTAATCAGTAAGGAGGAACTATGAATAAAAATTATTTCATGATTATAGGGCTGATAACACTCTTTGTCTCGTGCACGGGTAACAGCAGTTCGTCACATGTTACAAGTCAAAGTTGTCCTGACCCGACGCTGAGCATCCAACCGCAGCAAATACCGGATGGCAAGACCATTACACCTCTCGGCACACAGATTAAAGTAGGCCCGTTCCCCGATGCTTTAATGCTTTCTAAAGACGGTAAGAATCTGTTTGTAATGAATAATGGCTATGGAAGGGAAGGGGGGGTTTCACAGTCCATTATGCAGTACCAGTCCATCTCGGTCATAGATACTGCAGCAAACCCTCTGACGATCACGACACAAATTATTCCAGGGTATGGCACTGTCGGTATAGACTTTTCAACTCCAGGTATGGTCAACCAGAATACCAACAACCTTTTCCAGAGCATGATATTGAACAATGCCGGA
>JBBIVV010000038.1:0-22343 GCA_037439545.1 bacterium
GGGGGCTCTACGAGAAAAGTTTATATCTCAACGTTCCTTGGAATAATGGTCCTATCCCTGCTTTCAAACTGCACTGAAAACAAGAGTATTACTATTGCATCTCCCGCAATCCAGAAGCTCGATGTACAGGGACTTCCTGCCATACCCTGCGACAGTATTGCTATAACAGCCGTTGCCCAGAGCGCTCCCAATACACCTTTAAGCTATAGGTGGAAGGCAACATCGGGCTGGACTGTCATAGGGCGCGGGCAGACAGCGACAGTTGTATCACCGTGTGAATACCCTGCAACAGGCATTATATCCCTTACCGTGAATGACAGTTATGGAAACATTGCATCAAGCTCGGTATCCGTTTCTACTTCATTGGTCACACATACTTATTCGGTTGGTGGGACAAATCCTATGGATTTGGCTATTGATGCATCGGGTAATTTGTGGGTTAACAATACATATAGTGCTTCGGTGACTGAGATGAGTCCTTCCGGCTCAATCATAGCTACATATCCGGCAGGCGTTTACCCTGCTGGTATAGCAATAGATCCAGTCGTTAATATATGGATAGTAAATTCATGGAGTAATTATATAACAAGGTTCAGTTCCTCTGGCTCAATTCTTGGAACTTTCAATGCAGGCAGATATCCGGCCGGTATGGCTGTGGACTCATCGGGTAATTTATTGAAGTGAATGATCGGGCGGAAAGATATCCAAACAAAAATGCGCTTAACCGGCAATCATATCTTCCACCCGAAGTTGAGCTTGACAATTATTCCCTAATACGAGAGTTAAAGCTATGAGAATTACATTTTTACTCCCCGGTTACCCGTGGAAACCTGCGGGTGGTTTCAGAACCGTATACGAGTATGCCAATCATCTTGTGGTCCGTGGACATAAAGTTAGCATCGTCCATGCACGTAGCCTTTCCAATTGGAGTCTTCCCCCTCCGCCCAATGTTTATCGCTGGTTACGGAGAGAAACCGGTCAGTTGCGGAATTTATTTTTTACACCAAAAGTACGCTGGCAACCGATTGATCGCCGCATAGAAATACGTTATATCCCCAAACCAGAGGCTCAGTATATGCCTGATGCTGACGCTACTTTTGCAACATTCTGGCCAACAGCAGAAGAAGTGCTTAAATATCCT
Source organism: bacterium (assembly GCA_037439545.1). Lineage (GTDB taxonomy): Bacteria > JAMCPX01 > JAMCPX01 > JAMCPX01 > JAMCPX01 > JAMCVD01. The sequence continues at coordinate 1,142 of JBBIVV010000038.1, forward strand.
CATTCAAAGGGAATAAAGTGCTATTTAGTGCAAGATTTTTTCCCTTATCTTGGAACTAAAGCACAGTTAGAGACTTCTTGGCAGTTGCCCCTGAAGAAAGTGACTATATCGTATTGGCTATATCAATTGGTTGTTAATAGTGGCGTTTCAAAAACCGATGTTGTATCCATACCAATTGGAGTAGATCTGAAAAGATTCCGTCTTCTTAAAGAGATTGCCGCACGACCATTGAGAATTGCCATGATGTATAGTACAAACAGCTATAAAGCTCCGTATGATGGGATCAAAGCATTGGAACTTGTCAAAAATAAGTTCAATGCTCTTCAGGCAATTTGTTATGGGGTGAATGCCCGCCCGGGTAACCTGCCTCATTGGATAGATTATGTAACTAAGATAAGTGACAAGGAACTGGTTGACCTGTATAATGTTTGTACTATTTTCATATCCTCAAGTATAGCCGAAGGTTTTGCTTTTCCACCGGCAGAAGCTATGGCGTGCGGTTGTGCGGTGGTAGCAACTGATAGCGGCGGCATACGTGAATATGCGCAGAACGGGACAAACATGCTCCTTTCACCGCCGAAGGATCCAGAGGCACTCGCTAAGAATCTCCTCCGCTTATTGGAGAATGATGACTTGAGAATCCAATTGGCAAAAACGGGATATAATATGATTCGAGAACTTACATGGGAGCGAAGCACCGACCTGTTGGAACAATTTTTATTACAGCATGTTAACGTATGAAGGTTAAATAACTAATATGCTCTCTTTTATCATAGTCAATTACAATACGAAGGAACTTCTGAGGAGGCTCCTCAAATCCATAGAAGCGTTTTATAAGGACGAAGAGGTCATTGTTGTCGATAATGCATCTCAGGACAACAGCCAGGATATGGTTACGCAGGAGTTCCTTTCTGTAAAACTTATACCGAATAACGAAAATAAAGGCTTTGCTTATGCCAACAATCAGGCCATGGAAATTGCCCGGGGCAATGTCTTTGTTCTGATAAACAGCGATGCAGAACTATTGAACAATAGTCTCATTCATGCAGCAGAGATGGTCTTAACGAATAAAGATTATGGTCTCGTCGGCTGCAAACTGCTCAACAGCGATCGCAGTACACAGATTTCTGTTTCACGGTTTCCCGGTATTGGATACGCGTTATTATCCGCAACAGGTCTGGGACTGCTCCTGCCCGGTAACCCGAGATCAATGGTACTTGCAGGCAGGTACTTTGATTATGAAAAACAATCCGCCGTTGATTGGGTAATGGGTGCGTGCATGATCCTCAGAAAAGACGTGTATAAAATAATCGGCGGCTTGAATACCGGTTATTTTATGTTCGGAGAGGATATGGAGTGGTGCTTCAGGATAAGAAAGTCGGGCTATAAAATTATGTACACACCGGACGCATCCATCGTTCATCATTTTAACAAGAGCCGGTCTTCTTTGACTGCAGAAAGGTACATGCTTATGTATAAAAATTATTATGCCTTCTGTAATAAATATCTCGGCAGTAGGCGGACCATGGTCATAAGACTTCTCAACATTATTGGTTTAACCTTGCGCTATGCTGCATACAAAGCAGGTCTCATAAAGACCAATGACACCTTCCTAACGTACTGGTTCTCTAACTTCCGTGAAGCCCTTCGCGCTCAGTTCAGGGCATAAGCATACAGTGACAATTGTTGTTTTTACTTCAGCTCAAAATAGAAAATTAACGCTGAAAACAGTATGGCAGTACTTTGTAAAGTTCGGTCGGACGATTACCTCCTTCATGACAACCGGAAGGTATTGGAATCAGGCCTGACTGGTGTCATTCTCTAAAAATGAAGACAGTTTACTCTGGTGCGTATCATTTATGTCTTTGAATTCAATGCCAAGCACAACGTTCATGCTGTTATCCCCGTTCCCGTGTTGTTTTATGTTTGACCAGACTACCCTGCCCTTTGCGACAATTGGTTCGTGTTCACCAGGGAGATTAAAAAAAAGCTCTACAACCGTGCCCTGTTCGATCAACGCAACGGTTTCAATGCCTATACCATGTAAACTAATGTCTCTTGTAAAATCAGAAAAAAAGATACCCTCGCCCTTACAATTTATTCTCACCCTTGTTTTTACCCTTTTGCTGGTTCTTTTGTTTTGGTATTGAGACATAGTATGCCTTATATATGGCATATATAAAAACTATTTGCAATAAGAAAATTCGGCACTCTGTAATTTTGCTGTTCCCATCTCTTCTTCTGTGAGCGGTTCGTTCCTGTATTCAATATTCAGAGATAATTTTAAACCTTCAAGCAATGCCGTGATCAATGTTTCGTTCATTTTATCATTAACTCTATCATACGGAATATTGTGATGCGGCATAATAGAGCCCTGCTGTAAAAGTATCGCTTTAGCCCGTCTCTGGGCACTGCCGATTATTTTTCTGCCGTTCAAGGACAGCTCATAACTCAATGCCCGGGTAAAACACAACGGCTCAGTTTTATGCGGGTAATTGTCGCCGTATTCCAACTGTATGCCCAGCACTTTGAAACCGTGCTTCAATCCGTCTGTTATAAGCCGGTAACTTTCTATCAATGACTTCTGTGCACCGAGACAGGTTTCGGGCAGGACAATGCTGTAACACAAATCACCATCATGCAGAACAGCACCGCCTCCGGTCGGTCTCCTCACAATCTCCACATCCGCATCTTTCAGATCGCCGGGAAGACTATCAACTCTCTGGTTTTTTCCGATTGAAATACATCTGGTGTTAAAGGTAAAGAACCTTAATACCGCGGTGCCGTTATTTTCCAAAGCCCTGTTAAATAACATCCCGTCTATGGACATGTTGAGAAGCGGGGTATTGCTTGAAAACCCGAGATATCTCGCCTGCATCATGTTAAACGAATTTATCTATGAACCGAGTAGTTATGTTGCCGAGTAAAAAGTCTTTACTTGCAAGTATCTTCTTGTGTAAAGGTATGTTCGTTTTTATTCCTTCTATCGAAAATTCCTCGAGTGCCCTTTGCATCCTTCGTATGGACCTGTCACGGTCTTCCGCCCAGACCACAAGCTTTGCGATAAGTGAATCGTAGTAAGGCGGGATCTCGCACCCCGGATATGCATGTCCGTCAACCCGCACCCATGGTCCTCCGGGTTGTATGTAAGTGCTTATCTTACCCGAAGAAGGGACCAGGGTCTGCGGGTCCTCCGCGTTTATCCTGCATTCTATCGCATGACCCTTAATCTTAACGTCCCTTTGGGATAGTGACATCTTTTCTCCGCTTGCTATTTTGATTTGCTCTGCAACGATATCAAAGCCTGTGATAAGCTCCGTTATAGGGTGCTCGACCTGGAGCCTGGTGTTCATTTCCATAAAATAAAACTTGCCTTTTTCATCGAGCAGGAATTCTATGGTTCCCAATCCCCTGTAATTGATGTGCCGGGCTATCTTTACGGCAATATCACTCATCCTGCTCCTTAATTTATCTTCAACTGCAATTGACGGGGCTTCTTCTATAAACTTCTGGTGTCTCCTCTGGATTGAACATTCTCTTTCTCCGAGCGCTACGACGGCACCGTTACCGTCCCCTATAATCTGTACCTCGATGTGGCGTACATATTCAAAATATTTTTCGATATACAAAGAAGCATTGCCGAATGCCGATTTCGCTTCTGCCCTTGCAATCTTAATTATGTTCGGTATCTGGTCTTCATCATAGATGATCTTCATACCCCTGCCTCCACCGCCCTCGGCAGCCTTTATAATGAGCGGCAGGCCTATGTCCTTTGCAGTCCTTATGGCATGCTGTTCATCTTCTATTTCCTGGAATGTGCCGGGCAAAACCTGTATCCCGAGCTTATCCACGTATTCCCTTGCCTTAAGCTTATTCCCCATAAGCTCTATGTCCTGCGGCTTGGGGCCTATAAACTTCATGCCTGCCTGTTCGCAAACCTCTGCAAATCCCGCATCTTCCGAGAGAAACCCATAACCGGGATGGATGGCATCAGCACCTTTTATCTGCGCTGCGCTTATGACCGCAGGCGCATTGAGATAGCTGTTTTTGCTCTGTGCCGAACCTATGCATATTTTTTCATCGGCAAGTCTGGTATGGAGTGCATTTTTATCTGCAGTGGAATATACGGCAACCGATCTTACGCCAAGCTCTTTCAGTGCCCTGATAATTCTTATCGCAATCTCACCCCTGTTTGCTATAAGCACTTTTGTGAACATGTGCCGGTCTTCCCTTAGCTTTCGGGATCAATGATAAATAAGGGCTCGCCAAACTCTACAGGGTCCCCGTCTTTTTTGAGGACCTGCTTGATCGAACCGTCCGCATCAGCCTCTATTGTATTCATAAGCTTCATGGCTTCAACTATGCCGATGGTCTGGCCTTTCTTCACCTTGGCCCCTATTTCTACGAACGGCTTCTCACTCGGCGAAGGAGCACAGTAAAAAGTGCCGACAAACGGAGAGTTAACGCTGACGAGTGCATTCTCATCGGTCCTATCCTGTTCAGCTTCGGACTTCGGTTCCCCGGATTCTATAGGTTTGGTTTTGTAATCCTGCTTCGTATGAGCAGCGGAATACCTCAGTATGCGGATCTTCTCATCGGCCTTGTTGTACTCAATCTCGAGGATGTCCTTGTCTTCAATAAGCTCGATGAGTTCTTTTATATCGTTTATGTTCATTATGCCTCCAGATTGATAACAGGATTATTTCTTTTTGTCAGGATTTCCTTATTACTGTCTGAAAGATATATCATACTTTCAATTCTTACTCCGCCCCAGTCCGGTATGTAAACACCCGGCTCAATAGTAAAAATCATTCCGCTTTTTAAAATATCTTTTGACCTGTAATTTAATGAGGGAGATTCATGGATATCCAGACCGACCCCATGACCGAGTGCATGACCAAAATACCTGCCATACCCCTGTTTGTCAAGGAAATCCCTTGCCACTTTGTCGAGTTTCGATGCGTGCATACCCGGTTTTACGGCATCTATCGCCCTATTGTGTGCCTCAAGAACCGCACGGTATACTTTTTTCGCATCACTATCCCAACCCTTAATAAAAAAGGTGTGCGTTTCATCGGAATGATACCCTTTATACACGGCCCCGAAATCGCACAGCATCAATTTTTTATCTCTCAGTTTTACGCTGTTCGATGGGATCGCGTGAGCATACGCCGCCCTTTCATCGAAGGCTATGACTGTGTCGAATGAAATATCATCGGCACCTGCATTGATGAGTTCGAGGTTAAGCTTTGCTGCGATCTGTTTCTCCGTTAAATCGGGAGTAATTTTCCCCAATAAGACATTCAAGGCTCTCCCTGCAGATTCTGAAGCTTTTCTGATATAACGTATCTCATCCGCGTCCTTAATCGCGCGGAGCTTGAGCAGATGATCATCCAGGGGACGGAACCTCTCTTTCCCGATTGATGAAGAGATAAGCATAAAATCCCTGTATGAAAGTGCCGAGCTGTCAATGCCTATGGATTTGAACTTTTTAAGAAATTTATTCAATTCCGCTGAAGGCTGTCTTGCTTCTATTATATCGACATCTTTTATCTTCTGCTTTGCATAGATGCTGAACCTTGGGTCAACGAATAGTTTTATACCGGAACTGCTTAGTGCAAGATACCCTTCCTCATACTCGTATCCTGAAAAGTAGAATTTATTTGCCCTCGAAACCATAACTGCTGCATCAATTTTTTGTCTGGACAGGAGTTTTAACAAACTCTTTAATGACTGCTTCATGATGTATAAAACAAAACTATTCTGTAATCAGAATTCCTTGGATAAGTTCATGATATTTTTTCGCAGTAAAAATCTTGCCTTCCCGATATTGCTGTTGTTCTTCATAGCCAGTATGATGAAATAATCTTTATTGATACCGCGGACAATCAAGACCGTGTCATGGTACTCCACCACAAGCTGTTCAGGCTCTTCAAATCCGAGGGTACGGGATGTTTCAGAAATGCTCTTGATGAGGGTCGTATATTCGACGCCTATGTTCTGGAAGTCTATCATTTCATGCTCTTTTGCATACTGTTCAACGACTATGCCGTCTATTGCAATGATAATCCCCCCGATGCAGCCCTCGACATTATCGACTATGTGCTGTAATATTTCTAAGAATGCCATTTATCCTCCCTTTTTTATTTTATCCAACCACGAATTCAATCTTTTCATGTTCTCTTTTACCGTATCCGGCTGTTCTGTTTTCTGCGGTTTTGGCTCTTGCTCTTTTAAAACTTCTATTTTCTTATGAACCTCCGCTTCCGTCAGGTCCGGCTGCTTTGATTCCATAAGCTTCTTTACATTTATAAATCTCGCGCGAATAATGGGACTGTCCGGGTTTTTCAACAGAATCTTCTTATATATCTGGTACGCCTTATCAAAGTGTCCCTGTTTCACATAAAGGTCTGCCATTGTTACTGTCTGGATATCTTCGCTCTGTAATTCAGAAGTTTGAGGCGAAGTCGGTTTCCTCTCCTGCGGTTCTTCCAACTTTATTCCGGCTTTTTCAGGTTCATCCGTTCTCTCAGACTTTGTTATTTCAAGATCCAGTGCCTTCGTTTCAATGATTTCAGGCTTCTTTTGTCCAATATCCATGCTTCCTTGTTCAGAGGTTTCCGGTTCCTGTTTAACAGGCTCTACCGCAGGGGCACTGACAACCTCCGGAGGACTCATTGCCGATTCCGATAACTCATCGAAAACCGCTTCGAGTTCCTCTGTCTTTACTTCTTCCTTCATCTCTGCACCGGAATCTGACTGTCTGATTTCCGGTTCCTCAGGCCTGGCAGGCGGCTCGTGGAACATCCCGGAGGGTGCGTCTTCTTTTGCCGGCTCTAATGCAGGTGCCGGTTGCGGGAAAGGCTGTTCTGCCTCGGGTTCCAATACAGGCTTATTCAGTGCTGTTTCAAGCTCACTCTCGACAGATGCTGCATCAGATTCACTATCGCTTACCGGCGGTGGTGCTTCCTGTTTTTCAGGCTCCGCAACCGACTGCTGCTCGGCAGGCTGCTCAGGTTCCGGTACCGGCTGTCTTGGTTGTTCATATTGCTCCGATGGAATATTATCCTTGTCTGCGGTTTCAGGTTTTTCTCCTTGCTGAAAACCCTCTCTCTCAGTCTTGCCAGCCTGCGGTAACTGCTCAGACACCTGTTCCTCTGGATTTTGTGCAGGTGGCTGCAGTTCTGCGGCTGGAGGAAGAGGACTTTCTGTTTCGGGTGTGAGGATTTCAGGTGCCGGTTTCTGAGGCTCTGCAGGCTGTTGCAGGGGGGCTTGCTTTTGAGCCGGCTGACCTGCAGGACTGCCCGTAAGTGTTGCTAACAGGGCTTTAGTCTCTTTGTCATTGGGCGATAAATATAATACGGTTTTTAATTCTTTAATTGCGCTATCACTATCTGATTTTTTTATGAAAATATCCGCAATAAGCCTATGGGCAATGATATTATCCGGCATCGCCTTTACAACCCTGCCAAGCTCGTCCATTGCCCTGTCAAGGTCCTCTTTGTCATAGTATGCCCTGCCAAGAGCGATCCTGCCGGTCGTATAGTTGGGGTTATGCTTCAATCCTTCATTGGCGACTGCTATTGCTTCATCCAGTAAGCCGCCTTTCCTGTAAGCGTCGCTCAGTGCAGCAAAGACCGGAGATCGGGGATCCTTGCGCAGTATCTGCACATATTTTTCAATCTCTGGAGATAGAACAAGCTTGCTCTCTTTTTTATCCGGCTGCGGTTGCCGTTTTTCTTCCATATTCTATTAAAACCACAAGCCGGCTATAGTGTCAAGAATACACGGGCTCACCACTTTAATGTAAAAGCAGACAGGTATTTTTTTGATATTGCTCTCGATTCTATGCTACTTTACTGCGATACCGACAGATGAAAACAGGTCATTTGTATCCACATACTGCTTGATCATTTCATGGCCTTTCTTGATCTGATCATCCCTCACGATTCTCACTTTGCCTATTATGGACTCGATCTTCGATATGGTTGTCAGGGTATCGTACTTCACATGGATAACAGGCATGCCCATCGACTGTGCCCTGCCAAGGACGATTTCATTCGGCAGAATATCCCCTGTCAGCACAAGGCACTTCGTCGACGTTTCAAGTGCTGCTATTATTATATCAGCCCTGTTAGCACCCGTGATCACCGCCTTGTTTTTACTCTTAATAAAATGCTTCAAAGCATTTTCGACATCCATTGCACCGACGACAATGTTCTCGATAAGCTCGTCGAGCTTGTGGTGTCCCGACAGCATCTCTCCGCCGACTGCATCCCTGATCTGCCTTACGGAGATTGACTCGAGCGATGCTTCTCTCGGTACGACCCCGAACACCTTTACCCCCTTTTTCGTAAGGTACGGCACAATATCATGTACGACGAAATCCAAGTCATCGAGGGTGACCCTGTTTATGATGACACCGGCGAGCCTTTCACCGAGCAGTTCTTTCGATGAAAGTATGCAGTCAACGCAGACCTCGTCCCTGTAAGGGTCGATAAGCACGGCTTTTGCATTCAATGCCTTGATCGTAATCAGGCTGTTGATCCTCATGGTCAGACCTTCATAAAGGTTTGCAGCACCGCTGACAATCATAACGTCCTTGTCCGCGGAGAGCTGTTTGTAGGCATCCTTGAATAAGGTTAAGCCGTCAAATTCCCTGCCTTTCAATACCGATGCTATAAGATCATGCGTTAAAATTACCGGTGACATTTTCTCGACCGGATCTGCGAGCCCGAGTGCCCCTTTGACAAACTCGGCATCGACATCGTACAGTGTCGTGCCCCTGCTCCCTATTGATTTACCGATGACCCTCATGTATCCGATTTTATACCCGTATTCCTGAAGCATTTTTCCGAGTACCGCCGATAAAAGCGTTTTACCCGAATAACCGTTTGTTGAACCAATAAAAAAAGGAACCATGTGTTTACCTCCTCAATGTTTTATGGCAATACGCGCATCAACTGCTATGGCGCCCTGCCCCTCTTCCTGTACAAGTAATGGATTTATATCCAGCTCTGCAATATCCGGATTGTCGATAACGAGCTGGGATACGCGCAGTATACCGTCCGCTATTGCAGCTATGTCCATTTTTTTTGCGCCGCGCACACCGAGCAATAATGGATATGACTTAATCTCCTTAATCATCTCATAAGCCTCCACCTCCGATACAGGAGCTACTCTGAACGAAACATCCTTCAGCACCTCGACATAAATACCTCCGAGACCGAACATGATAAGAGGCCCGAAGTTTGGATCTATATGCATGCCGATAATAGTTTCAATACCTCTGTTCAGCATCTGCTGTACTACGACACCCCATATCCTTGCAGAGGGCATGAACCTTTTTGCATTGTTCGTTATTGTTGAAAATGAAGCTTCCAGTTCTTTTTCATCTTTTATCCCCACGATAACGCCGCCGACATCGGTTTTGTGCAGTATATCGGGTGATGCTATTTTCATAACAACCGGATAGCCTATGGATGCTGCATAATCTCTTGCCTCTTCCTGGGTATGCGCAAGCATACTCTTTGGCGTTTTGAAGCCGTAAAATTCAACTATTCCTCTTGCCTCTACATCGACAAGGCTTGACCTTCCTGAAGCCTGAACCATATTCAGACTTTGCTGGACTTTAGAAAAATCTATTTCATATTTTTTATATGTTTTCTCAGGCTCTGCAAGCCAGTCCCTGTAGTCAAGGGCTATCCTGTAAGCTTTTACTGCTGATTCCGGGAACACATAATTCGGCACCCTGCCGTTATTCAGTATCTTTATACCGGGGGCAACATCCCGTCCACCCATGAATACTGCAAGCGTTGTCTTTCCTGACGGTTTTGCAATTTCATTTGCAACATCGACGATCGTCCCTGCTGTCTTGCTTATTTCCGTCATGTCCTGCGGTGTAAGCAAAATAAATATGCCTGCAACATCTTTGTCCTTGATTATAACGTCTATTGCGGACTTATACCTGTCTGCGAGAGCATCACCAATAATATCGAACGGATTTCCAAAGGCCGCGGACGGGGGTAATGCCTTTTTTAAGGCGAGTAAGCTGTCGTCGCTGATATGCGAAAGCCTTATATTCGACCGCTCTGTCGCATCCGCAGTGATTATACCCGGTCCTCCGGCATTGGTCACAATTGCCAGTCCGCCTTCCTTGGGCAGAGGCTGACTCTCCAGAAGCTTGCCTATATCAAAAAGCTCTTCAATGGTGTGCGCCCTTATAACCCCGGACTGTTTGAAGGCTGCGTCAAATGCAGCATCAGAGCCCGCGAGTGTTCCCGTGTGCGAAGAGGAAGCCCTTGCTCCAACCTTTGTTCCACCGGCTTTAATCAGTATGACGGGTTTTTTCTTCGATGCACGGTAAGCCTTTTCTATAAATGCCCTGCCGTCTGAAACACCCTCTATATAACCGAGTATGACCCGCGTATCGGGATCCTGAGCGAGATATTCTATGAAATCAGCTTCATTCAGATCCGCTTTGTTCCCAAGGCTTATAAACTTTGAAAACCCCATGTCATTGGCAAGTGCCCAGTCGAGCAGTGCGGTAAGCAGTGCACCTGATTGGGATAGTATGGATATGTCTCCCGAAAGGGGCATGTCCGCTGCAAAGGATGCATTGAGTTTGCCTTTTGTATCTATGATCCCGAGACAATTGGGCCCTACAAGCCTAATGCCGCAGGCATCCGCCTGTTCTTTCAACTGTTTCTCAAGAATTGCGCCGTCGACACCGATCTCTTTAAATCCTGCAGATATGACAACCGCGGCCTTTGCCTTTTTCACGGCGCAGTCCTTCAGTGAAGTTATTATCGCTTTGGGGGGTATCATGAATACGACAAGGTCTACCGTATCGGGTATGCTTTTAATATCAGGGTAGACCTTTATCCCGAGTATTTCCGATGCCGTCGGATTAACCGGATAAATCCTTCCTGCATAGCCGCCTTCGATAACATTTTTAAGAAGACTGTACCCGACCTTTCCTATGACCTTTGAAGCACCGACAAGGGCTATACTCGATGGTTTGAATATCGTATCCAGCATATCTACTTCTTTCCTTCTTTGTATTGCCTGAAAAACCTTGTTACCGCGTACTCGGTATCCTGTTCCTTAATTGCTTTTTCTGTAAAGATATATCTGTAATTGTGCACATAATCCATAATGACCGCATATGCGCGATTGACCTCTGTCATCTTCTTCGTGCACATTTGCTTGTCTTTTTCAGTACACCGGTCAGGATGGTACTTCATCGCAAACCGGTGATAGGCGGATTTTATCTGTTCAAGAGTAGCTATCTCGGGCACACCGAGAATCTTGCGCGCTTTATTTAGTTTTCTGTAACCCGGCAGGTTTTCCATGGTCAGTTCTTGTCCTTGCCCAGACAAAAATAATCCATCCGGCAATAAAGGTCGGTATCGCTATGAACTGCGAAGTTGATAGCGGACCTACGAACCCGCGAATGATATCGCCTCTGAAAAATTCGATGATAAACCTGTTAAATGAATACAGCACCAGGAAAAGTCCGACGAGCTCGCCGTTATGTTTTTTTAAATGCTTCCCGTACCAGAGCAAAAATCCGAACAGGATCAGTCCGTTGAGGGATTCGAAAAGCTCGGTGGACAGCAGCCGCTGTCCCGGATAAGCAAGTCCGGCATCGCTGTCAGGTGAAAACACAGAACCGAGGGGCCAGGGCAATGTGGTAGGCTTGCCAAAACAGCAGCCATTCATATAACAGCCGAATGCACGATGTATCGCATAGCCGAGTCCCATATAGGGAGCAATAAGGTCGGCAAACTTAAAAAACTCCTGCTCGACCCATTTCAAATACACGTACATTGCGAGTATACCGCCGAATAACCCGCCGTAAAATACAAGTCCGCCTTTCCAGATCTCAAGCATCTCAAGGGGGTTTTGCATATAATAGCCCCACATCGTTATCACGAACACTATCCTTGCTCCAATAATAGAGCCGATCATAATCCAGAAGCTCATATCGAGGACGATATTCGGATCCATGCCGAGCTTTTTACCCTTTCTTGTTGCGAGATAGATAGCGACTATAAACGCCGTTGCCATTGCAACACCGTATGTGTGAATCGTAATCGGGCCGTAGTGAAAAAGAATCGGATACATACATTCTCCTTTATTTTTTATTCATTATAGTGTTCCCCTTGATCCGCATCGATAAAAGGGATTGCGGAGAGCATCTCGTTCGGTAAGACTAATCATATATTTTATAACTTTCAATAGCTACCATTATTCCAAAATATCATCAACAGAGAAAGAATCAAAAACCGGAAAATGCAATTTAGATCCCTGTCAGATTGCTCACTAATTTTCCTATCAGGTATGTTGCAGAGCCCGCAAGTACGCCGACGAGTACTGCTTCCATACCGCTCTTCAGCCAGTTCCTGCCGGTAACATAGGTTTTTCCTGCACCTACGAAAAAGAGTGTCAGGATCGTTAAAATGATCGACACCGTAAAGGCACTGCCCGCAGGAATGAACGCGTACGGGAATGTCGGCATTGCAGCCCCTACCGCGTATGCTGTGCCTGTAGCAAGCGCTGATTTCAAAGGGGTCTTCGGTTGATCGACATTGAGGTTCAATTCTTCTTTCATCATAATGTCCAGCCATCTTCGTTTGTCGGAGCATATGGTCTTAACAATCTCATCCAACTGGGGGCCTTCAAATCCCTTTGCACTGTAGATGTCCCTTATTTCCTGTCTTTCACGGTCAGGCAGGTTGTCTATCTCATATAATTCCCTGTCCCTTTCGCTCTCAATGTACTCACGCTCGGATTTAGCCGCAAGCCATGCGCCAAGGCCCATTGAAATGGTACCGCCTATCATCTCTGCTATGCCGGCAATTAACACAATCTTGTTCGTCTGCACTGCAGCATTAACGCCCGAGACAACGGCAAATGCCGCGATAAGCCCGTCATTTGCTCCGAAAACAATATCCCTGATAATTTCCCCGCCCCTCATATGCGGTTCACCATTAGTTTTCTTTTTCAAGCTGAACATCTATAAGCTCAGTTTTTTCAGGGTTTTCTCGTACACCTGGAGACCGTTGTCTGAAAAAAGCACGAACCTGACGAGCTCCAGACCTTTATTTGATTTAATGAATGCTATAACTTCCTTGAGCGCAACCTCTGCCGCAAGGTCTACGGGATATCCATACACCCCCGTGCTTATGGAGGGAAAGGCAATACTTTTCAGATTATTTTTCATTGCAATTTCAAGACTTGTTCTATAAGCGTCTGCAAGAAACTTATCCTCAGCATGCTTTCCGTCACGAAACACCGGACCCACTGCATGGATCACGTGCTTCGCTTTGAGATTACCGGCTGTGGTGATCACTGCACTGCCTGTAGGACAGCTGCCGATTTTCCTGCATTCCTCCATGATCATCGGCCCCCCTGCCCTGTGTATGGCACCGTCTACACCTCCGCCTCCTGCAAGCCGTGAATTGGCGGCATTGACGATGGCATCTGTCTTCTCAAGGGTAATGTCACCCTTGACAAGCGATAGAACGGTACTGCCGATAGTTATCTCCATGCTCTTATCTCCTTATCCTTGCAGCCAGTACATGCGCATCAAGACCCTCCACTTTTCCAATCTCTTCAGCGTAGGGCGCAAGTTTTGAGAACCCCTCGCGCGTCACATGGAGCATGGTAGTCCTTTTCATAAAATCATACACACCAAGCCCTGATGAAAACCTTGCCGCACCCATGGTGGGAAGGACATGGTCGGGCCCTGCGACATAATCGCCGAGCACCTCCGGTGTATAGGCACCGAGGAACACAGCGCCTGCATGCATGACATATTTGAGGTATGTTTCCGGTTCTTTCACGGCGAGTTCAAGGTGCTCAGGGGCCATTGCATTGGCAATGTCCATTGCCTTTTCTCTACGAGCGGCAAGTACCGCAAAACCATTTTTATTAAGGCTTTTTTGTATGATCCCTTTCCTGCTCATGGAGCCGGTTAATGAATGAATTTTCTGTTCCACCCTTTTGACATAAGCCCTGTCCGGTGCAATCAATACGCTCATTGCGTGTTCATCATGTTCTGCCTGGGCCATCAGGTCTGCTGCTATGTAGGACGGGTCTACGCTGCCATCCGCTACAATAACGACCTCACTGGGGCCTGCAACCATATCTATGCCCGCATCGCCGTACACGAGTTTTTTCGCAAGGGTAACATACCTGCTCCCGGGACCGACGATCTTGTCGACCTTATCGATACTCTCTGTGCCGTACGCAAGAGCGGCTATTGCATGTGCCCCGCCCATTGAGTACACTTTATTGATACCGAGCATGCCTGCTGCTGCAAGCACCTGAACGTTGGGTACCGGTGTTGCAAACGATAGTTGCTTTACCCCTGCAATAATAGCGGGCACTGCGTTCATGATAACGGAAGACGGATAAGAGGCGCTCCCCCCGGGCACATACAATCCGACGTTTTCTATCGGTGTAAAAAACTCGCCGTAGGAGACACCCTTGCTTTCCTTGACCTTCCATGAAATCACATGGCTCTTTTCATGGTTATGGAACGCAGTCACCCTCTTTATCGCGAACTCGAACGACTTTTTCGTTTTGCGGTCAATTTGGCGCAAAGCCTTGTTTATGTCATTTTGCTTTATCAGAAGATTGTTCGAGTCTATGTGATCATACAGCCTGCGGAATTTTAAAACCGCCGCGTCGCCGTTTTTTCTTACCTCGTCGATAATCTTGCGAACCGTTCCGTAAATATCCTCGTATGAGCCTTTCCTTTTTGAAAGGATACCCGGAATCCCGGATGGATTGACTATCTTTATCATACCGTTTTCCCTGCGGCTTTTTTGAGACGTGCCGTAATATATTCTATGTCCTGTCGTTTTGTTCTCATGGACGCCCTGTTCACGACAAGCCTTGCAGAAGATTTCATGATCGTCTCTTTTTCTTCGAGTCCATTGATCTTTAATGTTTCCCCGGACGAGACAAGGTCGACAATCAGATCGGATATGCCGAAGAGCGGAGCAAGCTCGACCGCACCATAGAGCTTTATAATGTCTGCCTGGAATCCTTTTTTCTTGAAGTATTGTGATGCGAGATAAGGATATTTTGTGGCAACCTTGATGCCCGATAAATCCGCCCTGCCGGTCACGTTACCCCCCGCGGGCTCAGCCACTGAAAGCCTGCACACGCCAAAATTCAATGCGAGTGCCGTTATGACATCGTGCATCTGCTCCTTGATAAGGTCGTAGCCGATGATGCCCATGTCGACTGCACCGTACTCGACATAGGTGAGCAGATCGACAGCCCTGATAACGATCGCCTCTGCCGTCTTATCGGTCGATTGGAACCTGAGGCTGCGGGATTGCCCGAGTGCCGGTGAAAAGTCAAGGCCTGCCTTCTTTAACACAGCGACCGAATCACTTAACATCCTTCCCTTGGGAAGACCGATTATTATTCTTTTTTTTGTCCCTTTTTTTATCATGAACTCTTCATCCTTTTCAGCTTTGCGCCGATCTTTGACAGCTTGTCCTCCATATACTCATAACCCCTGTCAAGATGATATATCCTTGACACCTCCGTAACCCCATCAGCGATAAGACCCGCTATTACCAGTGATGCACTCGCCCTCAGGTCTGTTGCCATGACCTGCGCTCCCATCAACCTCGTTTTACCTTTTACAAGAGCGACATTGCCCTCTGTTTCGATATTCGCACCCATGCGCCTGAGCTCGGACACGTGCATGAACCTGTTCTCGAATATGGTTTCTGTAATGACGCTCGTATTGTCACCCTGAGTCATAAGCACCATAAACTGTGCCTGCAGGTCTGTCGGAAAATTCGGATAAGGTATCGTCTTGACATTGACACTTTTAATCCATGCGGGGTTTTCTCTCTTTATGGTGATGCGGTCTCCGGTTTCGGTATAATCCATGCCCGCATCTTTTATCTTCGATAAAAGCGCATCTAAATGCCGCGGGTTGCAGTTCGTTATCTCGACCTCTCCGCCGGCAGCACATGCAGTTATAAGGTAGGTGCCTGCTTCAATCCTGTCCGGTATAATATCGAGACTGCAGCCATGAAGCCTGTCGACACCTTCTATGGTAATGATGTCCGTGCCTGCCCCGTGTATCTTTCCGCCCATTTTTACAAGCTGATCTGCAAGACTCACGATCTCCGGTTCTTTTGCAGCATTCCCTATAACCGTCGTACCCTGTGCGAGTGATGCAGCCATGACGAGGTTCTCCGTACCTGTTACCGTTGTCGTATCGAACACGATCTTTGCACCTTTCAGTCTTTGCGCAGTCACATCGATGTAACCGTGATCTATCGAAACCTTTGCTCCAAGTGCTGCGAGACCTTTTAAATGAAGGTCTATGGGCCTGCTGCCAATGGCACATCCGCCGGGTATTGAAACCCTTGCGCTGCCATACCTCGCAACGAGAGGTCCAAGGACAAGAACGGATGCCCTCATCGTCCTGACCAGATCATAAGGTGCTTCATGGGTATTCATTCCCGATGCATTGATCGTAATACTGTCTGAAAAGGCAGTATTTCCTGCTGCAGGTCTTCGCTTGTGTTCATAACCGCTTGTCCGCACCCCCATTTTCTCAAGCAGTTCAACCATGGTACTGACATCTGCAAGATACGGCACCCTGCCGAGGTGCACATCACCGGACGTCAGCAGTGCAGCAGCCATCGCAGGCAGGGCCGCATTCTTTGCACCGCTAATCCTGACAGTCCCGTATAATCTATTTCCGCCTTCTATAACAAATTTATCCATGTTTGCATTCCGTACAACTATAGTTCCTCTATGCTCAATAAAGAGAATTGTTAAACGATATTCCACGGCTTGGGCATGAATATCTCATTGAACCTGTCGAGTGCGTACCGGTCTGTCATGCCCGCTATAAAGTCCGTTATGCGTCTTTCTATCGGGTCCTCGCTTCTATTGAAGACCGCCTCTTTCTCGAAAATATCAGGATGCGTCTTATAATAATTGAACAGTTCACCGAGAATCCTCTCGCACTTCTCAAGCTCATGATGTACCACGTCGCTCTCATAGACAGATTCGTACAAAAATGTCCTCATGGTGACGAGTGCAGACAATACGCGGTCTTCTATTGCGATGGTCTGATAATCTGTATCATGGGTAGCAGTTATAACGCCTTTTATCATGGTATCGATCCGCTTTGAATATGCACTGCCGAGTATACGGACAGCTTTTTCAGGCAGATCCATATCCTTTATCACACCCGCGCGTATCGCATCGTCTATATCATGATTGATATATGCGATAATATCGGCAAGCCTTACGATCCTGCCTTCGAGAGTTACTGCCGTAACATCCGGTGATGTCGTCAGTATGTCGCCCTTTCCTTTGGAATGCTTGGGGATTCCATCTTTCACCTCAAATGAAAGATTCAGTCCCCTTCCGTCCCTTTCAAGCAGGTCAACCACGCGCAGGCTCTGTTTGTAATGTTTGAATCCTCCGGGGTTCAGCTTATTAAGCACTGCCTCACCCGCATGTCCGAACGGTGTGTGGCCGAGGTCGTGGCCAAGGGCTATTGCCTCTGTGAGCGACTCATTCAGCATTAACGATCTGGCTATGGTCCTGCTTATCTGTGCAACTTCGAGCGTGTGAGTCAAGCGGGTCCTGTAATGGTCACCTTTGGGCAGGAGCAACACCTGCGTCTTATACATGAGCCGCCTGAATGATTTGCTGTGAAGGATTCTGTCCCTGTCATGCTGGAATATCGGGCGCACGTCACAGGCAGGCTCCGGTGTCTTCCTTCCCTTTGAATTTACACTGAGCATTGCCTTTGGGTGCAATATCTGCTTTTCCTGCTGTTCTAACGTTTCCCGAATAAGCATAAATTTATATTACCCTTGTTTTGTTATAGAGAGAGGGGCAATTCGTGAATTGTCCCTGCCATAAAATACCGGTGTCCTGCCTTCCGGGGATGAGCGGTATATCAACCGCATCCTACTTCAAAGCCGGAGGCGGTTGAGCAGCGACCCCGAGGTTTGCAGCAGAATCATTCGGATCGAGCATATCTCTTGTCAAAAACAGATTTTTATTTGCGTGACAGTTCGCACACGCCGAGGGCTGATCAGCGCCATTCTGCGGTGCGATGAGCTGTATGTTGTGCGGAGATGTTGTCTGCCATGTAGGAACTGTATCGAACCCTGTCAATAGATTCTTGCCGAAGTAATCGAATGTGTCTCTGGTTATGGGATAATGTCTTACGGTCGTGTACAGGTACGATACTGTCGTAATGGTGTTGAATCCTATTCTGAAATCCGTGACCGTTATACCTGCGGCACCGATATAGTTATCACCCGCAAACATACTGGTGTAATCATACGTATTTGCATAAGGCTGTGCATGGCACACCGTGCAATTGAGGGATTTCATATTCGGCATATTGTGTTCGGTAATGCCTGAAGTGCCATTGGTAACATCCGTATGGCACAGACCGCATCGGGGCATCTCTTGAACATCCCACATGGTCGTATAGGTTATGTTATCTCCATGAATGCCGTTACCGTGACAGTCGATGCATTGCAGCCCGTTTGTATAATGGACATCGGGTGCCTGACCCGACAACCCGAGAAACTCCTCCGCCTGATCTTTATGGCATTGAACGCATGTTTCCTGCATCGGAGGCGGGTTCATAAATGTATGCCCTGAGATAAGTCCTCCGGTGAGCGGCTTCTGGACATGGCAGCTCCCGCATGATGCATGACATCTCTGACAGTCAGTCTTATCCGGCGCATTTAAATTATCATTGTAAGGGTATGAGACCTTATTCAGGTATGATTGCTCTCCCGCGAGGGTATAGTGGAGGCTTGTCGTGTAGCTCTGGACAATGCCCGCATGACAGTTTGCGCATACAGTGTTTGGGTTCAGCGACGGATCATCGACCATACCGTTGTGTGCCTGCTGCATGGAGCTGTTTGACGGGTCCCCTTTATGACAATCGGCGCATTGAAGGATATTATGCGGCGAATTAAGAAAATTCTCCGTGACGAGAAAATCAGAGGGATTTATCGATGAATCGGCATTCTGCAGCATAGCCGCATTCGTATGGCAAGATTTACATGTATTGGTCGTGTTGAGCTGACTCTCGCCACAGCCCGCTATAATGAATACCATTGAAATAAATAGTAATATTTTTTTCATACAACCTCCGTATAATGAGATCAGTTATATTGTTTTTCTTAAAAATGCAATAATAAGGGTTGCCTTAAATCAGGCTACCGGTCCCCTGCTGCAATCTATCCGTTCGGTGCCGTTCACATGAGGGGCGATTCACCGAATCACCCCCAACAATAAATTATATATGGTCAAAAGTAATAATGTACACCTGCATTTATCGAGTCCGCGGAAATACCGAATGCAGTGCCGTATTGATTAAGATATTTTACGCCGAGATCCAATTCGAGGTTAAATCCGAGGTTCGGCAATCCTTGAAGAAAAAATTCTGTGCCGCCTAAAGCTCCAAAACTAAATCCGCCTTTCGTTCCCCCGTTTACCGGCTGGGTAAAAACATAAAAGCCTCCGCCCACATACAAATTCATATTGGTTTCTTCCATGACATTGTAAAGGAATTTACCTCCAAGACCGAATGCCGTCTGACTGCTGCCCTGATTCGGAGAAAGATTCAGAAAGGCAAAATCTCCCTGAACCCCCATGTCCCTGTCTATCCAGTATCTTGCGGATGCCGCGTCGAGCCGCTGTGTTAAACCTATTTGGGAATCGAATCCCACACCCAGCCTTTCCGATAAATTTTTCGCCGTAGCATTCGATGCCGCAAACATACCGAGAATCGTAAGCATGGAAACTAATTTTATTTTCATTTTCCGCTCCTTATACTTATTTTTATATTTTATCAGAATGCATGACATTGGCAAGTAAATTATAGTTTTTACGGCGACTCGGTTATAGTCTTTTGAGGGCAGCCCTCTACCTCGGTATAAACCGTTCGGGTATTTAAAACCGGGGGAGAGGAGTTGATTATTTAAAGTGAATAACCCGAATAGAGGTCTCACTGATTACGATAAAATTATTGAGAAGCTGATCCGAATACTTCTCAATGTATATCTGCCTGCTCAGGCTCTGACTTCTCTTTCTGGAACTCTGCCTTTTCTGATTCAAGATTAAATCCCCGACCCATGCCCTGCATGGGTACCCCTTCCCCCTTTACTAAAGGGGGAGAAAAGGGGATTTTGCTCTCTGCTTTCTCAGCGTGCTCACGGATACGCTTGACGATACCCTCTAACCCACTTGCCCCCTCACCCTGATGAAGATCATAACTCCCTTCTGTCCCCCTTACCTTAAGTGGGAGACTCGAAGAAGTATTTGGCTCTTTGGTACTTTTTGCGGCATAAACAGCTTGATAAATGCCAAGATTTGTCCATGCGAACACAAACATTAGAAAGACAGCGATGGATTTTAACAAAGAAGGTTTAAAAACATCTTTATGAAAACCGACCTTGCGGGAGACGATCTTCATGCATCCTCCGTTATATATCCTTCCTCACGACTCACATTTTTAATGTCAAGATTTTCCTCTAATTTAAATTTCCCCACCTTTTTCTTCTTATTAACGACCTTCCATTGTCGTCTTATATATTAAGTATTTTCCTCAATATATATTCCACTTTCATCATTATGGGTTCATCTACAGCACCCCATTTTTTTGCAAACCTCTGTATGGAAATTGATTTTATCTGATCGCACCGAACGATCGAGTCATGCTTTATTCCTCCGTCTGGTGGTGATATAAGAACATGTAATCTGAACGGTATCTCTTTTCTGAAAGTCGTAATTGGACATACTACAATCAACCCCCACGGACTCACGTTAAGCTCATCTACAGAAACTATAATGCTCTGGAAAAACTGGACAGCTTTTGGGCCTCTTTTTCGGTACTTATCAATCTTTTCCTTGAGTTCGTCTATCTCTGTGATACGATTACTATGTTGCATAATGTCCCTTAGTGTACTCCTTTTTGCCAATTCGCAATGCTTTGCCTGCTGATCCCAAGCTGCCGGCCGGCCTTCTTCGTACTCACGCCTCTTTTGACCAGCCGCAGGGCACTTTTACGGATTTTGTCGTCAACCGGCAACTGATAGAAATCTTTCACCTTAATATCGGTCAAAAAGCTGCCCAGTTTTACCGACTATTATATTACATACGAGTGCAT
>JBBIVV010000039.1:0-21497 GCA_037439545.1 bacterium
CTCCTTGGTAGTCCTGATAAAGCCCAGCAGACTGGGTAGCGGTTCTTTGATATAATGTGGTGTGTCTGCCTTACTTCAATCCCAGCACGTCGGTCATGGTATACATGCCCGGGGGCTTTCCAACAATCCATTTGGCAGCGAGCAAGGCGCCCTGTGCAAAGTTTTCCCTGCTGGTCGCCCTGTGTGTTATTTCAAGCCTTTCTCCTGTGCCTATGAACATGACCGTATGCTCTCCGACTATATCTCCGCCGCGCAATGTCTGAATTCCGATTTCGCCGTTCGGCCGCACACCGATAGTACCATGCCGGTCATACCGTGCTAATTCTTTCAGGGGTTTGCCGTAAGCGTTCGCAATGGTATCGGCCAATTTCAGTGCTGTGCCGCTTGGGGCATCCACCTTGTTTTTATGATGTGTCTCTACGATCTCTGCATCATAGTTTTCGCCGAGCACTTTTGCGGTCAATTCTACAAGCTTAAAAGTAAGATTCATCAAAACACTCATGTTAGGTGCCATAACAATGGCTATTTCCCTGCCTGCCTGATTGATTTTATCCATTTCTTCCGGAGAAAACCCGGTCGTACCGATAACCATAGATATATGTCTCTGTTGAGCGTATGAAAGCATCAACAGCGCCGAAGCTGGTGTTGAAAAATCTACAATGCAATCTACTGATGTCTGGAGAGACGCCGGATCATCCGTGACTTTTATGCCGGAATTCTTTCCCTGAAACAGCATGCCGATATCGACACCTATGGACGGATGACCTTTCCGTTCAATACCCCCGGCAATGATAAAAGACCGGTCGAGAGAAAATAGTCTGGCTAAATGCATGCCCATCCTGCCCAAAACACCGTTAACGGCAATGCTCACCTGCTTAGGCATGGATAAGCCCTAATCCCGCCATGGCTGTCTCGAGCTTGATCAGGTTTGCACCAGTCATGCGTGTAAGAGGGAGCCTTATCTCGTCCGAAATCCAGCCCATAAGATGTGCCGCGGCTTTCACGGGAATAGGATTGCTCTCTATGAACATTGCATTGTGCAGGAGCCATAGTTTAAGGTTTATCGTAGTAGCTGCTTTCATGTCTCCTTTTTCATAAGCTGTGAACATAGTTACCATCTGTTTCGGCACAATGTTAGAGGTAACCGATATTACCCCTTTTGCACCGATGGCAATGCTTGGAAGTGCCGTAAAGTCATCACCTGACAGAATTATAAAACCTTTCCTGCATAGTTTTATTGTCTCGGTAACCTGCTGCAACGAGCCGGTCGCTTCTTTTATACCTATTATATTTTTAACCTCTGAGAGCCTTGCAACCGTTTCCGGCATCATATTGACACCCGTCCTGCCGGGCACATTGTAGAGGATAAGCGGTATATCCACTTCTTCTGCAATCTTCAGAAAGTGTTCATACATGCCGTTCTGTGTAGGCTTGTTATAGTAAGGCGTTATAACGAGTGCTGCATCAGCACCAGCTTTTTTGGCATGTGATGTGAGGTTTATAGCCTCTTTGGTGTTGTTGGAGCCTGTTCCCGCTATGATGAGACATTTTTTATCAGCGACCTCTATTGCATAATCGATCAGCATTTCGTGCTCTTCAAAATCGAGCGTTGCAGATTCACCGGTAGTACCGCACGGAACAAGTCCGTTTATGCCTGCTTTTATCTGCCTCTCGATAAGCGATTTATACGCTTTTTTATCTATTTTGTTATCTTTAAATGGTGTAATTATTGCTGTAATTATACCTTTTACCTGTTTAGACATTTATCTCTCCCGTAAAAACTTCTTCTGCCGGACCGGTCAAATATACGTGGTTGTCTTTTGCCCATTCAATTCCAAGGTCACCGCCTCTGAGATGTATCAGGACTTTTTCCCTGGTTTTGTTGTTCAGCACACCAGCGACACCCACAGCGCATGCCCCTGAACCGCACCCGAGGGTCTCCCCGGTGCCCCTTTCCCATACACGCATCTTGAGCTCATTATCGTTGACCTTCTCGACGAACTCGACATTCGTCTTTCTTGGAAAGAGTTTGTTGTTTTCCATTGCAGGCCCGTATTTTGCTACATTAAACTTCTCTATCTTGTCCATAAAAATGACTGTATGCGGATTTCCCATGGATATGCAGGTGATCTTAAACTCCATATCCTCTACCTTTATTGCCCTGTTGATCACTCTTCCGCTCAGCCTTACAGGGATCTGTTTGGCATCCAGTATCGGCTCACCCATATCGACCCGTATACTTTCACCCTTTATTACCGGTTTTTTAATGCCTGCAAGTGTTTCTATCTCCAGCTCGTGTTTCTTCGTATAACCATGCTCAAGGACGTATTTTGCGACGCACCGTATACCATTGCCGCACATCTCCACCTCACCGCCATCCGCATTATAAATACGCATTCTGAAATCAGCGTTTTTTGAGGGAAGTATCATTAACAACTGGTCAGCACCTACACCAAAAGCCGGTGTGCAAAGCTTCTGGATCTGCTCCGTTGAAAGCTTCTCTTCCTTTTTTATCGCATCTATCACTATAAAATGGTTCCCTGTCCCCTGCATCTTTGTAAATTTTATAGTCCTTTTAGCCATTTTTTCTCCTTATCCTCAATAGAGGAGGAACCTGCTCGCCTTTTATAAGGTCATTGTTGGTTTCTCTTTTCCTCACCACATAATACTCTTTACCGTGCACAAGCACCTCTGCTCCCCTTTTTCTCGAATTGTAATTTGATGACATTGAGAAACCATACGCACCTACGCTCATCAAGGCTATAATCTCGTTTCTTTCAAGCAGGGGCAAACTTCTGTCATGTGCAAAAAAATCCCCTGATTCGCATATCGGTCCTACAACATCCTGTTTAAATGCTTTTGACTGCGTTTTTTCAGCAGGCACTATCTCGTGATATGCACCATAAAAGCTCGGTCTTATCAAATCGTTCATACCTGCATCTACAATCATAAACCGTTTCAACCCGTTACTTTTTCTATATAGCACCTTTGTTGCAAGAATACCAGCATTCCCCACGAGCACCCTTCCTGGCTCAAGTATCAGCCTGCCATCAAAGCTTTTCAAAGTACTCTCTATTGCCTCTGCATACTTGTCAGGGCATGCTGCTTGTTCATCTTTATACGTTATACCCAGTCCACCGCCGATATCCATATACTGTATGTTTACGCCGTCATGTTTCAGCTCTCTTACAAGTCCAAACATCCTTTTTAACGCAGCTATAAAAGGCGATACGTCCGTTAATTGGGAACCTATGTGCATATCAACTCCCACTATCTTAAGGTGAGGTTTTGACATCGCTACACTGTACGCTTCTCTTGCAAGCTTTATATCTATACCAAATTTATTCTTCTTTAATCCTGTCGATATGTAGGGATGTGTATGTGCGTTTATGTCAGGATTGACCCGTATGCTTACCGGAGCTTTTACCCCAAGCAATGCCGCAGCTTCCTCTATAGCATCAAGCTCCTCCAACGATTCAACATTGAGCATAAGAATACCTTCAGCCAATGCATAGACTATTTCTTCAGATGTTTTTCCCACACCAGAATAAACAATTTTTTTGCCGTCAACACCCGACTTGATCGCCCTGAAAAGCTCTCCGCCTGATACGATATCCGCGCCCGCTCCCAGTGATGAAAAAAGTGAAATGACTGCGATGTTCGGATTTGCTTTTACAGAATAGCAGATCAACGGCTTTGTCCTGACAAATGCCTGTTTAAAAACATTGTAATGGCGTGTTAAGGTCCTTGTGCTGTATATGTATACAGGTGTACCGACCCTGTCTGTGATCGTTTTGACCCTTACATCCTCACAGTAAAGCACTCCATTCCTATAGTTAAAAAAATTCATCTCTATCTCCTATCAACCCGTTGGAAAGTACGTGCCCGCACGCAGGAGTGCAGGTATACCCTTTCTATAGGGTATTCAAAATTTAAACAATGTTTCCGCCATCAATGGACTGGCTTCCTCACAGGGTAAAGTATTTTATAACTTTCCGACGGTGGACTTTCATTGTGCTGCGGTGAATCGTCAACAGCGGTCACATAGTATGTAGTATAGCCTTCATATGCTCCGGTGTCCACATAAGTCGTTGCAGATAGTGGTTGAG
The DNA here is from genome assembly GCA_037439545.1 of bacterium. Classification (GTDB taxonomy): domain Bacteria; phylum JAMCPX01; class JAMCPX01; order JAMCPX01; family JAMCPX01; genus JAMCVD01. The sequence goes on from JBBIVV010000039.1 coordinate 4,110, forward strand.
CATTTATGCGTTTGAAATGCTTGCTGTTCCCCGTACTTCTGTACAGGTAGTATCCGAGAATGTCTGATTCCGTATTTGACTCCCAGCTCAATGCAATGCCCTGTTTCAGAGGTGCTGCCGACAGCCCGTAGGGCCTCGCAGGAGACACACTATCGACCGGAATTACCATGATCTGTGAGGATGGTACGCTCTCGATAGGTGTAGTGTTCACTTTTGATACGCTCGTAACTTCATAAAAATAAGGCGTATTGTTTTTAAGATCCCCATCGATATAGGTTGTGCCCGATATGAGTGCAGGATTTATCGGGAACAGCGGGAAATCGTCCATCTTCAAGCTCCTGTATACGTTGTAATATATGATTTTATCGATGCGGGACCCGTCCGCATATGTCTTCGGTGAAACCCATGAAAGCTCTGCAAAATAATCGCCTGACCTCGCCCGTATGTCCGATGGCTTAAGAAAAGACTTGTCCCAGTAAACGACCGCTGTATTCGATAGATCGCTCGCAATATCATCCTTTGTAACCGTAAACACGAGATAGGAATACCTGACCCCGTAATCCAAATCCGTATCTTTGATAGTCATATAATGCTGGCCCGGCTTACTCACCCATCTCCACTGTTTGTAAACTTCCTTTTTCTCCGTACCGATATCACTTATAGGAAGGGCAGCTCTTACCATGTTAAAGCCTTTTATGTCTTTAAGCACTGTCCCGTCAGTGTTTTTATCCGGGATGGTCCACGACAACAGTACACCATTCCCCCGTGCCAATACAGTAAGATTGTTTATCGCGACAGGTTTTGAAAGCGGATAAGGCACGGGCGGGGCTTTCAAACCGCACTGAATAAGCACCAACAAGATAAGAGGTAAAAGAAGTTTATATCCTTTTAAGGAAATTTTCATAATGCCTGATCTTTTTTTCAAGCTGTTCGCTTGCATTCTTTACCTGTTTCTCGGCAGTACCGCCGGGAACAGCCCTGCTGTTTATAGAGGTTTTAATGTCAAGCACATGCTTTATGTCAGGTTTGAATAGCGGTGAAAATGCCTTAAAAACTTCATAATCCAATAATGCTACATCCACGTCCTTTTTAATTGCGTACAACACAATTCTCCCTGTAAGCTCATGCGCCTTCCTGAAAGGCATCCCCTGTCTTACGAGATAATCCGCGATATCGGTTGCAAGTAAATTACCATAAGTCATGGATTCGTTGAGTCTTTCAACATGAAACCTTATACCGGATATCATGGGTACCCATACCTCAAGAACAAGCTTTACCGTGTCGACTGCATCAAATACAGCAGGCTTGTCTTCCTGCATATCCCTGTCATAGGCAAGCGGTAACCCTTTCATCATGGTAAGCAGGTTCATAAGCGATCCATAGACCCTGCCCGTCTTACCTCTGGTTAACTCGGCAACATCCGGATTCTTTTTCTGAGGCATGATACTACTGCCTGTTGTCAGCGAATCAGGCAATGAAACAAAGCCAAACTCATCCGTTGACCACAGTATAAGCTCCTCCGAAAATCGTGAGAAATGCATCATCAAGACACTGAATGCATGTGTCGTATCAATGGCAAAATCCCTGTCAGAAACAGCGTCGATGCTGTTCCTGCTTATCTCCTTGAACTGAAGCAGTTTTGCCATTGCATCCCTGTCAATCTGATAAGGCGTTCCTGCGAGCGCACCTGAACCAAGCGGCATCACGGAAGTCGAATAGTACGCATGGAAGAGTCTCTCAATGTCCCTGTTGAACATTTCCGCATAAGCGAGCAGGTGATGGCTCAGAAGCACCGGCTGAGCATGCTGCGTATGCGTAAATCCCGGCATGGCTACCCCGGAATACTTTGAAACCTGCGATAAAATCAAAGACTGGATACGCAACAGCTTTGAGATAATGACCTTTATCTCATCGAGCAGGTACAGCCTGAATGCCGTAACGATCTGATCGTTGCGGCTCCTGCCTGTATGAAGCTTGTAAGCAGTATCGCCTATCAGGCTATGAAGTCTTCTTTCAATGGCTGTATGTATATCTTCGTCTTTCTCGTCAGTCACAAACCGTGCTGTCAGGATTTCAAGTTCTATTTTTCTCAATCCGTTCTTTGTCTTTTTGAACTCGGACGGATTGAATATGCCTGCGCGCACGAGCCCTTCAGCCTGTGCAATGCTGCCCTTTATGTCATACAGGGCAAGCCGCATGTCAGACAGGAGCGAATTGGTAAATTTGTTTACCGCTTCGTCCGGCTCCTGCTCAAACCTGCCTCCCCACAGTTTAAATACATTATCCTTGTTCTGTTTTTTATGTTTTATGTTCTTCATGTGATTTCTATACTACACATGAAGCAAGAGAAACAAGGTTTTTTGCCGTTAACCCCGTTCGAGAACTCGTTTCTCTCACGGTATCGGCCGATGGTGGTTTTCTCCAACAGGGTAAAAGGTTATCCTTTTTTTCTTTCCCGCGCCTTTTCTATTCTGACTTCTTTGCCTTTCAGCATGATTTTATCGACAGATTGTACCACCCGCTCGGCATAATTCTTGGACACCTCGACAAAAGTAAATGCATCCATAAGGGTTATCCTGCCGAGCTCGCTGAACGGCACGCCTGCTTCTGCCGTAAATGTTTTTATAATGTCCTTAACAGCTACGCCATCCCTTTTACCGATTGTCATAAACAGCCTGCTCATCTCGGCAGGCTCTTTCTTTTCCTCGGTTTTTGCCGTGTCCTTGAATGACATACTCATTACTGCGGCGACACAGACAGACGGCTCGTACATTTCAAGCATTTTTTGTGCAACAGGAACGAAATTCACGTAGGATTCCTGTTTTATTATTGAAGCGATGTCGTCAAGTATTGTTTGCTGTCGTGCCTCCATGACCTCTGTCGATGTCGGGAGCTTTTTCTTTGATATCTTTGTTTTTGCAATCTTTTCGATAAGCCGGAGTTCCCTGTATTCCCTCGGTGTAATGAACATAATCGCTATCCCCGGTTTGCCAGCTCTTCCGGTCCTGCCAATCCTGTGGATATAACTTTCAGGATCCTGTGGAATGCTGTAATTGATTACATGAGATACATCCTGGATATCGAGCCCTCTTGCCGCCACATCCGTTGCTACAAGTATGTCTACAGAACCGTCCTTGAAGTGCTTCATGACCGTGTTCCTCTGGGGCTGGGAGTAGTCACCGTGGATTGCATCTGCATTGTATCCCATCTCCTTCAGTTTTGAAGCAACATGGTCAACTTCTCTCTTTGTGTGACAGAATACAAGGCACCTGTACAGGTCTTCGATATCTATGATCTTCGAGAGGACATCGAGCTTTTCATCCTCGCGTACTTCGTAGAAGATCTGTTTTATTTTGGGAACGACGATGTCTGCGACGTTTACCATGACTTTGACAGGGTCACGCATGTATTTTTTTGAAATGCTCAAGACATTATTGTTAATGGTTGCGGAAAAGAGCATGGTCTGCCGTTCCCGGGGAATCTTTACGAGGATGTCCTCGATGTCATCTATAAATCCCATATTGAGCATCTCATCGGCTTCATCAAGAACAGCAATGCTTACCTTGTTGAGTTTCAGTGTCCCCCTGTGGATATGATCAATTACCCTGCCGGGTGTCCCTATCACTATATCGATGCCTTTATTCAGTGCACGGATCTGGCGATCAATGGACTGGCCGCCATAGATGGGAAGCGAAATCAAGCCGCTGTATTTCCCGATTTTGTTAAACTCCTCTGAAACCTGTATGGCAAGCTCACGCGTTGGTTCAAGGACTATTGCGGAAGGATGCGCTCCTCTTTTGCAGAGCTGAAGCATCGGTATTGCAAAAGCGGCAGTCTTGCCCGTTCCTGTCTGTGCCTGTCCTATAATATCCTCTCCGTTCAGTCCGGGAGGGATCGCTCCCTTCTGTATCGGGGTGGGTTCTTCGAAACCCATTTCATTGACAGATTTTAGTATCTGGTTTGATATGCCAAGTTCTTTGAAATTCATCAGTTTTTTCTCCGCAATCAATAAAGACTTAAACCTTCCTCATGTCAAGCTATCATACTTACATACTTTTCCGGGGTCTTCTGCTTTATGCCTTATACGCTCTTCCCATCCCTGACTATGGCGTCCATGTCCATGGTATCAGGGGTGAGACCTTCCTTTTCCAGGACCTTCTTGATGACGCGCTGGGTCTCGGTCTTGGGCATTTCCGGCATAAAACGGAAGTAACGGGGTATTGCAAATTTAGCAAGGTGATCTTTAAGAAATTCATACAAGTTCCCGGGCTCGATGGTCTTGCCCTCAACAGGTACAATTGCAGCCATGACATCGTCCTCTCCGAGTTCCGACGGTACTGCATAGACAGCACATTCAACGATATCCGGATGCTGGAGTAGTGCATGCTCAACCTCATAAGCAGAGATATTCTCGCCCCTGTGTCTGAGGGATTCGGTTTTTCTTCCGACAAAATAGAGGTAACCTTTTTTATCCGCATAGACCATATCGCCGGTGTGAATCCATCCGTCCTTGATCTTGGATGAGGTTGCCTTTTCATCTTTAAAATATTCCACCGCATTCCCCGCCTTTTTCCCGGCGAAAAAAATCAGTTCTCCGGGCTGACCTGACGGTATGTCCTTATTGTCGTCATCGACGATACGGTACTTCGAGCCTAAGGGTTTCCCCATACTGCCGGCCGGCGCCTGACCGTAGTTCATAACAATGATCCCGCCTCCATCCACGGCACCGTAACCCTCGATGAGTTTAACGCCGAACCTTTTCTCGAACGCCTCCCACATATCCGTCGGACATGCCGCCGAGAGCACCTGCGTAACCGAATGATTGCGATCGTTTGGCTTTTCCGGCTGTTTCATCAGGATAGGTATTATTCCGCCTATAGTATTGAACAGGGTCGCCCCTGTTTCCCGTATCTCGTCCCAGAAGCGGCTTGCACTGAATTTCTCCCTGAGCGCCACCTGTGCGCCTACATTCATCGCGCTGGTGACCGTGAGTATTATGGCATTTGCATGGAATAAAGGAAGACAGGTAAAATAAACATCATCCTTGTTCAGGAGCGCCCTGTTGAGCAGGCTCATCATCCTTATGTTGGTCCTGCCGTAGTAGGTAGGAACGCCTTTCGGAAGACCAGTCGTTCCGGATGTGTATAACAGAAGACAGGGATCGCCTTCCCGCGCCGATACTGCGGGCCTGGCAGGTATACTGTCATGATCGTATGCTTTATCCAGAGAAACGTACCCATGGTGCGCAAGGAACTCCTGTCCTGCAGACCGGGGATTTACTATAATCACCGGCGGTATATGCAGCTTGCTTTTTATGTTTTCATAAAACGGCAGCAGATCATGGTCTATACAGGCATAATCGGAGCCCGAATGGTTGAATATATGTGCGAGCTGATCCCCGCGTAAGGCTATGTTTGCGGGCACAGCGCACATGCCGAGCTTTTGTGCGCCGAAAAACACATCGAGCCATTGCGGCGAATTCTTCATCATGATCGCGATTGTCTTACCGGGTTCGGCTCCCACCCCCTGAAGGTAATGAGCGACCCTGTTTGCGTTCGCATCCATTTCAGCGTACGTAAATCTCCGGCCGTAGTAGTTTAAAAACGGTCGGTCCCCGTTCTGTGCGGCCTTCTCTTCCAGGAGCCCGGCATGTGAAATATCATGCGCCACGGTAAGCTTACCCTTCTCGCGGGTAAGCCGCAGAGTCTCGCGAAGCGTGCCGCGTCTGAACTCTCCCCAAAAAAGGACCACGACCCCACCCAATAATTTTCTGATAAGCTTAACAGTTGTCATGGATCGATCCCTTATGCTTACAGTTTTTCCAAAATGTGTATACAGAGCGCTGCTTCCTCGTTGCCGAGTGCCCCTCCTCCGTTCTCCGCCAGCGCAAGGCGGGCGTTCTTAACCTGCCTGTTGCCTGCTTCACCTCTGAGCTGGGTAACGAGCTCGTTGATCTGCGCAAGTCCTGATGCACCGATAGGGTGTCCGCGAGACAGGAGTCCGCCGGACGTATTGATTGGCTTTTTACCGCCGACCTTTGTTTCACCCTTCTCGGCATAGACGCCCCCTTCTCCCATGGGAAAAAACCCGAGGGCCTCTGTCTGGTGAAGTTCGCCGTAGGCAGTCGCGTCATGCACCTCTGCAAGGTCTATGTCGCCGGGGCCCAGACCGGACTTGTCATACGCAATCTTACCCGCCCTCTCTCCGATATCAGGCTCGTCCTGCGACCGCGTTCTGCCTGAAACAAGTACGGATGCACGTACCCTGACTGCCCTGGACGAAACACCGAGCCGCTTTACCACGTCCTCAGACGCGAGGATCGCCGAGGCAGCCCCGTCACCGATCGGTGCGCACATGGCCCTGGTAAGCGGGTAGGAGACCATCCGGTCATTCAGCACATCATCTGTGGATACCTCGAACGTGTACTGGGCATTCGGGTTCATGGTGGAATGCCAGTGGTTTTTTGATGCAATGACCGCAAGCTGACGCATGGTACTCCCGTATTTTTTCATATGCGCCCGTGCTGCAAATGCATAGACATCCATAAATGGGGAATGGTCCGTGCCTGCCCCCTTCCCTGTTCCTTTCATGCTTTTCAAAAGCTTCCTGACATTATCGTAGCCCATGCTCTCTCCCAGAATGATAAAGGTTGCGAACATGTTCCAGTAGTCGTGCAGTTTGCCCTGAGAACCGCTTTTTTTCTTTTTTACCCCTGTTTTTTTTCCCATAACCGGCATCTCACCCGGCACCTCCAGCATCTCGGGTGCAGTCCTTTTTATATATTCGATCTGATCGAAGATCCCTTCCACATCGAGCCCGCTCATGAACCCGGCAAACATCGCATACTTGTTCATGGCGTAGACCTTCTCCGCACCGATTGCCAGTGATATATCGACCAGTCCGGATGCCACGTCTTTCCATGCCCCGTGGAAAGCGGTCGAGCCTCCCGCACACGCGTTCTCGATGTTCGTTATGGGAATAGCGTCTATACCCAGGGGCCTCAGTGCCACCTGTCCGCGGATACAGTGCTGGTAGTTTCGCATGCCCCATCCTGAATTTGAAAACCATGCGGACTGAATGTCTTTTTTCTCGATGCCCGCATCCTTAAAAACGCCCTCTGCGGTCCATGCCGTAAGATCCTTGATGCCGTTCTGAAGGTACCTGCCGAACTTTATCGTGTGTGAACCGATGACAAATACGTCTCTCATTTATATGCTCCTCAAAATTTCCTTGGCGGCTCTGGAGTACCGCGATCAAGGTAGTAGAAATGTTTTCTGAATTTGATGAACTCTTTGATCCCTATAGAATGCTCGGGACATATCGCGACACAATCCCCGCACGAAATGCAGAACGGCATCTCTTTGACCATGTGCGCTTTTTTATCCTTCACTTCAATGACATGGGCAGGGCACGGTTTGATACAGTAACCGCAGCCGTTACAGGTGTCCTGATCTATGACGACAACACCAAAGCTCACATCCTTGCCAAACCTGTTAAAACTTTCAATGCTTATCCTTTTTCTTATAGTTAAGTGTTCGGTCATAGCATATCCTCAGTAAACCACTTTAAAGGTCCCGTTCTCGCCGAACCAGTCGATGGCCTGCGTTTCCCGTGACACTTCACCGTCCGGGGTCCCGCGCGGATAGCCGATGGCAATGGAAGTTACCAGTTTATAGGGGTAACGGATGCCGAGACGTTTTCTCCACTTCCGGTACATCGAAAGCGGTGTCATGAAACTGACCCAGCACGTCCCGAGCCCGAAACTGTGTGCAGTAAGGACCATGTTCTGTCCTGCAATACCCGTATCGAGGAACGGGTCGCCGGGAGACCGCTTATCCGTCAGCAAAATGATCACCGTCGGTGCACCGTGCCATAATCCGAGCTTACCATCGACTATGAGTCTCATTGCTCCGAATGGTACGGGATGAAACAGGTTGGGCAGAAACCGCATGAGGGTCTTAGCGATCCATTCTTTATGTTTTGCCCATGAACCGAGGTACCATCCAAACTTCATCACGCGTTTCAACATTTTTACGACATCGCTTTCCATCTCTTTGATCATTTTTTGATCCTGTACCACGATAAACTTCCACGGCTGGCCGTTACCGGCTGATGGTGCAAATCTGCCAGCTTCGATTATCCTTCGTATAATGTATTCAGGCACCTGCTTGTTTTTTTCATAAAACCTCACACTTCTGCGGTTATAGATGACATGCTCAATCGCATTGAACGCGTCTCCGGGCTCCGGGAGGCGGTCCCCCGTCTCATGGGCGATATGCGTATCATTCAGGTTTATCATGGGTATTCTCCTCTAATGCGGCTTTCAGCCGCAACCCAAAAAATCTCCCCTTACCCCTCTTTTCCAAAGAGGGGGACAATTCTTTCTCCTCCCTTTGAAAAAGGGAGGCAGGGAGGGATTTTATTGATTTTTTCGACTTCATGAAATCCTTTCTCCTCTTATCGTCCTTAACCTTTCACCATCGAATTGACCAGCTTGAGCTTACGCAGGGGAGCAAGCCCCATCAAAGCCTGGATCTGTTTTGCATCCCGGAATCGTTTTTCCTGACCGTAATCCTTCATATAGCCGTTGCCGCCTAAAATCTGTATACCGTCAGTCGTCAGCTTACATGCCAGTTCAGACAGGTGCAGTGCCGCTGCCCGTGCAAAGAGTTCCCATTGCGGCACCTGCTGCTCGACAGCCAGCGCAGCTCCGGAAACAGCCATGTCCGCTATCTTGACCTGCACGGCCATATCGGCGAGCAGCATACGCAGTGCTGACCAGTTGATAATCTCCCAGCCGCCCTGAAACCGCTCCTGACTGTAGGAAAGTGCCTCCTGAAAACCCCCCTTCATGATACCGCACTGCATGGCAGCAACTGCCGCATGCATACGGTCTGACGCATGATCGAAATACCGGGCGCCCAGGCCTTCTTTACCTATGAGCGTGCCTTCGACCCCTGCAAGCGTAAGATCCACTGCAGGACAGGCATGCATGCCCAGACTGAATATTGGTGCGCTCATGCTCAGTCGCCTATTACTCTGCCTATTATCCCGCTTGACAAGAAAGAACGCATACCCGTCCTGTCCCTGAATACGCGCCGGTAACAGCGCATGATCTGCCAGACCGCCCAGAACGACATATTCGATCACACCGTTGAGACTATAGGTACCGTTTGTTTTTTCAGCCTCAAGCTTGAGAGGTGACTCCTGAGGATTAAAAAAAGCAGGGTATGCTATCAAAACAGACCCGGCACCGGCTGCTCGTTCCATGATGTCTTTCAGCACGTCTTTGGACCCTGCGGAAAGCATTATCTCATGGGCAAGAGCATTGGTAAAAATAATTCCGCTCAGGCTCGCGTCCACAGCGCTGATACGATCGAGGATGATACACAGGGCGCTCATACCCTGTCCGATACCGCCGCACTCCTCCGGCAGAGTTATGCCCAGCAGTCCAACTTCATATGCCTTGGCTATGACGGAATCAAAAAACGGTCCGAAGGGATATCGGTCATTGGCTTTCCGGTTGGCGGCAAGCTCCTTGACTGCGAAGCTCCGTGCAAGTTCTTCAAAAGATTTCAGTTCGGATTTTATCGTAGTTAACATGATTATCCCTCCTATCCTTCAAATTCACGGACCTGCGGAATGGAACACCCGATCAGGTTATTGAAAAGGTTGATACGGTTCAATTGGTTGGTACCTTCGTAGATCTGCAGAAGTTTGGAATCCCGCAGGAACTTTTCGGCACCGCGCTCATGTCTCAGGCCTGCCTGTCCCATCATCTCGAGTGCCATCTGACTGTTCTTTACGCCCATATCCGTTCCCACGATTTTCGCCAGTGACGCCCACCCGGAACAGCGATGCTGATCTTCTATGGATTGGCTGTCCACAAACAACTTGTGAAAGATCCGTGAAGTAATCTTCAGGTTCAGGAACGGGCTTACAAGTCGATCGAAAATAACCTTCGGTGCGTACTTCTGGTAATAGTAGATAGGCTTTCGCTGGAGGATGTTGTAGATGCCGCCCGGAAGTCCGTTGGCATAGTTCGCCTCCGTATAACTGAGCCTGCCGATGACGACATTCTTATACATCTCTGCCAGCATGGCCTGTGCCCACTCATGATTGATGAGCAGCTTGCCGTCCACTTCGGTCTCACTGGCGAACTTGAGGGCTGTTTCATATGCCCCTCTTGCCACACCGGTACCGAATGCCCCCACTGCGGGTCTGGTGACTTCGACCACAAAATGGATATATTGCTCTATCAAAGCCGCGATCGAACGCGTTCCTGAGCCGGACATGGTACGGGAGTCGCTCAGGACATATTCATCCGGTATAAAACAATCTTCGAAGATCAACTCGCTTGCCGGACATACCCGTTGACCCATTTTATCTTCATGCTTACCGAAGCTAAACCCTTTCGTACCGGTCCTGACTGCAAACGTCACGGTGTTTTCCGAGGCCTTCTTCAGGTCGGTGTACGCGATCAGACAGCACCAGGTGGACAGGTGCCCCATGGAAATAAAAATCTTACTGCCGTTCACGATATACCCGCCCTCGACTTTTTTTGCAGAGCAGCCCAGGCGGGCGCGATCGATCAGTGCGTTTTCCTCCACATCCGTGCCAGCTCCAGGTTCGGTGATTGCGAGCGAGATGAGGCAGGGGTTGCCGTTCTTCTGGCCTTCAGTTACTTCTCTGAATATCTTATTGGCCAGGGATACGTTCCATGAAGCCAGGATTCCTGCTACGCCGAGATAGTGGACAAAGACCACGTTGGCCATGCCCACACAAGCCGAGGAAAGCTCTTCGACTACAGAGGCGCTGGACGGCATATTGAACCCCTGGCCCCCGAAGAGCTTCGGGATAAACATGGTATAAAAACCCCATTCATTGGCCTTTTTGATGAGATCCCAGGGAAGATACTCCGGATCCTCATGCGTCTGCCGGTCTACATCGAGCATATGCGGCCGGACAACTTCATCGCTAAATTTTCTGGCAAAGGCAATGGCTTTTTTGGTTTCTTTCACCATACCTTTGGGGAGTTTCGGCATGGCCTGCAGACTAAACAGGCTGTCATCAAAACGCGGCTCTTGTTTCGATATAGATCTAACCTCTTGCGATGAAACCATAGTTCCTCCTTGTACTCAATTTGTATTCCTTTTGATACCCAGACTGTCCGTCATCCCGAAAAGCGATTTCGCCGGAAGCCCGTCCAAATGACCGGATATGCCCGTTATTTTCGCATTCATTTTTGCCTCCCGATTTTCCCGATGCCGCTTATGGTAAAATCTACCAGTATGTTTATGAGCTCCGGTCGATCATGAGAATCAGTAATGTAGAGCTGTGCAACCTGTGAAAGCATGCCGACCATTGCCCATGCAATTGTCTCTGCTTCTGCCCGTTTTAACGGTCTTATGATCCCGAGTTGTGCTGCGGTTAAAAGCCTGATACGCGTATCCTCCGCAAGATTTCTATGGGTCTGCCACAAGATACCTGCAAAGTCCTCATTGCGGCTAAATCCTTCGCGGAATAAGATGATAAATTGGTTATGGTAATTATCGACATAATCGAAAAAGGCGTTGTATATATCATTGAGAGCAGAGGTAGTGTTATAAGGGTTTGACGGATTGTCCTGAAACGATTCGAGCTTTTTCTGGAACATATCGTCTATATAGTTCCTTAAACCTGTGCTGACCTGTATGATTGCCTCTGCAAATATGTGCGACTTGTCTTTAAAGTACAGATAGAACGTTCCTGTGCCTATACCTGCTTTTTTGGCAATCATCGGGACGGTCGTTTTCCTGAATCCCTTTGCACCTATAACCTTTATTGCTGCCGCTATCAAACGCTGTTTGACCAGCTCTTTTCTATTATTTACCTTGTGCATCAATCCACCCTGAGCAGTCCGCCGAAAAGACCTATATAGATGTGTTTTTTATTATCGAGTGAGAGCGGGGCATATATGCTGTTGTACCCGATCCCCTCGCCGATCGGTTTCCTCCACAAAATATCCCCGGTACTCAGATCGAGCGCAGTTACGAACCACTGCTGCGTCGTCGTGGTGAGTGGATAGAAACTCGGTCCCTGCATCTCATAGAGATAAACCGTATTCGAAATACCGGATATAAGGGGAACTGCATTGGGAGCAAACACATCATTATTGACCCAGAGCAGTTTCACGCTTTCGTGCCCTGTCTGCCCTGTTATCTCATACCCTGCAACCCCGCTGCTGTAGTTATTTTCAATGACGAATTTATTCCCGTAAGAAGTACATATATTTTCTGTCTGTGCAGTGGATGCAGTGAACGGAACCGGGTTGTCTGCGGTGAGAGAGGTGCCGTCCGTCGTCCTGAGAGCGATTACGTGCACGGGCAGTTCACCGTCGGCGAATACCATATAATCCTGTTCAGGTCCCATCAGTGTCGGAGTCGTCCCGGAACCGTCCGGACTGAGCCTTCCGCCGTTTAAAGTAACATTGATTCTGCACTCCCAATCCGGTGTTGAATTATCACATGGGATCTGCTGAATAGGCAAACCTGTGTCATAGGGCACTTCCCATAGTATATTCAATGCTTCGGCGCCGCATGAGCATATCTGCTGAAGCATGAGCTTCACGGCATGCTTATCCGTGACTACATATATGCCGCCATCAGGAGCAACGGCGAAGCTGTTCGTTATATCTTCGTCCGTAAAATTCTGTAAAAAAAGGCTCGTACTCCTGTCATTGTTTATGCGGAGCACCCCCACTTTTGCCCCTATGATCTGCTGGGTAAAATATCCTCCCTGATGCACGCCTTTAAGGCCTTCCGTAACAAATGCTATATCTATCATACCGGGGGAGGTATATAAAGGATTCATACTTACGATAGAGTCATCGGAAGTAATCTCCGTAGGATACAAGGCAGAAAGATTCAAAGACATATCCTGCACTATAGTGTTTCCATGAAAACACAATCTTAAGAATGTTTGATTATAAGCATTCCACCAGCAGTCCTGATAATCGACAAAGGAGTAGAGGCCATTCATCGGATCAGCGCCTGAAACACTTACGGTGTACGATGTTATGGTGTTCAGGGTAACAGGATCAAGTTTGCTGAAGATATGCGTTTGGTTCAATATAGCAACCTTCTCAAAAAGCACATTGCCTTTTGAATCGAAAACAACGGGACCGGTCCCCTGGATAGTGCTGGTAATGAAATCAACCTGCAGAGGATTGCCGGCAGAACTGCCTGGTCCTGCAAAAGGAGAACTCGCATTTTGGGAACTCGATTGATGTATTATCGGCCACGCACTGTCAGAAAGATAAGGGTTGGCGTTCCTTGCCGATGATTTACTTGATGAACATCCGGAAATGAGGAATACCGTGAAAATAATGGATAGTGTAATACCAATAGATTTTGACATAAACTTCCCTCCCTCCATCCTTACATTACACGGGCATTCCTCGATGTCAAGGAAAACTTCATTCATTATTTATACATAGATAAAGTTATTATTATACAATTAGTTATATTATATAGATGAATTATATTTCATATTTTTGTTCGTTAAAGATCATTACCACCGCCAATGGCCGGACACGGCCTCCCTACCCATGACCTGTCGCTTCAGGTGCGCATCGGCATTTTCTTCTCCGGTATTGTGATGGTATTGCTTTACTGGTTCATGAGGTGCAAGATTTTCGAGCCATACATCAAAATCATGGTGGAGCCCGGATTCGTCATCGTTGATAAAACAGATGATGTTATATGCATGGCGTTTACCAGTTAAAAACGGCATGACAGTCCACTTTCATTGATTTTTTACCAAATTTGAACTACGGAACTGTTGTATGAGAACAATGCTTCGCGTGATTGTTGAAGGTGTACCCTTGAACGCACCTAATTTATTTGTAAAAGTGAATGGCTCTGTAATATCGCCGGCCATTTACATAGGTCATAAGGTCCCTGTGACCAAGGAAACCACGTATGGAAAAATCTCTGGAGAGATTGTCATTCTGCCCGTCTCTCACGGTACGACAAAAACAAAGGGCATAGAGATGAAGAAAGGCGAGGCACATGTGTTGAACCTCACAAGGCTCATAACACAGGAGATTACCATGATGAAGGATCCTCCGAGAGACCCGCGCAAGGCTTTTGAAAGACAGAGCAGGCTTTTGCGTGATGCTTTCAAGGATAAAGAATAATGAAGGAGGGCGTATGAAATTTGTCGTACTCGGCGGCGCAGGAGATATGGGGAGCGAGGTTGTTGCTGATCTGGCACAGTTTTCACCTGAGAGTAAGGTTGCCATCGTTGATCTGAGAAAGGACGTTGCAGAGAAAAAGGCAAAATCGATCGGCTTACCCAACATTGTGGTCGAACAGTGTGATGTCAATAAACGGGATGATGTTCTCAAAATACTGAAAGGCGCACAGGTCGTTGTCAACTGTGTGGGCCCGTTCTATAAATACGAAAAAGTCATTTTACCGTTGGCAATAGAAGCAGGCACCGGTTATGTAGATATATGCGATGACCACGATGCAACAGAGCGCGCACTCTCCTATAGCGATATGGCACGTTCAAATAATGTTACGGCATTGATAGGCATGGGCTGGACACCCGGCATAACCAACGTACTCGCACGGCTCGGTTCGGACAGACTCGATAAGGTCGAATCCATAAACATCTACTGGGTCGGCTCCATAGCGGATTCGGAAGGACTGGCGGTCACAAAGCACGTGTTCCACGTGATCCAGGGCACAGCACCGAGCTATGAGGATCATCAGTGGATCGATGTGAATGCACTGTCAGGCAATGAAGACGTAAAGTTTCCGGATCCCATTGGCGTGCAGAATGCATATTATGTAGGTCACCCGGAACCAGTTACCATCCCGCGGTATATCAAGGGGGTTAAGAACGTGACCTTAAAAGGCACACTGCTTCCGAAGGATATAAACAAACTCGGAAAGTTCCTCGTCGATACGGATGCGGTCTCGACAGAGAAAAAGCTCAATGCAGTCAGCGAATTCTTGAGCGGAGACCTGGTCGTGCTTTCAAATTTATTCGGTTCAAAAGACAAACCTCTCCCGGTATCGGGACTGCGCGTCGATGTACACGGAACAAAATCAGGCAGGCAGAAAACATACTCATGGGGTGCTATAGACAGCATGAGCAGGCTTACCGGCATACCTGCTTCTATCGGCGCACAGATGATGGCAAAGGGTATGATTAAACAGATCGGCGTCATCCCTGCAGAGGCATGCATCCAGCCGGAACATTTCATAGAAGAACTGAAAAAAAGAGACATTGAAATCGAAGAGATGTGAGGAGGTATCATGGTTACATTGGAAACACTTATAAATACGCTCAATACGTTCGTAAAAAAGGTCAATGAAAACATGACCCTGAAGAAGATCCTGAAGGGATGGTCAAAGCTCATGGTCGTCAGGACGAAAGATCCGGAGACGGTTGCAACATTGAAAATAGAGAAGGGAACGGTCGTCGATGTAAAGCTGGAGGACACCCCGGGTGCGGACATCACGCTCTCGGCAAATGCCGATGTTATCAACGACATCTTTACCGGCAAGGCGAACCCTTCAAGACTCTACCTTGACGGCACCTTAAAGGTGTTTGCTTCACAAAAGGATCAAATGGTCCTTGATTCCATAGTCGATATCGTCTGGAAGTAATCATGCCGCAGCTCAAAAAAGCACTCCACATGAGAACGCTTGTATCAGCAAGTGCGGGTATCGCCCTTGCATCGAGCGATTTTCCGGCACTCATAAAAGCAGCGTCGCAGACCGGAGGCTGGGCGATCGTCTTCGTGGTCATATGTGCCGGGCTTGTTACCGGTCTGGTAGCTCTTTCGTTTGCAGAGCTTGCAGGTATGTATCCGACTGCAGCAGGCGTAAGGGTATACACGAAAAAGGCGTTCGGTGATACTCCATCGCTCACCATAACAATCTTCTATGTGTTCTTCTCCATCATCATCGCATCTGCCGAGACCTACATATTCTCTGCAGTGCTCCACGCACTGTCCCCTGCCCTGTCGGCACGACTCTGGGTGCTTATATTCCTGGTTGTCGCCATAGTGATGAACATACTCGGTATCGAGATCGCCGGCGCCCTGCAGGACATACTCACCTATGTGATGTTTGCAGGGATTATCGGATTGTCTCTTTATGCGATATTCTCACCGCATTTCAGTGTTGCCTCGGTGCCGTTTGCTCCTTCAGGCATTGGCGGGTTCGGTACTGCCATTGCAACGGCAATATTCGTCTATACGGGCTTTGAATGGACGACGCCGCTCGCAGAAGAGGTCGCATCGGGAAAATCCGTCCTGTCATACTCTCTGCCCGTATCCGTCGGACTGCTTACCGTTACCTTCGCATTATTTGCCTATGCAACCATGGGCATCGTTCCGCTCAGCCAGGTAGCTCATTCACCGATCCCGCATCTGATCTTCGGTCAATCACTCGCCGGAAAAATCGGGCTGTACAGTATGGCAGCTATAAGCTTCCTCGCTACTATGACGTCTTTCAATGCAGGGGTGATGGGCAATTCAAGGCTTATCTATGCACTCGCACGGGAAGGAAGCTTCCCGAAATTTATGAGCACGCTGCACCCGAAATATTTTACGCCGTGGATAGCACTGCTCATCATATTCTCCCTTATCGCCGTCTTCTCCGTCAGCATTGCGATGACAAAGGCATTCCTGGTGCCGATCCTTGTCGCAGCATCCATTGAAACGCTCATGTATGCCATCATCTCATTCTCGGTCATCTCGCTGAGGTACAGGGAAAAGGATACGGTACGGATATTCAGAATAAAGGGTGGCATTATTATACCATTGTTCTCGGGTGTCGTGTTCTTACTGCTTACCTTCGGCATTCTTGCATCGTCTTCAAAATACGTCGCGATCCTGTTCATCACCGGCTTCGTACTCTCTTATCTCTATGCAAAGTACCTCGTCCCCCGGCTCGGACATAAATAATGAGAAGAACCTTGTTTGAGTCCTATGAGAAACACCATCTTTACGGAGTGACTGTAGTCCCAGCTGTGGGATTTATGATCCTGCTTTTGCTCCTGTCCTCTGTACCCGGTAAAATAAGGGCCTTAAAAGCGTCGGGGAGACGTCTGTAGCCTGGATCAGCTCACGAAACGGGGAGAGAAAATTAGTACACTAAACTGCCTACGGTAGCACTTCCGGATTCTCAATGCCTGGCGGCCAGCCATACAACCAAAACACATCCGATAAGAAAGATTATGTCAACTATATTCTACTGTTTTGTTCGTCTCAGGGCATCAACTCTCTTACAACTGGATTAGAAGTTATGACCATGGTGTTTTGATTTATACTGGATTCTATAAAGCTAAGGTAGAGCTTCCCGTTCCATTGAGCGAGATATGGATTAG
>JBBIVV010000040.1:0-18132 GCA_037439545.1 bacterium
ATAAGGTAAAGAGATTACCTTGCAAGGTTTACGTGGAATTCTTCAATTAGTTGAAATCTTTTGCAGCATGGTGGTTCACGCTTGTCTGCTCTGTAAATTTCTTTCCTTTTTTATTGAAGAACGTAATTCTGTTCCTGCCCGCTTTTTTAGATACATACAACGCCTTGTCCGCATATTGGACGAACTCGTCAATATTTTGTATTTTCTCATTCGGAAGGGAAGCTACACCTACGGAAAATGTCGTTGATTTCAGAGAACTATCTATGATCGAGAGGTCTTGTTCCATCATTCTATTCACATATCTCTGGGCAACAGTCAATGCACCTTTTACACCTGTTTCCGGAAGCATGATGACAAACTCGTCGCCTCCATATCTTGCGCATATATCGGCTTTTCTAAGGTCAGCCTGAAATATCCTGGCAACAAGTGAAAGCACTCTATCTCCTATGAGATGGCCGTGCTTATCATTGATAGATTTGAAACGGTCCATATCGATCATCAAAAGGGACAATTCCCTGTTGTATCTCTTTGCCCTGTCGAATTCATTCTTAAAACTATTCATAAAAAAACCTTTATTGTAGAGTCCTGTCAGGAAATCGGTGTTCGAAGATATTTTAAGCTTTTCTGTTTCTGCCATAAGCTCATCATGGAATAATTTCACCCTGAGATGTGCCTTTACCCTTGCAACGAATTCAAGCGGGTCAAAAGGCACGGTCACATAATCCTGAGCGCCTTCTTCCAGAACATTGATCCTGTCGTTTGCATTGCCGGTCCCTGTGACTATAAGCACCGGGATCCGTTTAAACTGACTGTATTCATTTTTTATTCTCAGAAACTTGAAGCCGTCAAATTTAGGCATGATGAGATCGCAGATTATAAGGTCCGGTGGATTGGAAAGCATCATCTTAAGGCCGTTGATTCCGTCGTTAGCCTCGTAGAACATGTCAAAAAGCCCTGCCCTACCGAGAACCGATTTTATCTCTTCTCTCCTCAGTGTTGAATCATCAATAATCAATGTGCTTAATGACATTAATAATGCCTCTTGTTATATTATATTGCACGGCCTTACCGTCGTGTCAAGCAAAAAACCGGGCATGCCTGATGAATATTGAAGAACCACGCTGTAAACAGCGTGGTTCTTCATCGGTAACGAATATGTTGATCGTACAGCTCGACTTGACCCCGCTATAAATAGCGGGGATTGCGGCGAGCACCCGTTCAATATATTATAAATTGCTTTGCTTTCCATGGTATTTGTTATAAACAATAAGCCAATAGAGGAGAATTTTATGAAAAAAGTACTGATAACAGGTGCAACAGGTTTTATCGGAGGCAATCTTGTAAAGGAAAATATCCGCAGAGGGAATAATGTGCGGGCATTCGTCCTTCCCGCTGACGAGGGTGAAGCCGCATTAAAGGCACAGGGCGTCGAGATATATCATGGCGATATCAGAAACTACGATGAGGTAAAAAAAGCAGTGTCCGGTGTCGATATTGTTTTTAACTGCGCTGCAATCGTTACTGACTGGGCACCTTGGAAGCTCTTTCAGGAAGTAACCATCGGGGGCATAGAAAATGTTTGTAAAGCCAGCGTAGAAACCGGTGTATCGAGACTCGTTGATATAAGCACGAATGATGTTTTTGGCAGGGATGAACGAATGATAATGGATGAGACCTTCCCTCTCAAACCATGGGGAGAGCCTTACCCGGATGCCAAGATAGAAGCGGAAAAGATCGTATGGCGGTATCATCATGAAAAAAAACTCCCGGTAACCATGGTATATCCGTGCTGGGCATTCGGACCAGGAGACAAGACATTCGTGCCCCTGCTCGCTGATTCCATCGTTAAGCATGAGCTGATATTCTGGAGAAAAGATGTATTGGTCTGGCCGACGTATATAGAAAACCTTGTTGACCTGCTGCTGTTGATCTCAGAGGACAGCCGCGCAGTCGGCAACGGCTACCTTATTCATGACGGCGAGTCCGTAACACTGCAGGATTTTTGCAAAGGCATAGCAGATACCCTCGGCGAAAAGCAAATTACTACGCATATCCCTTACTTTGCTGCTTACGGCGCTGCCGTCGTTATGGAAGCATTGTGGAAGGTATTCAATATAAAAACAAGACCTTTACTGACGACTTATACCGTAAAAAATCTCGGTTCACGGCTGAAGTTTTCCATAGCAAAAGCCGAGCGGGAACTGGGATGGAAGCCCAAGGTCTCCTTTAAACAGGGCTTTGCAAAAACGATGGAATGGCTGAAAACATTGGATTTAAAAGCACTCAAGCAAAAATAAAAAGGGCCTCTTCCATTGTCGATCTTACATAGGTGCAAAGTTTTATCCTCAGCTCGTAAAACAAAGCTCCCTTCGATAAACGGCATTAACCTATCAAAAAAGGCCGGGTAACTTCATGATCGCTTTCTGGATAAGGTCCATAAAAAGAAGCTGTATCAGGGTTTTTTCTCGAATAATTTTTTATACTGTCCATAGCCTTCTTTCTCCAGATCTTCTTTGGGAATGAATCGAAGTGCTGCGGAGTTGATGCAATACCTGAGACCTGATGGTTGAGGACCATCATCAAACACATGTCCGAGATGTGAGCCTGCCCTGCTATCCACTTCAGTCCTGACCATAAAGTAGCTCGTGTCCTTTTTCTTCACGATATTTCCCGGATCAAGAGGCTTTGTGAAGCTTGGCCAGCCTGTGCCTGAGTCGAATTTGTCGATTGAACTGAACAACGGCTCCCCGGAAACGATATCTACATATATGCCCTGCCTGTGGTTATCCCAGTATGCATTGTCGAAGGGTTTCTCAGTGCCGCACTCCTGTGTGACCGAATACTGCAACGGCGTCAGTTGTTTTTTTAATTCCGCTTTCGAAGGTTTTTTATCCTGCCATTCTTTTTTTAGAAAAGTATCTCGGCCTGAACCGAACCTGTAGAGTTCGTATCGTACGGGATTCTTCTTGTAATAGTCCTGGTGGTAATCCTCTGCCGGATAAAATGCCGTGAACTTTATGATTCTGGTGACAACCGGCTTGCTGAACCTGCCTGATTTTTCGAGTTCCTCTTTGGACTTTTCTGCAAGCTGTCTTTGTTCCTCGTTATGGTAGAATATGGCTGTTCTGTATTGCGTCCCGCGATCTACGAATTGTCCGCCGCTATCCGTCGGGTCAATCTGCCTCCAGAATGCGTCAAGGAGCGACTTATAAGTAATCTTTGACGGGTCATACGTTATCTGCACAGCTTCAAAGCTGCCTGTCGTCCCCGATGAGACTTCTTCATAAGTAGGATGTACAGTTTTTCCGCCCGTATAACCAGATTCGACTTTGACTACACCATCCATTTTGTCGAACGGATGCACCATACACCAGAAACACCCCCCTGCAAAGGTGGCTTCTGCTAATCCTTTGTTCCCGGTCATCTTATTCCCTTCAGCATCCGATTTTTCCGTAGCGTTGAAATAAGCTATACCGCCTATCGCCATTACGCTTACCAGTATTATCAATATCGCCTTCATCATATAGTATAACATGCTCATTGTAATGATTACAATCAAGATATTCATAAGTATTTATTTACCGAGATGCGTTATAAGAACTTAATAAGGACGGGGCTCACGGGCTTCTGCCTTCTCAACGAAAAAGTATTTATCAGGAGTGTCAATACATAAAGCTTGCGAAGTGGGCGAAACTCTGAAGAGGTGCCCACCAGATGCCGAACAGTATAGTCGGTACAAGCAGGCTTATAATAATAAGTGCAGGCAGGATGCCGACTTTGATGGGTTGAATGTTTCCCGAAGGTGTTTCAAGGTACATCTTCTTTACGACCCTTGCATAATAATAAAGCGATACGACCGTGTTCAGAACTGCTATGATAACGAGCCAGTAAAGTCCTTTGTCAATAGCGGCAATAAAGATGACCACCTTTCCGATAAACCCTGCAAACGGTGGAATGCCTGTCAGCGAAAACAGGAATATGGTCATAGCAGCGGACAACCCGGGTGATACCTGAGACAATCCGCTATACTTATCAATATCCTCCGAGTGCAGGCTGTTATCCACGATCATAACGACGACAAATGCGCCGAGGTTCATAAAGAAATAAACGGTAAGATAAAGCAGTACCGCGCTTATGGCATCTTTTGAAATGATGGATAAGCCGATAAGCATGTATCCCGCATGTGCTATACTCGAATATGCAAGCATTCTTTTTATATTGTTCTGCGGTATGGCAACAATATTACCAATCGTCATGGTAAATGCAGAGATAATGGCAATAAGCAATAACCAATGAACAGAGCTTAAATCGGCATAATACTGCGTCATACTTACCGCACTGATATAAGCCGTGTAGAAGAACCTCAAGATGACCGCAAAGCCCGCAGCTTTTGAAGCTACTGCAAGGAGCGCTGTTACCGGTGTCGGTGCCCCTTCATAAACATCTGGAGCCCACATGTGCATGGGAACCATTGCTATCTTGAACCCGAAACCCGCGAGAACAAAAAGCGTCGCGACATAAATGGTAACAGGAGGATAATGAAAATTAATCAATGTTATGAGGATATCCTTCAGATTCAACGAATGGGAGATGCCGAATAAAATGGACATGCCGTACAGCATAAATCCGGATGCTATAGAGCCGTATATGATATATTTAAGCCCCGCCTCTTTTGAACGCCTTTCTCCTCGAGAATAAGATACCAGAAGATATGACATAACGCTGAGCAGTTCCATCGACAAATAGATCATCAGCAGGTTTAACGAACTTGCCATCATGGACATTCCTATGCCAAAGCCTGAAAGTATGGCAACCAGTTCCCACTTTCCTTCCGTGTCCTTCATTTCCCTTGAGCAGAATGCCATCAGCAGGACATATATGATAGATGTATACGCAATGAGCCTGAAGAAAAGACTGAACGGATCTATGGCAATCATACCGTAAAACGCCGTGTTCAGCGTGAGTCTTTCATACAGGATTATCGTTGCTGCAATTGCCCCCAGCATGCCAAGTATTCCTATATAAAAAGCCTCCCTCCCCTTTGAATGCTTCATGAGCATTGCGCCGATAATCGCGATAATAGCCGTAAGCGTCGCAATGAGTTCAGGCGCTATCAAGAAAATTGATCTGATTAAGTCCATCCGCATTTTAATGACCGACCATCATCAGTAACTTTGAAAGCGAGACGCTTACAAGATTAAAGAATGGAACAGGATAAACACCCAGGAATAGAGCGATCAATCCGAGAGGAACAAGTGTAAACAACTCTCTGCCGTTTATCTCTGCAATACCCTTGTATTTCTCGTTAGCAGGACCGAAAAAGACCCTCTGATAAGCCCAGAGAAAATAACCTGCGGTAAATATGACCCCTGTCGCCGAAATGATGACAATAACAGGATAGACCTTAAACGTGCCGAGGAATACAAGTATCTCTCCAACAAACCCGCTTAATCCTGGCAGACCGAGTGAACCCATAAATGCAAGGCTCGTTATTCCTGCATAGATGGGCATATATGCGGCAATGCCCCCAAATCCGTTCAGGTCCCTGTGGTGTGCTCTGTCGTAAATGACACCGACGAGTAAAAAGAGCATCCCTGTTATAATACCGTGATTGAACATCTGCATAAGCGCCCCGTTAAAACCTATGTAGGTCATCGAAGACAGTCCCAGCAGCACAAACCCCATGTGGCTTACGGATGAATAAGCAATCATCTTCTTAAAATCTGTCTGGGCCATTGCAACGAGTGCGCCATAGACAATATTGATAAGACCGAGAATGGCCATTGCAAAAGCGGTGTAATTAGCCATATCAGGAAGCAAGGGGTAGCTGATCCTCATAAAACCATAGGCTCCCATTTTCAGTAAAACACCGGCAAGGATAACGCTTATTGCGGTTGGTGCTTCGACGTGTGCATCCGGTAACCAGGTGTGGAACGGAAACACAGGCACCTTTATGGCGAAACCTATAAACAGGGCTATATACATGGCAAGTCTTACTCCGAACTGCTTAATAAATGGTCCTTGATTTGCCTGGTTCATGAGTGTAACCAGATCAAATGTGTGCCTGCCTGTCACCGGGTCCGTGCTGTTAAAATACAGGGCAAGGATTACGACAAGCATAAATACACTGCCTGCAAGGGTATACAGAAAGAACTTTATAGCAGCATACTCCCTGCGGGGACCTCCCCATATACCTATGAGGAAATACATCGGGAAAAGCATCAATTCCCAGAATATATAGAAGAGGAAAAAATCCAGAGAGAGGAAAACGCCGAACATCGCAGTAACGAGCAGGAGGTAAAGCGCAAAATAAGCCTTGTGGGCCTTGTTTATATTCCATGATGCGAATACGGACAGGAACCCGAGAAGACCGGTAAGTACAATCATTGAAGCGCTTATACCGTCGACGCCCAGGAAATACTGTATGTTAAATGCCGTTATCCACGAATATTTTTCTACAAACTGGAAATTCCCGTCTGCAAAGTTCATGGTGCCATACATATAAAAAGACAGGACCATGGGGATAAACGTAAACACAACTGTTGTCCACCTGATCCATGAGACCTTGTCCCTGGGCATCAGTAAGACGACAACAAACCCTATCATCGGTGTAAAAACAATCCAGCTTAAAAGATAATGAGACAACATTTCTTCTTCCTCCTATAATAAAACAAACGAAAGTAATACGGCTATTCCTATGATGGCAAAGATAAGATAATTCTGTACAAGGCCGGTCTGAACTTTTCTCAGAATGCTCCCTGCAGATACAACGCCATCGCCCACTGCGTTTACCGCACCGTCGACTACGATTCTGTCAAATGCTCCGTCAAAGTCTGAAAGCTTTTTGCCGAGTTTCGCCGTACCGTTGACAGCTCCATCGATAATGCCCGAATCGAACGATGACAGCACTTCTTTCAGTTTCATGACACCGCCTATGATATACTTATAATAGAACTCATCCACAAAATACTTGTTCAATAAAAGGGTGTAAGTCGTTTTAAAACTCTCTGCCACTTGAGCCGGCAGTTTTGTGTTGACTGCGTAGAAATAGTAAGCAATGCCTATGCCGGAAAATGCCGCAAGGACAGATACGCCCATAAGGATCCATTCAAGCGGCAGAGAGCCCTCCGGCAGTCTGACACCCGATGCAAACACAGGCTCCAGAAATTGCGCAAATACATTATGGACACCGAAAACCCCGGGCATGCCGATATACCCGCCAATGACCGATAGAATCGCAAGGATAATAAGCGGTATGGTCATTGTTTTTGGAGATTCGTGCACATGCTCTGCGGTATGACGGTCCATCCTCGGAACACCATAGAATGTAAGGAGGACAAGCCTTGTCATATAGAATGCGGTAAGCACTGCACCTGCAACACCAAGCAGCCATATGAATGTACCGCCATACGGGCTTATAAATGCATTGTAGAGGATATCATCTTTGCTAAAGAATCCCGCAAATCCAGGTACGCCCGTTATCGCAAGTGTCGCGATGATAAATGTCGCGGTGGTAATAGGCAGTTTTCTGGAAAGCCCGCCCATTTTTCTTATATCCTGTTCCCCTGACATTGCATGAATAACGCTGCCGGAACCGAGGAACAGCAGTGCCTTGAAAAAGGCATGGGTCATAAGATGAAAAATACCTGCACTGAACGCACCGACGCCGACTCCTATGAACATGTAGCCAAGCTGGCTTACCGTAGAATACGCAAGAACCTTTTTTATGTCATTCTGAACGAGCCCTATTGTTGCTGCAAAAAATGCCGTTAATGCACCGACAATGGCAATGAGTCTCAGCGCATCGGGTGCAAGAATGTAAAGGAAATTCATTCGTGCAATCATGTATACGCCTGCAGTTACCATCGTAGCAGCATGTATCAAAGCGCTGACCGGCGTTGGACCTGCCATTGCATCGGGCAGCCACACATAAAGTGGTATCTGGGCGGACTTTCCGGTTGCACCCACAAAAAGCATTATTCCGACTGTTGTCAGTACTGCCGTCGAAACAAGGGTAATATTGGATTTTATAAAACCGAAATCAAGCGACCATGTTCCCGTCTTTATGCCGATTGCAGTGAACAGGAGCATAAATCCGACTATAAAACCGAAATCGCCGATCCTGTTTACCAAAAATGCCTTCATACCCGCTTTTGCATTCTCGAGCTTTTCAAACCAGAATCCGATCAACAGATAAGAACATAGACCGACGCCTTCCCACCCGACAAACATCAGGAGTATGCTGTTCGAAAGCACGAGCAAAAGCATGAAAAATGCGAACAGATTTAAAAATCCGAAGTATCTTGAATACCTTTTATCTCCATGCATGTAACCGACGGAATAAAGATGTATGACCGAACTCACGCCGCTGACGATGAGGATCATAACGGTCGACAATGGATCGACAAGGAACGACAGACCCACGTTGAACCCGCCAAGCCCTATCCATGTATAGACCGTATCGATAAACTGCCTTTGGTCCGGTGGCAGGGATAGAAGATGCAGATAGCTTATTATAGATAAGATAAACGAAAATGTAATCGAGCCGACTGCAATTGTATGAACGGCAAATTTAGACAATCTGCTGCCGATGAGCAGGTTGGCCGCAGCTCCCAGCAAAGGTATAAAAGGAATCAACCAGATATATTGCTCGATAAAGGAATACATTAAGATTTTCTCCCTGCTGTTATGTCATTCCGTGCTTGACACGGAATCCAATTCTTATTTATATGGATTCCCGCTTTCGCGGAATTGATAACGATGAGCATGCATTCCCACTTGAAAGAAGAGCTTATACCGGCATATTTTCGTGCAATTATTTTATGCATATATCTTTTTATCCTTTCAGTGTGTCTTCTTTATCCAGATCTATAGTTCTTGTTACCTTGTAGATCGAGATAACTATCGAGAGTGCCACAGCAACCTCTGCCGCAGCGATCACTATCGAAAACAGAGCGAATACCTGGCCATTGACCGCCGGTGCCGGCTCAACGAACTTTGAAAATGCCACAAGGTTTATATTGGCTGAATTCAGCATAAGCTCTATACTCATCAACACTGCAATTGCGTTCTTTCTTGTCAGAACACCAAATACGCCGATAGAAAATAATATGCCGGAAAGAATGAGGCAGTCTGACAATGTCATATACCAATTCATCATTTATGCTTCCTCCCTGTCATTTCCCGCCCCTGTCTTCTTTTCCATCCGCTTTTCATGTCTTTCCCTCACCTCCGACCGGATCAGATATGCCGCACCGACCATTGCAAGAACAAGAAGTATCGATGCAAGCTCGAACGGAAGCAGGTAGTTTGTCAGCAATTGCATGCCTATTGGCTGTGTGGTCGGCGCATCTGCCTTATATCCTACATATAACCATGCGACCGGTTTGACCGAATAATATATGATGGTAAAGGTAATAATTGCGCTGACCGTACCCATGACCACGGTACCAAGCTTATTGAACATATCGACACTGTAAGAATTATGGGTGAGCATAACCCCGAATACGATAAGTATCAGAACGCCGCCGATATATATGAGCACCTGTGTTACACCTACAAAATCCGCTCCAAGCAGTATGTATATGCCCGCAACGCCGAACAGTGTAAAAAACAATGCGAATGCAGACCTTACGATGTTTCTCAGCAGGACGACCAGCAATGCGGAACCTATTATCATGGCTGCAAAAAAATAAAAGAATAGTGCCTGTACTGTATTGGAATCCATCTTATGTCACCGGTCCTTTGTATTCATTTTACAGCTTCTTTTTCTTCCTTTTTATCTTCCGGCTTTTTCTCCGCCGGTTTTAATTCTCCGAGACCGAAGTGGGAAACCAGACCTTCTTTGGAATAACTTGAAAACTCATACTTCTTCTCGAAATAAAGACAATTATCGACAGGACATGCCTCGACACAAAGACCGCAGTATATACATTTTGCATTGTCTATATCGAAAACCACGGGTCTTAATTTTTTGTTTTCATCACGGACCGTTTTCAATGTTATCACATCGACCGGACATATCCTTGCACATGCCGTACATCCGGTACAGATATTGATATCGACAAACAACTTCCCCCTGAATCTATCATACGGCTCTCTCTTGACCTCCGGGTACTGCTGCGTGACCTCGGTCCCAGGATTTACACCATAGCGAATCGTGATGCCCATTCCCGTTAAAACGGATTTTATAGAATCGAACATTTTCTTAAAATATTCTGACATCAACTCTCCATCAGTGTATCAATAATCCTGCAATAATATCATAAACACCCTTGCCGTTGAGTAACAACACCCATACACTCGCACCTATGAGATTAAAGAAGGCAATGGGCGTCAGGTATTTCCAGCATAACTCCATAAGCTGATCGACACGCAGCCGCGGCAGGGTCCACCGGATCCACATCATCAAATAGATGAGGAGAAAAATCTTCGTGAAGAAGACCGCCACCTCAAGCACCTCCCTCAGCCAGAGAGGCATTGAAAGTGCTCCTATAAACGGAATCTGCCATCCTCCGAGGAAAAGGGTTACTGCAATAGCACTCACGACAAACATATCTCCGTATTCTGCCATAAAGAAGAAAGCAAAACGCATACCCGTGTACTCCGTATGATACCCGGCGACAATCTCCGACTCCGCTTCCGGTATATCGAACGGTGTCCTGTTCACCTCTGCTATGGCAGCTATGTAATACACAAAGAATGCGAGGAGCGTAAACGGGTTATTGAATATCAACCACCTGAATATGCCGAACCCGCCCGATTGATAAACTATGATGTCTTTCATAGTGAGGGATGCGGGTATGATGAGCGCGGCGAGAAGTGAAAGAATAATCGGTATTTCATAGCTTACAATCTGTGCAACCGCACGCATGCCGCCGAACAACGACCATTTGTTGTTTGAGCCCCATGCTCCCATGAGTACTGCCATCGATACGACGGATGAGATCGCTATCATATAGAGTATACCTACATTAAGGTTTGCGACATATACATGATCACTGTAAGACAGAGGCACAAATGCTGCAAAGGATGCTGTAAAAACAATATACGGTGCTGCTATGAACAGCCATTTATCTGCATAAAAAGGGATAATATCCTCTTTCAGCAAAAGTTTCACACCGTCGGCAATGAACTGTAAAAACCCGTAGGGACCTACCCTGTTAGGGCCTATCCGTGCCTGAATATCCCCTGCAACCTTCCTTTCGGCATACGTTGCAACTCCCTCATATAACAGGGCAACAGCAAGCACAATCACCCCGGAAACGAGCATTATTATGGTGGTTACGACTATCCTCATGAACGGACCGGCATTCGAAAGACCAGCAGTCATATGTTCGATCAAGCTTATCATCTGTCAATCTCCGGCAGTATGATATCCAGACTCCCGATAATGGCTATGAGATCAGCCATCATAACGCCCCTGGCAAGTTTCGTAATAATGCTGAGGTTTGCAAAAGACGGCGCCCTGATCTTCAATCTATACGGTTTGGCAGAGCCGTCACTTATAAGATAAAAACCGAGCTCACCTCTTGGATTCTCTGCCCGCACATAGACTTCTCCTGCAGGAGGTTTTAATACCTTTGATATCTTTGCAGTATAATCCCCTGCCTCCAGCATATCCAGGCACTGCCTCACGATATTTGCCGATTGTTCCATTTCATAGATACGCATCATATACCTGTCCCATGAATCACCGACCTTACCCATTTCGCCTTTTCCGACAGGTATATCGAAATCAAGCTCGTTGTATATAAGGTATGGCTCGGCGCGCCTGAGGTCCCACTTTATTCCGGATGCCCTTAAATTCGGGCCCGTAACACCATAATCAAACGCATCTTCAGGGCTTATAACAGCAATATTGGCAAGCCTTTTTATAAAGATTGCATTGAATGAGAGGAGTTCGTTGTATTCTTTTATCTTGGCAGGGAAATAATCAAGAAATTCTCTCGTTTTATCTATAAAACCCTCTGGAATATCTTGAGAAACTCCGCCTATCCTGATATAATTATAAGTGAGTCTGGCACCACATGTCATTTCAAAAAGATCATTGATAAACTCTCTCTCTCTAATGCCGAAAAGGAACGGAGTAAACGCCCCCATATCGGCTGAAAATGAACCGAATGATATGAGATGGCTCGATATCCTGTTCAACTCAGCCATGATTACCCGCAGAATCTGTGCCCTGCGTGGTATCTCTACATTGAGGAGCTTCTCGACCGTCATCGCATAAGCGAGATTGCAGTTCATCGCGGCAAGGTAATCGAGCCTGTCTGTGAATGGAGTAAACTGGGGATAGGTCAGCCTTTCTGCAATTTTCTCAAGTCCCCTGTGAAGATAACCGATATAGGGCTTTACACCGCTTAAAACTTCACCGTCGGTCGTTACCAGCAGTCTGAGTACGCCATGGGTACTCGGATGCTGGGGACCCATGCTTATCTGCATGAATTTTTCGTCAGTTCCAGCCATCTAAACATCCCATGTATGGTAACGCTTTGGATAAACATAATCTTTACGCATCGGATAACCTTCCCAATCTTCCGGCATAAGTATTCTTCTGAGGTCGGAATGCCCGTCGAATATGACCCCGAAAAGATCATAAACTTCCCTTTCGTACCAGTCAGCCACAGGCCAGACACTCTCAACCGTCGGAATATGAGGGTTACTTCTGTCGAGCTCTGCCTTTATGGAGATAGTATGCTTATGCTTCATTGAACCGAGATGATACACGACAGCCATTTTATTCTGTTCCTTCAGATCGACACCGCTTAAACAAATAAGTGACAGGAATTCCAATCCATCTTCTTTTTTCAGGAACCTGCACACATCGACCACGGCATCAGCTTCTACAAATATAGAAGCGGGAAATGTATTTTCCTGGAGCTGTTTCATTTTACCGGAGAATTTCTCAGACAATATGCCGTAAATCTTCTTTGGTTCCATTATTTCTTCACCAGGTTCTTGCCTTTCATAATTTTTTCCTGCAGTTTCATAATTCCTTCTATCAAAGCCTCCGGCTTTGGCGGACACCCGGGGATATAAACATCGACGGGAATTATTTTATCCACACCTTTCAGCACCGAGTAGGAGTCTTTGAAAAACGGTCCGCCTGTATTTGCACAGCTCCCCATGGCAATTACATACTTCGGGGCCGGCATCTGATCGTAAAGCCTTTTTACCCTGTCAGCCATCAAATGCGTAATGGTGCCTGCTACTATCATAAGGTCTGACTGTCTCGGTGACGCCCTGAAAAGGGTCCCGAACCTGTCAAGATCATAACGTGCTGCACCTGCCTGCATCAGCTCGATACCACAGCACGCGGTTGCAAATAACATGTACCATAAGGATGACTTTTTAGACCAATTGAGAAATTTATCCGCATTGGTAAAAAGTATATTGTCAGGAAATTTGTCTTCCAATACACCCATTATTTTTTCTCTTCACCTTCTTTAAGATTGCCGAGAGCCTTAATCCAGTCAAGATCACCCATGCTCCACACATAGGCAAACCCGACCAGAAGGATAACAATAAAAACAAGCACATCCATGAATGCAATCCAGCCTATGGATCTGAACACGACTGCCCATGGGAACAGGAACACGACTTCAACATCGAAGATAACAAAAATAAGGGCTATCACATAGAACCTGATATTGAACGTGATCCAACTGTGGCCTATCGGCTCTTCACCGCATTCATAGTTGCTCATCTTTATCATATTGGGCTCGGCCGGCCTTACAAGCCTTGCGAGCAATAAGGTAATACCGACAAAGATGATTCCTATTGCTAAAAACACAAACACATTTGAGAAATCAATCATCATTTTTTTCACCCGTATACTGTATACGCTTGCTACATTAAAAAATAAAGTCTTGTCAAGGATTGTGGTCAATATTTTATCGTAAGATGACTTGTTTTCAGGACAAAGTCCGGGGATATCGCAGAATCATTATGGCAGCTATCCAGACGAAGCTCTTCCCGAGCGTAGTCTGGCGGAGGGAGTAGGATTCGAACCCACGATCCACTTGCGCAGATAACGGTTTTCAAGACCGTCGCCTTAAACCACTCGGCCATCCCTCCATATCAGAGTTATAAAAATAACAAATTTATCCGAATAATCAAGTATAATGCAACCTTATTCATACCGCAGCGTCTCCGCAGGCGGGAGTTTTGATGCCTTGTATGAAGGATATATGGTTGCAATAAAACTTATAATGACCGCTGCAACGGCAACTATAATAAATATTTCCGGCCGCATGGTGACCGGCAGTGTATCTATATAGTACACATCTTTCGGCAGGCTTACAAATTGATAATGCTGTAACAAGACGCAAACAAGATAACCGAAAAACAACCCGAGCATCGTGCCGATACATCCTATAAACAATCCCTGATAAACAAATATCTCCATAATACTTTTATCCGTCGCACCGAGCGCCTTCAGGATGGCAATATCCTTGGTCTTCTCGACAACGACCATGATGAGGCTGCTGACGATGCCGAGAGCTCCGACCATGATAATCAGTATCAGAATGATGAACATGACCGTTTTTTCGAGCTTCAATGCCGTAAATAAATTCCTGTTCGTATCCTCCCAGCTCCTTGCATAATAAGGGAAGCCGAGCTCATTCTGGATTAGTTTTGCGACCTGTCTTGCCTTGAATATGTCCTTTATCTTTATCTCGAGCCCCGTTACATTATCTCCCATATTCAGGAACTGCTGGGCATTGGCAAGAGAAAGATAGGCGAGACCTGAATCGTACTCATACATACCGGTAGAAAATATACCGGCAACCCTGAACTTCTTCATCCTCGGTATCATTCCGAGCGGAGTCATAATGCCGAGCGGTGAGATAATATTTACCGTATCACCATCTTCAACGCCGAGACTCCGGGCAAGCTCCTTGCCGATGATTATGCCCCCGATTCTGGCATTGCTCTCCGGATCCTTAAATGTCCCGGCAATCTGAGAAATGCTGCCGGCAATAATTTTTTTCGACAGATCGGTAACCTGGGTAACAGTCGTCGGATCAACGCCCCTGAGAACAACACCGGTAACATTGCCATGAGATGAAAGCATGGCCTGACTGTAAATAAACGGCGTGATACCTTCAATTTGCTTTGTAAGACCCACGTCCTCATCATGCAGGACGACTTCCGTGAATGAATGCAGGATATTTTTTTTATCTTTATTATGCTGCTCGTCGTATTGTTTGTTTATGTCATTCTTCATTGTGTGTTTGAGGAAGTAGCTTATGTTCTTGTACTTATCCATGCCTCCGGAGAATTTAAGTACGACAATGTGCGCATTTGTCCCGAGTATTTTACCTCTTAAGTCGTCCTCAAAACCGGTCATGACAGAGAGGACGATGATAAGCGCCATCACACCCACCATGATACCGATAATCGACAGCAGGGTTATGATGGATATAAATCTCTGCTTTTTCTTCGACTTTATATACCTGAGGCTTACGCCCAATTCATAGCCCATACTCATTCCTGTTTCTTGAGCAGCGGGAACAGTATGACATCACGGATTGAAGAAGAGCCTGTTATGAGCATAACGAGCCTGTCAATCCCGATACCCTCGCCTGCCGTTGGAGGAAGCCCTGTTTCCAATGCGTTAATATAATCCTCATCGAGTTCTTTAAGCTCGTCCTCAGCGGTCTCTATCTGCTGTTTAAACCTTTCTTCCTGATCGATGGGATCGTTCAACTCTGAAAAGGCATTCGCAACCTCAATACCTCCTATGTAGAGTTCGAAGCGGTCTACTCTGCCGGGCTGGTTGTCGTTCCTCCGTGCCAGCGGTGACACGTCCACGGGAAAACCTGTTATAAAAGTCGGCTGTATAAGTGCCCCTTCGACAACCCTATCGAAGATCTCGATCTGAATATCCGCAACGCAGGCCGTCTTATCAACCTTGATATTATGGCTGTTACTATACTCTATGATTTTATCCCTGCTGTTCAATGCTTCGACAGTTATTCCGGTGTGTGCCGACAGGGCATCATAGAATGAGAGTCTTTTATACGGTGGCGCAAGGATTATCTGCTGGTCGTTAAAGTTTACCGTACCGCTCATATCGAGCTGCTTGAGGACAAATGCAACCAGAGCTTCTGTGAGCATCATAAGATCATTGTAATCCGCATAAGCGTGATAAAACTCGAGCATGGTGAATTCCGGATTATGTTTTGTCGATACTCCCTCATTCCTGAAGTTCCTGTTTATTTCGAATACACGCTCCATGCCGCCCACAACGAGCCTTTTTAAATAAAGCTCCGGGGCAATCCTCAGATAAAGCGGCATGTCAAGTGCATTGTGATGGGTTTTAAAAGGCTTTGCCGAAGCACCGCCTGCAAGGGGCTGCATCATGGGTGTTTCAACCTCTATAAATTCCCTTGATCTCAGGAATTCCCTTATCGACTCAATGATCTTTGCCCTTGTGATAAAGGTCTGTTTTACGCTTTCATTGACAATAAGATCGACATACCTTCGCCTGTACCGTATCTCGATATCTTTCAGGCCGTGCCATTTTTCAGGCAGTGCTGACAATGTTTTATTCAGTATCCTGAATTTTGAAGCCCTGATAGTCAATTCGCCGGTTTTTGTTTTGAAAGGTGCGCCTTCTACCCAGACAATATCGCCGGCATCGAGCAGTTCATAGGCGGAGAATTCCTTATCATCGATCTTACCCTTTTGTAGGTATGCCTGAATCTTACCTGCCCTGTCCTGGATGACAATAAACCCCGATTTGCCGAAGTTCCTTATAATCATGACCCTGCCTGCAATGGAAACACTATCGGTTGTTCTCTCAAGTTCTTCTTGAGATTTCTCCTGGTAAAGGCTTAAAACCGTCTTCGATGTATGGAAAGGCTTCAAATCATTTGGATACAGTGGAAACCCGAGCTCTTTTAACTGCTTTAGTTTCTTATACCTCGTCTGAAAAATTTCGTTATCTTCTTTCATTATGACTCCACCTGCTTTAAAAGATATGCTTCTATAAAACCATCAAGCCTGCCCGCAAGCACCTCAAACGGCTCGTTTGACTGATACTCCGTCCTGTGATCCTTTACCATCTTGTAGGGATGCAGGACATAGGACCTTATCTGGCTGCCCCATGATATATCTTTTTTTTGTGATTCAATTTTATCTTTTTCTTCCTGTCTTTTATGCAATTCCAGGTCATAAAGCCTGCTTTTAAGAAGCTTCATTGCTATCTCCTTATTTTTGAACTGCGACCGCTCATTCTGGCACTGCACAACTATACCCGATGGAGTATGCGTTATACGCACTGCTGTTTCAAGCTTGTTGACATTCTGCCCGCCGTGCCCTCCTGCCCTGTATGTATCGATACGCAGGTCTTTCTCGTCGATTTGTATGTTTATGTCCTCGTCGGCCTCGGGATATACAAAAACAGATGCAAATGAAGTATGCCTCCTTTTGTTTGAATCAAAAGGGGAAATGCGCACCAGCCTGTGCACGCCGGCCTCTGCCTTTAAATATCCATACGCATAGCTGCCCTCTACCTGTAGCGTCGCGTTCTTTATCCCTGCTTCTTCCCCTTCAAGATAATCGACGACAGAGACTTTAAACCCCTTTGACTCGCCCCACATGGTATACATCCTCAACAACATCTGCGCCCAATCCTGCGCCTCTGTTCCGCCTGCACCTGAGTTTATGACAAGAATGGCATTATTTGCATCCTGCTCATGCCTGAATATTTCCTTAAATTCGAGTGTCTTAATATCTTCAACGACGTCGTCGATCTCTTTTGAAAGCTGCTCACCGTAATCACCGGAATTGTCCGATGTATCATCTTTTATCAGGGCAAGCATATCCTTTATATCGGCAATTTCATGGTCGAGCCGTGAAATTATCTTCAACAGCTCCTCGAGCCTGTTCTTCTCTTTTAATAATTTCGATTTCTGGGAAGATGCCTGCATCCTGTCTTTCCAGAAATCGGGTGCAGAAACGATACCGGTTAATTCGTCCACACGCGATTGCATTGATTGGACATCAAAGATGCCCCCTTATAAGGGACATTTTTGTATCGGCTTTTTCAAGCGTCGTTTTTAACAACTCATAATTTAACATAATTTGAAACTATAATCAGAAGATTTTTATTAAATCAAG
>JBBIVV010000040.1:18232-20026 GCA_037439545.1 bacterium
AAATATTATAAAATACTCATAGTTGACGATGAACCATTGGTTATCAAGCTGATTAAGGATTCTATTGACCTTTCAGGTTATAAAATCTTTTCTGCAGCAGACGGCAGCACTGCTTTAAAGGCAGTAAAAGAGCAAAAACCGGATATAATACTCCTCGATGTTATGTTGCCTGACATGTCAGGTTATGATGTTTTGAGAAAGTTAAAAGCATCCCCTGAGACATGGAACATACCCGTTATTATAGTTACGGCATTCGGTGATCACAACGCAAAGTATGAAGCATTGAATATAGGCGCCGATGACTTTTTACACAAGCCATTCGATGTAAATGAACTCAGGATAAGAATAAATAATTCAATTAAGGTCAAGGCATACAATGATCTTCTCAATGATTACAACAATACCCTTGAAAAAACGGTCAAAGAAAAGACGAAAGAGCTCAACACAGCATTGCAGAACCTGCAAACAATGAATGAAACCTTGAAACAAGCATATCTCAATACGGTTTACAGGCTTACCAAAGCCGCAGAATACAAAGATGGATTTACAGGAGAACATATCAAGAGAATAAGCTCTCTTTCTTCGTTACTCGGCGATTATATGGGACTATCTCAAGCGGATAAAGAAACCATCGTATATGCAAGTCCTATGCATGATATCGGAAAGATCGGCATACCTGACAATATCTTACAAAAGACAAGCAGCCTGAATGAAAATGAGTTCGAGGTAATTAAAACACATACGATAATAGGCGGTGAGATCCTTGAGAAATCAGAGTCGGATATTTTAAGAATGGCACATACCATAGCGCTTACCCATCATGAAAAATGGGACGGCAGCGGCTATCCCAAAGGACTTAAAAACACGAAGACTCCACTTATCGGCAGAATTGTCATGCTCGTCGATCAATATGATGCTATGCGCAGTAAAAGGCCTTACAAGCCGGCACTTTCACATGAGCAGGTGTTTGATATTATAACAAAGGGCGATGTCAGGACGATGCCCAGGCATTTCGATCCGGGCTTATTAGAAGTCTTCAAAAAAAATTCCGACAAATTTGATCATACCTATAATTCTTTTTTAGCATAGTTGTTTAATATTGAGCAGCAATCCTTTCTTTAGATCGATTTATTTCTTATAATATTAGATAGTTACATAGATATTACCTCTGGCACATAGAATGCTTAAGACATGTGTATGAAAGAGCTATTCATTGCATATACAAAAAGGAAAATACCATGACAAAAGTAATGATAGTGGACGATGAAATCTACTTTGCAACAAACCTTGCAAAGCTGCTCAGAGAAGACAATAAAGAGTTGGAGATCATCGCCGTATACAGCGCAGAAGAGGCTTTAAAACAACTTTCTACGTCACCGGTAGATATTATCGTTTCTGATATAAGGCTGCCCAATATGAATGGAATTAATTTTATAGAACAAGTAAAAAAAAGATGGCCCGACACGGGAATCATCATAATGACGGCCTTTGGGGCAAAAGAGATCATGGCAAAAACACTGACGCTTGGAGCACTCTTTTTTATCGAGAAACCATTTATGGTGCAAAAACTGCAAAACATCATTACAATGGCAACGATAAAAAACCAAACGAGATAAGGGCTCAGACCTTGACATTGGATAGTTGAGAACTCGTTTTTTTCAAACTCATCGATAAGTTCTGGGTGCGTGACCTGCGTTTCCTCTCTGTCATTTTCGCGAAGGCGTGAATCCAGTTCACTATTTTAAGTCTTCTACAGTTGCTACTCTCAATAAAACGGGCGCTGTCACGATTTTC
>JBBIVV010000041.1:0-18963 GCA_037439545.1 bacterium
CCGTGATGTGGATCGATATCTTGTGCCTGTTCTACCTGTTTCTCTTGCTCAACTTGTCTTAATTTCTCAAACAATGGCAGTTCTGTCGGAATCCTCTCTTTTATGGTCTTCCAAATATGTTATGTCTTTAAGATATTTTTATGCCTCTAACATATTCTCAATAATATCATCATATGATAGTGCTCTTTCAGATACGGTTTCCGCTCTTTAAGGATTTTTTCTATTTCTTCTAAGCTCTTCATATAATCTACCCCACCTTTATCCTTATATAAATAGTATAGCATACCTTGCGATAACATCAATGCCGGAATCATAAACATTTAAGAAACAGGGGAGCTTCCCGGAACCGTACCTCGCTCTCTGTTGCTTTACACAGATTAAGTGGTATGATAATAAGTCTGTATATAACTAAAAGGGAGAAGCGCTTAATTCATGAGCTTAATAGGCAGTCTTGAGGATCTGGCACTCGGTGATATACTGCAGATACTGAGTTTAAGCCGGCGATCGGGTATTCTCTATCTTACCAGACCCGGAGAAGAAGGTAAGATCGTATTTGCCGACGGCCAGATTACCTCTGCCGTAAGTACGGCTCATCCGAACAATGTGCTCGAACTTCTCAGGGACAAAGGTATAATTCAGGACTCACAGGTTGATCGGATTACCGGGGAACTGAAAAGGTCGGGCACGTCCGATGTAAAACCGCTTCTGGTAAAATCCGGCACGCTCCAACCCGGGATTATCGAAGAGGTCATACAATCTTACGTTACCAGCACCATCTTTAATTTCTTTTCGTGGACAGAGGGTAATTTTGATTTCGAGATAGCGGATAGTCCGGATAATTTTTACAAGCCCGGGCTTGAAGGCTACCTTGATGCACCCTTGAATCCCCAGTATGTTGCGATTGAAGGGACGAGAAAGTCCGATGAAGAGAAGAGAGACACTGCTTCGGCAGAAGACCACAAGGATGAGTTTGGGCCCCAGATAAGGGAGATGGAAGAGCTCATCATCGTGGATCAGAAAGCGGATTCTCAGACATTTCTTAAAGAAAGCCTCGAGTCAAGAGGATTCAGGACAGGCTCCATGGCAGATCTTCATGCGCTTTACGAGTATCTTGAGGCAATAAAAGACTCTCCAAGGTTCCCTATGGTCGTTGTAGACCTTACCATCCCGAAAACAAAGGGAGAGGGTATGCTCGGGGGCATGGAGTTGTTGAGATGGGTGTCTGAGAAAAAGATGAAATTACCCATTGTTTTATTGAGTAACATAAACAACGAAGAAGTCATAAAGGAATCGAAGATACTGGGAGTTTACGCATACTTAAAAAAACCGAAGAAGTTTTCAAGGACATCTCCGGACATTGATACCTACATGGACATACTTGAAAAAATTACGACACTGTTCCGGCAGTATCAGGAAGCAGGTTTTGTATTCAAGGCAGGAGGGAAAGAGGTCAAGGTAGCAGTCGAAGAGCATCCCGACGAAGATGACGCAGGATACAGGTTCGTACAGGACATAACCGAAGAGCTTACAAAAGAGTTCGAAGATGAGGTGGAGCTGCTTCCCGAAACGACGGTAAAAAAGGCGGATACAAGTCCCGGTTTACTTACGCTCAAATCGATGAT
The DNA here is from genome assembly GCA_037439545.1 of bacterium. GTDB lineage: Bacteria > JAMCPX01 > JAMCPX01 > JAMCPX01 > JAMCPX01 > JAMCVD01. Next base: position 1,623 of record JBBIVV010000041.1, read on the forward strand.
AGATGAACTTACAAACCCGAATTTTTCGGGAGAAGTGACCCTTTTAATCATGAGGTTTGCAAGCGAGCTGCTGAACAGGGGGATCCTTTTTCTTGTCACCAGGAACACGTTGAAAGGGCTCGGGCAATTCGGTCTGGAAGCATTTTTTGAGAATCCGAATGCGGTCGTAAAGAAAATGGAAATAGAAGTAGAGGAGCAATCCTTCATGGGCAAGCTCATAAAATATAAAGTTCCGGTGAAAGAAGCTCCCGAGCACACGGACGGTAATAAGAAATTTTTCAGTCAGATCGGCGGGGAATGGCCCGCAGAATCCTATGCTGTCCCTCTTTTGACTGCAAACAGGGTTGCAGCAATTTTCTATGGTGATAATGTACCCTTGAAGAAAAAGATATCCGATATGACGACATTCGAGATATTTATGAGTCAGGCCGGTGTCATTATGGAAAAGGCTTATCTGGAAAGGATAATCAGGGAGCGGAAGGATGAACAATGAGTGAGAATATACTTATTGTAGAAGATTCCCCGACCATGAGGTCATTTATATCATCGGCAATAGAGGAATGCGGTGACTATGAAATATATGAAAGCGCCACCGGTTTCGAGGCTCTGAAGCTTTTACCGCAAATAAATTTCAAAATCATCGTCACGGACATCAATATGCCCGATATCAACGGTCTTGAACTGATAAGCTTTGTGAGAAAGAACCAGCAGTACAAAGACATACCCATGGTGATCATATCGACAGAGGGGACGGAGATGGACAGGAAAAAGGGGATGGCGCTCGGGGCAAACGAATATCTCGTAAAACCTTTCAGGCCGGAAGATTTACAAAAGATTATAATGAAATATATCGGATAATCTATGGAACAAAACAAAGCACTAAAAGAGTTTATTGCAGAGTCAGAAGAGCTTATAGACAAAATATTCAAGGACATAGATGAAATAGATACGGACAGGAAGACAGGCAAGCCCAATCCTGACACTATAAACGATCTCTTCAGGGCAGCCCATTCGCTCAAAGGCATTTCAAGCATGTTCGGATTCAAGGAGATTACAGAAACCAGTCATAAGATGGAAGACCTTCTGGACAAGGTCAGGCTGAGCAAAGTGCCTATCACCGACGGTCTGATAAAAGTGCTTTATTCCGCAGGCGATACGCTCAGGACAATGATATCATCCGACACGTTCGGCAAGGACATGAATATAGAGGAGATGCTGCAGCAATTTAAAGAAGCAGAACTCGCGAAACAGGAAGAACCGAAAGATGCCATATTTGCGGATCTCCTGCTGCCCAAGGACATACTCTCCGTGCTTACGGAGTATGAAGAATCAAGGTTACGGGAGAACATAAAGGACAAGAACAACATATTCAAGATAGATGCGGTGTTCAGCTTGCTGAGCTTCGATAAGGAGCTCGCAGACCTCACGAACCAGCTCAAGACTTTCGGCGAGATTATTACGACCCTGCCGAGCACGACAGAGGCAAAGGAAGGGGAAATAAAGTTCGATATCCTCCTCGGTACGACTGCCCTGGAGGCGCAGGTATCCTCGACCATTGATTTCAAGAACATCAAGATACAGGACATAAGGAAACATCCTGTCGTGAAACAAACAGAGGCAGCAAAGCCGGTCGAAGACGGAGGAGCGGTAAAAGGCGTCATGGAAGAATCATCTTCCATCAAAGGCATAGCCCAGACCGTCCGGGTTGACATAGCAAAGCTGGACTATATTATGAATATCGTCGGCGAACTCGTACTGTCAAAGACCAATCTTATAAAAATATCTGAATCCCTGAGGCAGAGCATGGGGTTTACGGGCACCGTGGTCGATCTTGCAAAGACAATAAAAGAGCTTGAAAGGAAGCTGAGAGAGCTTCAGACCGGAGTACTGGAAATAAGGATGATACCTTTAAGCCAGCTCTTCGATAAACTCACCCGTACGGCAACAAGGATAGCAAAGGGATTGAATAAAGATATAGAGCTTGAATTCTATGGTGCGGATACAGAGCTGGATAAGCTTATTACAGAAGAATTGACCGATCCCATGATGCACATAATAAGGAATTCCATCGATCACGGCATTGAACCGGGAGAAGAAAGAATGATTGCCGGGAAACCGGCAAAGGGGAAGATTGTAATTCGCGCATACCAGAAGGGCAACCATGTCCTCATAGAGATAGAAGACGACGGCAGGGGAATTTCCCTTTCAGCGGTACGGAAAAAGGCCGTAGAAAAGGGCATGATCGAGCAGTCTGCAAAACCGACGAAAGATGAATTGATCAACATGCTTTTCCTTCCCGGTTTCTCTACAAAATCGGATGTCAGCGAGGTTTCAGGCAGGGGCGTGGGGCTGGATGTCGTCAAGACGAACTTGAGGGCCATAAGCGGAATAATAGATGTGGACATGCAGGAGGGAAAGTGGTCGAAATTTACGCTGACCCTGCCCGTTACCCTTGCCATTATTCAGGCACTGATTATCGAATCGGACGGAAAGCAGTACGCTGTTCCTTTAAATTCCATAAATGAAAGTCTCTCCATAAAATCGGACGGGATTCGGATTGTAGAGAATAAAGAGGTCATTAAGCTCAGGGACACGGTCCTGCCCGTCGTCAGGCTTTCAAAACTATTCAATTTCAATACCGCCGGTAACAGCAGGAAGGAAAACTATTATGTCGTCGTCGTCGGAAGCGGAGAAAAATTGATCGGCATACTTGCGGATAAGTTCGTAGGACAGCAGGATGTCGTTATCAAGCCGCTCGGAAAACTGTTAAAGGGCGCAAAGGGTATTTCGGGCGCTGCGGATATAGGGTCGGGAGAGATAGTGCTCGTGCTCGATGTGTCCGTATTTATGGACGAGGCTGTAAGAGGTTAATCATGTACGAGGGCTTTTACAGATTAAAGGAAAAACCATTCGGCAAGACGCCGGACCCCAAGTTCCTGTATAAATCGCGCCAGCATGAAGAGGCCCTTGAAAGGATACTCTTTGCGATCCAGGAAAAGGAACTTGCAGTCCTGACAGGGGATATAGGCTCCGGTAAAACGACGATATCCAGATCAGCCATGGATGCACTCGATGACACCTATCTGCTGGTCAATATAATCAATCCGAGGCTGTCGCCGACGCAATTTTTAAAAACGATTGCGAAAAGACTCGGCATCGAGAACGTAAAGTATTTCAAGCACGACATTGTAGAACAGATGAGCGAAAGGATAGCGCAGCTTTATGAAAGTCATATTACCCCTGTCGTATTTATCGATGAGGCGCAGCTCATACCGTCAAAAAGCACGATAGATGAAATAAGACTTTTGACGAATTACCAGCTTGACAACATGAACCTCATAACGATCATACTGATAGGTCAGACGGAATTCCGGGAAAGGCTGCAGTCAAAATATTACAATGCTTTCAGGCAGAGAATCGGCATCTCCTATCATCTCGGTCCATTGAGTATCGAGGATACGGAAAAGTATATAAATTTCAGGTTACAGGTTGCAGGCAGATCAGAGCCGATTTTTACCGGTCCTGCGGTTGAATTGATCTACAGGTATTCAAAAGGGATCCCGCGTGCAATCAATACCATTTGCAACAATGCATTGCTCCACGGTTATGGAGAAGACCTCGTCTCGATAGACGATAAGGCCGTAAATTCTATAATTGAGGATATAAAAATAAGTCTGACATAATATGGATATTTCAAAACTAAGAAAAAAGGCAAAAGAGCAGCAGGCAAAGGACAGGGATCCCGGGAGTATGGTGCGTGGAGCAGGGGCCGGAGAAGCAGAACAAAAGGGAGAAGCCGGGAGCCGGATGCCGGAACACGAGATCAAAATCACGGACAACGGACAACGGAATACCGAAGGCGTGAACCGGAAAACGGAAGCCCCGAAGCCGGAGCCTGCAGAAAAGCCCTTATTGGAACTGGCGCGGGAAGAACTGAAGAAGTATCCTGCCGGTGGAAAAGAAAAAGAACTTTTGTGCTTTACCCTTGCAAACCAGGAGTATGCCATCGAGCTCAGCATTGTCAGAGAGATAATAAGAATAAAGGAAATAACCCCGGTACCGAACATTTCCGAGTTCGTTCTCGGCATCATAGTGCTCAGGGGAGAGATCATTCCTATCATAGATTTAAGGAAGCGCATCGGCCTGCCGTTTCTCGGTTTTACACCCGACACGAGATTTGTTATGGTCTCCTTTGCCGATTCACTGACAGGGTTGGTTGTCGACAGCATACCTGATGTCAAGAAAGTGTCCGTAGAATCGATACAGTCCGCGGAACTTGTCGGCAGCGTGGATGTAAGGTTTCTTGCAGGCATTAGTACGAGCAAGGGGGGATTTACCATCCTGTTAAAGCTTGAAGAGATACTAAAACAATCCGATATGTTTAAGGCATGACGATGACCGCGGACAGCACTACACAAAAAATCATAAAAATTAAAGCTTCTAAAGGCGATTATGTACAGCTTATCCTTATAAGGATCGGCACCTCTTTCTACGCAATCGATATCATGAAGATCGTGGAGATAGTAAAGTATTTACCCGTAACGAAGATACCGAAAGCCCCTGAATTCCTTGAGGGCATCATAGACTTGCGAGGTACGATCATACCTGTCGTAGATATGCGTAAGCGCTTCGAGATTCAGGCAGAAAAGGCAAATGAAAAGATAAGGATAGTTATCGTAAAGGTCGTGGATAAGACAGCGGGGCTTATTGTCGACGAGGTCAGAGAGGTCATAAAGGTGGCTTCAGACAGGGTCATGCCCGCGCCAAAGATAGTTCAGGGCATAGAATCGGAATATTTATCGAACGTGGTAAGCGACAGAGGGCGGATCATACTTGTACTGGATCTGGACAGGATATTGACGACTACGGAAAGAGTCCAGCTCAAAAATCTTGTTTTTAAAGATAAAAAACAAAATGCAGGAGGCGATGAATGAAATTTATAGGAGAGTTCCAAAACATAAGGCATAGCCTCAGACTGAAATTCATCATTTACATAATATTCGGCATCGTGATGTTGAGTCTTATTTACAGTGTTTATTATCTTTACCTTACCCGATCGATATCAAGCGATGAACTTGCCAAAAAAGGAAATGTGATAGCAGAGGACTTTTCGTACAACATCCGGTTCGGCGTCATAGCAGAAGACAAGGTTTTACTGAGCGAACTCATGGACAACCTTTTCAAAGACAAGGACGTTGCGTATGTCGTCGTCACCGATGCCAAAGATAACGTTATGGTTTCAAGATTCAGGGAGCAGAACCTTTCAAACAGTTTAAGTCCCATACTGGGCACTCCAAAAAACAAGGTAACACAGCTCACCTTAGACGGTATGGGTAAATTCATGGAAATAAACAAAAATGTGGTTACGGAAAGCTCGCAGGCTGCGTCACAGGGCACGGCTGAGCGGAACAATCAGATCAGAGGGTATGTTTACCTCGGCATATCGTACAAAAGTATAAGCAAGAAATTCACATCGCTTATGCTGGGCGCTATTTTGATCGTACTGATCAACTTCATTCTCGGTTCTGTGATGACATTCTTTTTCGTACAGAGGATAGTAGGACAGATACCGGTCATCGCTGAAAGGGCGTCGGCTCTCGCGGAAGGCGATCTTACGCAGACCATTCAAGTGAGTGCAAAGGATGAAATAGGCCTGCTTGCAGACGCTTTTAACGCAATGTCGGACAGCTTAAGAAAGGTGTTGAGTAATATTCAGGCGTCGGCCGAGGCAATCGTCAATGCTGTGCACAATATAAGCGATAATGCATCGAAACTCCTCGAGTCATCGGACACACAGCAGAGGTCCGTAGAAGATACGACATCATCGATGACCGAGCTGAATACCTCGATCAAGGATATAGCCAAAAATACCGATACGCTCCATACATCCTCGACAGAGAGCGCATCGTCCGTCCTGGAACTATCATCGAGCATAGAAGAGGTGCTCGAGAACGTCGAAATGCTTTCCTCTGCAATAGAGGAGACCACGTCTTCGATAGAGGAAATGAGCGCATCCATAAAGCAGGTCGCAGTAAACGTAGACCAGCTCCTGAGAATAACGGATGAGACCGCGACCTCCATAGTAGAGATGGACGCATCGACAAAACAGATAGAAGCAAATGCCACCGAGACATTCAACATAGCGAACAGGGTCATGACAGATGCGAGAGAAGGCGTCTCGGCAGTCAATATAACGATAGACGGTATGAAACAGATCAGCGAGGCTTCGAACCATGTTGCCGAAACTATAGGCAGTTTTGTCCAGAAAGTGGACGACATAGACAAGATACTAAATGTCATAGAAGAGGTTACGGCACAGACCAACCTGCTCGCGCTGAACGCGGCAATCATAGCATCGCAGTCAGGGGAATACGGCAAGAGTTTTGCCGTTGTTGCGGATGAGATAAAGGAACTTTCCGAGAGGACGGCGGCATCGACAAAGGAGATAGCAAACATAATAAGGGCCGTACAGGCGGAATCAATCCAGGCAAAGGAATCCGTGGTATCCGGTAATGCGACCGTTGAAAAAGGGAGCGAACTCGCCAACAAAGCAGGGGCCGTGCTTATGAAGATAGCCGAGAGCTCGGCACAATCGAGCCTCATGGCCGGCGAGATAGCCAAAGCAACGAAAGAACAGGCAAAGGCATCGAAAGAGGTCACGGACGCCATAACCAATATAACGACCATGATGGTCGAGATAGTGAAGGCGACACAGGAACAGGCACGGGGCTCGGAGCAGATAACGAAAGCCGCGGAGAGGATGCGCAGCGTTTCGGAGCAAGTCAAGAATTCCATGGAAGAACAGGCAAAGAGCAGTAAATTCATAAGTCAGGCAATAGAAAATATATCCGAGATGGTGAATTTTATTAACAAAGCAACGCAGGAACAGGCAAAAACGAATGAGTTCGTCATGACCTCCCTGAGCAGGATCAGGGAATCTTCGGGAGAGAATCTTTCGAGTGTTTCCCAGTTGAACGATGTCTCGAAAATCCTGGACAAGCAGTCCAATGTCCTTCAGGGCATATTAAAAATGTTCAAGGTGTAATAGTATTATGGTTATCGTTTGCCCGAAATGTTCCACAAAATACAGGATAGCGGAAGACAAACTGTCAAACGACAGCGTGAAGCTGAGATGTTCAAAATGCGGGGAAGTGTTTTTGTTGAAGAAAAAAACGCCGCAAAAAGAGATGCCGTCGACGCTGCCCGCCGTCGTGGAGGGTAAAAAAATCCTCGTAGCCCATCCGGCCGGTTCTATGAGGGACATGATGGGTGAGCTGCTGAAAGAGGGCGGATTCGCTCCCCTGTTTGCGAAGAACGGCGTCGAAGCGATTTCTGTGATGACGGACATGCATCCCGAGGTCGCTGTCGTCGACGTCGCGCTGCCGGACATATTCGGTTTTGAATTTCCCGAACTTATCAAGAACGATCAGAAGCTGAACAGTATAAAGGTCATGCTCATTGCGTCCATATACGATAAAACACGATACAAGCGTGTGCCGCAGAGCCTTTACGGAGCGGATGATTTTATAGAGAAGCACCACATACGGGACGGACTCATTCCGAAAATAAACAGTCTCCTGAGCAGGCAGGAGGAAGTAAAGGCACCGCCGAAGCCGGCTGAGCCTGTTCAGGTGGGTGTCAGTGTAAGTGAACCTGTTGCACCAATGCTCGTCGAAGAGGACTCGAAAAAGCTGAAAGAAGATGAGCTTATCCAGACACCGGCAAATGCCCAGGACGTAGAGAAGGCAAAAAGATTGGCACGGATTATCGTGTCCGACATTGCGCTTTACAATCAGGAACTCCTCGAGCAGGGAATTAGACGGGGGACCATCGAAGATGTTTTGCAAAACGATCTCGAGGAAGGGAAAAAGCTGTTCAACAAGAGAGTTGCCGAGGACATAAGAAAGCAGGGTGATTTTCTGATCGAATCTTTCAACGAACTGATTGAAAAAAAGAAAAAAGAATTGGGAATTATGTGATGTCGCAGAATAGAGAAGAAATAGCAAAATTATCGGAGGAAGAAAGGCTGAACGCAGCAGAAGGCATTTATAAGCTGCCCTTTCAGGAGAACATCGATCTCTTCAAGCTCCTGCTCGGAGACGAAAGCTTCAGAGTGAGGAAAACAGCCCTTGACCTGCTGTTGAACACGCACCAGTCGGACCAGCTTATAGATCTTTTTATAGAAATACTCGATGCGCAGGACAATGCAGGGTTACGGACAGCCGGTGTCGAAGGACTGACAAGGAGCGGGGCAAAGGCGATAGACAAAATTTTAAAAGCCATCGATACGGAGCAATGGGAGCTTTCAAAACTCCTGGTCGATGTGCTCGGCGATATAGGCAATGCACAGGTCATCCCGGTCCTCATCGAACTTACGAAAAACAGTCAGCAAAACCTCTCGACAGCAGCCATAGAGGCCCTCGGCAAACTCGGGACAGGGGACGTAATCCCCTATCTCGGCGAACTCCTGAAACGAAAAGAAATATACATCATATTTTCTACGCTCGAGGCATTGGCGAATCTCGGCAGAAAGGGGTTCACTCTTCCCCTGACGAACATTATCCCGCTCATGCCGGACCCTCTTTTGAAAAAGGCGGTTTTCGATCTGTTCGGATCCACGCGGGACCCCCTGGTCATTCCTTATCTCATAGAAGGTCTGAAGGACAACAAAAGATCGAACAGGGAGTCTGCAGCGAGAGCTATGCTGCAGCTCTACGGCAGTGCGGATGAGTCGGCCAAAACAAGTATAAAAAATATTACCAGAAAGTCCAATATATATGATTCATACATCATAGACAGGATGCTCTCAGGCGTTGACTCGTCTGTCGTAAAGGCGGGTATAAGGCTGTTGGGCTGGTCCGGCATGAAGAGCAGTGTAGCGGTTCTATTCAGACATGCAGAGGATCCGGACATGTCTGATGCCTGTGTGTCCGCCTTGCTGGACATGGGAGAATCGGTAAAGAATGAAGTCGTCGGCATGCTTGTCGGAAATAAAAGCACGGCACAGATAAGGGTCGGGCTTCAGTATCTGGCAATGCTTCCGCCATCCGATTCTGCACCGCCCGAGGGACTGTCTTACCTTCTCGAGTTCGAAGACACGGAAGATCTGCTGGTCCTGCTTGCGCAGGCAATCGGAATACATTTCAATGAACAGAGCCTCAAACTCCTGAATAAGCTTATGATCTCGGACAATAAGAACGTAAGCACCATCGCTATCGAGAATTTTATAAAGGTGGGCAGGCACATGCCTGCAGCAGTCGTTCAAATAATTCACGGCATGATTCACAGCAGCGATTACCTGTCGAGACTGTCTGCCGCAAGGCTTGTCCCGAGCTTTTACGGTACTGAAATGGACGAGGACATCAAAAATTTATTTAATGACAGCGAAGCTGCGGTGAGATCCGCTATCATAACCACTGCGGGCATACTGAGGCTCGGCTCATACCTCGAATATATGCAGATGGCACTGACCGATGAAAGCAGGGATGTCAGGATAGAGGCGATACGGGCCATCTTCGATATTGTGCCGGAAAATTTTATCGATACCATTCAATGGCTGATAAACGATGAAGACCCGTGGGTGAAAATAGAGATCATCAAGTGTCTCAAAGACGCACCGCAGAGAAAGGAGGCGATAAGCATAATCAAGAGATATACAGACGACGGATTCCCTGCGGTCGTGCTCACGGCGTTACAGGCACTTCTGGACATATCCATCGAGGATTCTCAGGAAGAAATCAACAAGGTCCTGTCAAAGAAGGACGAAGATATTGTGAAGGAAGCCATGTATATGCTCGGGAGGACCAAGAAGCAGGCTGCGTACAAGCTTTTAAAGGAACTCGGCTCGAGCGGGGACCGGAAAATCAGGGAAAACGCCATATCTCTTCTTAAAAAATACAACGATACTGCGGACAATTCATAGAGATATGCAGAGAGACATGTACGATATTTTAGCCCAAAACAATCATCAGGTAGATCTTGAGGACGAGGACTTTCACCGGCTCAGGGATTTTATAAAGGATTACAGCGGCATATATTTTTCCGATGAGCAGAAATACATATTCGTATCGAGGCTGACCAACAGGCTGACGATACGCAAATTGAATTCGTTCAGGGATTATTATCTGTTTCTGAAATACGACAAAGCACGAGAGGAGGAGTTGAGCATAATCGTCGACCTCCTGACCACCAATGAAACGTACTTTTTCAGGGAGATATTACAGTTGAAAGCCCTGTTTGAAGAAATCATACCCATGATAAAATCGGAAAAGACGTACCTGCCGAAGCCGTCCCTCCGCATATGGAGTGCCGGATCATCGACGGGAGAAGAGCCCTATACCATAGCCATGATGGCAAAGGAATACGGCACCGGGAATGATTTTAACCTTGAAATATATGCAACGGATATAAGCCAGAGGGTACTCTCCATATCCCGCAAGGGCATTTACGGCAACGCATCTTTCAGGGTAACTGACGAACGAAACAAGAAAAAGTTTTTTGAGACTGCCGGCGATAAGTTCAAGATCAAAGACGAGATCAAGAACATGGTTAGGATCTCGCACATGAATCTTATGGACAATACGGTTATGAACCTGCTCTCTACCATGGATGTGATAATATGCCGCAATGTCCTGATATATTTCGATCTCGAATCGAAAAAGAAGCTCATAGAAAAATTTTATGAAAAACTAAACGGCAGCGGATGGCTGCTGCTCGGTCATGCAGAATCCCTGATCAATGTGACGAGCATGTTCAAGCTCATGCAGCTTAAAAACGATCTCGTTTACAGGAAACCTTTGAAATGAATGATAAGATTAAGGTACTGATAATCGATGATTCTGCATTTAACAGGCGCTCGTTAAAGCAAATGCTCGAGTCAAATCCGTCTATCAAGGTCATAGGCTCAGCGACAGACGGAGAAGACGGATTGAAAAAGGTAAATTCCCTTGAGCCCGATGTCGTAACCCTTGATCTTGAAATGCCGCGCATGGACGGTTTCACCTTTTTGAGAATACTGATGAGGACAAGACCGACGCCCACGATTGTTATAAGCTCCAAGGCGGACTCGGAGAGCGTTTTCAAGGCAATGGAACTCGGTGCCGTGGACTTTATTCCGAAGCCCGTAAAAAGGGCGTCCATGGAATTATACTCTATAAAAGAGGACGTTCTGAAAAAGGTGCTTCATGTTCATAATATTAATCTCAGAAACATCCAGAGAAGAATAATAGACATCAATGTAAAACTCAGCTCCGGCATGGATACTGCCGCAAAGCCGATAGTAAAGGTCACGGGCATAGAACAGAAACCTTCGGAAATTTATGCCGGATTCAAACTTATCGCCATAGGGTCATCGACCGGCGGACCGTCTGCATTACAGAGGATAGTATCGGGTCTGGACAGCAGTATGAAAGTAAGTGTCGTGGTCTCGCAGCATATGCCGCCTGGTTTTACAAAAACATTTGCACAGAGGCTTAACAAGTACACGGCCTTTCAGGTAAAAGAGGCGGAGGACGGGGAGCCGCTGAGGCAGGGGAATATCCTGATATGCCCCGGCGGATACAGCCTCCGCATTAGTCCCGCTGAAGGCAGAAAGGAAGTCAGGCTTTTACCGAGACAAAAAGAAGATAAATTCATACCGTCCGTTAACAGGATGTTTGCATCGACTGCCCAGGAGTTCGGAAAGATGAGTGTCGGCGTCGTTCTGACCGGCATGGGGGATGACGGGAAAAAAGGGATAGAAATGATAAAGGATACCGGCGGCTATACCATAGCAGAGTCGGAAGAAACCGCTGTTATCTTCGGCATGCCCAAGGAGGCAATAGCAACGGGGAAGATCGATCGAGTATTGCCGTATTATCTTATATCCATGGAATTGAACAGATGGGCCAAGGGATGAATAAAAGATCATTACAGGTAAAAATAGGGAAACTTATCCTGAAAAATCCTATTCTTGGTGCATCGGGGACATTCGGCTACGGCGTCGAATACGAGCAATTTTTTTCACTCGAGAAAATAGGGGGATTCGTCACAAAAGGACTGTCCCTGAAACCGAGGAAAGGCAATCCGTCACCGAGAATTAAAGAAACACCGTGCGGGTTGATAAACTCAATAGGCCTCGAGAACATCGGCGTAGATGCATTCCTGAAGAATATTCTCCCGCAAATCGGGAACATCGATACGAAGATCATAGTAAACATATTCGGCTCTACGACAGATGAATACATCGAGCTTGCAAAAAAGCTGGATAAAATCAAAAGAATAGATGGCATCGAGCTGAACATTTCATGCCCGAATGTTAAGGCAGGCGGAGCCGAGTTCGGGAAGGACCCGCTGGTTGTAGGGGCCATTACACAGAAAGTAAGAGACATGACCGGCAAGACCCTGATTGTAAAGCTGTCACCCGTTGTGACGAGTATCGTCGATGTTGCCGTCGCGGCACAGAAGGGTGGAGCCGATGCCGTGAGCATTGCGAACACCTACCCTGCAATTGCGATTGATATAAAGAGCGGTAGACCGTTCCTCGGTGCTAAAACAGGCGGATTGTCGGGACCTGCAATCAAACCCATAACATTAAAACTGGTGTATGATGCCTATGACAGGCTTGATATCCCGATACTGGGGGTTGGGGGTATTTCTACTGCAGAAGATGTCATAGAGTATGCACTCGCAGGTGCGACGGCAGTTCAGATAGGCACGGCAAACTTCATAAACCCGGGTATTACTTCAACCCTGGCCGGGCAGCTCCGACAATATCTTTCGGATGCAGGTATCGAACATTTCACCTCTCTCATTGGAACGGCAAAACGATAGTGACCCGGAAATTGCACTGAGGTGGTTTACTCATTCCATTTTAACCGCCGAGCTGACCGCATGCAGCCTCTATCTCTTCGCCTCTTGTCGTTCTGATCATGGAAATTATGCCGTGTTTTAGCAGATATTCCTGGAATGCATTTACCGTATCTTCATCGGGTCTTTCATAGTCAGCGCCCCAGTGCTTGTTGAACGGAATGAGATTTACTTTGCAGGGGAACCCCCTGGTTAGCTTCACGAGCTGTATCGCGTGTCCTATGCCGTCATTGATGCCCTTGACCATGACATACTCGAAGGTGATCCAGCCCTTTCTTTTTATGTGATAATCCTTCACAGCTTCTATGATATCATTTATACTATAAATCTTGTTAATCGGCATGAGTCTTGTCCTTGCATCATCGTATGCGGCGTTGAGAGAAATGGCAAGGTTAGCCTTTGACTCTGTTATAAAGCGTTTAATCTGAGGTACGAGTCCTGCCGTGGAAACCGTAATCCTGTGGTGGGAGTATTGGTAGCCGTACTGCGATGTCAGTATATCGATGGACTTCAGTACCGTGTCATAGTTTGCAAAAGGCTCGCCCATGCCCATAAACACGATATGCGAAATTGGTTGTTCTCCCGCTTCCGATGGATGCTCTTTCATATAGTCCGACTGAACGGCGTCCAATTGATTTATAATCTCCGATACGCTCAACTGCCGCTTGAACCCTTTTATACCGGTAAGGCAAAAACTGCACCCTATGGCGCAGCCGGCCTGAGTCGATACGCACAGCGTATGCCATCTGCCCATGGGAATGAGTACCGATTCGATGGCGGATCCGTCCTTTAAGGCAAACTGATATTTGGTCGTATGGTCTTTGCTCTTTTTTTTGTGAACGATCTGCAGGGGGCTGACATCAAAATGTTCTGCAAGCATTGCCCGCGAGTTTTTCGAGATGTTCGTCATCTGTGAAAAGTCTGAGACCTTCTTTTTGTAGAGCCAGAGAAATATCTGCCGTGCACTGTACGCAGGCATACCGATATCTTTAAGCTCCTGCTCGAGCTCTTCCATGGTCAGTGATTTGATGTCAACCCTTGTCATGACTTTAAAAATATTTGCATATATGCTTCTGCGTTATCCCTCTTAGATTAAGAGGGCGGGGTACCCATCGGACACACAGCAAAGCCCGATAAAACATAACCCCCTTCCGTCCCCCTTATCTTAAGGGGGAGACCTAAAACCCCATTAATTAGGAGTTTAATATTTCTTTATCTCCATTGCTGAAAAGAAATACGGTATCTCTGTTGCAGCGCTTTCGGGACTATCAGAGCCGTGAACGATATTTTTTTCAATATCGGATGCGAACATGTTCCGTATTGTCCCTTTATCTGCCTTCTTCGGGTCTGTTGCACCCATTATGGTCCTTACACGGTTTATGACATTATCTCCCTCGAGCACCATGACGACCACAGGTCCCGATGACATGAATGCCGTGAGGCTGTCAAAAAATGGCCTGTCCTTATGGATAGCATAAAATCCCATCGCCCTTTCTTTTGTCAGGTGAAGCATTTTTATCCCGACTACCTTTATGCCCTGCTCTTCAAACAGGGCTATTACCTTGCCCGTGACCTGTTTTTTTACTCCATCCGGCTTTACTATTGAAAGTGTTTTTTGCACAGTGCCTCCTTTAGTATCTATCAACATAGCAATTATTGGGAGAGATTCAAGGAATATCCTATTAATGATTGAAAGGCCCCCCTCTTATGTAAGAGGGGAATAAAGAAGGGATAACGCAGTAAGAATCCTTTCCTTTATTTAAAAAAAGCGGGCAGAACACACCCCAACCCAAACCCCTCCTTGCATAATAAGATGGTTCGGGATATGAGAACACCATGGCTCTTGTGCAGGTCAACGATCTGAAAGTTTCTTATAAGGTGCAGGGTTTTTTCCGGAAACAGGCGGCTGTAAAGGCTGTTGACGGAGTGTCCTTGTCTATAGACGAGCACGAGACGCTCGGACTTGTCGGCGAGAGCGGATCCGGCAAATCGACCCTTGGCAGGACGATTCTTCTTCTCATAAAGCCTTATGAAGGAAATATATTTTTTGACGGCATCGATCTGCTTCATACGGATAAACGGACGATGAAGCAATTCAGGAAGCAGGCACAGATAGTGTTCCAGGATCCCTACAGCTCCCTTAACCCGAGAATAAGGGCAGGAAATATTATAGCAGACCCGCTGAAGGTCCACCGGGCTGCCGACAGGCATACCTTGAAGCAGCAGGTGCTCGCTCTTCTCGATCTCGTCGGCCTGCCTGCATCTGCATACGACAAATACCCCTTTGCATTTTCAGGCGGGCAACGACAGAGGATAAGCATTGCAAGGGCACTGTCTATAGGTCCGAGATTCATCGTTGCCGACGAGCCTGTATCCGCGCTCGATATCTCCATTCAGGCACAGCTTTTAAACCTTTTTAAAGAGATACAGGAAAAGCAGGGCGTGAGTTATCTTTTTATATCGCACGATCTGAGAACAGTTGCGTTCATAGCGCACAGGATTGCGGTCATGTATCTCGGAAGGATAGCAGAGCTTGCTCAGAAAAAAGAGCTCATAACCAATCCCCTCCATCCCTACACGCAGCTTTTACTTTCAAGCTTACCATCCAAACAGCGCAGGTCGAACCGGCAGTACGGGGAGCCGGCCGCATACGTGCAGGGATGCAGGTTTTATCCGCGGTGCAAATCTGCCATGGACATCTGTAAAGAGCAGGAGCCGGAATTAAAAGAGGTGTCGCCTGGACATGCGGTGGCGTGTTATTTGTATGAGAGGGTCCATTGACCGACAAGAACATATCATTCGTATGCAGTTCATGTTCCTCTACCTCGCCAAAGTGGCTCGGGAGATGTCCTCAGTGCGGCGAATGGAATACTTTCGTGCAGGCAGTGCCAAGCAGCAGGCATGATAGTAAATCGTCGAAGCACGCAGAGAGCATAAAATTGGGAGCGATAACGACCCAGGGCTATGACCGGTTCTCGACGGGCATAGAGGAATTCGACAGGGTAGTGGGCGGCGGCATCGTCAAAGGTGCGTTGATCCTTATCGGCGGAGATCCCGGGATCGGAAAATCGACCCTTGCACTGGTAACGATGAACGGACTCATGCGGGAGGGGAAAAGGGTCCTCTATGTTACCGGTGAAGAGTCGCTCCAACAGTTAAGGATCAGGGCGAAACGGTTAAACATAGACGAATCCATGGACGCACTTGCTGAAACGGAGCTCGATGTCATCCTCGACGTACTGGGGGAAAATAATCCGGACGTGGTCGTACTCGATTCCATTCAGACAATCGAGAGCATGACAACAGCAGCCCCGAGGGGAAGCGTTGCCCAGCTTAAGGAGATCACTGACAGGCTCATGCGCTTTTCGAAGCAGAACAACGTAAGCTTTATGATCGTAGGGCATGTCACGAAAGAAGGCGTGATAGCAGGTCCGAAGCTGCTGGAGCACATGGTTGACACTGTCCTTTATTTCGAGGGTGACAGAAACATGAATTTCCGGATACTCCGGGCGATAAAGAACAGGTTCGGGTCCACGAATGAGATAGGCGTGTTCGAAATGACGGAGGCAGGGCTGATAGAGATTATCAACCCGTCCGCGCTTTTTTTATCCGACAGGCAGGGGCAGAAGGAAGGCTCTGCGGTTTTTTCAAGCGTCGAAGGAACGAGGGCATTGCTCGTCGAGATACAATCGCTCGTCAGTCATAGTTACCTTGCCATGCCCAGGAGGACTGCCGTGGGCATAGACCAGACAAGGCTGTCCATGCTCATTGCAGTGCTCGATAAACGCGCAGGACTTAACCTCGGCAGTGAGGACATATACATCAATGTCGTCGGCGGCGTCAGCATCGATGAGCCTGCATCGGACCTGTGCGTCCTGTCCGCATTGGCATCGAGCTATAAACGCAAGCCCTTGCCCGCAGATGCAGTGTTCATCGGCGAAGCAGGCCTGACCGGGGAAATAAGGGCTGTCGGGATGATTGAAAAGAGATTGAAAGAAGCGGAAAAGCTCGGGTTCAAGAAGGCGTATATGCCGGAAAGCAATACCAGAGGGATAAAAATACAGGGCATGGAGCTCGTCGCAATAAAAGATGTCGAAGCTTTGATGGAAAAATTATTTTAAATTCCCAGAGAGAGTAGAGGGGTCACCCATTTATAGTTCGCTGTTTCTTCCTATTTCTCTTGTAAAGAGATTTCCTGAGTTTCCCAATTAGTGCGGTTTTTTATCGAGGAAACTACCAAGGGCAGTATCTACTGTATCCCCCTCTTTGGAAAAGAGGGGATAGGGGAGATTTTTATCTCTGCCTCCATCTACTTTCTTACTTGTAACCTGTTATTAAATCAATCCTTTTATTTTCGAACTGAAAAAATGGGAAACTCAGGAAAACCATCGGCGAAGCTGCTTCCGGCACATAAAGCTCCGTCCTCCATGATTTTATCGTACCAGAAGGGGTGATCCCAAAAATGCAATCGGCCGGGTTATGCTTCCACGACAGG
>JBBIVV010000042.1:0-16916 GCA_037439545.1 bacterium
GGATTAGATATTAGAATTTCAAAAATGGTCGTTATGTGTGCGGTGTCCAGAAATTTACCTGTTGAACGTGCGTTTCTTTTGTAAGAAGCTTTTTTATGTCCTGTCTTTCTCCATCATTGGTCACCGGCTCGATATCGGATGTATCGATCCCGCCCGCATCTTTCCCGTTTTTCCAGTTAACGATGTATCCGATAACAAGGGCAAAACCGCATCCGCCCGGACCGCAGCACGAGCTGTCGACAACACTGCAGCCCGTATAATAGTAGACCTGCCTCTTGTGGTACGAAAGCTGTCCTTCCTTTTCAAGCGAATAGTGACCTGAAATGGCCTGCATCTCCTCGCCCAATATTTGATGCGTATAGGTATAAACAGACATAACCCGCCGCCTTATGTTTATAGTATAAGCACTCCGCTGGTAATGTAAATTCTAAATCCGAATATCTAAATCTCAAACATTCCACGTCGTTTTGAGCTTTGGATTATCATCATTCGA
The DNA here is from genome assembly GCA_037439545.1 of bacterium. Classification (GTDB taxonomy): domain Bacteria; phylum JAMCPX01; class JAMCPX01; order JAMCPX01; family JAMCPX01; genus JAMCVD01. The sequence goes on from JBBIVV010000042.1 coordinate 494, forward strand.
TATTGTTTGGGAATTCGTATTTTGGATTTAGGATTTTATATGGTTAGACTCCTTCTTTGCCTACAATGGCTATGCTTACGACATTCATGAACGGAAAACCTCCGAGGTTATGGGTAAGTCCCAGTTTCGGATCTTTTAATTGTCTTTCACCCGCCCTGCCGTGCAATTGAAGATACATCTCATAAAGCATACGCAAGCCCGACGCCCCTATCGGATGACCGAAGCATTTCAGTCCACCGTCTACCTGTGTCGGGATGCCTCCGCCTCTCAGGTCGAAAAATCCTTCCTGTATATCCTTTGGAGCACCGCCCCTTGGCGATATGTGCAGGTCTTCATAAGTTATAAGCTCTGTGATGGAAAAACAATCATGAAGCTCCATCATACTGATCTCTTTTCTCGGGTCTTTTATCCCTGCCTCTTTATACGCGGTAACACTTGCCTTTGTCGTACTGACAAAATAGGTGCTGTCCCATTCGTTATATTGCACTTCTTCACCGTTGCTCAGCGCTATTTGTAAGGCCTTTACAGTGACCAGGTCCTTCTTGCCGAGCTTCTTTGCGATCTCGGGCGTGGTAACGATTGCTGCCGCTGCCCCGTCACTGACACCGCAGCAGTCAAACAACCCCAGGGGATGCGCCACCATCGGTGACGATATTGCCTGATCCTCCGTGATCGGTGTTCTGAGATGTGCCTTTGGATTCAGCGCACCGTTTGCATGGCTTTTGACCGATACATGGGCAAGCGCGCGTTTCAGGTCATCTATGGAATATTTATATTTTGCTGCATACGCTGTTGCAAGCTGTGCAAATGCACCCGGAGCCGTCATGTTGGGCATCCACAGCCAGTTCAGCGATCCGCTGTTTGAGCCTGAATTAGGCAATCCGCCGTATCCAATGTCCTTTAACTTTTCGACACCAAGTGCGAGGGCTATATCGTAAGCACCTGAGGCAACTGCATAAACAGCCCCTCTGAATGCCTCTGTTCCGCTTGCACAGAAGTTTTCAACCCTTGTTGCAGGGATATTCGGTAAACGCAGGGTCAATGACAGCGGAAGTGCGCTCTTTCCTATGTGTATCTCCTCGAAACAATCGCTGAGCCATGCTGCCTGAATCTGGTTCTTCTCTATGCCTGCATCTCCAATGGCTTCTTCAAATGCCTCTACCATGAGATCTTCTGCACCGGCATCCCACCTCTCGCCGAACTTTGTGCACCCCATACCTATGATTGCTACTTTATCTCTAATACCTGTCGACATGTGTTTTCCTCCTTTAAACTATTTTGGTATAGCCTTCCAGAAATAACCGGTAAACCCGCGCTCTTTGTCAGAATACTTCTTTCTGAAGGACAGCTTTACCGTCTGACCAATCTGAACGCTTTCAAGGTCGCAGTCGGTAAAGTCGAGAAGAGTCCTTCCTCCGCCTTCAAACTGCACCATACCATACAGTGAAGGAGGCTCCACTGATACTGCAAGATAGTCTCCTGTAAATGACATGATCTTCGCTTCTTTTTCTGCAAATTCATAATACTCCTGGGTGTGAAATGCATTGCACTTCGGATTGACGCATACATTGGTCTTAGGGTACTGTACGGTACCGCATTTCGTGCATTTACCTCCCACAAAACCCAGTATCATCTTTCTGTTCCGCCAAAGTGCTGTCAGGGCTGTTTGTGTCGCTGCCTCTGCCCGTATGCCAGTTTCAGCCTCTATAAGTTCATTGAATTTCAGGAACTTTGCGTAACTTACTTCTTCTTTTCTGTTTTCCAGTGAGCCCTTTATGCCTTTTCTTGCGTTCAGCTTTTTTATATTGTCTGTTACTTCAAACAGAAGTGCGTCGCTGCCCTGCCCAAAGCTCGCAACGACGATCTTATCACCCGGTTTCGCCTGTTCAAGAGCAGAAACAAGGAGAACAAGAGGATGGGCTGCGCCTGTTTCACCGGTAACCTCATGCATGTTGTCGATCATCTGATCCTTGGAAGCCCCTATCTTTTTAGCAATACCCTTATGCTCCCTTGTTATGAAGCATGGATAGACGACCTTCGAAATATCCTTGATCGAGAGCCCGTATTTCTTAAAAAGCCCGTTTATCGCCTGCGGAATAATCTTGGCATAACCTTCTTCCCTGATCCATCTCTCTTCCCATGTGTAATCAAATGTTTTTCCCTGCCCCCTATAGTGATCTACAAAATCCACGGATAAAGAGTAAGAGCCTTTATACTCTGCAATGACGTTTTCATTCCCCAGCAACAGGGAAGCTGCACCATCTCCGAACCACATCTCATAGAAGCTTGCAGACCTTGTTTTCCGGTGATCCGCCGCTGTAACAAGAATAGTGTGCTTGTCCCCGCCCTTCAAGGATTCAAGCGCCGATATCACTGCCGTCGTCGCTGATTTTAATGAAGATGTAATGTCTGCCGTAGCAATATCTTCTTTTAAGTTCAATGCGGCGGACACAATACCCGCATTCTGTCGGTCTGCAAAGGGAGGTGTCGTTGTTGCAAAAAACACACCATCAATCTTTGCTTTATCGAGACCGGCAATGCAGTCCTTCGATGCTGCCACTGCCATTGTAATGCCGTCCTCATCCCAGTTGCACATGGAACGCTCGCCGTTTGCAACCATCATTAACGCAGGAATGTACCAACCCATCTCCTGAATGATCGACATCCTATTCAGTCTTCGTTTGGGGATATACCCACCATAGGACACTATACCTACCATTGTTTGCCTCCTTCTTTTATTGTTTTATTTCTTAAAATAATTCGACTGTTTCATTTTAAACTTCCCTTTGATTAAAATGTCAACTAATTGAAGAGCCTTCCCGATATGCGGGAAGAATAGTATTAGTTGACAGTGAAATTTCAGCGTGTATATTGTATACAATAAAAAAGAAAGGAGAGATTCTATGAGTAAACTGAAAGAGAAGCTTTTAAAATTAATACCCTCTTGGAGGGAAGATGTTACCAAGTTAGCAAAGGAACACGGCAAAGTAAAATTTGACGAGGTTGAGATAGACCAGGTCCTTGGAGGCATGAGAGACATTAAATCAATGGTTTGCGAAACTTCATATCTTGATCCCCAGGAAGGCATCCGCTTTCGTAATTATACCATACCTGATGTGCGTGAAAAGCTGCCCAAGCCCGATGCAAAGAGCGAGGCCTATCCCACGGGTCTGTGGTATCTGCTTTTAACGGGAGATATGCCGTCAAAAGACGATGTGCTTGAAATAGAAAATGAATTTAAGGCAAGGGCAGAGGTGCCGCAGTATGTATTCGATGTGATCAGGGCAATGCCTGTCGATACGCATCCAATGACGCAATTCGCAGCCGCTATACTGGTCCTGCAGAGAGAATCTCTTTTTGCAAAAAGATACAGCGAAGGCATGAAGAAAACAGAGTACTGGGAGCCCATGCTCGAGGACTCAATGAACCTGCTGGCAAAACTGCCTGCAATAGCCGCTTATATATACCGGCATACCTATAAAGGCGACACCTTTATCAAGCCCGACCCTTCACTCGACTGGGGAGCAAACTTTGCACATATGATGGGTGTAGATAATGCGGAGTACAAGAACCTTATGCGGCTCTACCTGATACTGCACAGCGATCACGAGAGCGGAAACGTGAGTGCGCATACGGGCCACTTAATCGCGACAGCGCTTTCCGACGTATATTACTCAATATCAGGCGCAATGGATGGGCTTGCAGGCCCGCTCCACGGACTTGCAAATCAGGAATGTCTGAAATGGATAATTGATCTTATGAAGCTGTACAACGGAGTACCTACCAAGGAACAAATAGATAAGTTTGCAAATGAGACTTTGAGCAGCGGCAAGGTCATCCCCGGTTATGGTCATGCGGTATTGAGAAAGACAGACCCAAGATATACGGCTCAACGCGAGTTTGCTTTAAAATACCTGCCTGATGACCCGATATTCAAAACCGTAAGCAACGTGTTCGAGGTAGTACCGAACGTATTATTAAAACAGGGTAAGGCAAAAAATCCATGGCCCAATGTGGATGCACATTCTGGCGCACTGCAGTGTCACTATGGAGTTACGCAGTATGATTTCTACACAGTTCTGTTTGGTGTTTCCCGGGCAATGGGCATAACAGCTCAGATTATATGGGACAGGGCTGTCGGAGCTTCGCTTGAAAGACCGAAATCCGTAACTATTCAGATGCTTAAAGACGCAGTAGCGAAACCTTAACGAGAAGATTTTTATAAAAATTTACAGGGATTCAAGACTTTGAATCCCTGTTTTTTATGAGCCCTTGACCACACCCGGGGGATGCAGTTTTGCGACTTTTTTGGCAAGCCCTGCACCGGTTTTCCTATCAACGACCCTGCTTTTTCATAGTATATACTGCCGGTGTTGTCCTCCGTTGTCCCCTGCATGGCCGTTGATGAACACCGGGACTCGTGGATAAGAACAGTGCCCCCTCTTGCATTTTTTGTATTGACTTCCTATTATATTATTGATAATCATTTTCAATAAGGAGCACTTGTCCGTGAAGAACAAGCATTTTATAAATCTACAGGTAGACCCGTGTCATGATGAAGGGGGCAGCGGCCCTGTATCTGATGACCGTGCCGGTATTACGGTAGCACTTGCCGGCAATCCGAATGTGGGAAAGAGCACTGTCTTTAATATACTGACAGGGCTGAGCCAGCATGTCGGCAACTGGCCCGGGAAAACGGTCGAAAAAAAGGAAGGGTTCACTGTTCTGAACGGCAAAACCTATAAGATAGTGGACCTTCCCGGAACGTACAGTCTGTCATCGGGCTCTATAGAAGAGACCATTGCAGCGACCTATATCGTAGAACAGCACCCGGATGTTGTCGTATCGATCATAGATGCATCGAACCTTGATCGCAACATGTACCTGCTCGAGCAGATCCTTGAAACGGGCACCCGGGTCGTCGTTGCTTTAAATATGCTCGATCTCGCCGCATCGAAAGGCGTTGAGATCGATGTCGAAAAACTGGAGAAAAACACCGGCATACCGGTGGTGCCCCTCATCGCGGTAAAAAACAAAGGCATCAAAGAACTGCTGGAGGTTATCAATCAGCTTGTGACGAATAAAAAGAACTTCAGCCCCGCTCCCCTGCACTATACAAAAACCATAGAAGGGCTCATCGCCGATCTGTCCGGAAGGCTTAAGAAGTATACCCTGCCCTTCGACAACATCAGGTGGCTGTCGATAAAAATACTTGAAGGGGACGAACATGTTGCCGATGTCCTGAAGTCCATCATAAGTTCCGATGATACCTCTTACATAAAGAATGTGCAGTCGAAAGCCGAAAGCCTTATCGCTGAGATAGCTGATTCAAGGTACGACTGGATACACAAGATTACTTCCCAATCCGCGACTCCCTTAAAGCTCACGGTGATAACATTTACCGATAAGCTGGATCACCTGCTTACCAACAGGTTCCTCGGCCTTGCGATGATAGTCCTGGTGCTCGGCTTTATATTCTGGGCTACCTTCAGTATCAGCAATCCTCTGATGGCAGGCATAAGCAGTCTGTTCGGTAAGCTCGATGCGTCGGTGAGTGCACTGCTCGTCAATACCCCCCTCTGGATAAGAGGGTTACTCGTGAACGGCATTATCGGCGGAGTCGGGACCGTCGTTTCATTTTTTCCTTTGATATTTATCTTTTTTGTCTTTCTCGGCATTCTCGAAGACACCGGCTTGCTTGCGAGGTCGACATTCATCATGGACAGGATCATGCACCTGCTCGGCCTCCATGGAAAGAGTTTTATATGCCTGCTTGTCGGTTACGGATGTAATGTCCCGGGCGTTATGTGTTCAAGGGTCATGGACAATGAAACAGACAGGAAACTATCCGTGCTGGTGAATCCGTTCATACCTTGTTCTGCAAGGTTCGTCGTTACCAGTCTTTTTGTAAGCGTATTTTTTCCTCATCATGCTGCACTGGTCATGCTGTCCGTGATCGTTCTCAGTTTTGCCGTCGTCGTTATGACCGGGCTGATCCTCAGAAAGACCGTCCTCAAAGGAGAACGGTCTCCCCTTATCATAGAGCTTCCGCTTTACCGGCAGCCGAATGCGAGGACGGTAACCCTTTACGCATGGAACAAAACACTGAGTTTTTTCAAAAGAGCGGGCACATTCATCGTTTCTTTTACCATCATAATATGGTTTTTGTCCCATTATCCCGGTCAGACCATAGACCAGAGCATACTCGGCATTCTCGGTAAATGGCTCGAACCAATGGGGAGTGTCATAGGATTCGACTGGCGGATACTTGTTGCACTGATAAGCGGGTTTACTGCTAAGGAGACATCCATAGCAACACTCAGTGTATTGTATAACGCCCAAAACACATCCGAGCTCGGGGCTGCATTAAAGCACGCTTTAAGTCCGCTCGTTGCGTATGTCTTTATCATATTTCAAACCCTGTACATACCCTGCCTTGCAACCGTCGTGACCATGAAAAAGGAACTGCATGATAACAAGCTCCTTGCCATAGGCATTGTTTATCCGTTGATCATCGCATCATTGATCAGCTTTATAATCTACAGGGTGGGACTTGCCCTGTAATCTTCTCCCTTACAGTACTTCGATGGCGATCCATACAAGGCAATGCGTTCCCGCTTTCATAGGCGTGTCAGCCTTTACGACCATTGAACTTTTCTCATACAAGTAATAGGTTCTAAGAAATTATATATGACAAATCTGTATGAAAAGGCGGTGAAATGCTATGTACAATCTCCTTGTTTCGTTCAACGCACCAGATCATGAAAAAGAGACTATCGACAAAACGGTAAGAGGATTCTGCACGACGTCGTATCTGCTCGACATACCGCATGCCGAAAGAGCACGTTTCATATCCGGAGCGGACATCCTGCTCTCGTGGAACCCTTCAATGGAATATGAAGAGGGCGAGTTCGCACTCATGGGTAACGCCAAGCTGCTCCAGCTTGTTTCTGCCGGTGCAGATCATCTTCCTTTCGAGAAGCTGAAAACCGGCATGATCGTTGCGGGAAACAGTGGTGCGTATGCGATGCCCATGGCAGAACATGTTATGGCAATGATGCTCGCACTTTTGAAAAAGCTCGTGCTCGGACACAAGCGGTTATCCGAAGGCGTGTTTGAGCATATCGATACCAGGATGCTCGCCGGTCTTTCGTGCGGGATACTGGGTTACGGCGGCATAGGCAAGGCCGTTGCCTGTTACCTGCGTGCTTTTCATGTGAAAGTACTCGTAATCAACACCTCGGGCACGACAGACGAGGACGTCGCATTCAGCGGTACGCTCAGAGATCTCGATTGCGTTCTGTCGCAATCGGACATCGTGGTCGTATCGCTTCCCCTGACCAGGCGCACGAGAGGGATCATCGGAAAATCACAGCTCGACGCAATGAAAAAAGATGCAGTTCTGATAAACGTTGCCCGGGGCGAGATAATTGACGAGGGGGCATTGTACGGCCATTTGAAGGCCAACCCGTATTGTATGGCAGGTATTGACGCTTGGTGGGTGGAACCGTTCAGACACGGCGAGTTCCGCATCAACTATCCATTTTTCGAACTGCCGAACGTGCTCGGTTCGCCGCACAACTCGTCCATCGTTCCGCAGGTTATTGAGATGGGCGTCCATGCTGCGCTGGAAAACATCATACGGTTTGCAAAACGAGAAAAGCTCAAAGGCGTCGTGGACTTCGAAGACTATATTGATCCGAAAAATGCGTTGGCAAAATAGGAAAGCCGGAAACATGGGTGTCCCTGTGTTTACTTTATGTCTGTGCGATTACCCTGTGTGTTTCATCGTTTTAAATTCTTCCATAAGCACAGGGAGAAATTCCGTAAGGTCTTCGACAACGCAGTAATCCGCAATACCGAATATCCGTGCCTGCGGATCGGTGTTAACCGCAATGATTGTCTGAGCGCCCCTGATACCGGAGATATGCTGTAGTGCTCCTGATATACCGCACGCAAAGTAAAGCTTAGGTGAAACCGTAGCACCGGTGACCCCAACCTGATGACTGTATTCCATCCATCCTGCATCGCACACAGGTCTTGAGCAGCCCACTGCCGATTTCTTGAATATGCCTGCAAGGTCATACAGGAGCTGCAGGTTTTCTTTTTTGCCTATACCGCGTCCGGCTGAAACAATGACCTCGCTTTTTGCTATGTCCGTACCTTTATAAACAGCATGTTTAATTTCAACAGTCCTGCTTTTACACGCCTCTATGTCCGGTGTTCTGGTACTGATACGCCCTGTATTGCCCGATGAGTTGCTTGCTGCCTGCCATGCACCGGGCTGTACGGTTATGACGGTACTTTTTGTTTCCGGGACAACTTCTGCATAAAGCCTGCCGCTCGACAGAGACCGTATAAAGGAATGTTTGCCCTTGTCATGGTTTATGTCTTCTACTGCTGTTATGCACGATGCCTTGAGTTTTATCGCAAGCGCCGGTGCAAGGTCGAATCCGGTCGATGTGTGAGGTAAAACGACATATTCCGGTGCAAGGTCATTCAGCGTGCCGGTCAACGCCCGCACATACGCTTCCGCATTGTAGAATTGCAACAGGCTATGCTCGAGGGCTATAACTTCCATGCCTGATGTATCTGCTATTTCCCGTGCAGCCTTCTCCGTCTGTTCCCCGGGTATAATGACCTCGATACGGGAACAGTCTTTATCGCACAGCTCCAGTGCGCATGCTATTGCCTCGTAGGTAATGGGATCAACCGCGTTTTGCGAGTGTTGGGCTATCACTGCGATATTATTTTTCAAATAAATACCTTTTCGTGGAGTATCCTGAGCAATTCTGCCGCTTTTTCCCTCTGAGAGCCTTGTAAGAATACACCTTTTGGTTTCAGCTCCGGTATAAATATCCTTATAACTTTCTCCCGGTTTTCAGACGCATCAAAATCCTTTGCAGGAACCTCTATGATCTTTTGCTGTCTTGCCCTCAGTATATTGGAAAGTGACGGGTACCGCGGTTTATTAATGCCTGATTGGATGCTCAGCACACATGGCATAGAAAGCTCGATGCACTCCCTGCTTCTGTTATCGCATTCTCTTTCAACATACAGGCTCTGCCCTGTTGCCATTTTCTGATACATCACCGATGTTGCATACGGATAATCCAGCATGCCTGCAATCATCTGGCCGGTCTGCATCTGCATATCATCCTCAGCCATTACGCCTGTGAGTATGATATCGTAGTGTTTGTCCTTTGCATACGCTGCAACGAGCGATGCGGCGTGATAGGGTGAAACATACCCTTCTTTATCATGGCGGACATGTATGCCTTCATCTGCGCCCATTTCCATTGCTCTCTTTACGGCCGCCTCAACCCTTGCCGGCCCGACGGACAGAGCATGCACCTCCGTCTTGTCCGTGCACTCTTTTATGAGCAGGGCTTCTTCAAGCGCATACTCGTCATAACCGTTGATCCTGAAGCCCCCGGGCTTGTAGTGAACCCACGAAGTATTCGTGTCTATGGTCATATCCGTTCCGGACATATAAACCTGCTTTATGCATACGAGGACCTTCATATACAATAGTCTTTATCATAAAAACGGGAGCTTCTCTATAAAATGACCTGCGATGAAATATGATAAAGGGCATCTCGGCCGGCACCCTGCTTCCGGACTTATATATTAATATGAATGACCCGTGCAGGAGGCATGCCGTTGAAATTTGTCGAGGAAGCTGTCGTATAAGCACCCATGTTTTCCGTGTAAACCAGATCACCTTCTTGTAAATCCGGGAGGAAAATCTTTCCGGTATTGTGGATATATTCATTCTCAGAGAGGGTATCCAATCCATCACAGGTGGGGCCGAACAACCTGCATTCTTTCAGTTCCCCGTCTTTAATGGCTGTTACCTTTATGGGTATATGATCATAAATTAACGCTGAAAAGGTATGGTAGACTCCGTCATCGATATGATAGGAAGGCGGGTTCGTCGAATGTTTCGCAAGTATAACGCTTGCAACGTCTGTCCCTGCATTCGCAACGAGAAACCTTCCCGGCTCCGCGAGCAGCAGCACTTTATCTTTCGGGAATAACTTATCGAGCTCTTTATTGATTATGGCTGCAAGCCCTTCGAAAGACTGCTCGTCTCCGTTGTATTTTACGGGAAACCCTCCTCCTATGTCCACGATCTTTATAGGATAGCCCTTTGTCACTGTTTCCCCGATCGCATAGCCTTTTGATTCGGCTTCTTTGAAGACTTCAGCAACAGTCCTTAATGCCTTTACAAAATTTTTCGGCTTATTGCACTGGCTTCCCGCATGGAAGCTTATACCCTCGACTTTCATACCGTTCTCTATCGTTTTTTCTATGAGACCTAATGCCTGTTCCGGATCGATCCCGAATTTATTCGAAAATTTCACCACAGAACCTTCGTCTGAAATTTTTATCCTCAAGAGCAGTCCCGCATCCGGACAGTGTATTTTTGTTTTTTGCATTTCTTCGATACTGTCATAGGTCAGGAGCGGCTTGTATAAATTCAAGACATGCAGCGAGTCCTGCTTCTTAACGGGGTTCGCATAGATAACGTTGTTCCAGATAAAATTCTGCAGTTCCTTTGGCTCAAGATGTTTTACCAGATCAAAGATCAGATTGAATTCATTAAGAGAAGCTACATCGAAGCTCGAGCCGAGCTTTAACAATGTTTTCAATATTTCAGGATCAGAGTTTGCTTTTGTTGCATAATAGATCTGAACCCTTGGAAGTCTTACTCTGAATTCCAGATAGTTTTTTCTTATCTGCTCATGATCGATTATCAGGAGCGGTGTCCCGTTTTCCTCAGCCAGTTTTTTTATAGTTTCTTTGTCCATTTTTTAAGGCAAAGGTTTGAAACATTCAAACTGCCACGGATCTTCATCTACGTTGTGTTCGGGGTTTTCTTTAAAGAAGACGGTCCTGTTTTTCAGCGGATCCCAGTCGTAGGGTTTCGAATGCAGCTCTCCGAGGTAAGGCTTTGCTATAGTTAAAATATAATCATGGGGCATATCGTCCGGAATAAGGATCCCCTTTCTTGGATTTTCAATCATGTATCTTACTGCTGAAACGACCCCGGCGGCCACCTGGAGCGTCGTCGCATTCTGTCCTGGAGCGAGTTTTCTTGTTTCTTCGATGCTCAGTATCGAACCTGTCCACCATGAGCTGTAGGGATGCCCCATCAATAATGCACCCAGAATGTCCTTCCCTGAGGTAATCTCATCGGTCATTATTCTTAATTTCGGCTGTAACACATAATTTCTTGCCCTTAATTCTGCAAGGGAAACTATTGCTTCATGGCAGGGCATGTAAGCATAATGAACTGTCGGCCGGTAGATTGCACGGCCCTCTTCATCGTAGACCGTCAGCTTGTCTGAAATCCCGAACGCCTCTCCATGTCTTATTATCATGCCTTCTATCGGTCCGATTTCAGGAATGAATGATTTGACCCTGATGTTCATTCCCATTTGTGCAAGAAATATCTGGTTTTTCGGACCATACGGGGCTTCAAATGCAAGCGGCGGTAATTTTTTTTCATGAGTCCCCCAGCCCATCTCTGCCGGGGCTATCCCTTCCTCCCGGAAACCTTCAATACTCCAGGTATTGACAAATTCGTCGACCTCTTTCGGCTTGTTCGTTATCTGGGTATCTCTTTCACTGCAATGGATTACCTTGACCCCGAGCACCCGTGCAAGATTCGGGAAATCCTTCGCTTTTTTATGGCTCGATAATTCTTCAAGCACGGCGCCTGAAAACTTCTTATTTTTAATAACCTTGTCCGCGATATCCATCAATCCCTGTTTTGTAAAGTGAGAAATTAACCCCGGATTTGCTCCATGGTCCAGAACTGCTGTCACTGAATCCGCGAATTCTTCCTTCAGCTTCTTTATCTGCATCTGCCTCCAGTAAAGGGTCTTTTCAAAAATATCCTTACTTTTATAGGGGTCCCATACCTCAACCGAGGTATCTACATACAGCGCATTGTTCTTATGGCACCAGGTCAACGTGTCCATGGTTTCTATGTTCCATGCCAGGTCAACGACGAGTCCATTCTTTCCTGCATAGGTATCGAGGGTCGATATCAGGTTCCCGGGCGTAATTTTTTTCCGTAAAAATTTTATTCCTGTTTCCGTGAACGGCTTGAGTTCGGAAGATTTATCTTCAGAGTCGATAATCGTTATATTTTTCCTCGGTGCATCTATATGATCCAGAAAAATCGGGAGCGTGCACCGTGAAACAGCGCCGTACCCTATAATTAAAATTTTATCGTTGAAGCTTAGTTTCATAATTTTAGTCACTGCAATAAATAAAGAAATGTTTCTATTAAGTCAATGGTTTTTTTAAACCGCTCGTTCCCACCGGCCGATCTTTTTGCTTCCTACAAAATCATGGAAGTGCCGGAACTGAGCGAGGAGCGTGATGGTACGCCGCATGAGACGGGGATATTCCTTCCATGAGCGGATGATGTTACGGAAAAATAATCTCCGCACCGCTGAATCCGAAGCAAAGAGAAAATACTTCATCATGGTCATTGACAGGGCAAGCTGCTTTAAGTCCGCCTTTTTATGAACATACAGGGGACTCGTATAGGTAACCTGTTCAAGCCATTTTTTAACCCTGCCGTCAAACCGCTCGGGCTCGTAAATCTTTTGGAATAGATTCCAGAAGTTTTGCCGGAGCGCTTCTCTGCTCATCTGCTTGGGAATAATATTGGTGTATAATTGCCATTCACCGGAAAAATCCTCCCCGACAAGCCTGTTGTCCTTTTTCAGACGATCAAAGAGCTGCGTGTTCTTTGGTGCATTCAAAAGACTGATACAGGCGATAGGGGAAGACGTATCCTCGATAAACCTGTAGAGCTCGTCAAACACCGAGGCGTCATCGTGATCGAAGCCCACGATAAGACCTAAAAAAGGTACTATACCGTAACGGGAAATCCTCTTTATCCGTTCCCTTATATCATGCCTGACGTTCTGGATTTTATGGATCTCTTCAAGGCTTTCCTTCCTGACAGTCTCGACACCGAGGAACAGCACCGAAAACCTCGCATCTGCAAACATCTTCAGCAATCCTTCATCGTCGGCTACATTCAGGGTAATCTGCGTGGAAAAAGAGAGCGGATGCGATTGCTTCGTGTTCCATTGGATGAGCGCATGTAGAAGTTTTCTGGTAAACGATTGGCTGCCGAGAAAATTATCGTCGGAAAAGAACACCGAATTGGCACCGATGCGATGGGCATTTTTTACTTCATCAAGTATATGATCGACCGGTTTTGTCCTGTAGCGTCTTCCTAAATATTGGATGACATCGCAGAAATCGCAGCGGTTCGGACATCCGCGGCTTGTTTGCACCGTAAGGTTCACATAGTCCTTTGCTTTAATGAGGGACCAGTCCGGAAGAGGGCTGTCTTTGAGATTAATGTGCGATTCCTGGATGTAGCATGGCTGTGCATTACCATCGCGCCACTGGCGTAAAAACAACGGCCAGGTATATTCCGACTCGCCGATAAAAAGGTGGTCTGCAATACCCGCACATTGGTCTCTGTAGATACTGGCATAGGATCCCCCGAGTGCCACCTGCCTACCTTTGCTCCGGAAGCCCTGACATATCTCCGCAATCCGGCGTGCATGGAGAGTACTGCCTGTAACGGCAACAAGGTCGCACGGCATGTCCCAATCAATCCGTGAAACGTTTTCATCGCCCAGGACGTACTCCACGGATACATCGGGCGGGGTCAATGCCATAAGCGTGGCAAGCGCTGCATTCGGCATCAGGGTCTTTGCTCCGATTACTTCAACGGTCCCTTGTAAAGACCAGACATTTGGGGGATGGCGGGGTGCTATCAGATAAATCCTCAGGAACCTGGGCCCCTGTCCATAGCGCTTTACCTTGTAAGAGAAAACCTTTAATTTTAACCTGTGTTTTACCGATTTCAAACCCGGGAGCAGGGTCATACCGCTGCCTCAGTATAAACCGATTGAGAAAGAAGTTCTCCGGCAAGGTTCCCTTTTATAGATGTCATGTCCATGAGATGCGATCTTCTACCATAGCCGGTAAACCATGTCATCAAAAAAATGGCACTGTACTTATGAGAGTATTTTTCCTCCGCTACGACCTCGAGCCGTATTCCCGCTGAAGGCTTCGGCAGAAGAGACCATGACAGGCCGTCCGAGCAAACCGGAAAGTGAAACAATCCTGAGCCCTTTTGCCCGTATCCCGGTGATCACCTGCTCGACCTCTTTGAGCCAGTGCCCGGCCGTCTCATTGTTTTTGGGTGCGCAATCGTGCAGCATGATAATATCACCGGCTTTCACCTGCCGGACGATACGGCGTGCAATGCCGGATACCCTGTGGTTTCCCCGGTCAAGGGCGCGGCAACTGAAGGTGACACAGTATAATCCCCTGCTGAGAAGCTGGGGCCATAACCTCGGGTTTATGATACCGGCAGGAGGTCTGAATGTCAGGGGGCGAACGCCGAACGCTTCCAGCGCATCCTGGCATTTTTCGATTTCTGTTCCGAGCTTGTTCGATGACCTCAGCATGAGAAAAACATCATGGTTCATGGTATGATTCCCGATGTCATGTCCTTTGGAAAGGATTTCGTTTATGAGTTCCGGATACGCTGCTGCCTTTGAACCGATCACAAAATGTGTGGCATGTATGCCATATTTTTCCAGCAGTCCCAGTAAAAGATGCGTGGTTTCCGGAGACGGCCCGTCATCGAATGTGAGTGACACGGCATTCTTATTCTTGTCTCCCCGTGTAACGACAGGCATGAAGAACCTTAACCAGGGAAAGAACGGGGCAATGAGGCAAAGGAGGACAAAGAGTACCAGTGGAATAATGGAAAGGATGGTCGATACGAAAGCGAGGACAATGGCAATCAGGATTGCACCGATCCCGGCAAGTACTGCAGGGGAAAGCGGAAACACCGTCACCCTCCGGGGTGTTATCGGATCAGTTTTTCCCATAACGGCCCTGTGTAACCATGACTGTACATACGGGAGATGGTCTTCTCCATGTTTTCCCCTCCTGATCCGGTGACCCAGTTCGATCGCCCGTGGGACCGTTCATTTACCGTACGTACAAGGGCATCGTTCCACAGAGGATCTGTCTGATAAAACACCTGCCGGGTAAAAACATCATCGTATTCCGTCTTGTTCTCATGCAAGGCGATTTCATGCAGAACTGTGCCTGGGTAGACACGCATTCTGAAAAAAAAGAACAGTACCGTACGCTCGAGCCTGTCCGCGTTATCAAGTGTTTCTTCGAGTGTTTGCCCGTTCTCGCCGGGACCGCCTATTATAAGATAGTGCGCCACGTACAATCCGGCTTCGGTTGCCATCCGGTGATTTTCGAGTACCTGCTCGAGTTTGAACGGTTTATGATATGAAGCCAATACCGGATCGCACAGCGAATCGGTCCCGAACTCCACATGCGTCAGACCGCTGTCTGCCATTTTCCGGAAATAGTCCGGTGCCATGTGTTTGGGCGTAAAAAACCCGCCCCAAGGTATGCTGACGTGGTTCCGGACAAATGCTTCGGCAACTGCACTGCTGTGGTCAACGTCTGCATTGAATGAAGAGTCCGTGATGTATATGAATTTTGCTCCTGCGTCCTGGAGTTCGCGTGCCATGCGTCCGACCGATTCGGGATTAAAACACCGCATTGAACTGCCGTCGATGAGCGGATAGGTGCAGTAGATACAGTGAAACGGACAACCACGCTTGGTCTGGAGATTGAGTATGCCCCCGTTCTTAAGATAAAACTCCACATTCGACCGGTTTTTATCGAATGCCCTCGTGATAGTGCCTTTCCACAATGAGAAATTTCCGGCCATCTTTTTACCTTTCACGATCACTCCCGGCAGTGCTGAAGCGGTATCACCCTTTTCCAGAGCATCCAATAGCCGGGCAAACCGCTCGCCGTCGCCGGCAATCCCGTAGTCCGCGCCCAATGCCTCCATAAACCGCTCCGGGAATATACTGAAAGCACTTCCTCCCAGAACAACCGGGGCCTGCGTTGCCCTCCTTACCATGGATATAATATCTTTATACTGTTCGAGAAAATTCTGGGCATTGATCGAATCGGAGGTATCCACATTTCTCAGGGACATACCGACGATATCAGGGGCGAAATCTTTTATTCTCGCTTCAATTTGAGCAGAATCATACCCGCTGGAGGAAAGATCCACGACCTCTGCCTCATGGGAAGGGGTGATCGCGCCGATAACATAATCCAGACCTATCGGATATACCGGATACGGGACCGTGAGTCTATTGGTTGATAGGAGCAATACCTTCATTTGATCCCCTCTGATAAAAAAGGAAGAGTTTTCCCCTCTGTTCGTAAAACAAAGCTCTTTTTGCTAAACGAGATTATCATCATAAAATGCGTTTTATATTCTTTAACACTGATAGAGAAGTAGTCCACGCAGAATACTATG
>JBBIVV010000043.1:0-16158 GCA_037439545.1 bacterium
GATGAGCTCCCGCATCCTATACCTGCACTGGCTAACCCTATAGCCAGTAGTACGACTGTTAAGATTTTAATTTTCTTCATAAAACTTCCTCCTTTTTCTTATAGGCTATTTAATCTTATATTCTTTGTCAATGATCAAGATCACACTTTCTGTGGACTGGTAAAATGATACGTGATATGCAGCTTAAACAGTTCAAGCAGGAGGGCCAGATGAACAACCGGACGGGAAAAATTAAGATTACGATTGCAGTTGTAAGCTTGTCGTTTATCACCGTTACAACCGCTGCTCGTGCTCATGATGTCCCCGGGTTTAACAGGCGGTTTGACCCTGTCATTATACAGGGTGCCATGCTTGCCCCTTTTTTGAGCGACAACATAAATAATTTAAGACTTTACCGCATAGTATCGAGACATGGGGAAAAAGAAATAGAGCTGGTTCCTTTTCAAATAGATGAGCGAAACGAGCATGGAGACTGGATATTTAATTTCAATAAACAGGGAAATCCAGTCCCTTTAAAAAGGACCTCGCTTGCGCCCCAGGATGAACTGGTATTTATGGCAAAGGACGCGGGTGCAGGATTAAAAGGCGGACGATTGAATATGCATGAAGCAAGGGTCATGGAAATACAGCTTACAGACCCAGTTGACGATGCCCGTGCTTACGTATACCTTGCACTTTTTAAAGATGACCCTCCTCCCCTTTCTCCGGTGCATTATATAAAATACGATCCGAAGGATGACCGTGTTTCTGCAACATTATATACGATGGCATTCTCAAAAAAAGCGCCCCTGTCCTATGATTATTATGAAATACCGGAATCAGCAGGGGGCGAGGGCATGAATATCTTCGATGGGTTTAAGATGAGGCTCGATATAAATACCGTTCTCTTCAATATACACAGGGATGAGGATGATTTTAAATCAAGACTTGTCGGTTATATCCAGGGGCCCGTGCGGGTCATTCGGAGGGTCGCGAATTCAATGGATATCATGCTCGGCATTCAATCGCCGTCTGTTTTGTCCGACAGCATGTACTATTATGATTTCTTTCAATTCCCGACTGTCGTCGATATTCCCATAGATCTCCAGCGGCTCTATGTCGTGAAAAAGGCACGGCTTGTGACGACAACAGACTTTAATCATAATGCACTCGGCATGTACTTTTATAATTCAAATAATCCCAAAGGCCTCAAAATCACCGGCACCATGAGTAAGACGCAAGAAGAGCTGAACAGATCCCCGTATGATTGGGCTGTCGTTTCAGGGCCACAGGGTGCATGGATGAACAGGGTCGTCATGGGCAAGGATGTTCCGTTTACCAAGGGGCTTTATTTCGTCGATGATGAAACCAAAAAAGATCCGCCTGAAAACGAACCAGGCCAGATCGGCAGTACAGGTTATGATTTCGGAAATCTCATGAAAGCCAAAAAAGGGACCTACACGTTTACATCCTATATCTATATGCCTGTTGCATACAAACCCGGCGCTGAGAAGCCGTGGCTTAATATTATTGACCATCCCGTTGCTGCTGTGGTTTATTATAACGATAAACGGGTAGAGCCGGTAAAATTTGAAATGAAGAAGCACTAAAAGGAGGCAGGCGCATGATTTTAAGGACACTGAAAAATACAATAATTATCGGAATAATTGCCTTATCAACCCCTGTTTATCCAGCAACCATCACTCCCGACCAATGGGCTGTTCTTAAAAAAGGTGAGATTATAAAATGGCTTGAAGCTGTCAAAGGCACCGAGGTCAAGAAGGGAGTTGCAATCGGCATTGTCGATGCTCCGGCTGAACAGGTCTGGAGGGTCATTCATCAGAACAACGATTTTGTACACTTTATGCCGAGAATGCTTGAAAGTATACTGGTAGATCCTGCTGCAATTGATCAGGCAAAGGCTTTGAAATTCGACTACAATACCGGAGACCCTCAGGAACTTATTCAATTTTTGAAAAAGCACAGAGTTGATAAAATGACAGACACGACAGGCTATTTTTTTAGTTTGCTCAGTATACCCTGGCCTGCAACAAACAGATGGTATATAATAAAGCTTGAGGATTTCGTGACATCGGGAAGACGGTACCAACACTGGACCCTCGTTATCGGCAATCTGAAAACCAATGACGGTTCATGGGAGTTAATCCCGCTCGACAATGACCGGACGCTGGTAACCTATACCGTATTCTCTGATCCCGGAGGTTTGATACCCGATTGGATCATAAATGTAGGAACGAATCAAACACTGCCGGATGTCATAAAATCCGTAAGAAAAAGGGTCAAAAAAGAAGTGAGTAAAAATTAGTAAATAATAAGGAGGACGTATGAAAAAGGGTATAATAATTTATTTCATTGCTTTGTTCCTTGGTGCTACATCTTTCATGTCATGTTCAGGCAGTAGCAGCAGCGGCACCAAGTCCTTTCCAAAAGGATTTTTGTGGGGGGTTGCAACCGCAGCAGAGCAGAGCGAGGGCGGCATTACCAATAACGACTGGTATATATGGGAACAGATGGGAAAGACTCCTCCTGTAGGTCTTGCAGACAACTTCTATAATTTATATGCAGTGGATTTCACCAATGTTGCATCGATGAATCTCAATGCCTTCAGGCTTACCTTCGAATGGTCAAGGATAGTTCCGAACAAGCCTGCAAATATCTATGCACCGTTGACAGCGACGGATGTGGATATGAACGAGGTAAATCACTACAAGGATGTCATTGCATCGATGAGAGCACACGGGATTGAACCGGTGGTCAGCCTGCTCCACTGGACTTTGCCGCAGTGGGTCGATACACCTGCAACCACTGCTTCCGATTGTTCAACAACAAGCCTGTGCGGCTGGACGAACACGCTTACCGCATACGCATTCTCGGGCTATGCGGCATTCATGGCACAGCAATTCTCGACAACGGTAAAATACTGGATTACCGAAAACGAGCCCCTGCCCGATACGCTGAGCGGGTACATCATGGGGGTGTTTCCTCCGGGATTCAACAACCTCTCGGATCTCACTGCCACAACCATGCCCAACGCTGCAAGTGTCGTTACGGTAGTAAAGAATATGATCATGGGGCATGCGCTCGCGTATCATGCCATACACGCGGTTGAGCCCAATGCAATGGTGAGTATAGCGGAGAATTCTATCTCTGTCAGTGCAATTCCCAATAATGCCGCGTCCGCAGCAGCAGCAAAGGCATTCGACCATGCATACAACCTTGCATACCTCGATGCCGCAACAAGCGGTGTATTCGACAACGGTCTCACCGGCACAACAAATACAGAATCGCATCCTGAATGGGCGCACACGCTCGACTATATAGGTGTTAATTATTACAACAACGATTATGTTGTTCCTGCTCCGGCGGGCTTTTTAAGGCCTATAAATGCATTGCCCTGTGATTCAACCATAGGTGCGTTTATTTCCTTAAGCTCAATCGGGTGCCCTGCGCAGAATCCCCCTGAGACGCAGGGACTGACGAATATCCTGGTCGAATACGCACAGAGATACCACCTGCCCATGCTCATTACCGAGAACGGCTATGGCGATGCCGATCCTGTGGGCAGGGCAAAATACATCGCTCAAAACATCATGGCCGTTAAAGACGCGCTCAACCGGGGTGCCGATATGATCGGCTACCTGTACTGGACGCTGGATTACGATTATGAATGGACGTCGGGGTATAAGCAAAACTTCGGTTTGTTCTATGTGGATGATTTTACGGGATCGACTTTCACCGAGCCCACCATTACGACAGACTTCACAAGAACACCGATTCATCCGGCTGTCGATGTTTTTTCTGCCATTGCAGCAGCCAATGATATAACGCCGACCATCGTGAACCAGTATGGACATTGATATGGTCACCCAAAATAATATAAATGAGACAACTGCAACGTTATTGCGAGGAAGTGAAACGCTGTCCGACAATACAAAAAACAGCACTTTTGTCATTCTGAACACCTTCGTTTCTCTCAGTATAAACTCCGTGAAGAATCTATTCTTTTTCATCGGTTACAAAAACGAGATTCTTCGCTTTCGCCTCAGAATGACAATAGCCGGACAACCTGTTAAGGGGAAAATAAAAAACACCCTATTGGCACTATTTGTTTTGCCGATGCTGTTCATACCTATAAATGCACACGCTGTTCCCATAGGTACTTTGTCCGTGGGACAGAAAACAGGCGATTTTTCCCTTGGATTCGGCATCGATTATAAGATGCGCCGCGTCAACTATGACGGGTATGATACGGATATGGCAACGAAGGGGTTTTCCGCAGCGGCACGGTACAGCATTATAAGCTCCCTCACTGTTTTTGCCGATGCAGGGTTTGCAGATGTGTCCCTCTCGAATCCGAATTTCCAGGGCTATATGGGGTTTTCTTATGGAGGCGGACTGAAGTTTTCTGTCCCGGACCCTCACAGGAGCAGGTACACCATCAACTTTGATGCGGATGTTTACAATGTGCAGAGCGGCAATAGCGTCAGGAATGCAAATGATTTTGAATACTCAGGCGCTATATATGCAGCATTCAAAAACGCAAATACGATAACCTACGGCGGTCTTCAGGCATCCAATGTAGATCTTTCTTTTACAAGCCCGAATCAGGACTATCATTCCAAGTATAATGTGGGCGCTCTTTTCGGCATGGATGAATTTATAACGCCGTTTCTTTTCTTCAATTTCGAGGTACATGTTTTTGACGAGCAGTCCGTAGAAGGCAGTATGGGATATGAATTTTTTTAATACAACCGGTGTCGGTAATATGTCATTGCGAACGACAGTGAAGCAATCCCTCCAAACATTAGATTGCTTCGGTCGTGGCACCAAAGCGCCACTCCTCGCAATGACGATGGAGCAATATTTTTTAGATCTGAAAGGAGACAGAGATGAAAATCTTTCTTGATACGGCAAACGTGCAGGAAATAAAAAGGGCGGTGAGTTTTGGACTGATAGATGGAATTACGACCAATCCGAGCCTGCTTTCAAAAGAAGGTAAAGAACCTGTTGCACAACTAAAAGAGATAATCAAACTCGTTCACGGGCCCATAAGTGCCGAGGTCGTTTCACCGGATGCAGACGGTATGGTCAAAGAAGCAAAGCCACTTGCAAAACTCAGTAAAAACATCGTGATAAAAATCCCAATGTGCGAGCAGGGCATGATTGCAGTCAAAAGGCTCGCCGAACAGGGGATAAGAACAAATGTAACCTTGATTTTCTCGTCTTCACAGGCACTGCTTGCCGCAAAGGCAGGTGCAAGCTATGTAAGCCCGTTTGTCGGCCGGATAGACGATATATCCGGCAACGGGATGGAGCTTATTGAGGAGATCGCCGCGATCTTTAATAATTATCTGTTCAAAACAGAGATTATCGTTGCAAGCATACGGCATCCCGTGCATTTCGTACAATCAGCAATCATAGGAGCGCACGTGGCAACGATACCGTTCAATGTACTTGAAAAACTCATGAAGCACCCTCTGACAGACAAGGGCATCGATGCATTCAATAAAGACTGGGAGAAACTTAAAAACTCATTAAAAAAATAAAACAGGTGAGGGCAAGTTTCGCAGGAATGACAATGTAGCTTGTGTGTGCATGTGAGTTGATTTGAATCGTTTTGCTTTTATTTTTTACCTGTGCTATTCATTTTTTATGAAGCTAATGATGGGATTTTTATTGTTAGCTGTGGCGCTCGGTATTCCAGTATCCTGTAGTTCGGGGAGTAGTTCTTTTGGGTCTGGTTCAAGGACCCTCGGTTCTCCGCCCCCTTCGTCAGGAGGCACTACCTCTGCAAATCCACAACCCGTCAATTACCTGCTTACATCCCCTGCTGCTACCAATCAATATGTCTTTGTTGCCAATACGACGAATAACACTGTTGCAAAGATTAACAAAACTACGCTTTTTATAACCTCAATTCCCGTAGGCCTTATGCCGGCAATCGTTGACGTTACGCCTGACAATCAGACAGCAGCAGTATTCAACTCCGGCGATTACTCCGTATCGCTTATAGATATTTCAACGGACACGGTCACCACCCTGCCTGTCGATATCTATGATAACAGTATGGTTTTATCGCCGTCCGGTAATGTCGCCATAACATACTTTGATCCGTCAAAGTCATTAAACCTTTCGGCAAACCCCACGCGTAACTTCAATGAGATTGGCATCGTAAGCATTCCGGATAAAACGTCCACTCTGATAAATGTCAGTTTTCTCCCCCGAACAGTCGTGTTCACCGATGACGGCAGTAAGGCAGTCGTCGTGACGACATCACAGATTGGCGTCATTGATTTAAAGAGCGGCGGTTATGCAGTTACCCGTTATCAGCTCGTGAATCCCTTGCTGCAGCAGATTATTCCTTCATCGCTCAAGCTCACACCGGACGGCAGGTATGCCATTACCGCGGTTCAGAATTCCAGCAATGTGGTCATACAGGATATCATCAACGGCAGTCAGACCGTGCTTGCACTCGGACCCACGGTAACCGATGTTGCGTTAACGACCGATGGCACACGCGCCATTGCAGTCAATGCCGGTAACGGCAGTCTATCGTACATTACTCTGTCTACCTTCAGCGTGACGACACAGTATACGGGACTTGACATAAATCACATCGCAATTTCCAACGACGGCACGGACGCACTGCTTTATACCAGCAATCCCACGACAACTACAGCGGCGGGTGAAACAGTGTATGTCCTTTCATTGACCGCCAGCTCAATTCAATCCTATCCTGTCGTAAAGGGTGTAAGCTCGGTAATTATGGCGCCTTTCACGACAACAGGCATATCATCGGCAATCATCGTTCACAATGGCCCCGGCGGTTCATCGACAGACCCTGTGAAACAATTCTTTTATAATAATTATGCGGTCACCATGTTTCAAATGGCAACAGGTCTTGAAACACCTGTTGCACTCGTGTCAGCCCCCACCATGTTCGCTACAAGCAATGACGGCATGTATGGTTATGCAATGATGCCTGATACCGGTGCAATTGCAATATTGAATCTTATAACTCAAATCTCAACGGGCATCTATGTTCCATCAACGCCCACATTTATCGGCGTTATGCCAGGCATGCACACAGCTTATATTGGCGAGACCTATCCGCTCGGCAGATTGAGCTTTATAGAGCCTGACCAAAACATGAATGTAAGTACAATAACAGGGTTTGAGTTGGGGACGCATTGATATGAAGAAACTGCGGATACTATTCTTTACGATACTGTTACTGACCTCCTGCGGCGGAAACAACGCGAATCTTCCTCCTGCATCCTCTTTTACATTGACAAGCGCGGGGAATAACCTTTATGTGCTCAGTCAGCAATGGGGTATCGTAACAAAAATAGATATGAATACCCTGAACCTTACGACCTACAGCGTCGGCGCCGGAGCAAATATGATCCTGTCCGCATCGAACAGTGTCGCTGTGCTGAATCCTTCCATGGACACGGTCTACATAATAGGCGACACCGTCGTAAAAAAAACGATAGCAAACAATCTAAACGATATGGTCGTCTCTCCCGATGGTACCCATGCCGTGGTTTATCACAATTACATACCAGGCGAGGAAGCGTCCTTCAACGGCATACTGGTGTTCAACACCTTCTCGGTCGTCAATCTCACGACGACCACGGATGACACAATCAATTTGAGCATAGGAGGAGGTGCGCCGCAGGAAGTTATATTCGCTCCTTCAGGCGACAAGTTCATCGTGATCTCCCGCAACAGGTGCTTTGTCGTGCCGACAGCTTCACCATTAAACGACAATTACATCGAACTATGGCCTGACCCGTCAAAAATCGTCGTGCCGGACCAGGTAGTCATTACGCCGCAGGGAGATATCGCGCTTATAAGGGCATATTCGGAAAACGCAGTGTACATTATCAATATACTCGCGCCTTCCATAGTGAATGTCCTTACGGAAAATCAACCGGCGGAGATCGGCATTTACCCGGATGGAAATACCGGTTTGATTGTGGATGCAGGCTCCGACAGTGTGAGCGTCCTGGAGTTCAATCATGGCTCTGGAACAGTATCCGAGCAAGCCGTCAGCATAAGTACGCCCGTAAGCGCGGCAGCGACCTCGTTTTCATGCACGGGAACATGCTCGTTGTCTACGACGACTTATTCTGCCCTTCTCTATTCACCCGCCAGCGGGTCACAGTCATTAACATACCTTAAGATCAAAAATGGCATTATAAGTACGACCGTATACGGAGGGCTTGTCGAACCGGTCCAGTCCATTGCTTTCCTGCCGGATGAACCTACCAAAGCCCTTATCCAGCATAGCTCATCGAACCTGCCCAATGCCGCGTATCCTTTGTCGATTGTCAATGTCGATACGCAGGAGGTCAATTTCTTTTATATTCAGAGTATGCCGTCTTCGATTCTGTGCGCCCGGAATCAGGCAGGGGAAGATCTATTGTTTATGACGCTGAGCGGTTTTCATGAGCTTGTTTATTATGATCTTACGACCAGTATGTCCGGTCATCTTATACTTCCTGCCATGCCTGATACCATGGGTATAAGCGGCAACACGCTGTTCATATCACACGATCAGCCGTTGGGATTTATTACGCTGCTTGATATAAATTCTTTTAAAATGAGGTCGGTAAGCGGGTTCAATGTTTATAAACTGTTTGACAGGTGACCGCTTAAACGGGTGAACTATATGATAAAAAGATTTGGATTACTACTGCTGGTTCTGGGGTTAACATCGGTACAAGCTATTGCCGGACTTATCGATGTCCCGGCAGAGGCTATTACAGGGACCGCGATAAAAATACCGTTCGGTATAAAGATTAATGTAGGATACATGGGGACCAAGATAGCTGACCCGGGATGGAGATATATTGACTCATATAACTGGCTGGGCGCGCCCTATGTCGAAGGCACTTATACGGTGTATAAGAACTTAGATATATTTTTGAATACCGGATATTCGGATTATATACCTTCACAATCAACTTCAGCAAGCGGAACCACGGTCAACATTGATTTTTCAACCTTCATTTTGACCGCAGGTGCAAGATACCGTTATCCTTTGTTACGGTGGTTTGTCCCGTATGCAGAGATCGGCGTGGGAAGTTATCTGGCATCTGTCACTATCAGCGAAGATCAGCAAAGTATAAGAAAACAAGATGTTATTGCAGCTCCAGAGATCGCAGGGGGATTCTATATACCGATCATGGTCCCTACCGATACGCGGCGGGTCGGTATGAATATACAATGTTCTTTTGGCTTAATCCGCGGGTTTTTTGTTCAGCCCCTTAAATTAGATTTCGGTTATCTTGGAGATATCAACGTCGATGGACAGAGGCTTACCATCGGATTGGGTGTATCATTTTGATATATGGGTTTTTTTTGTTGACAGGTATAATGGTTTTGTGCTTTATAAGAAGATACGCCTGATGAAGGTGTTCGTATGAATAAACAAAAAAAATATACCTTTATACTTTTGCCGGATGGTACAGAGAAGGCACGAAGGGTCTCAGTTAATCTTGGTACTCTGAAGACCGGCGGTTTGTTGCTTGCGGGAGTCGTTATTGTTTTTGCGTTCCTGTTTTATGAATTCCTGCACCAGCAGTATCAGGGACATGAACTGTTAAAAACAAAGAAGTTAGTTGTAGAACAGAACAACCAGCTTATGGATTTTGCCGGTAAAATCCATACGTTACAAACGAAATTGGAATCCTTACAACAATTCGATATGAAGATAAGAATACTTGCAAACATACAGAATTCAGCATCAAAAGAAGAAAACACCTACAGTATCGGCGGTCCGACGCTCGATACAGAAGGCTATCCTGTACCGCTGACCGGTGTGAGCAAGGGTATGCTCGTTAAGAAAATGGAAATGGATATAAATGAACTGCTTTCGAAAACAGGCATGGAAGAGAGAAGCCTGCAGGAAGTTTATGAGAATATCCTGGACAAGAAGGACCTCTTGCTTGCAACCCCTTCACTATGGCCTGTAAAGGGATTTATAACCTCTGGTTTCGGTAACCGGATAAACCCGATTACCGGTGGAAGAGAAATGCATGAAGGCATTGACATCGCAACGCAGATCGGGAACCCCATAGCTGCACCGAGCAACGGAATAGTAAGTTTCGCTGGGACTGAAAACGGCTATGGTACAACGGTGATAATAGATCATGGATACGGGATAACTACCCTGTATGGTCATATGAGCGAGTTGGAAGTGAAGACAGGTGACATTGTTAAAAGAGGACAGTTAATCGGCAAGGTAGGAGATACAGGCTTTTCAACAGGCCCGCACCTGCACTATGAAGTAAGGATTAACGGTATTCCGATCAATCCCATGCGGTATCTGGTAGGCAGCGCCCAATAGTTCCTGTCATAATAGCTGCGGCAAATCAACCCGGACGATTGGGCAGAGTACGACCTTTATATTAACGTGGGATCTTCTATCAGGGTAAATCTTAATGTATATAAGGAAAGACGGTTACTATAGACTCGCCAAACAGCAGGGGTACAGATCACGAGCTGCTTTTAAACTCATCCAGTTAAATAATTCTTATACAATCATTCATGCTCATGACCGTGTTCTCGATATAGGTGCTGCACCCGGGGGGTGGATGCAGGTCATCAGCGATATAATAGGGGAAAACGGTTCGGTCGTGGGTATTGACCTGCTCGATATTCCTCCATTGCAGAACAAGACCAATAAGACAGATAGGACTAAAAAGGCCCGCACAATAAATGCAGTGGCGATAAAGGGCGATATAAACGATCCCGGGATCAAGCAAAAAGCTTTAAGCATAATCAATGGCAGTTTTGATGCCGTTGTTTCAGATCTGTCTGTAAATATTTCAGGCAATGCATCATCCGATACATACAGGAACCTTGAGATGGCTAAATCCATAGTAGGACACCTTCCGGAACTTTTAAAAAAAGGCGGTAATTTTCTTATAAAACTTTTTTACAGCAATGAATTAAAATCTTTTCTGTCAGATGCGGATAAAAACTTTGACAAAGTCTATACAACAAAGCCGAAAGCCTCCCGCAGTTCTTCCTCAGAGCTATACTTTATAGGAAAAGGATTTCACCCCGTTACTCCGGAAAGCCCTTCACTTCAGGGGGGGTATACAGGGGTTCACCTTGTTTGACACCATTATACTCATTCATGGATTGTCGGGCAATGCCATGGATATGGATTTTATTGCCGGCAGGGTTGCTCCCTATGCATGCATGGTTTCCAATATAGACCTGCCAGGACATGGGACCGCTCACCATGGCTTTGGCCCTGAATCCCTTTTGACAGTTACCATGGATAATTGGATCAATGCAGTGGAAAAAGAGGTTGAGCAATCGAAAAATATTGTCATAATTGGACAATCAATGGGTGCACTGCTTGCCCTTTACAGTGCTCTCAAGCACCCGGATCGGATAAAAGGCGTTGTACTGCTATCCCCTGCTATCAAGCTGTCCGGAAGATTGAATAGATTCTTTATGTCATTAATCTTCTTTTATTCAAAGTTTATGGAGCTGCCGGCACTCTATTATACAAAGGTCAGCGGACCTGACATTGCCGATCCAGACGCAAAAAAAAGTTATACGGCTTACAATAAAATCCCGTTTCATGCACTTGCAGAGTATGAAAAATTGAGGAGACTGGTGGTGAACCAGCTCAAAAGCGTTGAATTACCACTACTTATTGTGTATTCAAAAAATGATCATACCATATCACAGGATGCTGTTGAAATAATTGACAGCAAAGTTATGTCTACTATAAAGAAAATCACGGTACTGAACGATTCATTTCACGTCATATCAATAGACAGGGACAAGGAAAAGGTTGTTGAGGAGACAGACAAATTCTTACAACAACTCGAGAGAATGGAGGTGTAATTATGATAAAACACATACTGATTGCTGTTGACGGTTCTCCGAACAGTGAGACTGCTTTGTCTTACGGCATTTATCTTGCAAAAAAGTTAAATGCAACGATCCATGTCCAGCACGTCATAGATGTTATATTTCTTGAAAATCCCTTTCTGCATGACCTTTCCGGTGCAATGGGCTTTGAGCCGTTCATGGATTTTTCAGGCAAGGTCAGCGATATCCTGCACACAAGGGGTGAGCAGATACTTGCAGATGCAGAAAAGGTATGTAAAGGAGCGGGTATTGAATACAAGACATACCTGGATACGGGCATTGTATCCAAAGAAATCTCTGAAAGAGAAAAACTGGCCGATTTGGTCATTATCGGACAGAAGGGCATAAACGCCCAGTTCGACAGAAAGATGCTTGGCTCGACGACAGAGGGCTTATCGAGAAGGTCATCAAAGCCTTTATTGATATGCCCGGCACAGTTTAAAGAGCTCCATCATATTTTGCTCGCCTACGATGACAGCGATGCAGCTAAAAAAGCCATGGTATTCGCCGTTGACTTTTGTAAAACTCTGAACATGCCTTTGACTGTTATAACCGTTCATAAGGATCAAACCGTTTTAAAAACCATACAGAACAGCGTTCAGTCCTATTTAGAGCCGTACGGCATTACCTTCGATGTAACGACACAGACAGGCAATGCGGAAAACGTACTGAAATCGATGATAAATGACGGTAGTTATGATCTCCTGATTATGGGTGCACACGGGCATTCACGGATTGTAGAAATGGTGCTCGGCAGTACTGCGGAATATATAATGAGAAATATCCAAAAACCTATCATTGTAACAAAAAATTAAAGGAGGCATATATTCTATGAAAATCGGAATAAACGGGTATGGAAGAATAGGGAGGCTTATTCACCGTATATCACTGCTGAGGAAAGACATGGAGATATGTGCCATCAACGATATTACGGATGCAAAAACAATGGCACATCTTTTGAAATATGATTCCGTGCATGGCACGCTCAATGCTCCTGTAGAGGCGTCTGACAAGGGCATTGTCGTTCAGGGATATACTTCTAAAATCACGGCATTTAGGAATCCGGCAGATATACCATGGAAAGCTATGGGTGCCGACATTGTCGTGGAAAGCTCGGGATTATTCACCGACAGGGACAAAGCAGAGCTACATTTTAAAGGCGGTGCTAAAAAAGTCATTATTTCGGCACCTGCAAAGGACCCCGACATCACCATTGTCCTTGGAGTCAACCATAAGACTTATGATCCTAAAAAACATAACATTATTTCAAATGCCTCATGTACGACAAACGGACTTGCCCCGCTGGTCAAGGTCATACATGATAATCTCGGCATAGAAAGCGCCTATATGACCACCATTCATTCATACACGAACGACCAGAGAATACTCGATCTTCCTCACAAAGACCTGAGAAGGGCCCGTGCGGCGGCAATATCGATGATACCGACGACGACAGGAGCGGCAAAAGCCCTGCACCTTGTTATACCGGAGATAAAGGGCAAGCTTGAAGGCATGTCTATAAGGGTCCCGACTTTCGATGTGTCTATCGTGGATCTTTCAGCGATCGTAAAAAAGGCAACATCTGCAGAAGAGGTAAACGCCCTGTTTAAAAAAGCATCTGACGGTGAAATGAAAGGCATACTCGGATATTCTACGGAACCTCTCGTTTCCATTGATCACAGAGGCACGACATTCTCCACGGTCCTGGACTCTCTGTTGACAAAGGTCGTGAATGGAACGCTGATAAAGATTTTTTCATGGTATGACAATGAATGGGGATTTTCCACAAGGATGGTGGACCTTATAGAGATGGTCGGGAGGGAGAACCTATAATGGGTGTAAATTACAAAGACCTGAAATACATCGACAGCGTAGATATAAGGAACAAGCGTCTTTTTATACGCGTCGATTTTAACGTGCCCCTCACGGAAGACGGTGCAATATCGGACGATATTAGAATACGAAGCGTCCTGCCGACCATCAACTATGCCCTCGATGAGGGTGCTTCGATAGTACTCGCATCGCACATGGCAAGACCAAAAGGTGTTAAAAACCCAAAATATTCCTTGCAGATTGTTGCAAAGCGTCTTTCAAGACTGCTGGATAAAGAAGTGCTGTTTGTAAATGAATGCACCGGCTCATCTGTCGATGAGTACAAAAAACATCTCGGCAAAGAAGAAGTTCTGCTGCTTGAAAACCTGAGGTTCAACGAAGGCGAAGAAAAAAACGACGAGGCTTTTGCAAAAGAACTTTCAAAGGACATCGATGTTTATATCAATGACGCATTCGCAGTCGCTCACCGCAACCACGCAAGTGTTTCGGCAATAACGAAGTTCGCACCGAAATGCGCCGCCGGATTTTTAATGAAGAAGGAACTCAATTATTTCACAAAGGCAACGGAAAATCCTTTAAGGCCTTTTGTCGCAATTATCGGGGGTGCAAAAATATCAAGCAAGCTCGGAGCCATGTCGAACCTGCTCGATAAGGTCGATAAACTGATCATCGGCGGAGGAATGGCTTTCACCTTTCTCAAAGCACTGGGATATGAAGTAGGCAAATCCATTGTCGAGAACGATATGCTGCGAACGGCCCTCGATACGCTGCAAAAAGCACGGGAAAAGGGAGTAAAGCTGTATTTACCCGTCGATTGCGTTATTGCGGACAAATATGATTCAAAAGCGGATTCAAAGATAGTCCCTATACAAGAGATACCGCACGACTGGATGGGAATGGACATAGGACCCGCAACGAACCTTTTATTTTCACAGGCTATCCAGGGAGCGAAAACAATCATCTGGAACGGACCAATGGGCGTGTTTGAGATGAACAGCTTTTCAAGAGGCACATTGTCCATGGTCTCCCATGTGGCAAATTCCTATGCACTGACAATCGTCGGCGGCGGAGACACGGATGTTGCGGTCCACGAAGCAGGGGAAAGTGCAAACATATCTTATATATCAACCGGCGGCGGTGCATTCCTTGAACTGCTCGAGGGCAAGGAACTGCCTGCACTCAAGGCACTGCAGTCATGCCTGCATAAAGAGGACCAGTGAAGCCCAAGTATATCGTTGCAGGAAACTGGAAGTTGAATAAAGGTGCTTCTGAAGCAGGCACGTTCATCAAAAAGCTTTCAGAAAAGCTTGCGGATAAAATGTCCGGGCATGTTGATGTGATTGTTGCTCCGCCATTTACATCCCTCCCATCCGCTATTTCGGGAAAAAATGCGGATGGTTTATACATTGCAGCCCAGAACGTATATTGGGAAGACAAAGGTGCATTTACAGGCGAGATTTCTGCTCCGATGCTCAAGGAACTCGGTGTGCAGTACTGCATTGTGGGACATTCGGAAAGACGGCTTTATTTTCAGGAAACCGACAGAACGGTAAACCTCAAGACCTGCGCGCTCCTGAGGAACGGCATAAAGCCTATCGTATGTATCGGTGAAAGGAGCGAAGACCGTAAAGCAGGCATTATGCAGAATGTCGTAAAATTTCAGTTGGCATCTGCTCTGTTTGATGTAGAGATTAAGGGCCCCGATGAAATGGTTGTTGCTTATGAGCCTGTATGGGCAATCGGCACCGGGAATGTTGCAACACCCCTGCAGGCAGAAGACATGCATGAGATTATACGCAAATCTCTTGAAAAACATTTCGGTGCCGACATAGGATGCAGAATCAGGATACTTTACGGTGGCAGCGTCAATACAGACAATATTGACGGTCTCATTGAAAAGGATAACATAAACGGTGCATTGATAGGCGGTGTAAGCCTTGACCTTGAAAAATTTATAAGTATAATTAGTCATATATCGCAAAAGGAGAGATAATAACTATATGTATACGTTGATTTTATTGCTGCATATATCGATTGCCGTAGTCATTGTAATGGTCGTTCTGTTACAAGTGGGTAAAGGCTCGGGTATGGGAGCTGCGTTCGGCGGATCAAGCGAGAGTTTCTTCGGTTCATCGGGGCCAAGCAATTTCCTTGAAAAGGCAACCATCGTTGGAGGTATAATATTTATTGTTACATCACTTACGCTTGCATATATGAGTGGTGAAAACCGCAAGAATATACTGTTCAATCAGGCTGTGCCTGAGCAAACATCGACAGCCCCTGCTCCGCAACAGCCGGGATTACCTGCAAGTCCTTCGACAGGTCAGAAATAACATTAAGCCGAAGTGGTGGAACTGGTAGACACACCATCTTGAGGGGGTGGCGGGTAACACCGTGCGGGTTCGAGTCCCGCCTTCGGCA
>JBBIVV010000044.1:0-16103 GCA_037439545.1 bacterium
GTGTGCAGGAGCTACTTATTTTTATATCACTGTTCAAGCCGCCCCGTGCAGGGTACGGAGAGTTCTGTTTCCAGCATTACAGTGGTACGCCATAAATTCGTTGCATTATTTCAAAGTTTTGTATATAGAGAAGACATGGGGAAGTATGCCAAATTGACATGTTTATGTGCTTTATTACTGTCAATCAACTGTACAGGTTCTTCAACTATATCCTTCAATACGACACCACAAAGAAACCAGGTACAAAGCTTTTCAAATAACAATCTGATTTTGGTTGATCCGCTGTCGAATCAAATCCACACGTATTCTTTTTTGACACTACCGGACATTACCGACTCCTGGCCGCACATATCTTCGACACCTGCAATGAATTATACTTTTTTTAACACCGATACCTCCACGAACATGTTCATACAATTGCCGCCTGTGCTGGTGGTCCCTTTAGTACCGCTTATTGCTCATACAAACTACACCTTCGATATTTCCGCATGGCATAACAATCAGAATTCATGGGCAACGCTCTTTTATAATTCTGCCCAGGCATCTATTCCAGACGAACTGTCATATACCTCTTTTTCATCAACGGCATGGTGTTTCGGTCCGGCCATCAATTACCCGCCTTTACCTTTTTTCAGTACGACGAATGCTGCGGAAGTCGTCGACTATCATCCGGCTTCTCACTGGGTGCTCGTTTTGACAAGTATCAGTTGTTCGACGGTCTCTTCACCGGTCATATATTCCGGATATGTATATTCAAATACCACGGTATCCGTTCAGGCGGTCCCGGCTTCCCTCACGTTCACTTACGGGACGGCAGCTTATGTGACTATGTCCACAGACTTCATATTTCCCGGTATGATGAGGTTCGTACGAGGCGTGCAGGATACCATCAACGGCGAATTACTCACCCTCATGTCCATTAATGCATATTCATCCGGATTTAGTTCTGTATTTCAGGGGGCAAGCTTTGAAGGTTCACTTTCAACGTTTTACGGTACGGCTTTTTCACCCGCAACTCTACCGGTAACAATTTCAGGAATGACCCCTGCCGACGGATCAACCGGTGTACCGGTAAACGCTACAATAACGGCTGACTTTTCAAATACAACACTCGGTCTCACGGACCATACAGCTACGATCATTCTTGAAAACGGGAACAACGAATCGGTCTTCCCTCCTTTATCGTCGGTGAGCACTACCTTCACCGGTGTTAATGGCGCTATTACCGCTACGACGCTGACTCCGGGCTATTCTCTGGATCATGGTACTGTTTACAGGGCGTTCATCCTGTTTGACTGGACACCCGTGGCTTCGATAAGTTTTACCACACAATAAACCGCATGAAAAAAATCATTCTATTATTGCTGTTGATAACAACAGGCTGCGGTGCACCTCCGCCTCCTCCGCAAGAAGCGACACCCGTTGTCCCCATTATAAAAACAGGCAGTTTGAATAACAGTAATTTGAGAACCAAGGTACTCGTCGCAGCATCGACGATGAACACCGTGGCAATGATCGATGTTGAAACACTTGCGGTAAGTGCAGTTACAGTCGGGAAAGATCCCGTTTCCATAGATGTAATGCCGGACGGCGGCAAGGCATACATCGCAAACGCTGCATCCGATTATGTCAGCGTAATCTCGATACCCTCAATGGGCGTTTCTGCTGTTCATGCAGGATGGGGACCCACCTGTGTTTCTATAACTCCGGACGGGAAGTATGCCGTAGTGATGAACAGCGATAACAGCCTTTCATTCATAAACACATCGACGGATACGGCTACGATAATCGGCACGCAGTCGAAACCAAAGGGTTTTGTTGTATCACCGGACAGCGGTAGTGTCTTGGTTGCAGACAGCGGCATTTCCTATCTGGAGAAAATATACATACCATCGCTTACCGAAGATACCATTCCCATTCCGTGTCCCTATCCTTCCAGTATTGCGATGTCCGATGACGCATCTGTCACCGCTGTTGGGTGTATGAATCCCATGGGCATCGTGTTGGACCACATGACTGACAACACCATTCAATTCATACCTGAAACGTTTGCTCCATCGGCTTTACAGTTTTTCCATAACAGCCGTTATCTTGCTGCCATGAATGTGCGACCCGGTTTTTTGTTCATTATGAATACCGTGTCTCCCCAGGACAGCTGGTATATCAATGCTGGATATGATTCTCTGGCGTTTGCCATCAACAGTTCGAACACCGCTCTTGCCATAGCGAACAATTCATCCGATGATATGACCTTTTATACTATATCAGGCATGTCCAACAGCGGTTTTTATGAAAGCGATATTCCACTGAGTGCTGGTCCGATTGGAGCTGTGTTTGTTGATAATGATAATTACGTGGTCATTACCGAAGGGACCCCGATGGGAGGCGCGAGTATCGTCAATACATCGGATCTCAGTGTCCGGAATGTTAATTTTATCGGTGCAAGGGGTATATTGAACAGGTGATATGATGAAATGGACTTCAGTGACTCATACCGCAGTGAAAAAAATCATGATACCTGCAGCCGTTATCTTCTTTCTTCTATCCGGACATTCCATGGCTGATGACTTCACAATGTTACCTACATATCATGATGATGCCGGCACAAAAACTTCGCCCCGCGATTTTGCCGACAGGAAGGAGATCCCTGTTATTCCAAAAACTTATTCGTTTCAGGCTATGGTATCGCTTGATCTCGGCATTTTGACTTCCTCCACGGGAAACGCCCTTTTCCAGCCGAACTATGCCGCGGCCGGTCTCATGATAGAACAGGATGTATACAAAGGACTCATAGGCATAGAATTGTTTTTACGGAGCAACGATGACGAGAAAGGGAGCCCGTTCGTTTCTTACACAACAGGAGATATAGTTCAGCCAGAAAGGCATATTTATGATCAATACGGTGCAGGCATACGGTGTATGTTCCCAAACGAGAAAGTTTTATTTCCGTATGCATCCGTCAGATGGGTTCATACTACTGTCAAAGTACGCTTTAGCGATCCGTATGAAGCTGTGTCAGTATCTTCCAAAGCAGACGGTTTTGAGCCTCTCATCGGTGTTGACATCCATGTGCGGAAAACAGTCAACAGGATAAGACCGTTTTTCAATTTTAATATGGAAATGGGCTATGAATATATGCCGGTGCTGAACATGAACATGCTCGGTACGATAGATGTAAGCGGTTTATGGTTTAACATAGGAATTGGCATTATGTTCCAGTGACTCCTGAAATCAATAACGTGCTTGTCCTTTCTTTTAAATACATTTTCAAAATTATTGCTTCCGATAGGGCGGAGTTTGGCCGCCGGCAGCCTGTCTGAGCAGGTATAAACTTTCTTCGTTACCTTGACAAACAGGTTTATTTCAAACTACCATAAACATAAAAGATAAGGAGGTTGGTAAAAATGAGAAAACACATGATTATACTATTACTTTTTATTGCAGTGATGCTGGGAGCAGCCGGAAGCTGTGGCACCGATACTACTACACCATCATGCAGTGGTAATTACCCTCTCAATTGTGGAAGTGGACATTGCTGCCCGACAGGGTTTGGTTATTTCGATACTATTGGCGGGAAGTGCTATCAAACAATTTCAGGGTGTAATTCTGCAAGTACCAGTTGCAGTATATGTTCGGCGGATAAGGGTGGGGATGTCCAGCTTATCAAGCAGTAACAAAGTAAGAAGCGGTGTAAATAACAAAAGCACATTCTTGTTGATATAAAATGAAAAAAATATTCAATGTTTTATCACTCATCGGTGTCTCTTCCCTGCTGGTATTATCCGGATGCGGGGGCAAGAACAGCACGAGTGCTTATACTGTAGGCAGCAATCCCTACGGCATAGCCATAGACAGTGCGGGCAATGTCTGGGTCGCAAATTACGGCAGTAACGACGTAACATTATTAAGCTCAACAGGTGCAACTTTAACGTATGCTACAGGCAGCAACCCCTATGGCATAGCCATAGACAGCTCGGGCAATGTCTGGATCACTAATTACGGCAGTAATAATGTGACCAAAATAAGTCAAACAGGGTTAATCGAAGGGCCTTATGGAGTCGGTAATAATCCTTATGGCATAGCTATTGACAGTCTGGGTAATATCTGGGTAGCAAATAGCGGAAGTAATACTGTGTCCGAATTAACCTCTAACGGATTACGAAAGGACAGTTATCCTGCCGGTACAAGCCCTTATGGCATAGCAATCGATAGTAAAGGCAATGTCTGGGTCACGAATTACGGCAGTAACAATGTGACTGAGTTAAGCTCTACTGGAATAACCATAGGAACTTACCCTGCGGGCACCAATCCTTATGGCATAGCAATCGACAGTACAGGCAATGTCTGGGTCTCAAATTACGGGAGCAATAATGTGACTGAATTAAGCCCTACGGGTACGACCATAGGGACTTACGGTGTCGGCTTTACACCCGGCAGCATAGCCATAGACAACTCCAGCAATGTTTGGGTCTCAAATTACGGGAGTAATAATGTGGCTGAATTAAGCCCTACTGGTACGACCGTGGGGACCCACGATGTCGGCAGTTACCCCGGGGGCATAGCCATAGACAGCTCGGGGAATATGTGGGTTGCTCTTAATGGCAGTAATAATGTGATCGAGTTAGTCGGTATTACGAAAGGCCCGCAGTATTTCCCATACAAAGGTCCTCAATGGCCGTGAGACGGCATTCCTTGCAATAAGACTTACAGAAGATTTTAAAACCCGTTAACCCGAAAAATGCAATAGGGAAGTTTGCTCATTCGCTCAATCCTGCGATCCACCTAAGATATAAGGGGGTTTTGTTACAAATGATTTTTAAGTCCGTTGTAAGTTTTTATGCACACACCAGTAGTAGTTGTTCTTTGGATATTCGAAGACTACCTTCGTTTGACGCAGCGACCCTTCCCGTATCGGGTGGGTACCCCTCGCTCATTACACAAACTTCCCTATTTACAAATGCATTTTTCGGGTTAAGACAAATTTTGCATATAAACCAGAATTTTTGTTTATTATTCCTCATAATATATAAAAATATGATTACATTTCAATATGTTGTGTCCTCAGAATCTGGCATGATTTATGCTAAAATATATTGTAATAAAGTTAAAGGAGAGTAAGTATGCAAAAGAAATATAGCATAGGAATATTTATATTAATGATTGTCATTAGTACAGGTTGCGGATCGTATCAGGATCAATCTGCAACCGGGAACAAGCCCGTCGCAGTGTATCAAATAAACTATAATGCCGATACGAATGTCATGACCATGAAGTCCATCGATGTAAGCCCTCCGCATGCGGGTCAGAACATAACGGGACTGGCAGGGTTGTTTCAGACCGGCCCTACTGTGTTGAGCGGTAATTTAGTAACGGCCTCCGTATACATAGTAAATAACAGTTCAAGTCCGTGGACAGGGGTCGAGATGCAGAATTATCAGCTTTTGACCGGAAGCTCTGTTTTGGCAGAGTTTCCCGATTTTGGCACAGGCTGGTATGTCAACAATCCTGCTTATGGCGCATGGGGCTGGATGTTTACCTCGGGCACTGCGGGTTCGCCGTTCACCATACCTGCGGGCGGTAAATCTGCGAATAAGGTTATCGGTTATAACGCGACTTCAAGCTTTGTGGGCTGGGCATATATCTATGCAAATATACCGATAATAACCGGCATCAAACCATTGGGTGCATTGGCAGGCCAGCCTATTACGATATCGGGTTACAATTTTTCTCCGGCACAGGGCTCTATAACGTTCAATGGAATAACGGCGACAGTAACGAACTGGACCACGAACTCGATTACTGCAACCGTGCCCGCAAATGTGACGCTCGGAAACCTCATTGTCGATACCGTGGATGCAAACACGCCATATTCCAATGCTGTTATTTTTACACCGTATAGCATATTTGCACCAAGTGTCAAAAATCCATTCGGCATAACGGTGGATACGACGGGCAACCTGTATGTAGCATCGAACAGCACGAACTATATTAAGATTATTACGCCCGCAGGCGTTGTTTCCAATTATTCGAAAGCAGGAGGGACAGGCACATTGAGCGGTCCTATGGATGTGGCAATGGATCCGACGGGAAACGGTGTACTCTATGTACCGAGCTGCAGCAACAGCTATATCGCTACGGTAATCACATCAGGGACAGCAGCCCAGTTTTCAACGGCCTTCGGCAACTGCCTGTCTGCGCTGTATTTCTCGGATGCAGGTCAATCATGGCCGCTTTACGTGACATCGGAAGGCACCGGTGGGGTTTTCTCTGTTGCACGAAACGGCACGCCGACTCTGTTTGCATCAGGGTTCATATCGCCG
Organism: bacterium; assembly: GCA_037439545.1. Classification (GTDB taxonomy): domain Bacteria; phylum JAMCPX01; class JAMCPX01; order JAMCPX01; family JAMCPX01; genus JAMCVD01. Next base: position 6,321 of record JBBIVV010000044.1, read on the forward strand.
ACCGCCATTACTGTCGATGTATCGGGCAATGTGTATGTCGGTGAGTGCAGCAACGGCAGTGTTTATGAAATTAACGCAGCAGGAACCGTAACGACAACGGTTGTCACGGGATTGTCCTGTCCTACCTGTATGAAGCTGGATCAGAACGGGAATATCTATATCCTCGACAATACGACCACGTCGACCATGTACAAATATGATCCTTCTACCGGTAATCTGTCGTTTTATCTGTCAGGCAATGGTATTCTCAATGCAAACGGCGGTTTCGCATTCAGTCCTGATTTCTCTTTGCTCTATGTGGGGCAAACTGCACCGACGAACGATGTAACGGTCATTCCTCTGAAATGAGCATGCAGGCTGCGGCCCGCGTTACAATTTTGAGCTGGACACCTGCTGAAGTTACCGCTGATTACTGTGTGGTCCTTCAATTTTCACCACAATGGTCTATTGCAAATGGCTATTACTGATTTTCTGAGATTAAGAAAATCAGTCCAATAACCACAGTTGCAAAGTGGCATCGGCATTCCTCGTATTCTAATAACAGATGTAAATATGGTTTAAAAGTGCTACACGAATTGAATGAGGATAGGGATTTGATGGAGACAATCAGAAGCAATGGCCAGTTTAATGTCGGTCAAGCAACAGCGAATTTAGAATACAACGGCTCCGGAATTCGTCACAAGAGAAGACGGCGGAAGAGCAAAAAGAAAAAAATCAAAGGGTTGTTGTATAGAGCGGTCATTTTTGGAATACTCGGAGGAGGAATTGGATGGATTTTTGATAAGTTGTTTCATGACTACACATTTATCTTATTGGGGATAACTTTTGGATGGATTGGTGGTGCCGTTCTCCATGGCGGTTTTAGGCGGCTTCTCAAGGCACTGCTCGGTATAATAATAGGAACTACTGTTGGCATAGGCGTATGTGCGATTCCTGTATTTATTATTGGATTTAATAGCATTGAACTTACCTTTTTAATATTTTTTATGGCATTAGGCGGATGTATAGCTGTTGTTTTTTTATAAATATCATTCGCTATGAGGATGAAATAGCAGCAACGAAGGCGTTTTGAGCGGGACACCATGGCGGTCCCGTCTAAGCAGGAATTTATAAAAAAAGAAAAAAATAAGGGGAACGAACGTTCCCCTGTCTTACCCTATTCAGGCGCAGCGCATGGACCATAGCCAGTGCCGGGTCCCATACCTCTTCCCATCATCCCTGCACCCATTTTACCGTGCTCCATCATTCCGTGTTTCATAGTAAGCCAGTGTATGATTGTTCTGTCGAGTCCATATTTCTTTGCTGAATCCATTACCTTTGTTTTAAGGTCGATGATCTCTTTTTGTATTTTTGCTATCCGATCATAATCATACCCGTTTTTTGCATACTCTTTCCACAATTCAATCTTTTTTATGATAAGCTCGTTCCGTACTGCAGATGTATCTTCCAGAAAGTTTTTTACAGATTCTACGTTTACATTGGTCACTGCAGTAACCCCTGCGCCGCCACAATTGCGTGGCCCCATGGCATACACATTTCCCGCTATCATCAGTCCCAGCAGGACTGCCATACTTGTTACCATTTTTTTACTCATTGTTCTTACCTCCCTTTTTACATGATTAAACGCATTGGTTTCAAAAAGGTTCCGTTGTGCTTGACATAATATGAGCATATGCTTACAATTCTACAAGAGGTGATTATATGCCAAGACCGATGTGTTGCAGGAGAGTGGGGTTTATGCCTGATGCAAGGTACTTTAAACCAATGGGTATGCCGGGACATATGCTCGATGAGATAGTTTTGACTGTGGATGAGTTCGAGGCGGTAAGGCTTGCAGATTATGAAGGACTTTATCAGGAGCAGGCCGCTGAAAAAATGCGTATTTCCAGGCCTACATTCGGCAGGATCGTAGAATCAGCGCACAGAAAAATTGGGGAGGTATTGGTAAAAGGAAAAGCATTAAGAATTGAAGGAGGTAATATAGAAATGTATGATCATAGAGAAACGCAGGGTGCTATGGGTGCTGGCGGATTCTGCATCTGTCCAAAATGTAACGAAAAGGTGCCGCATAAGGCGGGTATGCCGTGTAAAGAGGAAAGATGCCGCAAATGCGGTTCAAGGATGATGAGGGAAGGCTCTTCCTGTCATGAGAAGTTATTGGGGAAAAGAAAATAGCAAGGGGTGAATCAATATGCGTTAAGATAGAATTGATTAGTTGAAAATTTAATGATACACATTGCCCATAAAAAGGTTGATCATAATGACGCATAGTATATTGATTATAGACGATTCCGCACATCTGAGACAGGAAATAAAATCCGTACTGGTTAAGGCAGAAATGTTCGACGTGTTCTACGAGGCGACTGACGGCATGTCAGGCTTTAAAATGATGCTTTCGACACCTCCTGATATTGTGATCTGCGATCTGTATATGCCTGATTTTGACGGACTGAAATTCCTGAAAATGAAAAAATCCCGTAAGGAATTCGACAAAATACCCGTGCTTATCGTTACAAGCATGGACAACCTCACTGACAAGATCCACGCCCTTGCAGAAGGTGCACAAGACTATGTTACAAAGCCGTTCAGCCCTCCTGAGCTTGTGGCAAGAGTGAAGGCACACTTTAGGATAAAACTGCTTCAGGACGAGCTTCTGAGTGCAAATGAAAAGATGGAAATGCTGTCCAATAACACTCATCTCAGAATAAAACTTCTCGAGGATGAGCTTGCGGATGCGAATGAAAAGCTCGATGCCATTACGAACATAGACACCCTGACGGGCCTTTATAACAGGAGATTTTTCATCAGTTCGCTCGAAAAGGAATTTGAAAGGGCAAAAAGCTATAACAGGCCTCTTTCTCTGATCCAGACAGATATGGATCGATTTAGAGCTTTAGACGATCTATGCGATCCGCTTTCCGGGGACAAGGTATTGAAGGCCGTCGCAGGAATACTCAGGACAGGTTTGAGGAAAATCGACCTCTGTGCACGATTCGGCGGAGAGGAGTTCATCACCATGCTTTCTGAAACCGATGAGAGCGGCGCAATACTCGTAGCTGAAGGTTACATGAACGAGATGAGAAAGCAGGATATGTCAGGTATATGTGAAAACCTTACGTCTTTAACATTTTCCATAGGTATTGCCTGCCTTCCGGATAACGGCATAAAAGATATGAATAAGTTTTTGAAGTGTGCGCATGAGGCATTGAATGAATCAAAAAATGCCGGAAGAAACAGGATCACAGTTTATAAATTGCACACCACAGTGTCGTGAGCGGCTTTGAACCGGTTATCATTACCACGTGATGGTATGACCGGTTCGAGCAGGGTTTAACGGGGACCGGATGCAGGGGCGGGCTTGTCTAACTTGTTTATGTTACTGACGCGTTCAATGCTCCCGTTTCTGGTCATGAAGATTATCTCCTTAATTCTGGCATTGCGGATCATACGCCTGCACAGGAGACAGGGTTTTCCGTCGGCAAACCCGGTTTCATCGACTTCGGTGCCCACGATGTATATCGTCGCGTCTTTCATCCTGTCGGGTAAGCCGTTTATGATAGCATTCTGCTCCGCATGGACGGCCTCGCAGAGTTCGTAGCGTTCACCGGATGGAATGTTGAGTTCTTTCCGTTTACACATGTTGACATCAGAGCAGTTCGTCACGCCTCTCGGTGAGCCGTTATAACCAGTGCTTATGATTACTCTGTCCTTGACGATCACAGCACCGTACTTCCTTCTTATGCAGGTAGAACGCGACGAAACGACCCGTGCAATCTCCAGGAAGTATTCGTCCCACGGCGGTCTTTTTAAAGCCTTTTTCTTTTTTTTATAATCCATTACAGAATAGATGTTCATCATAGAATAAGCTGCGTGTCAACCAAAACCTTTTTTAAAACACAACATATGGTATTAAAATTTATATTATTTCTATATGTCGTGGCACAATGAGGCTCATAACAATTTGACTTCTTTGTATAAGTGTGGCGATATATCAGAAAGTTCTCTCACACCATAAAAACAAAGCAGGAGGAAATATGAAGCGTTTTCAAGTTGTCGCGGCTGGTCTTGTCTTTTCAATCATGGCCCTATCGTTTTATGGCTGCAGTTCTTCGTCAAGTAATCCGAACGTGAACATAGGGCAGGGGTGCAATCCTGTGTCCACTGACGACTGCTTTCTTCCTTTCCCGTCTTTTTATTATTTAAAGCAGGACCCGGCATCTGCTACCGGATACAGGGTTAATTATCCGCAGGGTATATTGCCGGTCAATAAAGCAGGCGTTGCCCTTGATCCCGCACCGTTTAACCGGGAAGACGGCTTCAGTCCTGCAAGCCAGATACTTGCCTATTTTGCGCAGGGAGTAACACCGGCTTCACTGCCTTCCCAGAACGATGTTGCAGCTTCCACGCTGACGACAAGTCCGGTACAGATCATTAATTTTACCACAGGCACGAGGGTACCGCTGTTTGCAGAGGTAGACGAGAATACCACTCCCGACCAGCACCAGGGGCTGATCATAAGGCCCATGATAAAACTGGATAATGACGCACACTATGTCGTCGTCATACTCGATTCAGTGCAGGACTTAAACGGCAAGCCGCTTGCCGCACCTGTCCCGTTCGTTTATCTGAGAGACGGGCAGGCGACGTCGAACGGTATCGTCGAAGGCATACGGTCCCGCTATGAACAGTTGTTCTCGTTCTTGTCTGATCATGGAATAAGCAGGAAGCACATCGTGCTTGCCTGGGATTTTACGACTGCTTCAGACAGCTCCATAACAGGTCATCTCATATCGATGCGTGATCAGGCGCTTGCAATGACACCGACTACCGGTATCAGCTATTCTCTTACGGTAACTACATTCACTACCGACATAACAAGCTCTGCATATAATGCGAATATCTACAAGGAGCTTACCGGAACATTCTCTGCACCGACCTTTTTGGATTCAAAGGGCTACCTTGTGACCGATAGTACCACGGGGCTTCCTCAGTATGTGGGCCAGGCAGGCTATCCGATCCTCGTGCATATTCCGTGGTGTATAACTGACACGACACTTCCGGTGCCGGTCATGATTTACGGGCATGGGCTTCTCGGCAGCAATAGCGAGATGGATTCAGGCTATCAGGAAGGGCTCATCAATAACGGTCCGCTGTGCATGGTACAGATAGGGACGAATTGGATCGGACTCAGCGAGAGTGATATCGGGAATGCGGCAAGTGCAGTGATGAACTTTAACCTTATGCCTCTAATTACCGACAAGCTGCAGCAGGCGCAAATAAATGTGATAGTCATGGGAAAGCTTGCAATAGGTGCACTCATGACTGACACAAATATGCAGTTCAACGGTAAACCTATCATAGGTAATGAGATATATTATTACGGTATATCCCAGGGAGGCATCGAAGGTGTGACGTTTATGAGTGTGGACCCGGATATCATACGCGGCGCTCTCGGGGTGCCGGGCTCCATTTACAGCATCATGATGCAGAGGAGCCACGATTTTGTGGAGCTTGCATCGGTATTCAACCCCTCGTATCCGGATCCGCTCGACAGGTTGAAACTGCTGTCTTTGTCCCAATACCAATGGGACTTCACTGACCCGATTTCATTTGCTTCTCATGTGGTGAATAATCCCCTGCCCGGGACACCGAAAAAGCAGATACTGATCCAAGCGGGTCTGAACGACTGCCAGGTGCCGAACCTTACGACAGAGATTCTCGTAAGGACCATGGGCATACCTGCTATGGATGCGCTGCCGGTATCCATCTACGGCATACCTTTACAGCCTTCGCCGCTTGATTCGGCATTTACCTTGTGGAAGGTTCCGGATTCAACGGTTTATGTGCCGCCTGCAACGAACATTATGCCGGCACAGGACAATAATGTGCATGAGGACATAAGAAGGCTCACCGAGGTCAAGGACCAGCTCGGATTATTTTTTACGACAGGGGGGGTTGTGAAGCAGACGTGTTTTGCAACAAACGGCTGCACCTATTTTTCAGCGACATCTTTCCTGCCTTGATGATTATGGCTTACTCCAGTTTCTTTTCTGTGTTCCCGAGGAGCTTTATGATCTGTGCGATTGTTTTCTTTATGACCTTTCTTTCAACGACCATATCTATCATACCATGCTCGAGCAGGAATTCTGCTCTTTGAAAGCCATCGGGCAGCTTCTGTCCTATAGTATCCGAAATGACCCTCGGTCCTGCAAAGCCTATGAGAGCCTTCGGCTCTGCTATTATAATATCGGCGATGCTTGCAAAGCTTGCGGCAACACCGCCTGTCGTCGGATCAGTAAGCAGGCTGACATACAGGGTCTTGCTGTTCCTTAATTTGCTCAGAGCTGAGTTCGTTTTTGCCATCTGTATAAGCGAGAAAATGCCCTCCTGCATCCTTGCACCGCCTGAAGAGGTCACGATAAGAAGGTTGGATTCTTCCTGCGTCGCCTTTTCTATCAACCTTGTAATTTTTTCTCCAACGACGCTCCCCATGCTTCCGCCCATAAAATTGAAGTCAAATATGCCTGTATTGACGAACAAGTCGCTGATGGTACCATAGCCTGTAACGATAGCGTCGCCGGCGCCTGTCAGCTTTTGGGTTTCTTTTATTTTGTCCCTGTATCTCGTCCTGTCTTTGAAATCCAGCGGGTCGGCAGATTCAACGTTGTTCCACAGCTCATGAAAGGTATTCTGATCGATCAGAATATCGATCCATTCTTTGGCAGACAGCCTGAAATGATAGTTGCACTTGGGACAAACTTTTAGGTTTTTCTCGACTTCTTTTTTGTATATAATCTCATTGCAGTTGTTGCACTTTATCCAGAGACTGTCGAGACCGTTTTTTGTTCTGCTTTCCGAACCGAACAATGGCATTTTATAGTTTTATTACCTGTCCGAGTTTTACAATCTCTGTATGTAGTCCCCGGTTTTTTTTCAATTCTTTTGTAATTTGAGTGTAGAACTGAGGTTTTATGTGATAGGCAAAGACAGGAAGGTCTCTGCCGATTTTGGCAACTTCGCCGGCGACAAGCTGCGGAGTAAGGTGTTTTGACAGGATTGCAAGCTCTTTTTTTTCGTCAGGGTAAGAGCATTCTATGAACACGGCTTTTAAATTGGCCTTTTTCGACGCGAGCTGCCATAGCCTTTCAGTCGGAGCAGTGTCGGAGCTGAATACCACGCTGCTCCTGCCGTCATCTATTATTACACCGGCAGCAGGAACCGTATGATTGACCTGACACAGGGTAACTTTTAAACCGCCGAACTCGATGGTCTGCTCATGTTCGATCTCTTTCATTTTAATGACCGGTTTCTCTTTATCCGGGATCTCCGTAAAGTCAGGCCAGATGTGCCAGTTCAGCAGGTATTGTTTTATGTCCTTCAAAACGACAGGCAGGCCATACATTTGAAACCCTCTGCCCCCTGCGCCGATAATGTTATCTGCGAGGAACAGCGTGTCCCTGCAGTGGTCTGCGTGTGCATGAGTGAGTATGGCATGCTCTATTGAAAGCTGTTCTTTCAAAGTTAAAACGCCGGTAATAGCACCGCCGTCAAGCAGGGTGTGTTTATTTATAAGAAATGAGATTGTCCTGAAATTCGGCAATTCACCGCCATGACAGCCAAGAACCCTTATATTCATATTTCCTCTCAATCCCTTTACATTCCTTCGAACTGTTCTTTCATTACCAGATAATCGAGATATTTTTTAAGATTATCGATGCTCTTGATCAAGATACCGTTGTTGGTCGATTCGATGAGTCTGTTTTTTGTAAGCTTCTCTACTATCTCTTTTACTTTCTCTTTCTCGAGTCCCGTCGTTATGGTCAGCTTATCGGCATCAATTTTCAGAAAAGTGCCCGTGTCTATCTTTGTTCCTCCCTCAGCGAGCTTTAAGAGCGTTACCAGCACCCTCTGGTTCGAGTCCTTTATCATAAGGTTGGATATCTGCACATCGGCTTCTTCAAGCCTTTTTGAAAGGATCTTTATGATGCGCAATGCTATCTCTGCATTGCTGCGGATCATGGTGTCAAAGGTAGAAGTGTTTATGACCAGCATTTTTGAGTCTTCGACGACCTCTGCGCCTGCAGAGCGGGGTTTTTTATTCAGGAGTGACATTTCACCGAAGAAATCGGATGCACCGAGTAATGCTAAAACCTTTTCTGATCCACCGGCTTCCTTGAAGATCTTTACCTTGCCCGCATTGATGATGTACATGTCTTCACCCGCATCCCCTTCGCGGAAAAGTAACGTACCCTTCGGGAACGTCTTGCCGAATCTCTTAAAAAGTTCATCTTCCATAGGTACTCCTTCGTTAGGACAGATTTTATATGTTCCATAGCACAGCTAAGACTTATTATGCAAAGTAAACCGCATGAGAGGGCCTCGTCCCCGAACGGGGTTTAGAGACCCTTGTTCAGAAGTTTTGCCATGATCTCGAAACCGTTCTCAATATGCACGCCGCTCTTTTCTGCACTAAACTCGTCATAGGTGTATGTATTTTTGATCCCGTGTTCCGGGTCATAAAGAAGAAACGGAACGGGTTCATCCGTGTGTGTTTTCCTGGCTATCGGCGTCCTGTGGTCCGGCATTATAAGCATTCTGAACGCACCGGACTGTTTCATTCCGTCAAGCACCCCTCCCACGACTTTTTCGTCAAAATCTTCTATAGCTTTTATCTTCAAATCTATGTCACCGTTGTGTCCTGCTTCATCGGGTGCTTCAACATGAATATAAATAAGGTCATGTGTTTTCAACGCATTCACCCCGTATTCTGCCTTACCTTTGTAATTTGTATCCACCCAGCCCGTGATGCCCGGCACTTCAATGATATCAAAGCCAGAAAGTTTTGCTATTCCCCTTACAAGATCGACTGCCGATATGCAGGCGCCGGAAAGATTGTACAGCCGTTTAAACGGCGGCAGGTACATTGCCTTGCCCAGTCCCCATATCCAGATGCTGTTTGCAGGGTCCTTACCCTGTGCCTTTCTCTTTGTATTTATTGGATGGGATTCGAGTATGTCCCATGATGCCTTAATAAGTGAGATCAGCTTGTCAGAGCCATCACCGTCAGGCATGTGTGCCGCTATGTCCTTGTCCGTTATATCGTGCGGAGGAAAAGTATTGATCTTATCCATACCCTGCTGCCATACGATAAGGTGCCTGTAGCTTACGCCCGGATAAAATTTAAATCCGTCATGCTTGAGCGAAGACGAGAGCGTATGGATAAGTTCGACGGCTTCATCGGTGGTTATGTGCCCGGCGCTGTAGTCTTTCATCGTGGTGCTGCCGCCCTGCCTGTTCAGGGTAACGAGGTTGCATCTGCATGCCACATCGTCCTTGTTCAGAGAAATGTCCTGTCCCGCTGCCTCTATCGGTGCCCTGCCGGTATAATATTGTTTCGGGTCATAACCGAATATAGACATGTTGCCGATGTCGCTGCCCGGGTGCATGCCATGAGGTATAGTTCTTATCATGCCGACAATGCTTTTCTTTGCAAGCTCGTCTATGTTTTTCTTACGCGCGACTGAAAGCGGTGTTCCGCCCTTTAACTTTTCGAGCGGATAATCTGCCATACCGTCGCCCTGCAGAATAATGTATTTCATGTGTCCGGGTTCCTTTCTTCTTTGTACGATATATAAACTTCTTTTGCGGCAAAAGCAAGACAGGTGCACTGCACGGATAAGAATTGCCGGGGGAGGGAATTGAACCCTCATGTCCCGGAGGACGGGGGATTTTGAGTCCCCTGCGTCTACCAGTTCCGCCACCCCGGCGTGTATCCTGTTTATT
>JBBIVV010000045.1:0-9949 GCA_037439545.1 bacterium
TCGGGTGGGTACCCCTCGCTCATTGCTCAAACTCCCCTATTTGCAAATGCATTGTTTGGGTTAAATGCAATTATCCGGTTAACCGATCCGCTTGTTAAACCTGCTGACACTCAGCAGGAAGAGAACAATACCGAAAACAGCAAGGGCAGTCGCATCCGGCCAGAGGATAGACATGCCGGCACCCTTCATAAATATGGAGCGGACAATGACAATAAAATATCTAAGCGGTATGAGGAGGGTAAAATACTGGACAGCAACGGGCATGTTATCTATCGGAGACATAACGCCGGAAAGCAGTATGATCGGCATGATCAGCAGCATGGATATCATCATGGCCTGCTGTTGTGTTTTTGATACGGTTGAAATGAGCAGCCCGAGACCGAGGGTCGTAAGCATAAAAAGTGCCGACAGCAAAAACAAAAGTATGAAACTCCCTTGGAGCGGTATCTGGAACCAGAAGACCGCAACCATGGTAACGAGTGTAATATCGATCAAACTTATGACGGCAAAAGGCAGCAGCTTGCCTGCGATGAGTTCTATGGGTTTTATTGGCGTCACAATGAGCTGTTCAATGGTGCCCCGTTCCTTTTCTTTTACTATAGCCATTGAGGTAAGCACTGTGCTTATGATCATGAGCACCAGGGCAAAGACACCCGGAACCATAAAATCCCGGCTCTTGAGTGTCGGGTTGTACCAGACCCTCGGCTGTATATCGAGGGGCGTTACAGGACTCATACCGTTTTTAGACATCTGCCCGGTGGAGAGTTCCAGCGCCCTGTTGGTTATAATCCTTTCTAAATAAGACCTCACCATGGTTGCATAGATGGCGTTTGATCCATCGATAATGGTCTGCAGGTGAGCCTTTCTCCCGGCATTAATGTCCCTCTCAAGCCCATCAGGTATGACGATACCGACCATGGCACTATTATTATCGATGCTATTTCTCACATCAGCTATGGAAGGCACGTTCTCCTGTATTACAAAGTAGCCCGATGCGGTAAGGTCGTTCAAGACAGCCCTGCTCTGCATGCTTTTATCCATATCGCACACGACCACGGGCACTGATTTCACATCGAGTGTCGCCGCATACCCGAACAAGGTAAGCTGTATAATGGGAGCTGCAAAGGCAATGAACAGCATGCGTCTATCCCGTCTGAGCTGAATAAATTCCTTGCGTGCTATTGCCTTTACCCTCAATAAAAATATTCTCCAATGAGTCATATTAATCCAGGCTCTTCTTGGTTTTCACTATGCACAGTGTGAGCACGATAACCGAGATCAGAATCATAATAAATATCTGGTTCATAAGTATTTCTATACTTGAGTTCTTTAAAAAAATACCCCTCAATACGACAAGGAAATATTTTGCCGGCACTATATACGAGAACACTCTAAGTGCGAGCGGCATGCTGCTGATGGGATAGATGAACCCTGACAACAGGAGCGAGGGCAGCATGGTCCCCACAAAAGACATCTGCATTGCGACCTGCTGAGATTTTGTTACCGCTGAAAATAAAAATCCTATACCCATGGCACTCACGAGGAACAAAAAGGTGGTAAAGGTAAGAAGAAGCAGGCTGCCTTTCAACGGCACATTGAACACAAACACGGCTATGAGAGTAACCAGTGCAACCTGAACAAAGCCTATTACAATATACGGTACCAGCTTTCCTATAATAAGCTCATACACCTTCACCGGTGAGACAATAAGCTGTTCCATGGTTCCCCTTTCATACTCGCGTGCAACGCTCTGCGACGTCATGAGCACGCCGAGGATCATGAGTATGGTCGCTATAAGTCCGGGCACGATAAAATTTTCCGTCCGGAGTGTTTGATTATACCATATCCGGAGTCGCTGCGATAAAAGCGGGAAATTTCTTAAAAAACCGGAAGCACCCTGCTCATTCAGCAAACGCTTTGTAATATCAAAAGAGTATCCCTGTGCAGCAGATACAAAATACCCAAGTGCAACACCGCCTACGTTTGCATCGGTTCCGTCGATAAGAAGCTGAACAGTTGCTGTTTTGCCGGCATTTATATCATTCGCAAGGTCAGGCGGTATGATGACGCCTATTTTTATGTCTCCCTTTTCAAGCAGGTCTGTTACCCCGGCCCTGCTCGTGGGTTTGTCTTTAACGAGGAAATAGGACGAGGCCGTGACCGCCTTTATGAGCTGCCTGCTCTCCTGCGTTTGCGATTGGTCGAAGATACCCATGGGAATGTGCTTGATATCGAAACTCACGGCATAGCCGAACAAGAGAAGCTGTATAATTGGTATCATGATGACGGCAGCAAGGCTTATCGGGTCCCTTATGATCTGTATGAATTCTTTCTTGATGATGGGTTTGAGGAGGCTATGCCTTTCCATTGCTGTCCTCCTGCTTTATCAGGCTTATGAATATGTCCTCGAGGGACGGTGGGATCAAGTTTATTCTGTTCACCTTTATGCCGTTCTTATCCATAAGCCCGGATATCGCTTTTACGGCTTTGTCAGTTTCGCGTGCAGGAAGCGTGGTCACCGCATGGATAAGCCTGCCGAAAAAGGACACCTCGTCCATAGTTTCCATAGGTTTTATAAGTTTCAGCGCCTCTGATGGCGAGTCTGTATCAAGCTCTATGATCGTTCCTTTCATCTTCGTCCGTTTTATTTCAAGCGGTGTCCCTGAAGCAACGAGTTTTCCGTTATAGATAAATCCGAGCCTTTTACAGTTTTCTGCCTCATCCATGTAATGGGTCGTTACAAACATGGTCATGCCCTTTTGCGCAAGGCTGTAGATGAGGTCCCAGAACATCCTGCGCGAGTCCGGATCAACGCCTGCCGTGGGCTCGTCGAGAAACAATATCCGGGGCTCATGTATGACAGAGCATCCGAGCGCCAGCCTTTGCTTCCATCCTACCGAAAGTGTAGATGTTATGACACGCTCCCGGCCTTCGAGACCTACGAGTCTCAGAATATCTTTTTTCCTTGTCCTGAGCCTGCTGTCTTCAACCCCGTATATATTCCCGAAAAAATCAATGTTCTCCGATACGGAAAGGTCGCTATACAATGAGAATTTCTGGGACATATATCCAATCGAATTCTTGACATCGTCGGGCTGTGATGCGACGTCGAACCCCGCAACCTTTGCAGAGCCGGAACTGGGCATAAGCAGTCCGCAGAGCATCTTTACCGTCGTTGTTTTACCCGCGCCGTTCGGTCCGAGGAACCCGAATACTTCGCCTTTTTCAACGCTGAGGGTTATGGTGTCGACTGCAACAAATTCTCCGAACAGCTTTCTCAGGTTTACCGCCTGCACCGTGGGCTCTGTCATGCATGTTCCTTTTCAATTATGGACACGAAAACATCTTCAAGCGTCGGCGCCGTGAAACCCGTCTGGTCTACAGCTACGCCGCTGTCCTGAAGGAGCTGTTTCACCGCGTGTACGTGTCCTGTGTCCGGCTTGTCCACATATATGTGGAGCCTGTCTCCGAGAATGTGGACGTGGCTGTAAGCGGTATTTAAGCTCAACACCTGCTTTGCACGCAGCGGCTCTTTTAAAACGATCTCGAGCATGGTCCCCGTGATGAGTGTCTTGATGTGTTGCGGCGTGTCGACGACGGGAAGGACGCCATCGTTCATAAGTGCAATGGTCGTACACCGGTCGGCCTCGTCCATATAAGGCGTTGAGAGCAGGATTGTCATCCCCTGATGCAGGAATGAGTCGAGGATCTGCCAGAACTCACGCCGTGATACCGGATCAACGCCTGTCGTCGGTTCATCGAGGACGAGCAGTTGCGGCTGATGAATAAGCGTGCATGCAAGCCCCAGCTTCTGCTTCATACCCCCGGAGAGCTTTCCTGCAAGTCTTTTCGTAAAAGGCTCAAGGTTTGTAAACTTGAGCAGATAGTCTTTCTGCCTGATGAAGATTTCTTTTTCAACAGAGCGGAGTGCTGCGAAAAACTCCAGATTTTCGGCAACCGTGAGTTCCTCGTAAAGGCTGAACCTCTGCGGCATATATCCGATCATCATACCTGCCTCTGCCTTGTGCTTTACTGCATCCGTATCGAATATTTTTATCGAGCCTGTATCGGGCGTCATAACCCCGGTGAGCAGTCTCATGAGCGTCGTTTTGCCCGCGCCGTCAGGACCGATCAGACCGAACAGGTCGCCTTTATTTATACGCAGATCGACGCTGCGTACGGCTTCTGTTTGATCGAATGATTTTTTCAGTCCCGATGTTTCAACGGCAAGCATCATCTGTTCTCAAACACAGCATCCGCAGGCATGCCCGGCTTTAAAAGCATCTGTTCATTGTTCAAGTAAACCTTCACCGCAAACACGAGGGATGTCCTGTCTTCTTTTGTCTGGACATCGTGCGGCGTGAATTCTGCCTTATTTGCAATCTGCTCAACCGTTCCATCGAAAATTTTATCCGGGAAACTGTCCACTTTTAAATGGACATGCTGTCCAAGCCATACCTTGCCGAGATCGAGATCGCTTACATATATCTTTATCCATGGTCTGTTGAGGCTGCCGAGTGTGAAAATTGTCGATCCAGGCATGACCACGTCTCCCCGCTCGTAGTTTTTTGTAAGGACAACGCCGGTTACCGGAGAGGCGATTGTGCTTTCATCAAGCTGGACCTCTGCATACTTCAGCGCGTTTTCAGCCTCCTGCTTCATCGCAACGGCTGCATTTAACTGTGCGTTTGCCGAATCTGTCTGAGTCCGTATCAGATCGAGCTGCTGCTTTGATGCGCCGCCTTTTTTATAGAGGGTTTCGACCCTGTTCAGGTTAGTCTCCGAATAATTAAGCTGTGCTCCAGCAGAGGTGATCTGCGCTTCTGCGGCTTTCAGGCTTGCCGCAGCCCTGTTGCGCTGTGCAGCCAATTCACGGGTCGTCAGCCTTACGATGACCCCGCCCTCATTGACTTGATCGCCCTCATCGACACCGAGCCATGCAATACGCCCTGGAATCTTTGAAGCAACATCATATTCCGTAACTTCTATCGTTCCACTGCCTTTTACAAGATTGGCATTCTTATTTATACAAGATGCAGTAAAAAAAACAAAAATTCCTGTCACTGCAAAAAACAATAGGTGTGCTTTTTTAAATACCATCCCTCTCTCCTTTAAATGCTATTGAATGACTTCTCTCTTTTTTTTTCACAAAAGCTTTTCTATGGTAACGAGAGCTTGCCTTGTCCGTTAAAACACCGTTAAAAAAGATGTGTATGATGCCCCTGAAAGCATCTTCTGTAGAAAAAGGTTTATGTACCAAAACCTCCGGGGTAAGGATGCCCTCAATCGCGCTTGTCAGCACAAGCAGGCTCAGGTCCTTTTGGATGTCATCTCTTATAATGCCGAGCCTTATGCCTTCATCGAGCACATCCTCGAGAACAGGAAAAACCTGTTGTTTGCGGAGAAACTCTATCTTCTTCCAGAGATCGGGTCTATGCCTTATAAGATCGTCCTGGGCGGATTTATTCATTCGTGATAAAAACTGACTGATGAATTCACAGAGGCTGTAGAGGCGATCGATATAATCGACGGGCTCTTTTAATATTTCCTGGAGCTTGTTTTTTACGGACATGACATTCCGCTTGTAAACAGCATCCGCAATATCATCCTTGCTCTTAAAATACCGGTAAAGAGTTTTCTTGCTTATGCCAAGCTCTTCGCTCAGTTCACCGACGGTAACCTTTGAAAATCCCAGTCTTGGAAACAGTTCACCTGCTTTCTCGACAATCCTCTGTTTTATCTCATCTCTCATATAGTTGTTTTATGGGTGCGACAATAAACGGTCAGAATATAATGTCATACAGGAAACAAGTCAACTATTTAAGTATTCATAGTTTCCTTGCCGGTCCCCCGCGTCCGCCTTGACTTGTCCTGAGGATAGTATACCATACATACTGTCAGAGATAACGTGGGGAAGGATTCCCGCAGTACAGAGAAAAGGAGATGTACATGGCAGGGGTACATGAAGCCGGAACAGAGTGTAAAGATTTATATTGTCTTTTTCTGCGAATAATGCTTAATAAGAAATCAATGCGGATATATACGGTATGTTGAGCGAAATAAACATACAAAAATAAAAGGAGGAGAAAGATGGTAGCAAAGAAAAAAGCAAAATCAAAGAGGAAGCCAAATGCAGCGTTTATGAAGCCGATGGAGATCAGCGAAGAGCTTGCAGTAATAGTTGGCGGCAAGCCGATTCCGAGGACAGAGGTAGTCAAGAAATTGTGGGCTTACATCAAGAGAAACAAACTCCAGGACACAAAGAACAAGAGGAACATCAACGCAGATGACAATCTTAAAGTCGTATTCGGAGGGAAGAAAACAGTTTCAATGTTTGAGATGACGAAGCTCGTAAGCAAACATCTCAGCTAATCAATACATCAACGGTTTTTTAATCACTCCACATGATAGCGCAGCAGCAGGTTACTCCTGCTGCTGCAAAATTTTCCCGTAAAACGCCTGCTCTATAGAGCTTTTCCCGGATCTTCCCGGAGTTCTCTTAAATTACTTACCCAGAGGAACCCTCCACGGTAAGCCGCAAACTTCCTGAGTGCTTTTTTAAGATAAAAACCTTTATGCCCCGGCATGAAACGGTTCTCCGAAGGTTGTTGACATTTTTGTCAAGGTTATATAGGTTTGCATTATTGTAAACGTACCATTCCCGGACGGAATCCGCGCAATGGATTGAATAGACATTATGAAAGTAAAAGGCTATCATAACAAAAAAAATAAAGGAGGACAGAAATGGCGGTAGATAAAAAATTTATTGGTAAAAAGTACCCTCCGGTAGAGTACGAGGTGTGCAAGGAGAAGGTAAAAGAATACGCAACTGCCGTAGGAGATCTTAACCCGCTTTACCTCGATGAACAGATGGCAAAGCAGAGTCGCTACAAGGGCATTATTTCGCCCCCCATGTTTGCCGTTGTCTATACGAAGGACGCGATAGCCCAGGCAATGTTCGATCGCGAGCTCGCGTTAAACCTTTCCATGCTGGTGCACGGCGAACAGGAGTTTGAATTTGTAGATGTCGTAAAACCGGGAGATACAATAGTTACGGATGCATACATAGCGGACATCTATGAAAAGAGTGATAAGGATTTTGTTGTCGTGGGGGGGGTCTCGAAAGAGAAATCCAGAGGCACCGTTGTAACAAAAGGTAAATGGACATTTGTTATCAGAAGATGAAAGGAGACAGAGATGACTTTAAATACAAAAGTTGGTGATACATTCACCTTACAAAAAGAAGTGGATAAATACAGGCCTATTTTTTATGCAGGCGCATCGGGTGATTTTAATCCAATACACATAGATGCCGAATTCGGCAATATGGTAGGACTTGGCGGTGTAATACTCCAGGGACTGTGTACAATGGCATTCGTTATGCAAACAGTGTCGGACTGGTCAAAGGACCCGTACAAGGTGAAGAAAATTAAAGTACGTTTTGCAAAACCTGTTATTCCGGATGATACGGTAACAATAACGGGGACGGTCACGGAGGTGCATGGACAGACAGCGAAATGTGTTCTGGTTGCGAAGAAGCAAACAGGTGATGAAGTTATAAACAACGCATTTGCAGAAGTAGAGATAGGATAAAAAAAAGGCTGTAACGCAAGGTCATTCTGAAGGAGTCAGCCAGAAGGCGGCGACCGAAGAATTGAAACCCAGCGGCTCTCCGCTCCGCTTAGAATAACGGGGCGGGGAGATTCTTCATACAAAGGAGGCACGATGAGCCTTAAAGGTACTGTTACAAAACCCGACGGAAGATATTTCGTATCCATGAATCCCGCAACACTTGAATCCATAGGAGAGATCAGGATTATGGAGGACGCAGAGATAAAACGCACGGTGGATACGGCAGATAAAGCCTTTTTATCATGGTCTCGATTATCCCTCGAACAAAGAGGAGAATATCTCGGTGCAGTAAAAGAGCAGATCATTAAAAACTACGATGCCATTGCAGAAATCATCTCAAAGGAGATGGGCAAGCCGCGTCTCGAGGCATGCATAGCAGAGATTATGCTCGTTGTCGATCTCATAGACTACTTTGTAAAAAGGGCAGGCAAATTACTTGCAGACGAACCACTACCGCTTCACCTGGCAAAGATCATAAAATCGAGCAAGCTGACGTACAGGCCTTACGGCGTTATAGCCATTATATCTCCGTGGAACTATCCTTTCGCAATTCCGATGAGCGGAATTGTGATCGCACTGCTTGCAGGAAATACTGTCGTGTTTAAACCCGCATCCGATGCGATCTTTATAGGAAAAAAGATAGAAGAACTGTTCAAAGCGGTTGGCCTGCCGGATGGCGTGTTTAACTTTGTGGCAGCACCGGGAAGTGCTGTGGGAAAGAGCATGATAGGTCCGAAGATCGGGAAGATTATCTTTACCGGCAGTGTGTCTGTCGGACGGCAGGTAATGGAATCGGCATCGAAATATCTCATACCCGTCATACTCGAGCTTGGCGGCAAAGACCCGATGATAGTGTGTAGGGACGCAAACATCGAACTTGCCGCAAACGGGGCTGTGTGGGGTGCTTTTACAAATGCAGGCCAGGTATGCGCCTCTGTCGAACGGGTTTACGTCATGAAAGAGGTGGCGGATGAATTTATAGGCAAGGTCGTTGAAAAGACGAAAAAAATAAGGGTAGGGCAGGACACTGATTTCAATGTAGAAATGGGTCCCATGGTCAACGATGGACAGCTTAAAATTGTCGAAGAGCACGTTGCCGATGCGAGACACAAGGGTGCAACTATAGTGACCGGCGGTGAAAGATTGAAAGACACGAAAGGGTTCTTCTACCCGCCTACGGTGCTTACCAAGGTCAATCACACCATGAGCTGTATGACAGAGGAGACATTCGGGCCGCTGATGCCCATCATGACTGTTGACAGCGAAGAACAGGCTATTGAGCTTGCCAATGACAGTGTTTACGGGCTGACGGCATCTGTCTGGACGAAGGATCCGGAGAAAGGCGAGAATATGGCGAAGCGGATCAATGCGGGTACTGTTGCAATAAACGACCACGTTTATACCTACGCACTGCCGGAAACACCATGGGGAGGCATCAAGGACAGCGGTATGGGAAGAACACACTCCAAGATAGGCCTGATGGAGATGGTGGTGCCCTATCATATCAATATGGACCATCTGCCGGAATCCATGAATTGGAGGCCGTGGTTTTATCCATACTCCCGGGAGAAATATACTCTGTTCAAAGCCCTGACATCTGCGTTCAGTGCAGGTGCATATGCAAAGATTAAAAACCTTGCAAGTTCTTTCAAAATGCTGTTAAGCTCTAAAACTCGCAAGAAAATTTTTTAGGAGGTCAGGATGCTTATAGCAGCAACAGCGATCAGAGTAGGAATGATCATAGAATTTAACAAGGAACTTTTCAGGGTATTGGCAGTAAATCATGTAACACCCGGGAACTGGCGCGGCATGGTGCAGACAAAATTAAAAAATATAAAGTCAAACTCGAATCTGGAAAACAGGTTCAGGACCGACGAAAAGGTAGAAAAAGTTTCCTTCGATGAGAAAGAAATGGAGTATCTGTACAAAGAAGACGATCGTTACATATTTATGGATACGGAGAACTATGAGCAGTTCTCGATAGGTGAGGACATCGTCGGGGATGAAATCCAGTATATAGTACCGAATTCAAAGATATCCATTTCATTTTATGAGGGGAAGCCGATAAGCGTAGAACTGCCGCTCACGGTCGAATTAGGGGTCGTAGAAACTGAGCCTAATATGAAAACAGCGACCATCACAAACTCGACAAAGCCGGCAAAGCTTGAAACAGGTCTTATGGTACAGGTACCGCAATTTGTGGAAGTTGGAACGAGGATCAAGGTTGATACCACGGAAGGCAAGTACATAGAGCGGGTACAGGTGAAAAAGTAGCGGCGGAAGAAACAGTTGTATACTTTTTGATATTCTGGAGAAA
>JBBIVV010000045.1:10049-15913 GCA_037439545.1 bacterium
TGATTTTTAAAGCGGGGCGTAGCTCAGCCTGGTTCAGAGCGCTTGCCTTGGGAGCAAGAGGTCGGCCGTTCAAATCGGCTCGCCCCGATATTGCTTTATTATAAAAAATGCGCTTTAATTATACTGTGTCCATGTGCCTGTAGCTCAGATGGATAGAGCAACAGCCTTCTAAGCTGTGGGTCGCGCGTTCAATTCGCGCCAGGCACACCAAGCAATCTTAATGTGGTGGGTGTAGCTCAATGGATAGAGCATTGGACTGTGGCTCCAATGGCTGAGGGTTCGAATCCCTTCATCCACCCCAATTTAATTTACGATACATACTATGCTAAACGATGCTATACTAAACCAAGGTAATAAGGCATTTATTCACTCCGACGAACATAGTGTTCAGATCAAAAGCAATGCCGCTATTCTGCAAACATCTTCCCGCAATGGTCTGTCTTCCGGATCTGAAGCTTTGTCATTGAAAACCAATCCCAGGTTTGCAGTCATCATCCCGGTCTATAATCATGGATCCAGGGTCAGGGCTGTCATTGAAAGCGCCCTCCTGCTCAACATGCCTGTCTATGTCGTGGATGACGGTTCCACGGACGATACTGCCGGCATAGTGGAATCCATCCCCGGCATAAGGGTCCTCAGCCATGCCGAAAACCTCGGTAAAGGGGCAGCGCTCATGACCGGTTTTGCCGAAGCTGCAGGACAGGCTGATTTTGCCATAACCATAGATGCGGACGGACAGCATGACCCCGGCGATGCCGTTTCCATGATGACGCCTCTGATGTCCGGTGAACGTGCACTGGTTATCGGGAAGCGGGAAAACATGCTTGATGATACGACGATAAAATGGACCAGCCGCTTCGGAAGAAAATTTTCAAATTTTTGGGTCTGGATGTCGGGCGGGCCTGTTCTCTCGGACACACAGAGCGGATTCCGGGTATATCCTCTCCATGAAGTACTCGATATGAAATCAAAAGCACGGCGGTTTCAGTTCGAGGTGGAAATAGTCGTACTTGCACATTGGATGGGCATACCCATTATCGAAGTGCCGGTCAAGGTCATGTATCGACCCGGAGGTGAACGCATATCCCATTTCCGGCCCTTTGTCGATTTCTGGAGAAACGCAGGTACCTTCTCAAGGCTGATTACCATGAGGCTGCTTTTGCCATTATCATGGAGACGGAGATTGATCAAAAAATGAACGGGCACGCATCCCTTATCAGGTGGAAGGTCGTGGCTGCGGTCATACTTGTTTTTACGGGTATGTATATAGCCGGAGAGCGAAATCTCAGGTTACAAACCGACATATCTGCGAGCCTGCCCAAGCATGACCCGGTAATCGCGGATGCGAGGTACGTCATGACCCATTATCCGGTATTTGACCGGGTTTTTATCGATGTCGGTCTGACCGGGGGGCGTGCCGACAGCGGGCTCCTGCTGACTGCCGCATCTTATGTACAACAGAGGCTTCAGGCAAGCGGGCTATTTAACAGTGTGGGATTGGGAGACTCGGCAGACGCCATGCCGCTCCTTTTGACCCGGGTCGTTTCCAATCTTCCGTCGCTGTTCTCAAAGGAGGAACTGGATTCGTCTGTCCTGCCGCTGTTAACGAAAGATGCCGTACATACCCGCTTGCAACAGAACATGAATATTTTGCAGGGCCTTGAAGGTATTGGTCAGTCCGGATTGATAGCACGTGATCCTTTAGGGCTGCGCAACCTTGTACTTGCACGTATGGGATCACTCATGCCTGCAAGCAATGCCATCATTTATGACAACTTTATTCTGAGCAATGACCGCAGGCATATTCTTATCATAGCCGAGCCGCTGCAGCCGGCTACGGACAGTGCTTTTGCAGCGAAAATAAATGCACTGATACATCAAATAATTACAGGCATAGACCGAACGATCGACGGAGCGAAACAAAACATATCGATAACGCCGGTGGGCTCATACCGGGCCGCCATAGACAATGAGACTATTGCAAGAAGCGATACCATGCGTGCAATACTCCTGTCTACGCTTGGGATTGCCCTGCTCCTGTTTATCAGTTTCCCCCGATGGTATATAGGCATTATGGCGCTCATACCTGCACTGGCAGGGACCGCTGCTGCACTATTCGTGATGACCATGCTCGGGCATTCCCTGTCTCTCCTTGCGATCGGTTTCGGCGGTGCCATTGTTTCCATCAATGTCGATTACGGCATTGCATATCTTTTATTCCTTGATCAATCCATGACGACCTCCGGGACCTATGCATCCAGGCAATCGTTCTGGGTGGGGTTGGGGGCGTCTTTCACCACCATAGGCTCATTCCTTGCCTTGAGTTTCAGCGGGTTTCCGATCCTTGCGGAGATAGGCCAGTTTACCGCTCTGGGCACGCTCTTTTCTTTTGCATTCGTACATACCATATTCCCGATGACCTTCCGCAGGGTAGCACCTGCCCGGCACAAGGGCCTTATGCCTATGGAAAGGATCACAGGACGGCTTGCAACGCCGGGTGGATGGACAGTGTTTGTTGCGGTGGCACTGTTCGGCGTAGTTATGGCGTTTTTCGCCAGACCTTCTGTCAAAGCCGATGTCGAAGCGATGAATTCTGAAAGCGCCCCCACGCGGCAGGCGGAACGACGGATCATGAAAACATGGGGAAATATTCTCTCCGACACGACGTACATACTTATTCAGGGAAACTCCGTGGAAACGATGCAGGACAAAGCAGACAGATTGAATGCATTGATACAGGATTACCGGGCTTCCGGGCGCGTGCGTTCCGGTTATTCGTCTTCGTCCCTTTTCCCCGGGAAGACGTTGGCACGACAGCATGAGACGGCGTGGAAAGAGTTCTGGACTACCGATAGGATCCGGTCACTCAATAATATAATAGAGCATGAAGCCGTGGCTGATGGATTTTCCCGCCATGCCTTCGGGCCTTTCTTTCAGAAGCTTCGATCCCCGCCTGCAGCTGAGACCGAAATTCCGGCCGTGCTCTACGGTATTCTCGGCATATCTCATAGCCGGGACAGTACACAATGGATGATGCTGAGTGCAGTCAGGCCCGGGTCTGCCTATAATCCCGGGAAACTGTATGAGAGCCTTTCAAGGAACGGTATCGGTAAGATGCTCGATGCCGCATGGTTTACACAGAGATTGTCAAACCTGCTGTTCAGCATGTTTGTCAAAATGGGTGTGTTGTGCGGGATCGGGCTCGTGGCAGTACTGATCTTTTATTTCATGGACGTTATACTTATTGTCCTTGCCCTGGTCCCCGTGGCATTCGCCCTGGTCAGCGCATTTGCAACATACCATCTGCTCCATCGTCCCCTCGATATTCCGAGCCTGCTATTGGTCGTTATCGTGTTCGGCATGGGCATAGACTATTCCATCTATTTTATAGGGGCACATCAGCGGTATTTCGATGAAAACGATCCTTCCATGCGTCCCCTTCGTACGGCGGTGTTCCTGAATGCCGGGTCAACCATTACCGGCCTTGGCGTTCTCGCGTTCGCAGGTCAGGCCATGCTCAGGAGTGCAGGGCTGAGTATGGTACTCGGACTCGGGTATGCACTCATCGGAACGGTTACGCTCCTGCCGCCGGTATTGAGACGCCTCTACTCACGCAAACAGGAGAAGCTTATGCCCGCGGTCGCTGCCGGCACCCGCAAGCACAGTGCAAGGGTATTATCCTCATATAAATACATGGAGACTTATGTCAGGATGTTCGCCAGGTTCAAAATCATGTTAGACCCGATGTTTCCGAAGATTGCAGAGTTTACCGGACCACACGATAAGGTGTTGGATCTCGGATGCGGCTACGGTGTTCAGGGTGCTTGGCTCATGCGTCTTTACCCTGATACATACTTTTTCGGCATAGACCCCAATCCGGACCGGGTGCGGGTTGCACGCAGGGCATGGGGAAGCCATGGAACAGCGGTCATTGGCAAAGCCCCTGATTTTCAAAGACCTCCGGGCATATATGATACGGTTCTTATGCTGGACATTATACATTATCTTTCCGATGCGGAGCTCATGCAAACGCTTACAACTGCATCATCATGCCTCAAGCAGAATGGTACTGTGGTGATACGTGCAACGGTTCCTTCATCGAAACATGTGCCCTGGGAACGATGGCTGGAACAAACACGGTTGAAGTTGAATGACCAAACATATTATTACAGAACCGGCAACTGTATTCAGGACAGTATCGCAAAAGCAGGTCTCACCCTGACCTATGCCGGAGAGAGTGCGCCAGCAAGGGAAGAAACATGGTTCGTGTGCAGGAAAGAAGAGCACAAAACGATAAATGAACACTTTGGTAATCCATGAGATTCACATAGAAACAGTAAAAATCCTGAAGAAAACAGGTGCCTGCTGCATATTTTCTCCCTGATTCCCGATCTCCGCCTGGCCAAAAATGGCGCCAGGTCAACATATTATACAGATGGTTCATGGTTCTTTTGAAACCGCCCTATAAGTTCTGGATTGTCAAAAAAAATGTAACTCCCTATGACACGACCTCGATGCCGGCAGCCTTTCTTATTGCATTTTGCACGTGCCGCTGGTAATTTCGTTTTTATACAAAGGAGGCGGTTAAATGGCTCTTGACCCGGCGGTCTGCCCGAAACTATAATTGTTACCGCCGAACATGATCCTTTGAGGGATCAGGGAGAAATGTATCTGTCACGTTTGTACGATGCCGGTGTTCCGGCAATGGGATTAAGAGCTAAAGGCTTGATCCATGGATTTCTTAATTTCTCTGACTTTATACCCGCCGCAGAATCCATAGCTGCCATGGTGTGGCATTTGGTCGGACAAAAATTAAACAGTTGATTCGCAACATAGTTGAATTTCATATTTTTTTATAGGTAAGATTGGGGATAAAAGCAGAACATATCTATGAAAGGTCTATTCTACAGATTCATCTCTTTGTTGTCCAGGATTACCGGTGTATGGATCGTGTCACTGGTTGCGTGGTTCATAACGACTGCATATTTCATACTCCTGCCTAAACGGACAGGTGACAGCGTTAGATTTTACCGTGCCGTCTATCCTGACAAGGGTGCGCTTTTCCCTGTGTGGTGCACGTGGAGACAGTATCATCATTTTTCAACGGTGTTCGTAGACAGGCTCAGGTTCGAGGAAAAGGACGGGCTGAAATGGGTGGGGCAGGGTCTTGAATACCTTTCAGCCGCAGCCCAAAGAGGGGAATACGGCATACTGCTCACCTCGCATTTCGGAAACTGGGAGGCTGCGGCACGCGGGCTCCAGACCCTAAACTTGAAGATACTCCTCTATATGGGAACACGGCAATATGAGCAAATTGAGGCACAGATCAAACAGGACCTCGCAGACCACGGGATCACCATCATAGCCATATCGAAAGACTCGGACGCACCATTTGAAGGAATTGAAGGACTTCAATTCCTGAAGAATAAAGGGTTTGTAGCCATGGCCGGCGACCTCTTGTGGAACAAAGAGCAGAAGTTTATCAAAGTGAAATTTTTTGGACACGATGTTTCCCTGCCGCAGGCCCCGTATGTTTTTGCACTGGTCCTCGGTGTACCTATCTTCGTGTTTTTTGTCGTCAGGACCGGTGAGGCAAACTACAGGATCGTGGCACATCCGCCGATGTATGTAAGAGCAGGGTCCAGAGATCGGAGGGAAGCAGCCATGGAGCATGCCGCGCAGCAGTACGCGGCTTTACTGGAAGAAATGATAAGACAGCATCCGGAACACTGGTACCACTTTACACCACTGTGGATTGATGATACGAATGACCAGCATAAGCGTTAATCATAGCATGCATCTGAAAAAAAAGAAGTTTGTGTAATGAGCAACGAAGATATAAAGATTAAGAAAAGGAAGAGTTT
>JBBIVV010000046.1:0-15866 GCA_037439545.1 bacterium
GCCGGCACCATAAAGAAAACCATCGGCGAAGCTGCTTCCGGTACATAAAGCTCCCTCCTCCATGATTTTATCGCACCAGAAGGGGTGATCCCAAAAATGCAATCGGCCGGGTTATGCTTCCACGACAGGCAGTGTCACAAGATAGCTTGAACCGATGCCGAATTCACTGATCACATCCATCTGTCCCGAGTGCGCCTGAATGAGCCTTTTTGCCGTGAGCACCTCGATGTACAACTGTTCTTCATCTTTAAGGTGTGAGAACGTATGCTTGTCGGTGATGTTTTCAAAGATGGATTCAGCAGTCCCCATACCCGTGTTTGAAATAGCCATAAGCAGATTCGTTCTGCCGTCTATTTTTTCATTGCATATGTCGATACACAGTACATCTTTTGCGTGTCCCTCTTTTACTGCCAGACTGAGCAGGTTTATCAGTCCTTTCGTGAATTTTTCCCTGTCAAGCTTCACCGTGGGATTGGTGTATTTATAAGAGCTGTAAACCACGAGTCCCTGCTTGTTGGCAAAGGTCTCTATACTCTTTACGCACGATTTGATGACCATGACCGCATCCATGTCCTCGAATTCGAGATTGAGTACACCTGCCGTCAATTGATTGATGTCAAGCAGGGTTTCAAGGGCGTTCATCAGTAATCTGCTCGATTCTTTCGCTTCCTCGGTATAACGGTCATCCGCTTTTAAAATCTGCCTGTTATTAAACAGGTCGTACAGCGTATAAATGGGATCTTTAAGCTCGTTTATCAGCATTGAAGTGAGCTCTGACCTCTGTATCAGCAGATGTTCTTCCACGGTCGTATCGAGCATGTTGAGTATAAATCCCGTATATTTTTCCTCTACCGTTATAGCCGATATACCGAGCTTCATGAATTTATTTTTTTCTTCTATGTGTACCCTGATGGGCGTATTGGTCTGTTTTACCTTATCTATACACACGGAGATTTTTTCCCAGTTATCCTGGGAAAATATATCTTTGATCGGCGAGCCTATAAGCTCTTCCATTTTTTTGCCGAGAAATTTTAACGCTGAAGGATTGCCGTATACGATATTGTATTCCGAGTCCGATATGATAATACCGCTGTCTACGAAGGTAAGCAGGGTTTTCATTTTTTTAAGCAGGTCTGTTCCCAGCATATCAGAACCCTATAACCCCGAGCCGTGTAAGTTTATAAAATCTTTTCATGACATCGAATCTGTCGATGTTGCTGCACATTTGTATGATCTCTTCTATATCGGAATACCCGTCTATCATCGATATGATATAACCGTCAGTTTTACTCAAGTTATATTTGATGATATCCTGCTCGTTTATGTTGAGCTTCGGGACCTTCTTAAAGTTGTAAAGCTCTTCGTAGTAGGTTTTGATGAGCTGGGCTTTCACGATAGAAAAATATGCCGTGAGTTGTTTGTTTGAAGGGTGATCTTTGCCCACCAGATGCTCGAGAAATTCATAGGCAAGCTCATACCGGTGAGATTTTAATAGCTCTTTTATGTAGTTAATATTTATGAATTCAGTATCCTGGGAATACTGAGTAGGAGCTGCTTTCTGGTCCTGGAAACGCAGAGCTTTTGCTGTTTCCTGCTTCTGCCTGCCGTACCCTGCCGATTCTATATAATCAAGTGCCTTCTGGTTCTCATGATCTATTTCAAGCACCTTGCGCCACACGGCTATGGCTTCTTCTATCTTGCCAAAGCCATAAAGTGTCAAACCGTCTTCCAATAATTTCTCTATTTCCCCTATGTTCATTGCTCTTTAAGCTCCAGCTCGAGGGATACCATCTTTTGCCTCATTGCGGATACTTCCTCATCGCTCAACCCGCTTTTTGCCTCGAGCGTGACGGTTTGCTCTGTACCGAGGTCTAAATCCCGTGCAGTTACTTTAAGGATCCCTTCGCTGTTCATATCGAAGCTGACTTCTATATTCGGTTCGCCTTTTTTTGCAGGTCTTACGCCGCTCAGAACAAATTCGCCGAGCAATTCATTGTCCTTTGCCATGTCTTCGTTCCCCTGGAACACAGCAATCCTCACTGCATCCTGCTTGTCGTAGGTCGTGGTAAATTTGCGCTTTTTTGTGACAGGGATTGCACTGTTCTGAGGTATAACCTCTGTAAAAACACCTCCCTTTGTCTGTATGCCGAGGGAAAGTGCCGTGATATCCACGAGGATATTGGATGGTAATGGAGATACGATGTTATACGCATGTATAGCTGCACCTTCAGCAACGACCTCATCCGGGTTTATGCTTCTGTTAGGCTGTTTATCGAAAAATTCTCCGACCTTCTTCATAATGAGCGGTGCCCTTGTCTGCCCGCCGACGAGGATCACTTCATCTATATCGTCCTTTTTGAGCCGGGCACTTTCTATCGCATGACTGCATATATCTATGGTTTGATCTATCAGGCCTGACATCAATTCTTCGACTTTGCCCCGTGTCAAAACGGTGTTGTAATGGACGGCGCCATGTGTCGTCTCTGTTAAAAAGGGCAGTGATATTGTTACTTCCGTCTGCACGGATAGTTCAATCTTTGCCAGCTCTACGGCATCTCTCAGCCTTTGCATGGCCATGACATCTTCTTTTAAATCTATCTTTTGTGCTTTGTTAAAATCTTCGAGAAGATAATTGATAATCAGGTTGTCGATGTCCTGTCCTCCGAGATAGGTGTTCCCTGCTGTAGATAATACCTCGTATACACCCTCACCGAGCTCAAGTATCGATATATCGAATGTGCCGCCTCCAAAATCATAGACCGCTATAAGTTCGTTTTTCTGGCCTCTCCTATGTCCGTATGCGAGAGCCGATGACGTGGGTTCATTAATGATCCTGAGTACTTTTAGCCCGGCAATATCTGCGGCGTCTATGGTTGCCTGACGCTGGTTCTCATTGAAATAAGCGGGCACGGTAATGCATGCACCTTCTATCTCATCTTCAAGGAATTTTTCCGCAACCTTTTTTGCTTCAACGAGGATTGCGGCGCTTACCTCAGATATGCTGATGGCGTTCCCTGCGCACATCACCCTTACATCCCCATGGGGACCCGGAACGATTTCATAGGGTACTTTCCCCTTTGCAATCTTTATCTCATTCGAGTCATATCTCCTTCCGATAAGCCTCTTGGCTGCAAATATGGTATTCTTCGGATTGGTTATGGACTGCCGTTTTGCCCTGACACCGACAAGCGTTTTTTCATCCTTTGTAACGGCAAAATAGCTCGGTATAAGCCTGTTGCCCGTCGACGATGAGATCACGAACGGTTTGCCGCTCAACATTGTGGCAACACAGGTATTTGTGGTGCCAAGATCTATACCTATTGTTTTTCCCATTTTACCCCGCTAAAAAAGTTCCGCCGGTTACGGCGGTTATACTATCCTGGATTCTGGACTCATCTTTAATCATCATAGCCCGTCCCTTTTAACGGGATTTATTTCATCATACCTTTTAATTGTTTCATCTCGGATTTAATATCGTCCGTTTTTACACCGAGGGCCATCGTCTGCTCATACTCGACCATCGAACTCTTCAAAAGGCCGACCTTTTTATATATTTTGGCAAGTAAAAGATGGCAATCAGGGTTCTTCGGATCGAGCACGATTGCCTGTTGACAATACTTTGCCGCTTCTTTCAAAGATTGGTTGAAGTCATGCATAACGAGTGCAAGCTTATAATAAGCATACTTCTTTTCATCGGTCAGCTCTAAAGCGGTTTTAAGATAATCTATGGCATCCGCCGGTTTATCGATTCCTATACTCATGTCTGCCTTTTTCAACAGGTCCTCATACCTGTCTCTCTTCATGTGCGTTTCAGCTTCATTCATCTTGAGAATGAACTCTTTTTTATATGGATTATAAGAATGAGCAAGCTTGAAGTTAAGAAACGCACCCGCATAATCATTCTTAAAAAATGCCTCAATGCCTATCTTATAATGTGCCTCCCCTTTTTTTATATTATCTTTTATCTGATTATCTATGGCGGCCTTTTGAGGCTGCTGCACGATGACTTGAGCTCCGGCAGGAGCCGGCATTTCTACTTTTGGTATTTCAACCGCAGGAGATGAAACTGTCTTTGCCGGGGCAGTTTTGAGTGGTGCACTGTTCTTGAGTGTCTCGTATGCCTGCTGGACCTTCTTGTAAATATCCACTAAAAAATGCTTGTCATCCGGAGAGACCGATCTCGCATAGTAACTGTCGGGATGAAACATTTTTGTCTTTTCAAAATACGCTTCTTTGATCTGTTCTAAAGGTGCGCCTTCCGGGATACCGAGTATCGTATGAGGGTCTGCATTTTCATAGTTAAGGTAAAGATCTTTTATGGATTGTTCCTGCGGCTGGTCCTTCGGATGCTCCTGCTTCTCCTGCTGAAATTCAATGACGCGATGTTCTTTCAGCTTTTCAAGTATTTTTTTTGCAGAAGCAAGGCCAAAGCCTGTCGTTCTTGCGATTTCCTGTACAGATGTTCTGCCGTCTATGAGCGATAAAACAAATTTTTCCTGTTCCGTTAAGCCTAAGACGGGTTCTGCCCGTTTTATAAGCTTTGGCATAGTCTCCATACCATATAATATTTATCTCCTCTGTTTTTTGTCAACTAAAAAAGGAAAAGTTGCAACTACAGCGTTTAAATTTCAACACCCCATTCTTCAGACCTTGCAGTATCTTACCATGGAGCGACTTACAGATAACTTACACATTTCGGACATCTCTCATTTTTAAGAGCCCGGGTGTAAGGCGGGTATTGAGGTAACAGCCCCGGTCAATGACAGGCATTTTTGGATCAAACAATTTAGTTGAAAACAATGGTAATCTCATTGTAGTATACTATAATATTATCGAACACATGTACAGGGTGCGCCGAACACATTTTTTACATGGTAATGAAAGGGATGAATTCCCGGAACAATCAAGGGCGCACGACAAACAGACGTTGGCATGTTTTTATAAAATAAAAGGAGGCACGGCATGAAAAAGTACCAGATGTTTATTAACGGCAAATGGGTAGATGCAAAGTCAGGCAAGACCATGAAGGTAATAAATCCCGGCAATGAGGAGATTGTCGCAGAAGTCCCGGCAGCAGGCGTTGAGGACGTAAAAGACGCGATAAAAGCCGCAAGGGATACTTTTGATAGCGGCGTATGGACAAGACTCGAACAAAAAAAGAGATCCGAACTGATGTTGAAAGTCGTTGACGGGCTGATAGCAAAACAGAGCGAGCTTGCAGAGATTGAATCATTGAGTTCGGGTGCGACCGTACGGAAATCAAGCATGATAGATGCACCCCTTGCTGTCGAACATTTCCGTCATTTTGCTGAGCTTGCTTACAAAAAAGACCTGTTTGAACCGCTGCCGTGGATTAACTTTCCGTCAATAAGCTGGAATTTTGTCGTCAGAGAGCCTATCGGCGTTGCCGGCCAGATTGTTCCATGGAATTTCCCGCTCCTTATGGCAGTCTGGAAGATAGCTCCCGCAATAGCAGCGGGCAACTGTGTTATTTTGAAGCCCGCAAGCTATACGCCTTTAACAGCGCTTGAACTTGCAAAAATCGTCGAAGAGGCGGGCATTCCGTCAGGTGTCGTGAATATCGTAACAGGTTCCGGAGGTATTGTCGGAGAAGAGCTTGCGACAAATCCGCTCGTTGACAAGGTAGCGCTTACGGGTTCAACATCCGTAGGCAGGCGCGTGATGGAACTCGCATCAAGGACCGTCAAGAAGGTGACGCTCGAGCTTGGAGGTAAGTCTGCGAATATTATACTTGCCGATGCAAATATCGATGAAGCAGTCGATGGAGCATTATTCGGCACATTCCTGCATTCGGGGCAGGTATGTGAATCGGGCACACGATTACTGGTGGATGAAAAGATATACGATAAATTCATGGACAAGCTGATAGCACGGGCAAAGGGAATTAAGGTCGGGTATCAGATGGATTATGAAACGACCATGGGACCGCTGGTATCGGCGACACAGCGGGAAACGGTCGAGGGCTACATAAAGACAGGTCTCGATGAGAATGCAAAGCTCGTGCTCGGAGGCAAGAGGCCGTCACATATGCAGAAAGGGTTTTATGTGGAACCGACGATCTTCGTAGATGTAAAGAACAGCATGAAGATTGCCCAGGAAGAGATCTTCGGACCTGTCCTGGCAGTCATCAAATTCAAAACAGCAGATGAGGCGATAAAAATCGCCAATGACAACATGTACGGACTTGCAGGCGGAGTATGGTCGACAGACATACCGCATGCAATAGAGGTAGCAAAGGCGATCCGGACAGGGACTGTGTGGATCAATGACTACCACCTGCTCAATGCACTGGCGCCTTTCGGCGGATACAAACAGAGCGGCGTAGGAAGGGAGCTCGGCACGTATGGCTTCGACGAATACACGCAGGTCAAACACATCCATGTGGCAGTTGCACCCCGTAAGGCAAAATTCTGGTATGACCTGGTTCTGGATTAGATAAATAAATCAGGAGAGACGCATAGCAATGCGCCTCTCCTTGTCACCGCAGATGAAAAAACCCATCATAAAGTCCAAGAGTTTGAAGACCGTGGAAGAGCTATCCTTTATGGATAGCGAATCCATCATCTCAGAATCAGAATTGATGCGGCAGTTAAACGATAAAAAAGGTTACTCGCTTTATCTCGGTGTTTTTACAAAAGACGAGGTGGAAAAAGTCCTCCACAGATCGCACATATGGCATGAATTGATCCTCAAGGGGTTTACCAACCTTATACTCGATATAAACACCGATGATCCGCACAGACACATATTAAGGGTATATTTCGATAAGCAGGACAAGGCCCATATGCTCATCGAAATCATACTGTCTGACAGCATATTCAAGCCTAAGATTAAATATCTGCCTTCCTTCAACTACAGCACGTATAATATGATGACCATCGAATGGCTTGTCCTTCAGAACCCGGTTTCACAGTTCAGTCAGGAAAAACCGCAGTTGCCTGACCAGCAATATCCGGGCCTCGGCATAGCGAGGCTGGTGAGCAATATGCTGGTAGAAGTGGCTTCTTATCTTCAAAAAGACGGCATACTTAATTTTCCGCAGTACTATCATAATGCGGTAATATATTCCGAGATATTTAAATTCTATAACCCCTACATGCACGGGATCCTGAAGGCACTCGAAAAATCTTTTTCCCGGTACACCCTTGCACAGGCATCTTTCGCCATATCGCTCGGCTGCGTCAAAAATCTGAGAGACGGCGATTATTTCAAATGGAAAGCAGAAGAGCTGATACTTCCCCTGTCTTTAAATCTCAGACAGTATTTTGAATCGAAGGAGTATGAAAACATCTTCCGCAATACGATGAAAGATTATTCCTTTGATATCGACATGGTTCTCTACAGGAAAAAGACTACTCATTGATCGCGATTACATTGAATGAATCATCGGCAGGATCATATGTCAGGCGGTACTTCTGCTTTCCCGCCTTGTCCTTAAAATTAGAGATGTTGTCGGTATTGCTTTTAGCTTCTTTCATTATAAATTTAAGGTAAAAGAGGTTTTCTTCTTTTATGCGCTTCAATTCTTCTAACCCGACCGGGTCGCCTGTTAATTTCATCTTTTCTCTCTACTCTGCCGAATGTGTTACGACATATTTATGCAGGAGCGGTTTACGAACCGCCCCTGCCCCTTGCAAAATTCTCAATCTTTATTCCTTTGTTATGGTAAATTCAACCCTTCTATTCTTCGCCCTTCCCACTGCCGTAGTATTGGTTGCAATGGGCATCATCATACCGAAGCCTTTTGCGTCAAGCCTGTCAGGCGATATCCCGTGATTGAGCATGTACTTCATAACAGCATCTGCACGTGCCTGCGACAATCTGAGGTTATACGTGGGCGATCCCACATTGTCGGTGTAGCCTTCTATCCTTACGTTGATCGTGGGGTTGTCCTTTAAAACCTGGACGATCTCATCGAGTAATGAGTAGGAATCTTCCACTATCGCCGCCCTGCCTGATTCAAAGTGTATAGCTTCTGTAATGACTATTTTTTTCTGTGCCTTTTCAAGGATTACCCTCGGTTTCTTCTGTGACGCAACCGGTGGCGGAGGCGGGGGCGCAGTCTGTTTTTGTTCGAGCACAAAATTCGCAATGGTCTTTATCATGTTTTTGATCTGGATATTTATAGTTTTACTGACAAATCCCTGAGCGGCTACCGTAACTTCGTAGCTGCCCGGCGCTAACTTAACGAAGTAGAATCCCGTTCTCGGGTCTGTTGCAGCCGGAGGCTGTGCTGTGTTCGAAAAAGTTATAACTGCAGCAAGAGGCTTACCCGTAGTATCCGTTATCGTTCCGGCAAGCGCTCCAATAAGTATAAGTTTCTTCAGGGTAATTTCCTGGCTTGTCGTTTGGCCTGTCACTACGGTTCCATAAACTGCCGAAGGCTGATACCCTTCTTTTGAAAATTCCAGTCTTACGGGACCCGCTTCCATGGGACAGCCGGTAAATGAGCCGTTATCTCCGGTTATGATGTCCGACACATCCTTACCCGGGAATTTTACGATTACATCCGGGACAGGCTGACCTGACTGTGCATCGAGTACGACACCGGCCATCTTTCCCTTTTCCAGCGGCGGGGCCTCAATCTTCTGTATAACGACCATTGCCCCGGGCAGCATGGTATAACTTACTCCGAGTATAACGTCCCATAGGGGGACGGATCTTACATCCACGGTTTTTCCCGGTGTGCCTGTTACAGGGATTTTTTCCAACTTTGTAAGGCCTATGTCAACTGCTGCATCGACAGCAAGGCCTTTTGCAGGGGTAAATCTGAAACCCGGGGTAACATACTGAGGTGATTCATTGTAACTCAGATGTGCAAGCGAAGAATTCTTCCCGGTATTAAGAAGCTGGTTAGTATAGTATTGTATAAACGGCGTAAGATAGGGACTGGGAAATTCCATGGCCGCTGCGCCGATCACCTGGTCGTCATGGTAAATACCGAGTGCGTACTCCTCCTCACTACGCGGTATGCCAAGGGCATACATCGAGGCAACAGAACCGTACGAGCCTATGGTATAGTCAGGGGCAGGGAGCAGGTATCTTGATCTATCCCACTTATAGCCTAAATTTACATGAAATCTAAAAGGAATGTCCTGCGAAGCATCGAGATCGACTGTCCAAAGCGTCCTCACGCCGAAGCTCGTCGCACCCAATTGATATCCAAGCTGATTGTTGCCGGTCATTAATTGAGAGAAGGCATCGAGTCCGATTGCAAAACCGGGAGAGACAAGGGCGCTTAATTTTAAACCGCCGGACAAATCGCCGATCATCTGATATATGTCATTCCTGTTTGTCTTACTGTTCGTTATCGTCTGTGCCGAGTTCGATTGATTCAGAAACAGCTCGATCCAGTCCGCTGCACCGTACGTAATATTGACATTCCCTTCGAGCCTCTGGTTGACATCGGTTGCCGTATTCAGGAGGTCTGTCGAGCGGAAATATAAACCGTCTACACCGAGCATTACGCCTGTTGCAGGCAGACTCTCGGCAGATATGACTCTTATTATTCCGGTCTCGCCGCCCAGCGCCGGGCCTATCGGTGAAGCTCCATAAGCTTTGACCCCCACGAGAAAGATAAGTACGCCCGCAAACCGCACTAATTTTTTCATACTGCCTCCTCTTCTTTGTCTATCAGATAGTACCTTATTTACAGGACAAATACAATTCAGTCAAGCAGAGGTAAATTCCAGCGGGAATCCCTATGCATGTCATTCCCGCGAAAGCGGGAATCCGGAAAGGCTGTCCATCAGAGGGCGGAGCCGTCTTTGGTTGAGATTCCGTATCGATCACGGAATGACGGAATTATGATAAAATTCTGCGTCTGTCACTTTTTTCTTCGGATTCAGCATGGATATCATTTCTTTGGAATATCCGTTCGTTTCATGCACAATCAGCGGCGGAATTACCCTGAGCTGTTTTCCCCGGCCCTTTCTTGCGAGCATCAAGAATACATCCGAAGGCTTGAGCGCTGTTCTGTGGACAAACCGGATTTCTTCGATGTGAAATCCCCGTGCATTCAAAAAAACATCGTTTATCCTGCACGTGAGAAACAACATGATCAGACAGCCATCGGGCTTTAAAAGGTACCGTGCTGCCTTAAAAACATCTTCTATCGTCAGGTATCCATCGCTGCGGGCTGTATCCGTTCCACGCTTTTTACTCCTTTTGCCAGTGCCCTGCCGGTAAAAAGGCGGGTTTGTTATGAGAGTATGGAAAGACTGCGGCTTAAAAAGTTGCTTGTATGCGTTGATGTCTCTGTTGATAAAGGTAACTTTCTTTTCGCATGCGTGTAATTCAAGATTTTTTAAAGATGCCTCGTACGATGACCTTTCGATCTCGACCCCTGTTACCCCGGTAACCTTATGGTGTTTTGAAAGCAATATACCGGTAACACCCGATGCAGACCCTATTTCAAGCACATTGCCCCGCGCCTGCTGGATTGCAAAACCGTACAGAATAACGGTATCTATATTTATTCTGTAGCCGTTGACCGGCTGATAGAAGGTGAACTCCGGCCTTATGATGCTGTCGAGGGTGAATTCCGTGAGAAGCTTTTTCCATTCAGAAGTCGATATCGGATCAGAGTAATTGATTCCTGATGAACAGCTTTCTAACGGGGCTAACGTGCTAAGTCCCGCTCTTCCATGACGCAAGATATGCCTTCTGCTGGGGCGTCAGGGTGTCGATATTTATCCCGAGCGTTTTCAGCTTTATTATGGCAATATTTTTATCGATATCACCGGGCACAGGGTACACAGCCTTCTCGAGCCTCGCTGCATTGTCTTTTAAATATGCGACTGAAAGCGCCTGGTTTGCAAAGCTCATGTCCATGACGCTTGAAGGGTGTCCCTCTGCCGCAGACAGGTTTACCAGCCTTCCGTCCGCAAGTACATATATAGAACGCCCGTTCGGCAGACGGTACTCTTCGACAAAGTCCCTGACCTCTTTGCGTCCCTTTGCTATGCTCTTGAGTGTGTCGAGATCGAGTTCTACATTGAAGTGTCCGGAATTGGCAACAATCGCCCCGTCCTTCATATTCATAAATTCGTTTCCGGATATGACCGTCGTATCTCCGGTTACCGTCACGAATATATCTCCGGTTTTTGCAGCGTCGATAATGGGCATGACATCGTATCCGTCCATAACAGCCTCAAGCGCCCTTATCGGATCGACTTCCGTTATGATGACCCTTGCCCCCATACCGCTTGCCCGCATCGCAACACCCCTGCCGCACCAGCCGTATCCGCACACGACGAACACAGAGCCTGCAATAAGCCTGTTCGTCGCACGCAGTATGCCGTCCACAGTGCTCTGGCCTGTGCCATAACGGTTATCGAATAGATGCTTCGTGTAAGCGTCATTGACCGAGATTATCGGGTACGCAAGCTTCTTTTGCTTTGCCATACTCCTCAGTCTGATGACGCCGGTCGTCGTTTCTTCCGTTCCGCCTATGATATTTCCGAGCAGCGCCCTTTTTTTCGTATGTATCGTCGTGACGAGATCAGCCCCGTCATCCATCGTTACCATAGGTTCTGTTTCAAGCACAGACATAAGGTGCCGGTAATAGGTGTCTGTATCCTCTCCTTTAATGGCAAAGGTAGGCACGTCAAAATGCTTTACGAGCGACGCTGCGACGTCATCTTGTGTGCTCAATGGATTCGATGCAGCAAGGACCACATCAGCGCCCCCGGCCTTCAAAATACGCATAAGATTTGCTGTTTCCGTCGTCACATGGAGGCATGCTGCAACCTTTATGCCCTTCAGCGGCTTATGCTTGCTGAAATCCTTCTCTATCAGTTTGAGCACGCCCATTGACTTATACGCCCATTCAATGCGCTGTTTCCCGGCCTGTGCCATATCCATATCTTTTACGTCATACGCTCTTTCTGCAGCTTCCCTGTGTGCCTTCATCTGTTCACCTCTTTCAATAGTGCCTGTGATTTATCCGTTCTTTCCCAGGTAAATCCCTTGTCTGTTCTTCCGAAATGTCCGTAAGCAGCAGTCTTGCGGTATTTGGGCTCTAAAAGACTGAGCTCTTTTATAATACCTGCCGGGTCCATCCGGAACACCCTGCTTACAGCT
The DNA here is from genome assembly GCA_037439545.1 of bacterium. Lineage (GTDB taxonomy): Bacteria > JAMCPX01 > JAMCPX01 > JAMCPX01 > JAMCPX01 > JAMCVD01. Next base: position 12,106 of record JBBIVV010000046.1, read on the forward strand.
TTTTCCAGTTTTTCATTTGCCGTCTTGCCGGTACCGAAGGTATCGACCATTATGGAAACCGGGTCGGGAATTCCTATCGCATACGCAAGCTGGACCTCGCATCTGTCGGCAAGACCGGATGCAACTATATTTTTAGCTACGTAGCGTGCCATGTAGGATCCGCTCCTGTCCACTTTTGACGGGTCCTTGCCTGAAAAAGCTCCGCCGCCGTGTCTCCCAAAACCGCCATACGTGTCAACGATGATCTTTCTTCCGGTGAGCCCTGTGTCGCCGTGTGGACCGCCGATGACAAACCTGCCTGTCGGGTTTATAAAGTATCTGGTTTCTTTTCTTATAAGTTTTGCAGGGATGACCTTTCTTATGACCTCTTCTATAATCGCCTCTTTCAATTTATTGTTTGAAACATCTTCCGAGTGCTGTGCCGCAACGACGATTGCTTTTATTCCAACCGGCTTGTTGTCCTCATACTCGACTGTTACCTGTGATTTGCCGTCGGGCCTGAGAAACTTCAGGGTGCCGTTGTGCCTTACCTCTGCAAGTCTCCGGGAAAGTGCATTGGCATAAAATATCGGAGCAGGCATAAGTGTCTTCGTCTCATTTATCGCATACCCGAACATCATTCCCTGATCTCCGGCGCCGAGCTTGTCCTTTCCCCTGTTGACCCCCATTGCAATGTCCGGCGACTGCTGCTTTACGGAAACGATTACGCCGCATGATCTCCAGTCATACCCCATATCCGGATCGTCATACCCGATGTCTTTTATGACATCCCGTGCAATATCGGCAAACGCAAGATTTGCCTTCGTGGTTATCTCGCCTGCAATGACCGCAAGCCCTGTTGTCACGAGCGTTTCGCACGCGACCCTTGAATACTTGTCCTGTGCAAGTGCGGCATCGAGAATGGCATCCGAAACCTGATCCGCGAGCTTATCAGGATGTCCTTCTGTTACCGACTCCGATGTAAACAAATACCTGTTCTTCATTACTGACTCCTTTTTTATTTTTTGTCCCGTGAGAAACGTGTACAATGTGCTCTGTATAAAACACACAAAACATTGCAACGAAAACCGGATGAAAGATTATACATTAATTTCCAACGGTGTAAACATAAATTGCAACATATAGTCTATCTTTATCATAGTCAAGCGTGCATTGAACGGGTTCTCGTCGCAATCCCCGCTATTTATAGCAGGGGCAAGGCGAGCTATACGATTAACTTTATTCCTTACCGGCGAAGAATCCACGCTGTTTACAGCGTGGGTTCTTCAATCTTCTGCGAGGAGTGCAATGACCTGCCTGCTTGACTTTAAACCTGATACCTATACGTTGATCACCATGAAAAGAATTCTTGCAATAGATTATGGCACGATACGGATGGGTCTGGCGGTCAACGACGCACTCGGCATAACCGCTCAGGGCATTTGCAGCCTTAAAAGGACTTCTCTGGAGAATGACCTGGCAAAAATAAAAGAGGTGTCAGCATCTCATCATGTGGAAGAGATCGTCGTCGGCATGCCCTATATGCTGAGCGGTGAAAAGGGAGGCAAGGCAAAAGAAGTGGAGGAATTCATAGCCATCCTCAAGCAGCATCTTCAACTGCCCGTCCATGAGTGGGACGAACGTTATACCACGGTGCAGGCAGAGGAGGTCCTCGATAGTGCCGGGGTAAAGAGAAAAAAGAAAAAAGCCGTGGTCGATATGCTTGCCGCAACCTTTATCCTCGAAAGTTATATGGAGAACTTGAAAAATAACCCGGGTCATCGAGGTTAATTTAAACAGTTGACATTCGTATAAAAGGAAATTAGTCTTTAGTATATGAAGCTCAAAAGCATAGTCGTGTTTGTATTATTTCTGCTGACTTTATCGGTCGGAAGTTTCAACGCATCTGCAAAAGATTCCCCTTTTACCCAAGAGGACAGGGACAGGATTATAAAAGTGGAGGCAAAGCTTGAGATGGGATTTCATCAGATAGACAAAAGATTTGAGCAGATAGATAAGAGATTTGAGCAAGTAGATAAAAGATTTGAAAGCGTTGATAAGCGGTTTGATGATATTAATAAACGATTTGATCAAATGATGAGCGTTTTATGGATTCTGACGACCGTCTTTACAGGGATAACGATTTCAACCATCGGTTTTGCAGTGTGGGACAGAAGGAGAAAGATACGACCTATTTGAAAGCAGGATGAAAGAACTTGAAGAAGGAAAGATTGACAAGATTGTCTCTTCTCTAAAAGAGCTTGCCAAAAAAGATATTAAGGTTGCAGAGGTTTTAAAGAAATTTAATCTATTTTAGAAACCGCGTGTCTTTCTTTTTACGACTCCATGTTTATATTATGACGCATGACTGAACAGGAATTATGGAAACAGGTTCAATCTGATCCGTCAAATGAGGCGTTACACCAAAACTATGTGAACGCGTGCGTGAAAAACAACCTCGAGAAAGAAGCCATTCAACGCTACCGGCAGGTGCAGGACCAGTACCCTCAGCTATCGGCAAAATTCACAAAACAACTGACGACCGTCCTCCAGTTCAAATTCATGCCTGCACACAGCGACATAGAGGCACTCAAGCCAAAAAAAAATCTATTGCTCAGATTATTCGGCTTTGAATACTCCATTTTAATCTCAGGCGTGCTCTCCCTTGCTTACGGAATAATCGCTCCATCCGCTTCACAGACATGGCTGGGCATCGTGATCATCGTGGGGTTTATGGCTTACAAATACATAAGGGTAAAACGTGTAAGACGTTAACCCCAAAAATGTATTTTTTTGCTTGGACACCCGTCTTCTTATAGTTCTTGATATTTTTATTATATGTGTTACATTGTCTTACAGGCTTATTACAGGGCCTGGGAGGTTGGAAATGAAAGATACCATTACCATACGGCTGCCCAAAGAGCTTCAAAAGGAATTGGATGCCGTAGCAAAGAGAGAACACGCCTCAAGAAGCGAGCTTATCAGGGACGCGCTTGCGCGCTATATCGCAATAAAGCATTTCCAGCAATTGAGAAAAAAAGTTCTTCCTTTTGCGGAAGCACAGGGACTGTTGACCGATGAGGACGTTTTCCGGACTATTTCATGAAAATAGTCCTGGACACGAATGTTATTATAGCTGCCTTTGCGACACGCGGCTTGTGCGCAGAGATCTTCGAAATATGTCTTGCAGACCATGAAATTATTGTAAGCGAACATATCATGCTCGAAGTGGAACGAAACCTTATTAAAAAGTTACATTTACCGGTCAATGCGGTTCAGGATATTATGGGATATATTCGGAACAACAGCGAGATGGTTGAGCCCGGGACCCTTGAAGAATCTATTTGCAAAGATAAGGAGGATGTCAAGATAATAGGAACAGCGGTGAAGGGCAATGCACGTTTCATAATAACCGGTGATGACGATTTATTAAGCTTAAAGAAATATCAGGGTGTCGAAATGTTCACGCCGAGGGAATTCTGGGATTACCTGAAAAGTTGAATTTTATCCATGAATAGTATAAACTTTTCATTGTATGAAAAAGATTAAAAACAACATAAGTATAACAGGTATCGTGCAACTTTTGCACAACCACGACATCTTTTCATATATTGTGCTATAATCTTAATAGTTATTATTTTTAACCCATTGTATTTTCATATAGATTTTTCTTTATATGAGTGGTATGCTTGTTGCTAAAGCTTAAGATGGAGGTTAGTATGAATAAGGGGTTTACCCTGATAGAAATGATGGTCGTTATTCTGATCATCGGCATTATGGCT
>JBBIVV010000047.1:0-2612 GCA_037439545.1 bacterium
GAGAAGGGTACTATCTATAGGAGAGGAGGTATCGGTTATGAAAAGAGCCTTATATGTTTTATGTATATTCCTTATATCAGTGCCTGCGCATGCAGGCTCAAAGATGGACCCGTTTTTATCGGGCATTTACAATGCAGAAAATGATCTGTCTTTAGAAAATCTTTCATCCCTGCTTTCGGCAAACGCAGTGACCATGGCTCCGTCAGGCAGTATCATGGTTGATGTCTTTGTAAAAACAACGTCACCGGGTACCATGAAACATTTCATAGCGGCCAATGGAGGATCAGCCGGAACGTCCATAAACGGGATCATAACCGCGCACATACCGCTTTCCATGGTTACAAGCCTTATACAGAGGCAGGACTGCACGAATATCATATTGTCAAAACGCATGTACCCTTTGCTCGATAAGAGCATACCTGCCGTGGGCGGTACTATTGTACATACAGGAGGCGGAGGACTGCCGCGGCCGTACACGGGAAAGGACGTGATCATAGGTATCGTTGATACGGGCCTTGATTTAAATCATGCCGACATGCATTATTCCGATGGCAGTACGAAGGTCATTTCGCTATGGGACCAGACCGCATCTGGCACACCGCCGAACGGCTTTTCTTACGGCGCCGAATGTATGGGATTCCAGATCAACGCAGGTCAGTGCAGTGAACAGGACACGGTCGGGCACGGCACGCATGTCGCAGGCATAGCAAACAGCAGTAATGCCACATATACAGGTATGGCGCCTGATGCCATGCTTATTATAGTAAAAACAGACATGTTGGAAACGCACATAATCGATGGTATAAATTATATCTTTTCAATGGCATCATTGTATAACAAACCGGCAGTCGTAAATGTCAGTCTCGGTGCGCAGTACGGTCCGCATGATGATTCCTCGACCATGGAACAGGCACTTGACGGGCTTGTGACACAGGCACCCGCAAGAGCTGTTGCCGTTGCAGCGGGTAATGACGGGGGAAATGCAATACATCTCGGATTTTCGGCAGGTACCGGTTCTTCTTATGCAGCGTACTTTTCCGTCGTGACAAACAGTATAAATGCAGGGGCTGCATATATTGATCTATGGTATAATTCGGTATCGCCCAACCTATCATTTGCCCTTGGTGTGATAAACATGTCCGGAACCATATTGACGCAGACTTCTTTTGTAAGCCCGGGCAGTACAGGTGCTATTACTTTGTTATTTAATGGAGTCACGGATTACGGTTATGCCCAGATATATGCCAGTAACCTCCAATCTGGTGGGACACCGGAAAATGAAGTGATGCTTACTGTTACAAACAACGGCAGTTCTTCAATAGACCTGACTCTATCACAGTATGGGTTCAGGTTCGTTCTGCTCACAAAGAACAACGGGGCTTCTGCTCAGCCGTTGAATGCGTGGATATACACTGAAAACAGCCAGTTCGATACAATTACGTCTATATCCGTCCCGGGATACAGTATGGTGCAGGGAGATACGTCCGACACCATCTCAACCCCTGCCACGGCGAAATTTGCGATCGCAACAGGCTCCTTTGTGACAAAGATATATTGGTCGTCAGCAAACGGAAATTCCTATTATTTCCCTGACACACTGCCAGTGGGCGATTTGTCATTTTTTTCAAGCAGAGGTCCAACGCCTGATCCTGCGGTAACCGGACAAAAGCCTCTGATAACTGCACCGGGAGAGGTCATCGTATCTTCGCTTTCAACTGCAGCATCCTTTCAAACGCCGTATATAACGAGCGACGGCACGCATGTAGTTTTACGCGGCACAAGCATGGCTTCGCCGCATGTGGCAGGCGCCATTGCACTCCTGTACGACAGGAACCATGGACTTGATATCACGGACACGATCAGCCTGCTCGAAAGTAGTGCTACGCAGGACATAACGACGGGTTCTGTTCCGAACAATGACTGGGGATACGGTAAATTAAATGTATTGGCGCTCGTGCAATCTGCAACAACAACACCTACAGACACAACGCCGCCTGTCATTACCGGTGTTACTGCTGCCGCTGTCTCGGACACGGCAGTGATTTCATGGACAACAGATGAATTGAGCTCAAGTTACGTCAAGTACTGGTATGCTTCAACCCCGGGTTCTTGGGTCTCCACTGGCACAACAACGATGACCATTTCACACACCGAAAACCTTGCTTCCCTTACCACGGATACATCCTATGCGTATCAGGTAATATCCACAGATCCCATGGGCAATATGGCTGTTTACCCTTCAAACAGCTCGAGTCTTCACTTTTCGACAGGTTCTCCAGCATCAGTGCCGTCTGCGCCGGCCGGTCTTACTGCCGCGGCCGGGAATGCACAGGTAACACTCACATGGAGCCCGTCGAGCGGTGCAACAGGTTACAAGGTATATCAATCGACAGCAACGGGCGGACCTTACACAAATATAACGTCCACTGCAGGTATTAGCTACACTGTTACTGGATTGATAAACAATACAACCTATTATTTTGCCGTTACTGCTTTCAACAGTGCAGGCGAGAGCGTATATTCTAACCAGGTAAGTGCAACGCCGAAAGGACAGAGTACTGCAACAGGCAGCACATCGTCCGGTTGTTCGTGCGAACAGTCAGGCGGAGATT
>JBBIVV010000047.1:2712-13373 GCA_037439545.1 bacterium
ACTGCAACAGGCAGCACATCGTCCGGTTGTTCGTGCGAACAGTCAGGCGGAGATTCCGGAACAGGGGACCTGCTGGCAGTAATCCTGCTGCTCACGGTATGGTTTGCAGCGCTGAGGCGGGTAAACCGGAAAAATCAACGTCAGTAACCGCCCCAAGGTGCACATTGACAAAAAATTGCACTATAGTAGGATTCGCTTTTATGGAGGGAATAAAATGTGGGTTGGAAATATAAAGAATAACTCTATTTCAAGTTCCTCAATAAAGATGGCACTGTATGTAATGGCTGTTGTACTATTGCTGCTGTCCTCAGCGGTAACCAAAGCAGACGATTTATTCTGCATCGGACCGGTTACTCAATCCTCCCCGGAAATGAATGAGATGCCGAAGCTCGAGTTATTGAAAAATGCATACAAACTTACCCTTATGCAGACCGATACGATAGCAAATATCCAGCACGGTATTCAGATATGCAAGGACTATATAAAAAGCCATCCCGGTGATAATGACATTGTAAGCAAGATATCGGCTTATATCATAATGTCTGAAGCGTATTTCCAGCTCGGTGATTATCAAGACACTGATGCAGAAAAATTGAAAAGCTATACCCAGGGTGTAGATGCTTCTCAAAAAGTAATAGATATTATACCTGACAGATGGGACGGTTGGGCATGGTGGGCCATTAATACAGGCAGGATCAGCGAGGTGAAAGGGGTTTTGAAATCATTATTTCTTTTGGAGCCCTTCAAAAAGCATATATTTAAAGCAGAGTCACTTGCACCCAATAGCCCGTTCATACTGGACACTATAGGTATTATGTACCGGCAGATTCCGTGGATAGCAGGAGGGGATAACAAGAAATCGGAAGAATTTCTCAGGAAGGCACTATCGATAGACCCGCATTTTACTCTTGCACGATTGGATTTAGCCATTACACTGCTCGAAGAAGGGAAAAAAACAGAATCAGAAAAAGAGCTTAACGCAGTTATACACGATAACAACTCTACGTGGATGGCGCATTATCTTCTATGGGAGAAGCCAAAAGCAGAAGCACTTCTAAAGAATATGGACAATTACAAGCCGCTGCTGGATAAGTGGCATTTGCTGTTTTGAGGGAAGTCCCGGGCAGAAAGGACGTGAGTGTGCGCGGAGGCTCTGTTTTCTGACGGGAGAGAAAAAAATAAAGGGAGGTCAGATATGGTTCAAGTGGATGTATTCTGGTCGTATGCTCTCGGAGCTGGCTTTGCTGCTTCAGCTTCAAGACAATTGAAAAAGGAATATGATGCTTCAAAAGGGAAAAGTTCCATCCAGAGCAAATATTTTACTTATACCGTGCTTTTCCTTGCCTGTTTGTTCGCACCATCAGGGATTTATTTACTCTGGGATTTTCCACAGTGGGAAACAATGCAGGTTGCGGCATCGCATGCGGGTATCCCTGCATGGCTTGTGACTGTTTTTGCCGTTACAAATGTTACCCAGGGGGTCCTCGGTTACTGGGTTGCCTATAAGTTCATTCAAAAAGGTAAGTTCAATACAGCGTGGCTGCAGGTGTTCATCGGATATTTCTTTATGTTTTTTATTCTAATTTATGGATGGGATGGAACGGGTTGGCAAAGGTTTCTGTATGATGCTTCGATGCACAACGGTAAAGTGTGGTCCCGCGGCGTGTATGATGGTATTGCTTTTCTGAGCAGTAATGTTGCGTATACGCTGTACGGAATGGGTATTATCATAGCTCCCTTTTTGATGATCCCAATGGTAAAGTGGATAAAAGAAGGCGCACAAAACTAAGCTGTATACATCTAAAAATGCCGTCAGATCTTACCGTGAATCGGTGAAGTCAGCTTCTCGAATTTCTCGATGGCGTCCGATCTTCCGACAGCAATGAGAATGTCCCTTTTGTTCAGTACAAACTGCGGATTCGGATTGTACACGAACACTCCATCCGGTTTTCTGACCGCAACAATCGTAATATCGTGCAGTTGTCTAATCTTTGATTGTTCAACCGACTTACCATCGAGTTCCGAGCCTTCCTGTATGGTCAATTCCTCTATTTTGAGATCGAAATTGGTTTCTGCCGTTGCAAGTTCCATGAAGTCGATCACGTTTGGTTTCATAATACTCTGGGCTATCTTTTCACCGCCTATGATGTAGGGTGAAATAACCCTGTTTGCTCCTGCTTTATACAACTTCGATATGGACGTCGATTCTCCAGCCCTGGAAATTATAAAGATAGAGGGGTTCATGTCCCTCGCGGTAAGGATGGTGTATACGTTGTCTGAATCGTTCGCCATGGCAGCAATGAGCCCTTTTGCCTTCAGTATGCCAGCCCTCTTTAAAAGTTCTTCATCGGTCCCGTCACCCTGGAGGAACAAATAATCGTTTTTTTCTATCAGTGATAAAATTTGCGGATCTTTATCTATTGCAATAAAAGGAATGTTGCTCGATTTCAATTTTTGCGCAACGATGGCGCCAATTCTGCCGAGACCGCAGAGTATATAATGATCTTTTAGATTTTCGATCGCTTTTGTCACCTTAAACCTCCCTATTGACCTTTTTAGTTCCCCCTCTATCACGGCTTTGAATAACCCTCCTGCGCTGTAGGTAACGAAGCCTATGCCGATGGTTATCATGAAGACGGCAAACAACTCACCATTTTGATCCAGGCCCTTTGCTCCACCGCTGTATCCGACTGTACTGAGGATCACGATCGTGGTGTAAAGAGATTCTACGAAGCTGAACTTCTCGATGTACATGAAGCCTGCGGTACCGACGGTAAGAATACTTATCAGGATAATGATGTAACGGTAGATATTCTGGTAGGACTTCATACCGTATAGTAGGAAAGCCAGCCTTTGTGTTTTTTGTCTTTTCCTTTTACGATATCAAAAAACTTTTTCTGTATAAGCTTTGTAACAGGCTCGGGTTTACCGCTGCCTATCTTTCTGTTATCCACTTCTCTTATGGGCGTGATCTCTGCCGCTGTCCCGGAAAGGAACGCTCCGTCCGCAAGATAGAGCTCGTCCCGGGTAAATCTTATCTCTTCGACGGGAATGCCTGCTTCCTTTGCAAGCTGGATAATTGATTCTCTTGTTATACCGGGCAGGATGGACGTCAAGGGAGGAGTTTTCAATACGCCTTTTTTTACTATAAATACGTTTTCGCCGCTCCCTTCTGCAACGTAGCCATCCTCGTCGAGCAGTATAGTTTCGTCATAACCTGCCAGTTTCGATTCCTTTTTTGCAAGGATGGAGTTGACATAATGACCGCCGATCTTCGCTTTACTCATTGCCGCATTGACGTTGTATCGTACGTAAGATGATATCTTTATTCTTATGCCGTTTTTCAAACCTTCTTCGCCGAGGTATGCGCCCCATGGCCAGGCCGCTATTGCTATGTGGACGGGGTTCGTTTCCACATAAAGTCCCATATCGCCGTAACCTATAAAAGATATGGGCCTTATATATCCTGCCTTTAATCTGTTCTTTTGCAGCGTATGGATAATTGCATTTTTTATCTCTTCCTTCGTGTAAGGATACTCCATGAGCATGATGTGCGCGGAATCAAAAAATCTGTCCACGTGCTTATCGAGCCTGAATACAGCCGGTTTACCGCTGTCGGTCGTATAGGCGCGTATGCCTTCGAATGGAGCAACTCCATAGTGTAATGAATGGGTCAGGACATGTATCTTCGCATCATCCCATTTTATGAGTTTACCGTCCATCCATATAAATTCTGTTTCCTGAATCATTCTGCCATGCCTCCATTATTTGAAAAATTTCTTAAATACTCCCTTTTGGCCTTTCTGTGAGAGTTCGTAAGCCCTTATTTCCCTGAGGGCATCGATGTTCTGCTTATTTTTGGCATATGCAGTCTTAAATGCCTCTAACGCCTTTTGTTCATCGCCTTTTACCTTGAGTATTCTGCCGAGAAAATAGTATCCCGTATCCTGTTCCTTGTTTAACTGCAGTCCCCTCTGGATATATTCTATTGCTTTTGACTTTGCATTATCGGAGTCCGGCTCGAGTTTAAAAATAAGCCAACCGAAATAGGAGAGATATTCCCCCTCGGTCGGATTCAATTCGATCGCCCATTTAAAGTTTTCATAAGCCTCTTTAAGGTTATTGGTTTTAAGAAATATCATTCCTTTCTGGAACTGGAGTTCTGCCTTTACGATGCTGTTAGCCTCGTTGTCTTCCATCTGCTTCTTACCGGTTTTGAGGTATTCGTTATATTTGTTACGCTCTTCGTCGTTGGACAGTGTTTCATAAGCCGTGGTGATGAGCGTGAAGACATCCGAAGCTGTTTCTTTCACCTCGGAAGGATAATCGAAATAATGGTCCGGATGGTACTGTTTTGCAAATATGAAATACGATTTCTTTATGAGTGCCTTATCGGCATTTTGCTTCACATTAAGGATTTCATAATAATTTTTATCTTTTAATTCGTCATGCTTGTCTTTAAATTCTTCCAATAGTTTTTGGTGTTCTTCCGATAGCTTCGGACGTTCTTCCGCTGCGTGCGTTTTTATTTTTTTAGGTTCTTCCTTCTGGGACTCTTTGAATGCGGCCAATTCCATACCGAGAAACAAAAACACGAGGCTCATGGCTTCAGCAGTGTCCATCTTTATGTCCGATAAGGATTCTTTGAGGGTCTTGTTGGATATTATTTTGGTAAGAAGATTTAATTCTTCCTGCGACAGGTTTATCTGTGACGGATCGTACTGCGTGGCCCCTTTTAAGCACGCCTTATCCATACACTTATTCAAGTATTCCGATACGACATTCTTCGGCAGGTGCATTTTTATACCTTCCATGACAAGGCTCAGTATGGGAAGCGAAAACTGGGATACCACATTATCGGGTATGACCGTTTCCCTGAAATGAAAACTTCCGTCCGACATACCGAACGTGTAAACAAATCTCATGCGGAGCTGGAGTTTCAATGCGTCTGTTATGTTTATCGGCAGGAGCCCGCGTTCCTGCAATACCATTCCATGTTTTTTCTTGTTGTTCAGGACCTCTTTTAACGACTCTTCATAGTCGGGTTGACTGATCAGACCGTTTTCGAACAGTACCCTGCCGAAAGTCTCCTTCAATATGTTAGATCTCCCGCCCACGAGCAACCCGTTTTTGAAGTACAACTCTTTTTTAAACTTACCCAACTCAATCCTCATAGTGCCTTCCAGTCTTCTGGTTGCAATATTATTGAAAACTGTAATCAACTGAGGATTACCTACATATCCTGAACTGCTAAAAGGTGCCATATATGCTCATTAGACCAAATCAATACAATATTCAATAAAATATTGCAACATGGGCGAATATTTGAGTAAATGGACAGCATGTTCAAAAACATTGCTCAAAAAACTATTATTTATGTGTGCATATCGGCTGTGGTCATGCTCGGTCTGTCAAACAGTACTGCCGGCAATGCGATACCGCGGATAAGGATTAAGATATTCAATGATGCTGCAACACTGGATGTGGAAGGCAGGGGCATACAGCTCATAGATACCTATAAAAACAAGTACCTGTTCAGGAATTCCGGAGTTTCTGATATCGTCATGTCTGCCGGTCATAACGGCATAGTGATAAACCAAAAACTATATTCCGCACGCATCGTGACGCTTTTATTCTCTGATGATGTGGTAAAGATAAACGACAGACTGCTGAGGGGGCATCTTGAGATAGCAAATATCGATAACCGCCGTCTCGTGGTGATCAATGAGGTGAATCTTGAGTCTTATGTCGCAGGGCTGGTAAATGCAGAGATGCCGCATGACTGGCCTGTCGAAGCACTCGAGGCACAGGCTGTCGTGGCAAGGACGTATGCCCTCTGGCAGAAGGAGCGGCATCTTAACCAATACTACGACATGGATTCAGGGTTTATGGATCAGGTTTATAAAGGGGCAGGAGCTGAGGATAGTAAAGGCTGGAGGGCTGTCCATGCAACACAGGGACAGATCATAACGTTTGACAACAAGCCTATTCTCGCCATGTATCATTCTATGTGCGGAGGTGAAACAGAAAACTCAGAGGATGCAATCGGGTATAAATATCCTTATCTCCGTGCCGTCAGGTGTAATTTCTGCAGGATAGCTCCCGGGTTTAAATGGCACTACTCTCTATCCATGAAGGAATTGAGGGACCGGCTGATTGTAAAGGGTTATACCTTATCCAATGTCTACGGATTTGAAATCTTAAAGAGGAGCAGGACGCGAAGAGTTATGATAGCACGGGTCATAACGGATCACGGCAACATCGATCTTGACGGCGTAGCGCTGAGGGCAGCGATAGGATATGATAAATTGAAGAGCACGCTGTTCCGGTTCAACATAAAAAACGGGGTTCTCATATTCAACGGCAGAGGTTTCGGCCATGGTGTAGGCATGTGCCAGTGGGGGGCTTATGGTATGGCAAAGAAAGGATATAACTATTCGCAGATTATCCATTATTATTATAAAGGCGTAAAGATCGTCAGGATGTATTGAAAGTGGATAAGCCATGATCGGCATAGAATGGTTTTCCCCATCGGACGAATAACATCAGGCAGGGAAAGAATAAATGGCAGAAAAGAATTTAGCACGGATAAATTTACTGGACAGGTTGAAATCCTTTATTAAAAAGGATAAGGCGAGGACTATCGGTGTTGCGTTTGGCGGCGGTGTAATATGGGGTACCGCACATATCGGCGTCCTTGAAGCATTTGAAGAGGAAGGCATTAAAATAAATGCATTAGCAGGGACATCGGCGGGCAGTATTATTGCCGCCCTGTATGCTTTCGGCATTGATTTAAAGAAAATAAAATCTTCGGCAGAAAACCTGCACAGGTCGGACATATTCAAATTAAAATTACCACGAATGGGACTGGCGTCTACCGAGGGTATCGGGAAGCTTATTAAAGGGTTCATAGGGGATGCGAAGATTGAAGATGCAAAGATCCCCCTGGTTATTCCTGCAGTTAATCTCGTCACAGGTAAGCCTTACCCTTTTACCCATGGTCCTGTCGCAGATGCAGTAATGGCAAGCAGCGCGATACCCGGCATATTCGTGCCGGTCAGAATAGATAATCAAATGTATGTAGACGGTTCCCTGCTTGCGGATGTCCCCTGTCAGATACTGAAGTTGAACGGAGTTGATTTCGTCATAGGCGTAGAACTCGTCGATCAGGAGACCTTCAAGAAAGAGCCGACAAACATATTCGATGTCATAATGAAAAGCATCCGCATTATGGAAAATGAAACACGCATGGAAAGGCTCAGGTTCGCCGATGTGGTGATAAGCCCGGATGTACACGACATAGGAGAATTTGATTTTGATAAAATTCCCTTGCTTGTCCGCAGGGGCAGGGAAGCCGTATCGAAGCATATCGAGTTTATAAAAAATAATGTAAAGGATGGATAATATGGAAGGTAAACTTGTATCAATAAATCCCGGCGATTTGAAAACAGTCGGTGAGGTCAACATCACGACAAAAGAAGAGCTTGCCGGTATCGTCGTTCAAGCGAAACAGGCACAGCATGCATGGGAAAAATTGGGTTTTTACGGACGGAAGCCGTTCTTCGACAGGCTGGCGCTCCACCTGCTCGACAACTGGAAAGAGATCGCAAAATTTATCTCCATGGAGAACGGAAAACCGTATCTTGAAGCGACGCTGACAGAGGTTTATCCCGTAATAGACGTGATCAACTATTATGCAAAGAGGGCTGAAAAGATGCTCTCGGACACAAAGATACCCATACGGTTTTTTAAGTTTATGGGTAAAAAGAGCTACATAACGTATAGGCCCGTAGGTTCCATAGGGATCATCAGTCCATGGAATTACCCGTTTGCAATACCTTTCTCAGAAGTCATTATGGCAATGGTTGCAGGAAATACGGTCGTGTTGAAGCCGTCAGAACTTACCCCCATGATAGGCGGGAAGATAAAGGATGCAATAGATGCGGCAGGGTTTCCGCAGGGTGTATTCTCGGTCGTATACGGTGATGGCAGGATAGGAGGAGAGCTTGTAAAATCAGGGTTGTCGAAGATTATTTTTACCGGCAGTGTTGCGACAGGCAAAAAGATAATGGCGGCTGCGTCCGAGAGCCTTACGCCTGTTGTCCTTGAGCTTGGCGGTAAGGATCCCATGCTCGTTCTCAAAGATGCAGACCTCGATATGGCTGCACGGGGGGCTGTGTGGGCTGCATTCATGAATTCAGGACAGACATGCGCTTCCGTAGAAAGGGTCTATGTGGATGAATCAATCAAAGGCAGGTTTACAGAATTTGTTGTTGCATACACGAATAAGCTGCGGCATGGGAATAAACTCGACGACCACAGCACCGATGTAGGGGCAATGATTGATCCAAGACAGCTTTCCATTGTCGAGAACCACGTCGCCGATGCAGTTTCCAAAGGTGCCAGGGTCCTTACCGGCGGTAAAAAGCCGGAATCACTGAAAGGATATTTTTATCAGCCTACGGTGCTTGAAAATGTGGACCATACAATGAAGATTATGACTGAGGAGACCTTCGGTCCTGCGTTGCCGATTATGGGTTTCAGGACTGAGACAGAGGCTATCGAACTTGCGAACGATTCACGGTATGCCCTTACGGCAAGTGTGTGGTCAAAAGACATCCGCAGGGCGGAAGCCATAGCAAAACAGCTCGTTGCCGGAACAGTTGCAGTCAATGAACATGCAATGACCTATGGTATACCTGAAACGCCATGGGGAGGATCCAAGGAGTCGGGTTTTGGCAGGACACATTCGACAATCGGATTAATGGAATTCGTAGAACCGGTACATATCCATATCGACAGAGGGTGGTTGAAGAAAAGGCTGTGGTGGTATCCCTACAATGCTTCGACCGAGAAATTCATCAAGGCCATGATGTGGATAACCAGACGGCTCGGATTTCTTGTTCGTTAAATTCCTATGGAATTATTTGTCACAACTTACGCAGAGCATTTCACTTATGCAGCGGTATTCATATTCCTGATTATGTGCGGGCTCGGGTTTCCCGTGCCCGAGGAAGTGCTGCTCGTCATATCGGGTTATATGGCTTATAAGGGCATAACATCCATCGCCATTACCGGTATCGTCGATTTTCTCGGGGTTATCGGCGGAGATATCATTTTGTTTTCCATAGGCAGGAGATGGGCAAAGGGCATAAAAGACCATGTAATTATAAGGCGCTTTATCGGTGACACAGGTCTTGAGAAGGTCGAGAGGTTTTACATTGTACACGGCAATAAAGCAATTTTTATAGCCCGCTTTGTAAGCGGATTGAGAGTTGCGGTTTTTTTGTCCGCAGGCATCATGGGCACTAAACTGAAAAAATTCCTTTTCATGGATGCCGTTGCAGGGATTATATCGGTGCCGCTCTGGGTCGGTGCGGCTTACATCATGGGGAGTGACTTTGACCTGGTGCTTAAGTATGCAAAAGATTTTGAATATTTGTTTCTGCTTGCCCTGCCATTCGTCATTGCATTCATCGTGGTCATATATCTTCACTCGAAAAGGAAATCCCCGCTGGAGTGATGGGGCACGCGCTGGCGCTTTCTCATACGAGTTTGATGTCTCTTTCGGGGATGGTTGAAATTCATCGCTGAGGCACTGAGGCTGGTTAAAGAGGGCATAAAAATAAGGGCAGCAGCCCGCCCGGAGTCAGCTACCAGAGCGTTTTAAACTGGAAAAACGCTGTCAAAAAAAAGGGGTATCGAAAACGCGTGTTTTATTCACTCTGAGGATGGCGTCCTCGATGGTATGCTAATAAACGGAGGTTTATTAACAAGAGGCTGCAGGTGGCAGACCTACGATTGTAATAGACACGACAGCATATCCAAAATCACTAAATATTGACAATTTTGGTTTCTTATGTTGGCTTATAGGCTATACGAAAGACGAAACTGAAGCCATTCACCTCCGGAAGCAGATTTTTGGGCATTTAAAACCCGATAAGGGTTTTAAGATATAAACAGTTAGATACGGGAGGATTTCATGAAAAACTTAACAAGTGTGTTCACACACACAATTAAGTGCACGGTTTTAGGGTTGTTTCTGGGTCTGTTATTTTCTGGTATATCTCAAGCGTCAAGTTATTCTGTTCTTGTCGGAGGCAATATTAAATCGAGCCATTCTTTTATTACCTATGGTGCAGGAGCAAACGTTCATACAAATAAAAACCTGATAAATACCGGCTTATTTAACGTAAGCGGTGATGTGGAAATAGGTGGTCATCTTTTTACCGCTCATGGGACTTTCCCAATAACAGCAACCGGCACTATCACTATGTCTGCACAATATATAACAATCCCAGTGCTTTCTCCGGAATGCTGGACTAAAGTAAATTACCGATTCGAAGGTGGAAGTTCAAATGACAAGGGCTATATACGGTGGTCGGGGAAGACTAGACAACTTTTAGGGCTTACTTAAGGTGAAGAAAAGGAGTAAGATAAGCCTAAAGGGAGGTTTAGGATGAGGAAGACAATCGAAGCAGGAATAAAGGCAAAAGTAGCGATAGAAGCAATCAAGGGAGAAAAGACGCTTGCCCAGATAAGCTCAGATTACGGGGTCCATCCGAATCTTGTCAGCAAATGGAAGCAGGAACTGCTCAAAGGAGCTACCGAGCTGTTCGGGAAACACGGTAACAAGCGGAGCGATGGGCAGGAAGAGAAGG
>JBBIVV010000048.1:0-13210 GCA_037439545.1 bacterium
ATGCAGTACAGCTTGATAATATAGAAAAACCATGTATAATAGTGCTATGTCTCCTATTCTGAAGTTGGACAAAGACGACGAACAAAAGGAACTCGACTTCGAACTGGAATACCAACTGTCCTTAACACCGGAGCAGAGGTTCGAAATGATGTTCAAGAGGTCCGAAGAGATAGCCAGAACCTTGCTGGAAAATGGATATAGAAAACCTGTTGAGATTATTAAACGTAAACAAGGTTAAGTACCTTGTGATCGGTGCATCCGCTTTTCCGCACCATGGGTATGCACGGGCAACGCTCGACATCGATATTTTTATAGAGAATACACGGGACAATGCGGAGAAAACCCTGTCGGCACTCAAGGCCTTTGGATACGACATCGCAGATATTTCAATCGATGAACTGCTCACAAAAAAAATTCTCATACGGCAATATATCCTGGAAACCGACATTCATCCTTTTGTTGCCGGCGTTACCTTTGACGAGGTATGGGCACACAAAGAAGAAGGGAATATTCGCTCGCAGCGGGTCTATTTCCCAAGCCTCGATGACTTGATAAAAATGAAAAAAGCGGCAGGCAGAAACAAAGACAAAGAAGATTTGAATATATTGGTAAAGCTCAAAGAAAAAAAGAGCAAATAAGAGAAGACCCTGGGGGCTGGGCTACACATTTGACATTGAGTTGGACACCCCCCTGCCCCTCTTGATAGAGGGGAGGCTAAATCAGATGCGGGGACAAGACAATACCCCGATCCCGCAATCAACGCAAGATGGACGTACAGTTCCCAGGTCACTTCGTATTCGCAATACGGGGACCCTGTTGTTCTGCATCTGGTTTTGCGGATGACGATTTGCTCTATCTCTTTTGCCTATGCTGGTGATGTGATAAAAACATATTCACCTGAAATTATATCTTCACAAGGTAATACTCAAAGAGATTGTATATGCGGAATGATAGCTAACGTATTGATATTAAAATGCGCCCGGGGGGATTTGAACCCCCGGCCTGCGGATTCGTAGTCCGACGCTCTATCCACTGAGCTACGGGCGCATGATATGAATGATAGTAATCGGTATTACCGGAAGAGGCAATGATTTTATCAGTGCCGTACCGATTCTACCATTTGATCTATGGTGTTGATAACGAGATCCGGCTGATCAATCTGGATGAAATGTCCGCTTTTTTCAGCTATGATTTGTTTTCCGTGAGGGAATGTTTTTGCAAGGTCTGTTTGCAGCTCTTTCCAGTATCCGAACAAACCCCCGCTTACAAGGAAGGGAGGATAATCTTTCGGAACGGCCCCGCTGAGAACGACAACCGGAATATCCGGAAACTTGTCAATAGTACCGAATTTGTCAAACTCTGCCTCGCTTTCATGGAGTGCATCGAGTTCGTCGTAGATCGCCGCGTATGTTTTTGTCCGGTAGGTTAACCAATACGCCTCAGGCTGCAGTGCCGCCGGCAATTTGTATATGATGATACTTGAGGGCATATGGAAGAGGCGGGGGATGCCGAAGGGCGCTCCTGCTTTACCCATGTATGCGTAAAACTTTAAGTTGCCCTCAAACTTGTCCAGCTTGTTCTTCGGTATTTTTTTATCCATGTCCCTGTTAACAGAATCGACAAGTATCATACCCGCAGCATCCGAAGGGTAGGTGAGTGTGAAAAGCTGTACGAAGATGCCGCCGAGAGACTGACCTACGAGAATATAGGGGCCCTTTATGCCGTCTTGTGTAAGCAGTTCGTGAAGCTCTTTTACCACCTGTTGTGCGGTGCGGGGTTCCTTGCCGGGCTCGCTCCAGCCATAGCCCGATCTATCATAGGAGCACACCATAGTTGTTTTTGACACCTCGGGCTGGATAAGACTCCAGTCGAGTGAATAGCTTGAAAGTCCTGCTTCCAGGATTACAACAGGGCTGCCTTTACCTGTGCAGTAAATATGCATGAGATGTCCCTCTACATCGATAAGCTTTCCCGGAGGCGGATACGTATAAGTCTGCTCTGCTGAAGCGGGAGTTATAAAAGCAATTATTGATGCCAGGACAAAACTTACCGTCACTATACCCATTCTGATCTTTTTCATTTTATTCTCCAAAGATTATGATTTTTCACGGTTTATTCTTATACTCGTTCGTGAGTGCCTGCTTGAATTCCTCGGCAGAAAAAATTCCTTTTTTTATAAGAAGCGCAATAATAGCCTTGATAAAAGGCAGTAATTTATCGGATTGTTTGTCCGGCTGGTCGCCGGGTCTATTTGCCGGTCTGTCCATGCGGGATTCCGTCTGAAGGTTAGTTTCGGGTTTGTAACCGGGCTCAGGATCATGCACGACTTCATCGGTGATTGTTTGTTCCCCTTCCAGAGACAGTTCATCATCCCTCCTCGTCATGGGGATGTCGGTAACTTGTTTCGGGACTTCTTTCCCTTTATAATAGAAATTTATAAAATCCGTTAAACTTGAATCAAGCGCAAGTACGGGTTGAATCTTATACCCTGCAGTAAACTGTATGGAATCTATTGCTTCGAGGTTTGTCGGATCGGACATGGCAACATGCAACAGCGGCTTGCCGGAAAATACTTTTATTGCCAGGGGAAGAATATTGTATTTCCCTGCTACGTCATAAGGGATTAATTCGAGGATCTTTTGTTCTACGGTGACCTTGTACAAATCAACCATAGGAAGCAGGAGCTGTTTGCTCAGGAATTTCAGCATATCAAGTTCTTTTAAGAACCCCATTTTTACAAGGATTGTGCCGAGCCTGCCGCCATAACTTTTTTGATTCGAAAGAGCCGCCCTGAGCTGTGATTGATCGATTATCTTTGATTCAATCAGCAGCTCGCCAAGTTTTTTATGAGGTGCAAGGCTCATTTAAGATGCTGTTTAATGTCGGATTCTTTTATGGTTCCTTTCGTGACCAACAGCTCAATTAGAATATTCAGCAATTCCCTGGTTTCTTTGTTCATCAGTAAGGTTATTAATTCCTGGGATAGTCCTACTTTTATCCCGAGTGTGGAGTTCAGTATTGCCTTCGCTTCATCGGGTAATTCCATTTCAGCAGCTGCCTCGGAATCCTGACGCGGGCCTCCGGGCTCATCCTGAACAATGACCATTTCGTCTTTCGAGGGTATCTCAGCCTGTTTTTTTAAAGGTTCCTGGGTAACGTTTGCGATGTCAAGGGGGATGGATGCTTCCAATAATGGCTGCTGCGGAACCGGGTTGTAGTACTCTTTTATAGCATTTGAAATAACGGTGTCGGCGGCAAGCACGGGCTTTATGGTATGTCCCGTTAAAAATTGAATCTCATCGATGGCTTCCAAGTTCGTCGGGTCTGACGTTGCTATAAACAGTGCCTTTTTACCCGCTTCCGTTTTTATGCCGAGCGGCAGGACATTGTGTTTTGTCGCTATTTCTTCGGGAATCAGTTCGATTGTAGCAGGGGCTATCCTTATTTTACTGATATCCACATATTGGATCTTCAGTTGCTGGCTCAGGAATTTTATAAGTTTTTCCTCGGTGATAAATTTCAAGCGTACAAAGTGATTACCCAGCCTGCCGCCCCATTTCTGCTGTTCGGCAAGCGCTGATCTTAACTGGAACTGATCGATCAAACCAGCTTCTACGAGTAAATCGCCTAATCTTTTCTTTCCTTCAGTCATACTATTATTATACACAAGTTAAAAAGAAATTCAACTATATTGAACGGTATGCCGTCATAATCCAAGGGGATTAAAGCAGGACCACGGCGGTCCAGTGCAGCCTGCCGTGGGGCGCAACAGTTCTATGCCGCTTGACCTTTCAGGTGCAAATAATTAAATTTGAGATAATTTTACATGCATTACCTGAGGAGGTTAAACATGACAGAAGGAATTCAACAACCGCAAGTGGTTGTATTTACAACACCAACATGTTCATGGTGTAAAAAGACAAAACAATACTTGATAGATCACAGAATTAGGTTTAAAGAGGTTGATATATCGAAGGACGAGCAGGCTGCAAAGGACCTTGTGAGAAAGACAAACCAGATGGGTGTGCCGGTGACGCTTATCAACAGCAGGCCTATTGTAGGTTTTAATAAGTCCGAGATAAATAGATTGCTAAATATAAAAGAATAATATAAAAGGAGGTAGTATGAAAATACAACCATTGGAAGACAGGGTTTTAATAAAACCCACGGAAGAAAAGGAGAAAAAACTTGGCTCAATTATTGTTCCTGAAACAGCCAAGGAAAAGCCCCAGGTAGGGATTGTTGAGGCGGTTGGAACGGACGAGGAACTTCAGAAGCATGTCAAAGTAGGGGACAAAGTTATCTTCGCAAAGTACGGCGGTACGGAGTTCGAGATTGATGGAACGAATTATTTGATCGTCCAGAAATCCGATATACTCGGTGTCCTGAAAAATTAAATATAGAGTCCCGCTCAGGCGGGACTTTTTATTGCTATTAGGGGAGGTTTTATGAATTCGAATAAAAAGTGTATCCTGGTATTTTTTATAATTTTTTTATCAGCCCTCTCTTTCAATGCTTTTGCCGGCGAGGGTAACGGCATTACTTCTTCCGCCAGCTCTTCGCCCGATAACAGTAAAACGGTTACTGCCCAGGGAACCGCCATGATAAACAATAATGACGAGGCATCAGCGCGAAATGCAGCCATAAACGATGCAATGCGAAAGGCTGTCGAACAGGCTGTCGGTACCATCGTTTCATCACAAACAACCGTCGAGAATTATAAACTGCTGGACGATAAAATATACTCAAATACGTCGGGTTATGTGCAGGATTATAAAATCGTCAAAGAGGGCGCAAATAATAATATTTATACGGTAACTATCCAGGCAACGATAGGCACCTCGCACCTGAAAGATGATCTCGGAGCTATCGGCCTTTTGCTGAAACAGAAAAAAATGCCCAGGGTCGCGGTAATCATACTGGAGCAGAATATCGGAGAAAAGAGGTTTGAATCGGCGTTATTTTATGCGCCGATGACACCCTATGAAGGGTATGTCGTTCATGAAGTCCGTTTGATGCATGAGACCGGAAACATGTCTATAGCTGAAAACGAGATGATGAAAAAACTCACGGACAATGGATTTAATGTGGTGGACCCGGCAACTCTTTTAAAAGACATTAAATTAGGTGCAGGGTACAGAATACAAACACTTGATGATAACTCCATAAAGAGTATCGGCAAGCTGTCAAATATCGATGTAATCATATACGGCAGGGCAGTGGCAAAGCTCTACGGCAGGGTTGCGGGCTCTGAAATGCGATCCGCACAGGCAAACATATCACTCAGGGCCGTCGATGCGGATGACGGCAGGGTGCTTGCTTCCGGCGAACAGCATGCAGCTTCGGTTCATATCGATACGATGACGGCAGGCAATGATGCACTGAAAAAGGCTGCCGATGAGCTTGCGGACTCGATGATAGCAACGATCCTCGGCACATGGAAGCAGGAGGTAAACAACGGCGAGCTTGTCAAAATAACCGTGGATAACATTCAATCAGCAGGCGACCTTGTGGAGTTAAAAGATCAGTTGATGTCGACAAGCGGTGTGCAGGAAGTGTACGAACGGAGCATAGGCAAGGGCGAAGCCACCATGGATGTGGATTATCAGGGCAATGCCCAGGACCTTGCGAAGTCATTGCTTTCCAATAAAAGCATGACCGCGTTGTTTGACATAACCGGTACGACGATGAATACAATTACCCTGAAGAAAAAATAAACATTCAGAGTATGAGAAAGAGAAATGTATATACCATTGCAGGCCTGGCGTGTGTTGCTTTTATCGCAGGCTGTTCCGCCGGACCGCATGCAGTACCGGGGCCGGTCTTTACCACGGTAAAACCGAACAGCATAGCTGTTATGCCGGTAATGAACGAGACAGTCGATATGAAGGCGCCTGAGGTCGTGAGACCGGTCGTTTATGATAAAGTAATCGCATGGGGTTATGAGTCGCCGTCAATCAGCATGATCGACGGAGTGCTTGCCGGACATGAAATCCATGAAGCCGGAGAGGTGAACCAGTTTACCGCAGAGGAGCTCGGCAAAATGCTGAACGTAGATGCCATTCTGTATACGACGATCACGGATTGGTCGACAAAATGGCTTGCCGTTTATTCATCGCAGACCGTGGGTCTGAGTTTTGTGTTAAAAAGTACAATAGATAATCAGGTTTTATGGGAAGGCCATTATACGTACACGCAGAGAGCCATTGCCGGAAATGAAAGGCAGATGGTCGGCCTCGCGGTTGAAGCAGCCGTATCTCCGTATCGGCCGCTTGTCCGCAGGACTGTGAATATCATATTCAGAAAGCTGCCTTATGGCGGGAAATGAGTGCCGGTAAGTAACGGACATTATAGATAAGGAGGAACGGTATGAAAAGGAAAAATGTATCGGGATTGATTTTATCGGGAATGATAGCGGGTCTTGTTTTTACGGGTTGTGCGACCACGTACAGGGAAACCCAGGTGCCCGGCCCTTCTCAACAGCCTGTTGAAGGCAGAATACAGACCTACACAGGTCCAAAGAAGAGGGTGTGCATAGTAGATTTTGTAAACAAGAGCGAGTATGGACAGGGAAGG
Organism: bacterium; assembly: GCA_037439545.1. Classification (GTDB taxonomy): domain Bacteria; phylum JAMCPX01; class JAMCPX01; order JAMCPX01; family JAMCPX01; genus JAMCVD01. The sequence continues at coordinate 6,577 of JBBIVV010000048.1, forward strand.
CTCGGCAGATCGGCTTCCGACATACTGTCAACTGAACTTTTTAAATCAGGAGCTTTTATTCTTGTTGAAAGAGATAAATTACAGCAAATTCTTGGCGAACAGTCGCTTGGACAGACGGGTGCGGTTAATCCTGCAACAGCAGCAAAGGCAGGCCAGCTGCTGGGATGCGGTGCCATTGTGACAGGTTCTATTTCTCAATTCGGTGTGAAGGTATTGGGAGAGGATTACGGCGTATACAAAAAGAAGGTCCAAAAAGCGGATTGTACGGTAGATGTAAGGGTAGTAGACACTTCCACAGGGCAGGTACTTTTTGCAGACTCGGGCAAGGGCGAATATGAGAAAAAAGCAACACAGGTGCTGGGAATGGGTCAATATGCAGGGTATGACGAGACACTGGGACAGGAAGCTTTAAGGGCCGCGATAACCAAATTTATAGATAACCTGATCCAGCAGTTACAGAGCGTAGAATGGAGCGGGAGAATCGCAGGAGTCAAAGGGAGCAGGGTTTACCTGAATGCAGGGCAAAAAACAGGACTGAAGATCGGAGATGAGCTTGTCGTAACATCACTCGGTGAAGAGATAACGGATCCGCAGACAGGGCTTGTCATCGGAAGGGCGCCGGGGCCTGTGCTCGGGAGATTAAGGGTAATGGCATTTTTTGGGGAAGACGGCTCTGTTGCGACGGTTGAATCTGGACAGGGCTTTAAAGTTGGAGACCAGGTAAAACTTGCCGGCCAATGAGGAGGTCATGATGCTTAAAAAAATAGTTTTGCTGTCATCCGTTCTTGCTTTCTTTGTACCGCTCTTTTTGCTGGGATGCGGTATGCCGACCGAGACATTAAAAGCAGTCGGTAATGAAGGGCTTGTAAAGATAATTGCAGATCCAGGCAGTGCACAAGTTTATGTTGACGGTAACTTTATCGGTAAGGCCCATGATTTTAACGGTAACCCGGGGTTGTTAAGGTTGACCCATGGAACGCATACAATCGAGCTGAAGAAAGACGGGTATCAGCCGTACACACGCAGGGTATTCGTCGGCAATGAGGCTCTCGAGCCGATCAACATAATGCTGATAAAGAATCAATAATGAGTATCGTGTGGGAGCAAGTAATGCTCCCACGTTCCTTTTTATTATGACTATACCAAATATTTTATCTCTCCTGAGGATACTCTCATTACCTGTTTTGTTTTATCTTATAAAGAATGATTATCCCGTAGCTGCATTCTACCTTTTGATAGGCAGCTGGTTTACGGATTTTTTAGATGGTCTTATCGCACGGACGTTCAATCAGAGATCAAAACTTGGTTCATACCTTGACCCCATAGCGGATAAAATGGTGACGACGTCCTTGTTTATATTTCTTACAATCTTCAATCGATTGCCATTATGGCTTACCGCAGTAGTGGTTATCAGGGACGTCGCCATATTTATCGGCTTACTGGTGCTTTTCCTGCCGCAGAAATTTCCGACCGTATCCCCATCGTATCTCGGGAAATTTACGACATTCTTTCAGGCAGCGACACTGCTCATAGTCATGTCCGAAGGCGTGCCTCTGTTTCAGGGGATCCTTCCTCCATTCCTCCTCGACGTTATTTATATGACTGCACTCTTTACCCTGCTCTCGTTTATTCAATATACCGTAAGAGGCATTGCAATGCTCAAAGAAAGAAATGAATGACTACCGTGACAATCGTATTCATATTCATTTTCGGACTTATCATTGGAAGCTTTCTCAATGTCGTGATCCACAGGCTGCCATTGCATCAGTCGCTTGCATATCCATCATCGCACTGTCCCTTCTGTAATGCGAAGATAAAGCCATACGACAATATACCGCTGATCAGCTACATCTTATTGTTTGGAAGGTGCAGGTCGTGTAAAAAACATATTTCTTTAAGATATCCCCTGGTCGAGTTCCTCACAGGATGCATGATCGTTTTACTGTATTTGAAGTACGGACCGGGCATCGACATGCTGGTGCTTTTTATACTATCGGCAAGCCTCATTGCCATTACCTTTATAGACATAGATCACAGGATCATTCCGGATACTCTGTCGTACCCGGGCATTCTTGTCGGTTTTGTGAGCAGTTTCTTCATACCTTTAAACAATCCGGTCAATTCTGTCATCGGAATGTTTGCCGGCAGCGGAATATTGTTTGCGGTCGCATATCTTTACGAAAAGATTACCGGTGCCGAAGGCATGGGTATGGGCGATGTAAAGCTTATGGCCATGCTCGGTGCATTTCTCGGATGGCAGGCAAGCATTTTTATCATTATCATGAGTTCATTGATCGGCTCCATTGCAGGCATAGGACTGATGGTCTTTGCAGGCAAATCAAGAAAATTTGCAGTACCCTACGGTCCATTTATATCGTTGGCCGCGGCCGCATATATATTTTACGGCCAGTTTCTGATAGATCTGTACCTGAAGGTAATCGGCTATGCTTAGGGGTTTGAGGGCCAGGATAATTCTCATTCAAGGCGGCATTATCGCCGCCGCATTGATACTCATGGGCATCGTGTTTTACCAGATTCAAGAAAAAGATACTATAACCCAGTTTATCGGTAACGCTGAAGCGGTGAACGGGATATTCCAAAACCGGGTACACGGTGAGAGTAGCAAGGCATACTCCGGCATAGCATCGATGCAAGCCCTGAACAATTCTTACATGTTTTCAAAGGTAGCACTTTTATCGGGCACAGATACCTCGGCAATAGCGGATATGACCATGCACCTCTCCCCACGGCTTGCAGATCAGTTCCATGCCATGCTTACAAACTGTACCCCTGGTTTTATTGATGCATCCCATATGCGCATGATAAAACTGTTCCCCGTGCGCAGGCAGGGTGCCCTCTGCACAAGTCTCGCCGTGGTATCGAACGATAAATATTTTTCGAAGCAATTATTTTTGCTCATTGAGATAATAATTGCATACATCCTGCTGAATTTTTTTATACTGACCATCGTTTCATGGTTTATCATCGACCGGTATACCGTGGTGCCGCTTCAGAGGTTTGAAAGAGCGGTCGAAGGTGTAAGCCACGGAGATTATCCGCAGATAAAGGACATGCCGGCAGCGAAAGAGCTCCGCCAGATTATAAAGGCATTCAATGCCATGACAAAAGCCATCCAGGCGAAGGAGCAGAGCCTGAAAGATACGATAAAGGAGCTTCATGAAACACAGGCCATGGTAATAAGAAAAGAAAAACTCGCAACGATCGGGACTCTCGTATCAGGCATATCGCATGAAATAGGAAATCCCTTGAGTGCGATAATATCACTGCTTGGGAGCGTAAGCCCGGAGACCTCTCCTGACGGCAAAGGCCGGGGTACAAAAATAGATGTCATTACCCGCTCACTCAGCGAGGCTTACAGAATAGACGCCTTAATAAGGCAATTGCTTTTGTATGTAAGACAAAAGCCTGCCGTGCCGATAGAGGTTCATATCAGGCCGCTGATTGACGATGTACTGTCAAGCATAAAACTAACAAAGGATCTTTCCGGCATAGAGCTGTCCGTGGATTCGGATGATTCGCTTGTTTACAAAACAGACTATGAGAAACTCAGGCAGGTCCTCGTAAACCTTATAACCAATGCAGCGGATGCGATCCATAAAAAGGGAGCGATCAGCATAAGGGCGGCAGAACAAAGCGGCTCTCTTGTAATCGGTATATCGGATACGGGAGAAGGTATCGCTGACGAGCAGAGGGAAAAAATATTTGAGCCGTTTTTTACCACGAAGTCATCGAACAAAGGGACAGGACTGGGGCTTGCAATTGTAAAAAATATTGTGCAGGAACTCGGCGGTGAAATCGGCGTTAAAAGCAAAAAAGGTGAAGGAACGACATTCACGGTAAAGCTTTCACGCGGGGAATAAAGCCGGCCATTCAGGCCCGGGGGACGTGAAGAAGGATTAACCCGAAAATGCATCAGAAACGTTCGCTCATTCGCCCGGTGCAGCCATCGCCTTTGTATTAGTGCGGGTTTTTTAGTGAGAAGTACATGAAGGGTGCTTTCTATTATTTTTTATGGTTTATTTTTTTGCCGAAATTTCTTCTGCGTTACCCTACTTAGGATTTAGAGGGGAGTTAACACCATACCATATCAGTCATTATTTGTGACCAATGATGAATTAATCTTAAAAGCGCTACCTTTCAATCATACCGTTTGATAACGTATGTCCCGTCACCCATTACACAGACTTTGCAAGGTTAAAATTCATTGTCAGGGCTAAGGAATTATCGCTGTACCGGAATAAACGAGTGATTGCAGGAACCCGGAGTATTTCTCCTGGGCTGTCGTATCGGTAAATATGGCAAAGTGATCGTCAAAAGGGAACTGCAGGAGCCCTGCGGTGACCTGCGTTCCATTTGAGGATGTTACCTCATTGCTTACCGGAGGCGTAAAGGTCGAAAGTCCTATGATTGTGTAACCTTCGGCAGTGTGGGCCGCAGGCTCAATCAGCGGTATGCCAGAGGCAACTGCAAGCGCCTCAGCCGTCACTGAAGGAGTATACGGATCGAGTAACCCTTCCGTGAGTACGATATTTTTGGGCGTGCCGGAATTGTTATACGGGTCTATAAGATACGGCCCGTAATTTATAGGATCGGTTACCTCTACAAGCAATTGGACAAGTCCTATGACCGGATGAAAAGTGGTAAGCGGCTGGGTTGATGGTATTCCCAATAACAGCTCGAATGGCTGCGCAATACTGGGAGACTCCCTGTATAAAATAGTTAACGATAAGTCTCCGCCATCGCCGGAAAGCACCGCGCCTTTTATGCCGGGCTCCAGCGCAGCGTAAAGCGTGCCTGTTATTCCTCCCTGCGAATGACCTACAAAAATAATATCGTTTGTATCAAAGGTTATAGGTTGTCCGGTCGGCGATATGCCCGCTGTTATGTTCAGCCCCCCTGTCTCAATAAGTCTGGTAAGCACGAATGAATCGACCGCAGACTGCCTGAAGTTCGTCCTGCCCTCGTCCGGGTTAAAGAAGTTAAACGAGTCCATATCGAGCTCGCTGGATGACAGGGGCGGGCTGACCCTGTTGCCGTGAAGGGGCTGGTCAATTCCGATGCCCGCGATCCCTTTACCCGCAAGTATGTTTCCTATACCACCGTATTCCTTTATGATGCTCATATGACTGCCGCCTGTACCGTGTGCGTACAAAGCAATAGGCCAGCCATGGGGCGGCATTGTGCCGGAGGGGACTGTCAAACTGAAATCCAATGACTCCCATCTTTGAATAACCGGGGCAGCGTGTGTATCGAAACTAAATGCACCCCCGTCGGTAGCATAGGGAGGTGTGCCGAACTGGAAGTTCGGCGATGTGTACGTACCACCGAACACATAAAAGCTGTTGGTATTGTACCATGCATAGTCAGAGCCCATGCCGTCATAGCCGATTGTCGAAATGCCAAGCCCTGTAAGGTTTGATACAAACTGTCTTATCGTCCGCAGGTCCTTTGTCGGGTCCTGCGCCGTAAATACGGTTGCAGCACCGATGGTATCTGCATTTATTCCGCGCTGTTTCAGATAGTCGTACAAAGGCTTATAAACTGCAATGAGCTTCGATAGTACCGGATCAGCGCTTGAGGTGCTGAATAAAGCCTGGCGCATAAGCCCTGGCATCGCAATCGAGTGGTTGTTTATATCCTTCACCGCATTGGTGAGTACAAGGGCATACTTTGTCGCACCTGACAGCGGGAACCCGTACAGAGGCTCCACTGCCAGTGTATTTACCGGCAGATAAGCAGTGCCTGTCAGTTCGTAATACCATATGACAGGGACGCGGAATCCATAACGTGAAGACGCGGGATCGATATCGGCAAGATAGAGGGATGAGCCCGCGGTCATGCTCTCAGAAGCTGTGTGCGGCAATGTAGATAAAGATATCGCCGGGCCGGTAAAATGAAGATAAGCAGGGGCGTTGGCTGCAAAGCCTGTAACCTCTGTCCTCGCGGTTTTCAGATATTGATCCAGAAGCGTTATGTTCAATGGATTCGGGAACCCCGTGAGCAGCGGGTGACCCTGAGGATCGGTCTCATAATCATTCGGGAAAGGCATGTCATAGAATCCTGTTCCAGCAGGGTTGAAGTAGATCGTTGCCGGCGTGTAAGAAGGCCCGGAGGAAGTGGAGGAACAACTGACAAGGAATGATGCCATGACAATCAGGATCACTATAAAGAATGCATGGAGAAAAATTGTTTGTTTGTACATCTTTTTTTACCCCGAGAGAAAGCCCCACCATTTATGGTGGGGATAAAATGATAATTTTTAATTCCTTATAGAAAGGGCGGGGTTTAAAGCAACGTCCTTTCTAAATGGGTTTACTGGATTACTTATACCATGTACGCGGATGAAACGCAATTTGTGCGAAGGAATATATTGAATTTTCGGAAACTATTCTTTACACTGTTCCTAAGAGGTTGTCCGACAATGCCAAATAGCAGGGTTGTCATTCTGAACGAAGTGAAGAATCTTTCCTTTAGCTCAGGGTAAACTCCGCGAAGAGTCTATGGCATCAGATTCTTCGGCTCTGCCTCAGAATGACAAATGTCAGACAGCCTGATAATAAAGCACGGAGGGCTGTGTATGAAAAGATTGATAATCCTGTTCATCGCAGGTTTT
>JBBIVV010000049.1:0-12875 GCA_037439545.1 bacterium
TTGCAGGATGCGGAAAGGCAAAATCAGGTTCAGCGCTGCTTCAACATGCGCCTTATGTCATTGCACTCTCACAACCGGCAGGGAGTGTGCCCGGCTCACTGTATGCGTTGTCACCGACGCAGGGAACCATTCAGAAACTGGGGGTGCTGGTGGGGCTGATTCCGAACAGCATGCTGCTCGATGGTCATTCTCTGTACGTCGTGAATGCCGGGGATGCAACGATCTCGGTTGTCGGTATTACCGAGAGTGAATCCACGATCTCTATGAAGAACGAACAGCCCATTCAGCTTCCTTCAACTTCGTATCCCGAGTATATAACGATAACGACAGTCAACGGTGTACAGAAAGGGTATGTTTCGTTAAACGGGACGAACAAGGTTGCTGTGCTGGATATGACGAACGACACGATTCAGGACGACATCGCCATACCGCGGTACAGCTCATGGGCCTCAGCGTTTGAGTCGCATCCCTGGGGTATTTCCATAGTGAATGGAAAGGCCATGGTAACGAACCTCGGTGCGGACTATGCAGCTTATACCTATACCTCACCTGCAATGATAAGTGTTATAGACCCATCGACAGATGCTTTATTAACACCGGTAACCACAACAACAGGTGTTAATCTCCAGGCAGTTGAGCCACTCACGCAGACCGGCTTTGTCGTCATATCAAGCGGTAACTATGGGGCAATTGGCGGGTATGCGGAGTTGTTCAACAATGCTTTTGTTGAAAAGACAGCAATCCCGCTGAGCGGAGGTGGATCGGGAATCGCTATCAGCTCAACAGGCATCGGTTATGTAACACTCAACAGTATGGTTGGGTATGACACAATAAATACAAATACAGGACAATGGATTACTACGACAGACTTAACAAAACAGGTTGCTGGATTGTCAGGCTTTAATCTCACCAGTATTAAATTTGCACCGGACGGTATGCTGTGGGCGACGGACTGGCAGGATAATATGGTTTTTGAGATCGATCCGGCTACGAATACGGTAATCAAAACATTCAAACTGCCGGAACCTGCGCAGGATGTGGTGTTTGTCTATTAATAGAGAATACAAGGTAGGGGGTAATTCATGAATTACCCCCTATGAATGCATTGCAAATAGTAGGGGCATGTTGCAACGTGCCCCTACTAAAACTTCATTGAGGATAAACAATGTATATTACCTTTATAACAGGCGGCGCACGGAGCGGTAAAAGTGCCTACGCACTTGCACAGGCTCAAAAGCTCTCGGGTAAAAAGGCATTTATAGCAACAGCACAAGCATTAGATGATGAGATGCAGGCCCGTATTAAAATGCACAAAAAGCAGCGAAGCAATGTATGGGATACGTATGAGGAGCCTATGGAGCCCGCAAGACTTATCGAGGAATTAAAATCAAGATATGATGTTCTATTGATAGACTGTCTTACCCTTTGGCTTTCAAATATCATGTATGCAGAAATGGATGTTATGAAGGAGATAGAGAAGTTTGCTGGTTGCTTAATTACGCAAGGCAAGGAGCAACCTACAATATTTATCGTTTCAAATGAGGTTGGAATGGGCATAGTGCCAGAGAATAAGTTTGCACGTATATTCAGGGATTATCAAGGTCTGCTCAACCAGCACATCGCGGGCATAGCAGATGAGGTTTATATGTTAGTTGCAGGGATCCCCCTGAAGATAAAATGAACACAGGGGCGTTTAGAAAGGAGACATTGAGATGATTAAAGATACAGTAATAAACATTCAGGGAGTTGATACATCACTCCTGCAGAAGGCACAAGCACGGCTCGATAGCCTCACCAAACCCAAAGACAGCCTTGGAAGGCTTGAGGAGTTTGCAAAAAGGCTTGTCGGTATAAGCGGACAAACAATGCCAATAATCGGTAAAAAGGTGATCTTCACCTTCGCGGGCGACCACGGCGTTGCAGACGAAGGCGTGTCTGCATTCCCCAAAGAGGTCACCAGGGAGATGGTATTGAATTTTATCCGGGGAGGCGCCGGCATCAATGTGCTTGCACGCCATATTGGTGCGGATGTGGTTGTGGTGGATATCGGCGTTGATCATGATTTCACCAAGGACCCGGACATACCAACGTTGCATACATGCGGGAGCGGCGGCAAGATAGGATTTGGCAAACAGGGCACTGCATTTGTCGTGAACAAGTGCGTACATGGAACGAAAAACATGGCACACGGGCCAGCCATGACGCGGCAGGAGGCGCAGCAGTGCCTGAAGATCGGTATTGAACTCGCAGAGGAGTACGTAAAACAGGGATATACGATGTTCGGCACCGGAGACATGGGCATAGCCAATACAACACCGTCATCAGCAATTATCGCTGTCTTGACGGGCAAGCCTGTTGCAGAGGTTACGGGCAAAGGTACAGGTATCGATGACAAGACATTCCAACATAAGGTCAAGGTCATTGAACAGGCAATTGCGTTCAACAGGCCGGACCCTCAGGACCCGCTGGGCGTTCTTGCGGCGATAGGCGGTGCTGAGATCGGTGGTATCGCCGGTCTGATCATAGGCTGTGCCATACATCATGTGCCGGTTGTCGTCGACGGGCTCATATCGGGCGCCAGCGCCCTGATAGCATACAGTCTTGAGCCAGCAACAAAAGATTATATGTTTATGGCACACAATTCCGTGGAACAGGGCCATAGGGCAGTCCACGAAATGATAGGATTGAAACCCATTCTTGACCTGAGCCTGAGACTGGGAGAAGGAACCGGCGCTGCGCTTGCCATGCCGGTGATAGAGGCGGGGCTGAAGCTTTATAAGGAGATGGCAACATTTGAAGAGGCCGGAGTTCATGAAAAGGCAGATTCGTAGATTACTGATTGCGGTTCAATTCCTGACGATTATCCCGGTTAAAATAACGGGCACGATCCAGGAGGATGATCTGGGCGGTTCGTCCCTGTTCTTTCCGCTTGTCGGTGCAGTTCAGGGCATCACAGTAGTGCTGACGTTCATGGCACTGATGATGGTTCTCTGCAGAGCACGGACATGCCAGGCACCCGCCGGACTGATAAGCATCGTCGTCATTTTACTTCTCATGGTCATCAATAAAGGCCTGCATATTGACGGGCTTGCAGATACCTTCGACGCGCTGGGTGTTGCACCGACCGGAAGTACGTCATCCGATATCGAGAAGAGATTGTCGGTCATGAAGGACAGCAGAATAGGCGCTATGGGTACCGTGGCCATCGTCGGTACGGTTCTGATTAAGTATGTTTTATTGAGCACCCTGATTTCTGATCAGCAGCTTGCAGCAGTAGTTCTTCTGCTGTTTCTCATGCCGGTGTACTCAAAATGGACAATGGTCTGCGCGCTGTACAGAGGGACATCCGCACGAAAAGACGGCATTGGAAGGGCGTTTATTGAATATAGTTATCCGGGTCACGTTCTGGGCGCCACCGGTATACTTACTGTCCTGACAGCAGGAGGGGTGTTTGTATACCGGGGCGTACCAGGTGCCGGCCCGGCAAGCGTCTATCATCTTATGGCTCTTGCCGGAGGCATGCTCGCAGCCCTCTTCGGGTTCAGCGTGATGTCCGTGCATTATTTTCAAAAGAAATTCGGCGGTATTACCGGGGATACGCTGGGTGCAATCAGTGAGTTGTCAGAGGTATTATTCCTATTTATGGCGGCGGCATGGCTAAATCATTGATGATTCAGGGCACTGGCTCAGGCGTGGGCAAAAGCATTATCGTTGCTGCACTGTGCAGGATCTTTAAGAACATGGGCGTGGATGTCGCACCTTTCAAGGCACAGAACATGGCATTGAATGCTTCTGTAACAAACCAAGGAGGAGAGATAGGTGTTGCGCAGGCGCTTCAGGCACAAGCTGCGAGGATTGAGCCTGAGATCGATATGAATCCGATCTTATTGAAGCCCTCGGGAGAAGCAGGTGTTCAGATAGTGATTCACGGGAAGGCTTATACGACCATGAAGGCAAAAGGATACTACGGGTTAAAACACCGGGCGCTGAATGCCGTCAGAAGTTCTTTTAAAAGGCTTTCCCAAAATCATGAATTAATCATTATAGAGGGCGCAGGCAGTCCTGCCGAAATAAATCTTATGAAAGATGATATAGTAAATATGGCAATGGCAAGGTACGCAAACGCACCTGTATTGCTGGTAGGGGATATCGATAAAGGCGGCGTGTTTGCGTCATTTTATGGGACTATTGAACTGTTAAAAGATAGTACAAATCCATCAATTCATCCTGTCAAGGCAGAAGAAACCCTCTCAGGCCCCCTTGTCAGGGGGAGATTACGAGATGCAGATTATATAAAGGCGTTTATTATAAATAAATTCAGAGGTGATTTAGACCTGCTGAAACCCGGTCTAAAAATGATTGAAGATAAAACTAATAAGCCTGTGATAGGGGTGATTCCTTATATGAATAATATCGGATTGCCGGAAGAAGACGGGGCAGGACTTGAAGAAATTCAAGATGCGAAATTAAAAATTCAAGATCCGATAAAGATCGTTGTGATTAAGCTTCCGTATATTTCAAACTTCACGGACTTCGAGCCTTTTTTATACGAGCCCGATGCAGAGCTTCTCTATGCCGATACGCAGACACCTATAGATAATGCCGATCTTGTGATCATTCCCGGCACAAAGAATACCATGGATGCGCTTCTGTTTTTAAAACAAACAGGTCTTCATGAAAGTATAAAACGTGCGTATGCAAAAGGCACCCAGATCATTGGAATATGCGGCGGTTATCAGATATTGGGGGAAAGACTTCTGAATCCCTATGGAGTGGAAGGCAGGATTAAAACATTGGACGGTATTGGCTTACTACCTATAAAAACAGTGTTTCAGAAAGCAAAAATTACAGCGCAGGTTGAAGCTGAGATTGTCCGGGGTTCAAGGTTTGGCTTTAAGGGTTTTAAAGATACAAGACTTAAAGGTTACGAGATCCATCATGGAGTGAGCAAAGGGGATATTGGGCTGTTCAGGTTGAGAAGGGTTTCACATCAAAACATAAATGATTCGCTCCCGTTGGAGTGGCAAAGGCTGGATTCCCGTTTTCACGGGAATGACAAAAAAGAGAATGACCCTGATAATAATTCTTGCACAACATCAGCGGGGAGATTGGATACACTGGATGGAACAAGAAATAAAAACTGTTTTGGCACTTACATCCACGGGATCTTCGATAATGACGAATTCAGAAGGGCAATCCTGAATAACGTAAGGATAAAAAAGGGCTTAAACCCGTTAAAGCATACCTTTCAATATGCTCAGGCGAAGGATGCGGCCATCGATCATTTTGCGGACATTGTAAAACAGCATCTCGATATGAAGTTTATAAAAAGGATCGTAGGGGTATGAATTTACCCATAGAAAATTAGAAATAACTAAAATAAAAAAAGGAGGATAAATATGAAAACATTAAAAAAGGTTAAGAAACAAATCACGAAAAAGGGCAAGCCAACCAGGGATGTAATATCATATCGTAAGGCTTGCAAGGTCAATGGCACCGGTTTGTCACACTATATTTTAAAGTCCAATTGAGAGCATGGTTTTTACTAAATGATATCTAATTCAAAGGGGTCTTTTATCAATACCGGTAATGGACCCGCACTTTTGCCTGTTGATATCGGGCATAAAGACTACCTTGCACTGGTTGATCCCGTTACAGCATTCTGGTTGCTGGTAAAACGCAATAGGCTTGTGGATGTCCTGAGTGATACTCAGTTGAGAAGGGCATATATCAGGAAGTCGGACGAGTTTAAAAAAGAAATGGAAGACCTGCGTTTTACCCGGAGACCATCTGCCGTATACTTTAACCCGACGGAACGATGCAATCTCAATTGTTCTTACTGCTATATTCCTGAAAACATGAGACGCAATGGGCACAGTATGTCCAAAAAAGAGCTATTTGAGGCTTTAGAGCGGCTTAAAAGCTATTTCAGAAGAACGCTGCCCATAGGGACACTTCCCCAGATCATCTTCCACGGTGCTGAACCACTGCTCAACCGTGAGACTGTTTTTGCCGGTATAGATAAGTACGGTAAAGACTTCCGGTTTGGCATCCAAACCAACGCCACATTTTTAGATGATCAGACGGTAGAATTTTTAACCGCCAGGAATGTAAGTATTGGTATGTCTCTTGATGGACCAACGTCTGACATCGACGGCCGCACACGACACAACTGGAGTGGAGAGAGCACCTATAAAAAGACTGTTGAAGCAATGGAGCGTCTCAAAGGGTATGCAGGCTGGAATATTATAAGTACCATTACCAGCGAGAATATGCGTCAATTAGTTAGTCTTGTGGAATTTTTTCATAGCCATGACGTGCCGAGCTGCATGCTGAACATCGTGCGGAGTACCATGCCATCGTCAAAGGAAGTCAAACCTTCCGATACTGATGCTGTCAAATATTATCTGTCTGCGATGGATCGCACCTACGAGCTTTATAAGCAGACCGGCAAAAAGCTTATAGTTGCCAACTTTGCAAATATTTTTCTGGCGATTATTGCACCTTCTGCACGGCGTCTTATGTGCGATATTTCCCCCTGTGGAGGCGGGAGATTTTTTTTCGCTTTGTCGGCAAATGGAGATCTGTTTCCCTGCAGTGAATTTGTCGGATTGTCATCATTTAAGGGCGGGAATATTTTCCAAGACGATATTGAGGGTGTACTTGTCAGCAGTCCTTTCAGCATAGTTACCGGCCGGAAAGTAGAAGATATAGAACCATGCAGCCATTGTGCAATACGCCATTTTTGTGGTGCGCCCTGTCCCGCAGAGGTTTATACAATGCATGGTAGAATGGATAAAACCGGGGCTTTCTGCGAGTTCTATGAAGAACAAACCCGCTATGTTTTCAGGGTCATTGCAGATGGCAGACAAGATGCCTTTCTCTGGGATGATTGGGATAAAGGGACAAAAAATACATTTACTATCAGGCAATTTAACAAGCCTCACCACATTCATGTTTAGTATTCCACCTTCAATAATGATGTTTGCATATCTACTTGACCTGATCATTGGGGACCCGGTATGGCTGCCACATCCTGTGAGAATAATGGGGAAGACAATCATAAAGGTAGAAACTATATTGAGAAGATATGCCAAGACACCGTATGCACAGAAGGCCGCAGGTATATTACTTGTTTTTACAATAGTCCTGCCTGCATTCATTCTCACAGCCTTTGTAATGGACATTATATATCATCTTCACAGCAGGTTCTTGATAATCATGGGTGATATTTTGCTTGTGTATCTCATATCCACTACAATTGCAGTCAAAGAATTAATAAACGAAAGTAAACGGGTGATCAAGGCTGTAAAAAATAACAACCTTGATATCGCAAAAAGTAGATTAAGCAGGCTTGTAGGAAGAGATACAGAAACGCTATCTCAGAAAAAGGTGTTCATGGCAACAATAGAAACCCTATCAGAGAATTTGTCGGATGGTATCATAGCCCCGATGTTTTATCTAACTTTAGGAGGCTTGCCATTTGCAATGGTATACAAAGCTATAAACACGCTTGACTCAATGGTTGGGTATAAAAACGAAAGGTACATCCATTTTGGATTTGCCTCTGCAAGATTAGATGACATCGCAAACTATCTACCGGCAAGGATAACCGGCTTGCTTATAGTTATTACATCGATAATTATTTATGGCTGGTCAACAGCGGCAAATGCTTTTCATACAATGCTCCGGGATGGGAGGAAGCATCCAAGTCCGAATGCAGGCATACCGGAGGCCGCAATGGCGGGTGCACTGGGGGTGGTGCTTGGCGGCACATCTACCTATAACGGTATACCCGTTGAAAAGCCCTTTATTGGAAAGGATTATGCACAGAATTATAGTGCTGCAGCTGAACAAGCCATACGTATTGCAAAGATTGCCTCATTAATAGGCATTGTAATAGTCATAATTAGCCTTCAGATAAGGAATAACTTATGAAGAGAGCAGAATTTGATGTTGAACATGGAGGTAATATTTATAAATTGGCAGATATGCTAAAGCTTAATAAGCATAAGATTATTGACTTTAGCGCAAACATAAATCCTCTCGGTGCACCTGAAGGTGTGATACAGATAATTAAAGATAGTTCAAAAGATATCATCAATTATCCTGATCCTGATACTAATGCACTAAAGCAGGAGATTGCAAAGTATCACAGCATAATACCCGAAAGTATTGTATGTGGTAATGGCAGTACAGAGTTAATATATCTGTTTGTGCGGGCATTAAAACCTAAAAACGTGCTTATTCCTGCACCTACATTCTCTGAATATGAAAGGGCATGCAAAACCTATAGGGCAAGGGCTATGCATTATGGATTAAAAAAAGAAAACAACCTTGATCTAAATCCTGAAGCGTTTATTAAAGCACTTTCTTCTATAAGATATGATATGGTGTTTTTATGCAATCCAAACAACCCAACAGGCAGGCTTACTCAAAAAAAAGATGTACTGAGGATTGCTCATACAGCAAAGGCACTGAAATCTTATCTTATTGTAGACGAGGCATTCATTGATTTTGTTCCGGATGCATCTGTAATCCAAGAGGTTGAGAAAAATCCATATTTGATCGTTATAAGATCAATGACAAAGTTTTATGCATTGGCAGGCTTAAGGCTTGGTTATGGTATATTTCCCTTAAAAATTATAGATCTTATCAAGCAGTACAAAGAGCCATGGACAGTTAATACGCTTGCGCAGAGGGCGGGCATATCTGCACTGAATGATACTACCTATAAAAAACAAACTCTGGAATTAATAAAAAATGAAAAACAATTTCTTGAAAAGAGATTTAACCAATTGGGCATAAATTTCGTTAATTCTTGTGCAAATTTTTATCTTTTCAGGTTTCTTAATGCGGAATTTGTATATAGAAAATTAAAAAAGAAAGGAATACTTGTTCGGCTATGCTCTGACTTCAAAGAGCTCGATAAAACCTACATCAGAGTCGCGGTTAAAAATCGCAAGCAGAACGTACTTTTATTGAAGGAGCTGTCTCAATGGTTAAAGGCATAGTCATAGCCGGGACGCACAGCGGGTGCGGCAAGACGACGGTAACCCTCGGTATTCTCAGTGCATTGACGATGAAGGGGCTCAAGGTTCAGCCGTTCAAGGCAGGCCCGGATTTTATCGATACAGGTCTCCATACCGCTATTACCGGTGTGCCTTCGAGGAACCTGGATATCTGGATGTGTGGAGAGCACGGTGTCAAAGAATGTTTTTCTCAACATACGGCAGATGTGGATACTGCAGTTGTGGAAGGCGTCATGGGCATGTATGACGGTCACTACAGTACTGCAGCACTTGCGAACCTGTTGAAGGTACCGGTAATTCTGGTTGTCGATGCTTACGGTATGGCTGAGAGCGCCGGGGCAATTGTGCAGGGGTTTATCTCCTATCATGGGGCGCCTGAATTCATCGGCGTCATCTTTAACCGTGTGTCTTCCCCGGCGCATTTCGACATGCTCAGACATGCTGTGCGAGGTGTACCAGTTTTGGGCTATCTGCCGGATGATGCGGATTTTCGCCGTCAGGAGCGGCATCTCGGGCTGACAACTGCACAGGAAAGTCCCCTTGCCCCGTATCTGATAGAAAAGCTCGGCGAGGCAGTCCGTGCTCATATAGACATGGACAGCCTGGTACGGTCGGCGGATTGTTCCACGCCGTCTTCCTTCCTGCCACGGCAGAAAATCCGCACAGCATCTTCACGACCCGGTATCCGTATAGCCCTTGCGTATGACAGGGCATTCTGCTTCTACTACGAAGACAACCTTGATCAGCTCAAAGAAGAGGGAGCAGAGATCGTCCGGTTCAGTCCTCTGGCAGACAGGGAGATACCCGATGCGGACGTGCTGTATATCGGCGGCGGATATCCGGAAATCCACGCACAGCAATTATCAGGGAACGCGGCCATGCTTGAATCCATCAAAACATGGGTTGATGCGGACAAGCCTGTGTATGCGGAATGCGGAGGTATGATGTACCTGTCGAACGGAATCCACGGATTTGATCATGAATATTTCAGCATGGCAGGTGTCATGCCGTTTGAGACCAAAATGGAACGATCAAGAATGCACCTTGGCTACCGGGAGATTGTCCTGAAGGAGGACTGTATACTTGGCAGGCAGGGGGACAGACTGAGAGGGCAGGAGTTCCATTATTCTGCTCTGGTAAATCAGCAGCCGGACACATTGTTAAAAACGTGTTATATTCTTGAAGGGCAAAACAGGGAAGAAGGCTACAGCAGGAAACGTATACTCGCAAGTTATATCCATGTGCATTTTTGTTCGAACCCGGCTGCAGCACAGCATTTTGTAAATTTTGTACGGAAGGAGTCATAGCATGGGCAAGAGACTTATTCTGTGTATAACGTTTATGCTCGGAGGGGCAGTTCATCCCCTCTACGCACGGGATGCCGCGACCCTGTCTGTCCGCGACGACGCAGGCAGGACGGTCATAATTCAGACACCGGTCAAACGGGTCGTCACCCTTGCACCTTCGAACACTGATATAGTTTCTGCACTGGGCATGACGTCCGCAATTGTCGGTGCAAGTAATACCGACGACAATCCATTACCGGTTTCCGTAAAAAGGATTGGGTTTATCAATCCTTCTGTTGAAGAGGTTGTTTCTTTGAACCCCGGGCTGGTTATGGGGATCTATGGTGAAGACATGATCTGTAACAGGCTTGAACATTTGAATATCCCCTGTATCATGCTGTCACCCGATACTATAGACGGAGTAATGCACGATATAAGGCTCGCCGGCAGGATCTTTTCGGCGAATGCCGCTGCATCCGTTCTTGTGAATAAAATAAAAGGGAAATTAGATTGGATGGATTCGAGGTTAAAATATTGCAGAACAACGCCGCGCGTATACTTTGAGATAGATGCCTCTGACCCGTCAAGGCCGTTCTCTGCAGGCCGTGGCAGTTTTATCGACAGCATGATAACCCTGGCGCATGCGGTAAATATTGCCCATAATACCGATACCATGTGGCCGCAGCTTCCGGAAGAATTTATTCTCGCGCAGGACCCGGACATTATTATCCTGTCCGACAGATTTGATATAAACGCACTGAGAAAACGCCCGGGCTGGTCTGAAATAAAGGCGGTTAAAACAGGCAGGGTCTATCATATAAACGAAAATCTTGTCTCGAGACCGGGGCCGGACATTATCAATGCTTTTATTCAGGTAGCAAAAGACATACACCCGGAGGTATTTGAGAATAACAATAGCGGTACAGACAAATCCCCCCTACGCCCCTTTACTAAAGGGGGAGGAGGGGGGATTAATATGCAGTCTCCAGGAGGAACTAACAACCAATGAAACTGTATCAATACATAGAAAAGCATACATGGCTGCTGTGGTCCGCACTCGTACTGTGTCTTGCCATAGTATTCCTGCTCAACATCGCTATAGGACCTGTAAACATACCCATCCCTGATGTTGTAAAGGCATTCCTGTCTTCATCGAAAAGCGTGGATAGTACGATCATTCTGTCTATTAGACTGCCGATTGCTATCGCCGGGATTATCGTTGGTGCAGGGCTCGGTGTAAGCGGTTCGATCTTTCAGGCGATCCTGAGAAACCCGCTTGCGGACCCCTATATCCTGGGCATCTCTTCGGGTGCTGCGCTCGGTGCTGCTATTGCACAGGCGGTTATGTTGAGCAGTGTTTCGGTGTCGTTGTCGGCTTTCCTGGGTGCTGTCGGTGCAATGGCAATCGTTTACCTGATCTCCCTCTCATCCGGCAGTTCAACGCCGCTCTACCTCATACTGGCGGGCGTTGCCGTCAGCGCACTCCTCGGTTCCGTGATGTCGTTTATTATACTCATGAGCAATACTATGCAGATCAGGATCTACTCCATAATGCTGTGGCTCATGGGCGGCGTAAAAGAAACGGGCTGGCACGAACTCATCTTTATCGGTATTGCATTTATTGTCCTGAGTGTGACTGCAGTCTTTATAGCCCCCTACCTCGACGTGCTCTCATTCGGGGACGAAAAGGCGTCGAGCCTGGGTGTGCACGTTGAAAGGACAAGACTGCTCTCCATGGTTATTGCGGCCCTTCTTGCAGGTGTTGCAGTCTATCTGAGCGGTCTTGTGGGGTTCGTAGGGCTTATTGTGCCGCATATTACGAGACTTATCATAGGGCCATCGCATAAACGACTTATAATGGTGAACATTTTTGTCGGTGCCATCTTCTTGCTGGTATCGAACCTCATCGCAAGGACCGTTCTGCGGCCGGTCGAGGTACCGGTCGGTGTCATAACATCGCTTATCGGTGCGCCGTTCTTTCTCTATCTCCTGCTGAGATCGTTAAAGGGGTACAGGTTCTGATGTATCTCTTTATCGATAGCATTTCATTTGCATTGAACAATACGTTCAGGATAGACGGCCTGAGTCTGGGGATTGAAAAAGGGGAAATGCTGGGCATCATAGGGCCCAACGGCTCGGGAAAAACTACCCTGATCAAGCTCATGTCCGGCATCTTGAGACCTCACGCCGGTCGAATCACGCTGGACGGTAAAGACATCCATTCTCTCAACCGGCGGGCCCTAGCCTGCATGCGGGCTTATGTGCCGGAGAGCATCGATCTTCCGTTCGATTACACAGTTCATGAAATAGTTGCACTGGGCAGGCACCCCTATACAGGGGCATTTTCAGGGCTTGATAAAACCGACAGGGCAGCCATTGACAATGCGTTTAGGCTGACCGACACGGATAAACTGTCTCACCGGCAGTTCTTTACCCTGTCCATGGGAGAAAAACAAAGGGTGATGCTGGCAATGGCGATAGCGCAGGAGCCCGAGATCCTTTTGCTCGATGAGCCCATTTCGCATCTCGACATCGGTCATCAGCTCGCGTTTATCCA
>JBBIVV010000050.1:0-11850 GCA_037439545.1 bacterium
AATCCTTTTATTTTCGAACTGAAAAAATGGGAAACTCAGGTGTTTCGGCATCACGGCGTGCAGATGTACCATGCTATCTGTGCTGCAAATGAGCGTACGTCAACAGTCTGAAAAATCCCCTTCATTTCGTCTTCAGCGTGCTGGATAAAATAAAAGTAATCCCCTCTTTCAACCCATTCGACAAGATCTGAGAGTGCCTTTCTTTTTTTATTGTAATCCTGAAAGATCAACTGCGTTGCCGCAAGCCGTTTTGCCTCGGTGAAAAAAACCAGGCGGGACTCTCTCTGAAGCCCATGGGCAACATACGAAGACATAATGAGGTCAAAGCTCTTATCTTTATAGGGCAGGCCTTTAAGTACGTCTGCCACGAGAAAATTAATCTTGGCTGCCTTGTTATTCTTCTGTGCCATTTCCACCATTTTTGGAGATGCATCTACACCGGTTACCCGGTAACCCATTTCATTCAGGCAAAAAGCGAGTGCGCCCGTGCCGCATCCTATATCGAGCACGCGAGCATTTTTGGGAACTATAAGATACGTGCCTGCCCTTGATAAAATTGTCCTGAATGATCTCACCTGATAATTAAAAAATACATTGTAAACAGGCGCTATGGTATCGAATAAACTTTTTTGCGGCTTCATTTTTCCAATCTTGCTAACTCAACTTTATGCCCGCAAGCTCTGCAAAGTTTTCTCCCAGCAGCCTTCTCTGTATGCCCTTATCCGGGAAAAGCCTTTCTATCCTCCGCTTGATAAACCCATAATCAAATTTCCCGTCCGCTGCAGTAAACCCAAAGGGACCGTCTGTGCCGAAGACACATCTTTCTACACCCAAATACCCGACTGCTTCCGATGTTATCCTGTCGCCGACATAACTTGTCTGCGATAGGTCGACGTATATATTTTTTCTGTCTTTGATCTTTTCCCATGTGTCCCTGTACACGGGAAATCCTGCGTGCGCCACTATCAGTTTCAACTGCGGCACCTCTTTCAGGAGGCTGTAAAAGTCGCCCTCTTCCCCGAAACCGACATGTACGAGCAAAGGCTTGCCGGTCTTTGCAAGCAGGCTTGCAACAGGTGCAAGCTCGACGGGCTTAAAGTGGTGCCAGAACGAATGTGCTTTTACTCCAATCGCACCTTGCATGTTTTTCCATTTCTCATACTCTTTCACAGAATCATTTTTCCCTTTCGGGTTCACAAATATCCAGCCGTAAAATCTGTCGGGATATTTTTTAACTGCATTGAATACAGCTTCATTGTCCGGGTCTTTGTCTATTTTATAAACCTTACCGAGTATATTTATGTCTCCCTGTGCGTTGAAATTTGCCACCAGCCGCTTTCCGATGCCCCTTAAAGTCCCGTGCGTGAGCAGGAATTGAAGAAGCCCTACGAGAAACGGCGACGGTTCTGTAAATGGTTCGGCCATGCCTGCCATAAGTGCTACTTTATCCACGCGGTTTGAGTCCATCCTGCTTAACAGCTCGTCTGTTTTAAGCAGGCGCTCTTCCAAATGATAGTGACAGTCTATGATCATACGGCACCCCCTGTTTTTAGGTATGCTCCTTATATATCAAATGATCCTGATAGGCAAATTCCCGGGTTGAATCTTATCTGGGTTTGCGGGACATGAGCAGTTCTATCGCAAGCAGGATTGCACCAATCGTGATTGCACTGTCCGCTACATTGAACGTAGGCCAGTGTGCATTCTTGAGGTAGGCATCTATAAAATCCACGACATATCCGAGCCTGATCCTGTCTATGATATTGCCGGCAGCACCGCCCATGATCATGGACAAAGAGACCATGGATAGCCTCGTTATTTCCTTTGAAAACAGAGAGACAAAAAACAGGAGAACAAAAACACCTGCAGACAGAACGGTCAGGAGCGTCGTCCTCAAGATACACTGCTGGCTGGTGTTGAACATACCAAATGCCACGCCCCTGTTGTAAACGCTCACCATGTCGATCATTCCGGGGATAAGAACGATCCTGTGCGTCAGAAAATGAACAACGAGGTATTTTGTAAATTGATCGAGAATGACTACCGATACACCTATGATCAGCAGATAAAAAACCCTGTCTTTTAACGGTATCATCAGCTCACCGCCTTTACACATCTCTCACATAAGGTCGGATGACGTGCATCATTGCCGACCGCATCGGAGAAGTTCCAGCACCGTTCACATTTTTCACCATGTGCGTGCTGTATCTCTACCTGCAATGCACCGCCATTTCCTTTCAATTCTATCTGGGAAACAATGAACAATTCGGGCAGTGCGGGCTTATATTTTTCAAGGAGTTTATAACTATCCTGATCCGCGCCGATTATAACGAGTGCTTCGAGGGAAGAACCTATTTTTTTGTTCGCCCTCTGTATCTCCAATGCCTTGTTTACCTCATTCCTTATTGACCTCAATCTCTCATAGTCCTGATAAATGACACTGTCCGGTTCGGGGAATACCTGCTCATGAAGGACATTCGATAAAAACACGCTTTCTTCCTTTTTGCCGGGCAGGTGTGCCCATACCTCTTCTGCGGTGAATGATAGTACCGGGGCTATCATTGCAATAAGTGAAACGAGCGTATCGTAAAGCACGGTTTGTGCGGCACGCCTGCCCGGTGCATCTGATTTCGATACGTACAACCTGTCCTTCAGCACATCGAGGTAAAATGAACTGAGGTCTGCGACGCAGAAATCCAGCATTGCATGGTATACAATATGTATGTTATAATCTTCATAAGCCTTGTCTATCTTCCTGACCAGTTCTGCTGTTTTATAAATCATATACTTTTCAAGAGGCGGCATGTCCTTATAAGCAACCCTGTGTTTCTCGGGATCGAAGTCGTATAAATTGCCCAAAATAAATTTCATGGTGTTGCGGATCTTGCGGTATGCCTCTTTCAGCCGTTCGAGGATGTCTTTAGAAACACTGACATCGCCCCGGAAATCCTCTGCAGAAACCCAGAGTCTCAGGACATCGGCTCCGTATTTATCGATGACCTCCTGCGGGGCAACAACATTGCCGAGCTGCTTGCTCATCTTCCGGCCCTTCTCGTCAACGACAAAACCGTGCGTCAATACAGCCTTGTACGGAATACCGTGTCCTGCCGACAGGGACGTCAGCAGGGTCGATTGGAACCAGCCCCTGTGCTGATCACTGCCTTCAAGGTAGAGGTCCGCGGGCCACATCAACCCGGCCGTGTGCTTCAATACGATAGCATGGCTTACGCCGGAGTCGAACCACACATCGAGAATGTTCTCTTCCTTTTCGAAGGTTTCGCATTTGCATCGAGGGCACCGATAACCCTGCGGTATGAAATAATCTGCGGGTTTCTCAAACCAGATATCCGCACCCTTTTCCTGAAACAGACCCGACACACGCAAGGCAACATCGGGGTCTGCAACACTTTCACCGCATTTAGTGCAGTAAAATACCGGTATCGGTACGCCCCATATCCGCTGCCTGGATATACACCAGTCCGGCCTTGTCTCAAGCATGCCGTTTATCCTGTCTTTCCCCCATGTCGGTATCCATTGCACATTATCTATTGCCTCAAGTGCCTGTTTTCTTAAATCATGCTTTTCAACTGAGATAAACCACTGTTCCGTGGCCCTCGTTATGACAGGCTTTTTGCATCTCCAGCAATGCGGGTAAGAATGGGGATAATCCTGCTGTTTCAACAACGCACCGTTTTCTTTGAGTTTTTCTATAATATCCTTGTCCGCATCGAATACGAACGTACCGCTGAAAAATTCGACTTCATTCGTAAACTTGCCGTGCCTGTCCACGGGTGCATAGGCATCCAGTCCGTACCTTTCGCCGGTTTGATAGTCGTCTGCACCATGTCCCGGTGCCGTGTGAACACACCCGGTCCCTATATCCGTTGTGACATAATCACCGAGTGTAATAATGGAATCCCGTTGATACATCGGATGCTGTGCAACTATTCCTTCAAGCGTTTTCCCTTTCGCTGCTGCCATGACCTGTCCTTCTTTCCATCCGGGCAGCATCTCCCTGAGACTGTCCAGCAAAGCCTGTGCAACTATATATATCTCTCCCCCCGCATTGAAATAGGCATACTCGAGTTCCGGATGGAGCGTTATTGCAAGGTTTGCAGGAAGTGTCCATGGTGTTGTCGTCCATATTACGAAATAAATATTTTTGCCTTTTATCGATGCCGGGAATTTCCCCTTGTCGTCCTTTACCTTGAATCTTACATAGATGGACGGCGAAACATGGTTTTCGTATTCAACCTCTGCTTCTGCAAGAGCGGTAGCATCGTGCGCGCACCAGTAAACGGGTTTTTTCCCTTTATACACATATCCGTTCCGCATGATCTTTGACAATTCCTCTATGATGTCCGCTTCATAGTTGTAATTCATCGTAAGGTAAGGCTCTGCCCACCTGCCGAGCACGCCGAGCCTTATAAACTCATTCCTTTGTATGTCGATAAACTGCTGTGCGAACTGTCTGCATGCCTTACGTATCTCGAGCTTTGACATGGCCTGTTTTTTAGGACCAAGCGACTTATCGACATTGTGTTCTATGGGAAGACCGTGGCAGTCCCAGCCCGGCACATACTCTGCCCTGTAACCGTGCATTGCATTGATCTTGATTATTATGTCCTTGAGTATCTTGTTGAGTGCATGACCTATATGGATATGCCCGTTGGCATAGGGAGGTCCGTCATGGAGCATGAACATCTTACCGGTGGTGTTTTTTGCTATAATCTTTTCGTAGATGCGGTTGTCCTGCCAGAACTTGAGCATATCGGGTTCACGCTTCGGCAGATCAGCTTTCATGGGGAAGCCGGTTTGTGGCAGGTTCAATGTGTTTTTATAATCCATAATTGCATCCATGTTTAGATTACAAATGGATAAACTGTCAAGCAGAGAAGATAGGGGCAGGTGTAAAATCTGTCCCTGCAGGTTCGCCCGGCATGGGCGGTAACTTGGCGGTGGAAGTCCGATACTGCCGGAACCTCTTGAGTAAACACAGCAGGCAAGCGGGCTCTATAATAAATGAATTTCTTTATTGAAAAAGCGGGGAAGAGATCAGGAAGTCCGCCGTGGCCCTGTTGCATGCCATGGGTATGTTGTGGAGCACCGCGATGCGCAGCAGCGCCTTTACATCGACATCATGCGGCTGTGGAGTCAGCGGATCCCAGAGAAAGATCAAAAAATCTATTTTATTCTCTGCTATCAAGGCGCCGGTCTGTGCATCTCCGCCGAGAGGACCGCTGAGCAAAAGGTTTATGTCGAGGGACGTGTGCCTTTTGATCTCGGTGCCCGTAGAATGCGTGGCATACAGGGTAAATTTCTTGAGTGTGCCTTCGTTGTATTTTGCCCATTCTACAAGGTCTAATTTCTTCGAATCATGCGCCACAAGCGCTATCACCTTTTTATTCATGTCTGTTCCTCCCTTTCCGAGTCCCGGTAGTGTCGGACCGGCGGATTAACTCCGTGTCTTACTCTAATAACCTTCTGTTATACTGCCCTCTGCCCTCCGGAGCATGGATAAGGCTATGTTATAACTGTAAACGGATTGTATATAAACTGCACTTGTCGATGCAAAGAGCGTTTCTGCATCGGTAAGCTCGATTATGGAGCCGGCACCTGTGGTATATCTGCCGTCCGCAAGTTCGAGGTTGAGCTTTGCGCTGTCCATCGCCTTTTTAGCTGCATTGATGCTGTCCTTTGCCTGCTGAAGATTAAGGTATGCCTGTTTTGCCTGAAAGGTGATCCCCTGCTTTGCCGCATCTATCTGTGCCTGCAGGTTGTCTTCCCTTGCTTTCAGCTCTCCGTACCTTCCATAGGTGCTGAAGCCTGAAAACAGGGGAAACTGCACACCGACGCCTATCGACCAGTTCCAGGTAAGCGGTGTGTTGTAACCTGTCCAATTATATCCGCCTGAACCGATAATAGAGGGCAGATTGGATGCCATGGTGGCCTTTTGTGATGCCCTTATGCTCTCATCCGCAGCGTAGAGCGATTTAAGCTCCGGCCTGTTGTCCATTGCCTTTTGTATGACTTCATTGAGGTCATAGTCCCTGGTTGTCGGCGTCATGGTATCGAGAATACTGATAGTGTCCGTCTCTTTTATGCCCATTGCATTGAGGAGGTTGACCATGGCAAGCTCGACATTGTTTTTTGCCGTTATCATGTTCAACTGTGCATTTGCATAGTCTGTTTCCGCCCTCGCTGTATCTATACGCGATACCCTGCCTACGCTCAAAAACCCGTTTGCCTGTTCAAGGTGTCTTGAGCTTTCACTGACGACCTCTGCAGCTACATCCGATATGTGCTGTGAAGCGAGCAGGCCGTAATATCCCTGTATTACATTGAGTATGACGTCTGATTTGGTCGTCTCTTCATTGTACTGCGCTGATTTTACCGCCTGCTGCTGCGCCCGGATGGTATAGAGCCTCTGTCCGAAGTTCGTGAGCAGCCAGGTAAATCCGATGGATGCATTATAATAATCGTAGGACGTATTGTTTGCTTCCATCGATGGTTTGCTTGGCAGAAGATGTGAAAACGCCGGAGGGAAGACATAGTTGTTTGTCTCTCTTGCATAACTGCCCTGGGCGCTTATCCATGGATACCATTCCGAACGCGCCTGTGTGAGTATCTCTTTATTTACCTCTGTCATGGTCGTGCTCGCCCTTATGTTCGGCTGTTGTTTGAGGGCTATACCTATGCATTGATCCAGAGCATATGCCTGATTATCATCAGCATGCGCAGAATTTTTTAGAGCGATGCTCATTGCAAGCGTTACTCCTATCCCTATTATTAAAAGCCTGGACTTGTGTATAGAGTTATTCATTACTTTAGGTCCTCTTCTTGTTTTATCGTCCTTTTGAATCTCTCTTCAAAGACCGTGTAAAGCGTCGGGATCAGGACAAGGGTCAATACAGTCGACACGAGGAGACCGCCGATAACGGCACGGGCAAGCGGCATGTTGGTTTCGCTTCCGGTCCCTATGCCTATTGCCATGGGGATAAGCCCGAGGATTGTTGCAAGACTGGTCATCAAAATAGGTCTTAACCTTGTTCTCCCTGCTTTCACTACAGCCTCGTGAAGCTCTATGCCTTCACCCCTCAACCTGTTCGTATAGTCAACCAGCAGTATGCCGTTGCTCACGACGATGCCTATCATCATGATAACACCCATGAACGATTCGATGGACAGGGTTGTGCCCGTAAGGAAGAGCATCCACAGGACGCCTATGAATCCCATGGGCACTGAAAACATGATGATAAACGGGTCTATCAAAGATTTGAACTGCGATGCCATGATCATATAGATGAGCATGATGGCAAGCAGCAATGCGAAAAACATGCTTGCAAATGCTCCCTTCTGCTGTGCGACCTCGCCGCTCATATTTATGTAGAACCCCGGAGGCATATGAAGCTTATTGAATTGATTGGAAAGATCGGTTGCGACATCTCCGAGGGGCCTTCCCGTTGCATTGGCAGTTATATGTATGACCCTCTGTTGGTACTTCCTCTCTATCAATATGGGTCCCACCCCTTTTTCGATATTTGCGATATCTTTTAAATAGATCGTATTGCCGCTATAGGTCGACAGGGGTATGGTCTCCAGATCCTGCCTGGTGTTCGTAAATTTCTTGTCCATCTGAACGACGACGTAATACTCATTGCCGGACAACGGATCCGTATAAACGGACGGGAACAGGGTAAGACTCGAACTCATCGAAGACAGCACTGTATTGGCTACGGTCATCTGATTAATGCCTGCAAGTGCCGCCTTTTCCCTGTCGACATTGATATCCAGTTCCGGATAATTTTCTTCCCTGCTTATCATGACATCCGTTACTCCCGGAGTTTTCTTCATGACTGAGGCAACGGTTTCAGCCTCTTGTGCCGCCGTATGAAGATCATATCCATACAACTCCACATCTATAGGAGCGGTAGAACCGAAGTTCATGATCCTTGAAACGATACCGCCTGATATAAAGTATGTTTGCACGCCCGGTATTGCCCCTGCCACGCGCTTCCTCACCATGTTCATATACGCAATATCGCTGACATGCCTCTTATCCGGCGTTACAAGGTTTACCTGGATCTGGGCTGTATGAGGTCCCGTGTTCTGGCTCCATATTGCCGCAAACCCGGTTGGCAGGCCCTCGTTTGAAATGATCGTCTTTATATCTTTCGCAGGTATTACATCCCGTATCATCTGCTCAATCTGTTCAACATATCCGTTTGTTATTCTGAGCCGTGTGCCTACGGGTCCGCGCATAACGATGAGGAATTGGCTTTCATCCGTTGCCGGAAAGAATTCCGTGCCGATAAATTTGACGAGGAACAAAGATGCAACAAAAAACCCTGTCACTCCGAATACCACGATCTTTTTATGTCCCAATGCCCATTTCAGGGTATTTTGATACAGGTTATCTATACGGTCAAAAAACACCTTGCTGCTCGCAAAAATCCTCTCATACAACCTGGGAGATTTCGTATCGTAATCCCGTTCCGGTTTAAGATATTTTTTGGACAGGACTGGTATTACGGTAAGAGAGACGAAGTATGATGCGATCAATGCAAAAGAAATGGTAAGTGCAAACGGTTCAAACAGCAGTTTCGCAATACCTGCGATAAAAACGACCGGAAAGAACACGGAGATCGTCGTTATGGTCGATGCAAGGACGGGCATTGCAACTTCACCTGCACCATCAAGGGCCGCTTTTACAGGACTCTTGCCCATGCTTTTGTGCCGGTAGATATTTTCAAGCACGACAATGGCGTCATCCACGAGTCTCCCGACACTCAACGTCAGTGCTCCGAGTGTAAATGTATTGAGTGTCTGATGTCCTACGAAGTACAAAAGAATAAAGGTGACCATGACCGACAGCGGAATGGAAAGTGAGATAATGAGCGTGCTGGTAAAACTTCTTAAAAAGATCAGTATAATGAGAAACGCAAGTATTGCCCCCTGACTTGCCTCATGCATGAGACTGCTTATGGATTGTCTTATATATATGGATTGATCGAAGGTCAGTGCAAATTTAACACCCGAAGGAATGTTCAGGAGATGCGGTAAAAGCCCTTTTATAGCATCGACCACATCGACGGTATTCGCACCAGGGGTCTTGTTGACCATCAGGTATACGCCGTTCTTCCCGTTTATTCTTGCAATGTTCGTCCTGGTCTGGGCCGCATCGGATACATGACCTACGTCACCTATGTGTATGGGGACGCCATTGACCACCTTGACCACGATGTTATTCATGGGCGGGATTGTTTTGAATTGATTGTTGGTAAAAAGATTGTAGTCCAGATTGTTGACCTTGATATCTCCGCTGGGCAGTATAAAGTTTGCACCAGTTACAGAATGGATAACATCCATTACGGAGACATTCTTGGCTATGAGCTTTTCGGGGTTAAGGTCGACATTGATCTGCCTTACCAGTCCACCGTTTACGGTAGCAGATGCCACATGCGGCAGATGCTCGATCTGCGGCTCTATTATATTGGTTGCAAGATCGTTCAACTGCAGCTCGTTTAACCTGTCACTCGAAACAGTGACCATGCATACCGGAATATTGGATATATCAAATTTCACGACAAAAGGCTGCTGAATGCCCGGCGGAAGAGCGCTCATGATACGCTGGATGCTCTCTATGATATCGACAGAGCCTTTATCGATATTAGCACCCCAGCTAAAAAAGACCATGACCATCGAAAAGCCCTCTTTTGAGGTAGACTGTATGTAGGAAACATCATTGACAGAAGCCACCGCTTTTTCAATGGGGTAAGTTATCGCCTTTTCGATATCAGCGGGACTTGCTCCGGGGAACAGCGTTCCGACAACGACGACAGGCATGGATATGCTCGGAAAAACATCTATGGGCAGCTTGTTCACGCTCGTTGCGCCAAGCACGATAACCGCTATTGCGAGCATCAATATCGATATAGGATTTTTTAACGAAAATCTCGATAAAGGCATTTACATCGTTTCCTTCCCGGCCTGCTGCACCGTGACATTTTCACCTTCATGTAATGTCTCTTCACCCTGCACTACAACAGCATCCGACTGGCTGATCCCTTTTTTAATTTCCACCATGCCTTCGGATTCTATGCCCTCTTCCACCGGCACAAAATCCGCAATGCCGTTTTTAATTACATATAAGTTCTTTGTCCCATCCATGCTCAATAGCGCGGATACCGGCACTGCAAGAACATTTTTATGCTCCTCTGTTACTATGTTGACCCTTGAAAACATGCCGGGTTTCAGCAGGTGCTGGGGGTTCGGTATATCCACCTCGACCGCAAGTGTTCTTGTCGCCGGATCAAGTGCAGCTGCGGCACGGGTTATAGTTCCTTTAAACACTTTATCGTTGTACGCGTCTGCCACGGCAGTGACCGGCATGCCTGCTTGGATGTTTTCGACATCCCTTTCAGGTATATTGACCATAATCTTTACGGTGCTTATATCAACCAGCACGAGCAAAGGCGTTGCCGGCACCATCTGCGTGGAACCGGGTATCAGCACTCCGGGATCTACATACCTGTTTGCAATGTACCCGCTAAACGGCGCGGTTATGGTTGCGTAGCTGAGATTCAGTGCTGCAAGGTTTTTTAATGCCAGGGTAACATCGTACTGTGTCTTTGCCGTATCAAGATCGTTTTGTGCAATCAACTGTTTTGCGATCAGTTTTTTTGCCCTTTCGTACTGAATACCCGCGTACTCGAAGTTTGCCTTTGCCTGATCGTACTGATTCTGTAAATCCTGGTAATTGATGACCGCGAGCACCTGGCCTTTTCTGACTTTATCTCCGATATCTACGGGTATCTTTTCCAGGTATCCGCCGACACGGGCAAAAATGCTTGCCTGCTGGATCGCCATGATACTGCCGGTAAGACTTATCGTCCTCTTCAGGGTCATGGGCTTTGGATATTCAACCGATACTAAAGCAACTAATTTGGCGTTCGCAGTATGAGTCTTCAGACTCTTTATTCTGACAATAACTATAATCGAGAGCACTGCGATAATGCCTATGCCTGCCAATAAAACTTTTTTATTATTCATACCAACCTCTTTTTTCTCCGGCGCATTGTGGCCCGGCTCATTTTCCTCTGTGCAGCAACTTCCTCTGTACCTTCCCTGTACTCGATTGAGCAATATTGAACTGTTGTTCAATATATGAATTATGGTTTTTATAATTTATGTAATTATTCCGGTTTGTCAAGTATTTCATTGCCGTACGGTTAACCCGAAAATGCATTTGTAAATAGGGGAGCATGAGCAATGAGCGAAGGGTACCCACCCGACAGGTAAGGGTTGATGCAACGATATAACAGTTTGCTTTTGCATACTTGAGCAGTTTAAGTATCGATGTAGGGTAGTTATGAAGGTCATCTGCCAGGATATTGCTTCTGTCCTTTACCGCCTTGACAAGCTCAGCCCTGGAATTGAGGGGATTGATGAAGACCATATCGTCCATAAGCGGGGCTACGGACCTTATCATGGTGGTTGTCCCGCTCCCTTTGGTGCCGATGATGAACAGCTTGACCAAGTTTTAATACTTTGACTTTCATATATTTCACCTCCTTTCTTTTGGATATTTTTGTTACTGAGACAGATACCGGATGACCAAAAGCGCTATCTTGATGAGCCTTATGACTACGGAGAAGACAAAGGCTGCTACGAGATATGCGATAACGTCATCGATGGTTTCTTTCTTTGATGCTTCCGATTTGTTCATGCAATCACCTCCGGGTAAATGATGGATGGAGTATGAGTCAGAAATGCCCTGGATACGCTGTAAAAAAGCTTATCTGAGGGCGTTAAATTGCTGGATGAGCTTCGGGATATGCTGAATCTGGG
>JBBIVV010000051.1:0-11575 GCA_037439545.1 bacterium
GCATATTTGCACCAAGTGTCAAAAATCCATTCGGCATAACGGTGGATACGACGGGAAACCTGTATGTAGCATCGAACAGCACGAACACTATAGTAAAGATCACGCCGGTAGGAGTTGCTTCAACCTATTCAAACAGTAATAAGATTAATAGTCCGATGGACGTAGCATTGGACCCAACAGGAACAGGCACACTCTATGTACCAGATTATACTACTACGAATAACATCGTGACAATTGACACTACAGGAACAGGGACGGCATTTGCGACAATCACGGGCAGCCCCGATGCGCTTTATTTCTCACAAGCCGGCCAATCATGGCCCCTCTATGTGGCGGACGGTTCAGGAGGCAGGATTTATTCTATTGCCAGCAATAAAACAGTGACCAGGTTTGCATCGGGATTTACACAGCCGACCGCCATTACTGTCGATGTATCGGGCAATGTGTATGTCGGTGAGTGCAGCAACGGCAGTGTTTATGAAATTAACGCAGCAGGAACCGTAACGACAACGGTTGTCACGGGATTGTCCTGTCCTACCTGTATGAAGCTGGATCAGAACGGGAATATCTATATCCTCGACAATACGACCACGTCGACCATGTACAAATATGATCCTTCTACCGGTAATCTGTCGTTTTATCTGTCAGGCAATGGTATTCTCAATGCAAACGGCGGTTTCGCATTCAGTCCTGATTTTTCATTACTCTATGTAGGGCAAACTGCACCGATAAACGATGTAACAGCCATTCCTCTGAAGTAAACCCCGCGAGAGAATTTCGTTCCCCAATGGCTCACAACGGCAGTGGTTTGAACCCACGGTTAAAATCAACGGGTTTCTCTCAAGGGGTAAATCTCAGGGTTGCTCCTACCTGTATTTTTTGCTATCTGTAAAACATGCGATCAGTCATATTTTTCTTCATGGCAATTATAATCATCAGCTGTGCAACAGCGCCTCTAAAAAAGCAAGGCGACGTTATGTATGGCACTGCATCGTGGTATGGCGGTAAGTTCATCGGCAGAAAAACGGCGAATGGAGAGATATTTACCTCGCAGAGTCTTACCGCGGCAAACAAGACACTGCCATTCAATACGAGTGTCCTTGTGACGAACCTGAACAACAGCAAAAGTGTGATAGTCAGGATCAATGACAGGGGACCTTATGTCGGTGACAGAGTCATAGATCTCTCTTATGCAGCGGCAAAAACGATCGATATGATAGGCACAGGTACCGCGCGTGTAAGACTTGAAATAGTGAAGCCAGGAGAAGGCGTTGGGATGCAGGAAAGCAGGTTCAAAACAGGTATGTACTATCTTCAGATCGGGTTCTTCTCGGTAAGAGAAAATGCAGAGAACCTTAGATCGAGACTTTCAGGCAGATTCAGCAATTCATTGATAGATCAGGATACCATAGGCAGCAGGAAATATTACAGGGTTTTCGTCGGACCATTCGAAGACCAGATAGCAACCTATATAGAGGCTGACAAACTGAAGAACATGGGATACATCGTAATAGTGAACAGAAGGTAGCGTGCAGACGGAAGCGAGCATAGAGGGATAAAGGTAAAAAAAAGATCAAAGGTGTACGCTGTAGAGAAGATACAACGTAAAGAGGGAGAACACTATGAAAAGATATTATACGAATGTATTTTTAACATTACTGTTTTTATTTGCAGGATGCAGCTACAATTGCGAGGCGCAGAAACATGCGGACAAAGCAAAAGGCAGTGCCGCTTCAAACGACCTGCACAAGTTGTCCCCGGACCTTTCAAGTGCATACGAACATGAGGCCCCCGGCACACCTATCAGCGTACTGGTAAAGACTGCAGGGACTCTTACTCCGGAGCAGAAAAAAGAACTCATGGGTCAGGGTATCGGTATCGGTACTGTGGTGAACGATATTTTTACTGCAGACATACAATTAAAAGATGTGACGGTACTTACGGAAAAATCTTACATAAAATCCGTAGAGCTTTCGAGAAAATTGAAACTGCTGAATAAATAGTCGAACCCGCAAAATGTAATGACGGAGTTTACTTGGTGTTGACCGAGGAAGCGCTTGCTGCGAGTCCGAATATGCTCTTGAGGTCCTCATCATTGAAGCTGAGTCCTACTCCCCCAAACCATGTCCTGTAGTCCTTGTTCAATACGTCCGTCATGCCGCCAGAGAGCAAAAAATATCTCAGGATCGATATGCTGAGCATTGTCTTCAATTCGGGATAAGGTTTCTCATTGAAATTGAACAGCTCTGCGCTTAGTTGTACCGTATCATTCGGCGAGTCTATGTCGATGCCAATACCGCCCGTTGATTCTATTATGCCGCCTCTGAAGGTGAAGTACGAAATGCGTTTTGCTATCTCGGCATTTATCTTCAATTGCTCCGTAACATTGTTCGACATGGTTTGTGTCTGCTGGACAGTGCCTGTGTTAATATTTTTTACCGTGGTATAAGACGAAGATGTTGTTGAATATCCGGAAGGATCATCGACAACGCCAAGCAGGTAATATTTGTCCCTCGACGGCTGCAGTTTCAGATTAAGAAAACTTTTAACATTTTTATAGGCAAATTGGTATTCCCCCCGGTAATCTATAATGAGCCTGAATCGCGATGTCCCTCCGACCATATTGCTCAACCCGCTTATTGCTTTCGATACCTGTTCCTCTGTTTTCTGGTCGGTCAGCAGTTTCCCGATTGTGCCTTTACCCTCTTTCAGGTTCGTCGAGATCTCCTCGAGGTTTGCAAGCGTCTTGTCAAGCTTCTCGCTTGCATCACTTATATTGTCCATTGTTTTGTTTACCGATTGTTTATTCTCTGCAATAATTGCATGGAGCTCTTTTGATATCTGTGCAAGATTCGTAAGGATATCCGGGCCTTGATCTTTCAACACCTTTGCAAATGCATTTACCGAATCAAAAGTCTTGTTCAGGTTTGTATTCGTACTTGTTACAAGGCGATCGATATGGTTGATTGTCCTGTTGAGGTTATCGACCATTTCCTTGATATTTTTTGCTCCCTTCGAACCGCCGAATACTTCGCTCAGGCTCTGCGATACGGATTTTATATCTGTTGCAATACCGTCGAGCTTGTTCATGAGTTCTTCGAAATCAGGCGGTGACTCCGTGAAGATGATTTGCCCGCCGGGTTTGATAGGCTCTGCAGCTTCCTTGCCCGGAACAAGCTCTATATATCTTTCGCCCAGCAGCCCCTTTGTTTTGATAACTGCCTTTGCATTTTCCTCTATCGTTACCCCGGGCATTATCCTCAAGGTAATGAGTGCTTTATCGTCCTGCAATTTTATATCATCGATGGAGCCTACCTTTATACCTGCAATGAAGACGCCTGTTTTTGTATTCAGCCCCTGGGCATTATCGAAAAAAGCTTTTATAGTATAACCTTTTACCCTGCCAAAGATAGACCCGCCGCTTATCTTGAAGGTGATCCAAAACAGTATTGCGAGTACAATAAATAAAAATATGCCTACTTTTGCGTTCGTTGAAATGCCTTTAGCCATTCTATACCTCTACCTGCAAAGGGCCCTCAGCCCTTCTCTCAAGGAATTGTCTGACAATCGGATCTTTCGTGTTTTTAAAATCATCAGAACCACCATATAAAACAACCTTGCCTTTGTAAAGCATTGCAATTCTGTGGGCTATCTTGAATGTGCCGGGGATGTCGTGGCTGATGACAATACTCGTGACGCTGAGGTGTTTCTGGGTATTCATAATGAGATTGTCTATCGTGTCGCTCATGACCGGATCAAGACCGGTCGTCGGCTCGTCAAAAATCAGCACCTTTGGGTCTAAGGCTATTGCCCGGGCAAGTCCGACTCTCTTCCTCATTCCGCCGCTCAATTCTGCGGGATAAAGCTGCTCAACGCCCTTTAATCCCACGATCGCAAGCTTTTCCCGGACAATACCGTTTATCTTTTCGGGCGGGAAATCCGTATGCTCGACAAGCGGGAAAGCAACGTTTTCACCGACAGTCATCGAATCGAATAAAGCCGCACTCTGAAAAAGGACGCCAAAATCACGCAGGATGTTTGAAAAATTCTTGTGATTGAGTTTTGTTATGTCCACATTTTTCACATAGATGCCGCCTTCGTCAGGTTTGAGTAATCCTATAATATGCTTGATCAGCACGCTTTTACCACAGCCGCTCTGTCCGACAATAACCGTTGTTTTACCTTCCTCGATGGTAAGGTCAATGCCGTCAAGCACCAGGTTGCTGCCAAAAGATTTTTTAAGTTTTTTAATCTCTATCTGCATGATTAGAACAGCATTGCGGTGAGAAAATAATCCGCTATAAGTATAGAAACAGAGGCAAAAACAACAGCCTGCGTTGCAGCTTTGCCGACTCCCTCTGCACCCTTTTCCGCAAAATAACCTTTATGACACCCGACAACGGATATAATGATTCCGAATACGCCTGCCTTTAAAAGCCCTATGTAGAGGTCCTTGAGATCAACCATATATATAGTATCGTTTATGAATCTGTGCCCGTTTAAGCCAAGCAGCGCGACAGCCATGAAATAACTGCCGAGTATGCCCACGAAATCAAAAAGCACGGTAAGCATGGGAAGCATGAGCATGGAAGATATGACCCTCGGCGTGACAAGGTATTGCATGGGACTTATACTCATTGTGTACATGGCATCTATCTGTTCCGTGACCTTCATTGTTCCAAGCTCTGCAGCCATTGCTGATCCGACCCTGCCTGTTACCATAAGTGCGGTAAGGACCGGCCCGAGCTCTCTGGCAAGAGAGAGCGCAACAGATGGACCGATAAGGTTTTCCGCACCGAACAGCCTGAAAGCATACGAGGTCTGGAGTGCAAACACCATGCCTGTAAAAGCGCCTGTCAAAAGCACTATGAAACTCGATTCAACGCCTATAAACTCCATTTGCTTTAAAAACAATTTATATCTTAAGGGGGGGACAAAAAAAAGGGCAATTGACTGTATAAACGTGGTGAATATGCCTCCAAGCTCTTCAAGAAAAGTGGTGACTTTTCTGCCCGTGTATTCGAATATGCCAATAAAACTGCCGTTTATTTTATTCATATATGTGTTTCAAATGAGAACCAAGATTGCAGAGGACCTCGTAGCTTATTGTTGAACTCTGTGCCGCTATAGTATCAGCACCTATGTAAATGCCTTTATCCCTGCCCATGATGAGCACCTTATCACCAATACGTGCATTCATGCCATCAATATCTAACATAATGTGGTTCATGGTGACCCTTCCCAGAATGTGTGCCTTTTTGCCATGTATGCCGGCAAAGCCTGTGTTTGAAAGGAGCCTTGAGTAACCGTCTGCATAGCCCACCGGTATAACACCGACCCTTGTATCATGTTTTAGCCTGTATGTCCTGCCGTAGCTTACAGGATGTCCCTTTTTTAGGGTTTTGATCGAAATCAATCTTGAGAAGATCTCCATTGCAGGTGTCAGCCCTTTTTTACCATATCCGTACAGGCTTATGCCGGGCCTTACCATGTCAAAATGGGATTCGGGATAATGGAACAGCGTATCTGTGTTTGCGATATGTGCGGTTAATCTCCGTGACAGGCATGACTCTAAGAACGCCCTGACTTTTTTAAACCGCTGTATCTGGAGTTTTGTAAAATATATCGAATGAGCTGCATCCGCTATATGCGTCGCAACACCGGTGATGCTGAGGTGACTGAAGCGAGGGAGAATTTTAGCCAGGTCATCTATTTCATTATAAACAAAACCGAGCCTGCCCATGCCGGTATCGATCTTTAAATGGATATCTATGTGCACTCCTTTTTTCTCAGCCGCGCTGTTTAAGGCCCTCACCTGTTCTTTATTATACAATAAGGGTGTCAATGCATTGTTTATCACGGATTCTTCTTCGCCGGACTGTACTCCCGACAGCACATAGACGGGTGCACGTATGCCTGCATCCCTGAGAACAATACCCTCACGGATAAATGCGACACCGAGGGCATCGATGCCTGCTTTCACCAGCGTCCCGGACACGGCGATCATCCCATGCCCGTAAGCATTCGATTTAACGACAGCCATAACGGTAGCACCTGCATGATTGTAGCGGCTCAAGTGCTTTCTTACAACTCCAAGATTTTCTACTATAGCTTGTGCGGAGATATGTGCGTACGTGTAGGTATTATTCATCTTATGCCCAGCCACTGCTCCGGGTTCAAGGCTGTTTCTCCGTGTCTGATTTCAAAATAAAGCGATTTCTCAGTATCCAATCCTGCATCGCCTGCCTGGCCGATAATCTCGCCTGCCTTCACCCTGTCACCGACCTTTACACCGATGTCGCCGACGTGCGCATAGATCGTAAAATATCTGTTTCCATGATCAACGATAATGGTATTGCCGTAGCCTTTCAGCCATTCTGTCCATACTATCCTGCCGTCGTAAACAGCTTTTACATCGGCGTCCGATTTTATCTTGAATAAAATACCTTTTGAACTGATCATACTGCCGGTCGTTTTCCCGAATATATTGTCAATCTTTCCTTTGACAGGTACCGGCAGTTTTCCGCGCATTGCAGCAAACCCTGTGCCGGTTTCAGAGGATTCTTCGAGTGATTGAAGCGTATGCCGGAGGGTCTCTTCAGAGTTTTGCAGTTCTACGAGTATTTTTCTCGTTATCTCCGTGCTGTGCCTTATATCTTCGAGCATCTTTTTCTTTTGCGACTTTGCACTCTGGAGTGCTTTGTTCTGGGCGTTCAGTTCGGACGTTAATGCGTCAAGCTGTGATTTCTGAGCAATGTAATTATTCTGTTCTGCGACGAGATCATTCTCCTGTGTGAGATACTCGCTTATCTCGAGCTCATCGTGCCTGATTATGTCATTCATAAAGGTATATCTTTTTTCCATGTCAACGGGGGAACCGGATGCAAGTAGGATCTTCATATATCCTATTTGCTGTAATTTAAAGGTTGCAACCAGGCGTTTGCTTATAATATTTTTCTTGGCAGCTATACCCGCGTTGAGTGATGTGATCTCTTTTTGTGCTGAGGCTATGGTGCTTGTAAGCTGTGTTTTTTTTGCTTCGAGCGGTGTTATTTTAGATTGGATCTGTGAGCTTTGCTGATCCAGTTTATCGATCTCATTGAGGATTTCGGATGCCTTTTTCTTTGATAATCTTATTTCTTTCTTTTTCTCCTGAATGTGTTTCTTGACCTCGCTGAGTCTTGTCTTTATGTGTTCCGTGCCGGGATGCCTGTCCGAAGACTTCGTTGATTTGCATTCGGCAGAAGAGGACATGAAGACCAGGGAAAATACAATGACAAGGAATATCAAAAATATTCGCAAAGAATTGTCCGGCACACAAAAGAGGTTGTTTTGCTCTGGTCTGGAGTTAAATAGCATTCTCTCCTGTTTCGCCTGTTCTTATCCTTACCGCTTCATCCACAGGTGTAACAAAGATCTTTCCGTCTCCGATCTTACCCGTTTTTGCACTCTGTTTGATAGAATCGACAACCTTCTGAACAAGCTCCTCAGGAACAACGACCTCAAGTTTTATCTTGGGCAGGAAATCTACGACATACTCGGCGCCACGGTAGAGATCCGTGTGCCCTTTCTGCCTGCCGAACCCTTTTACCTCAATCACCGTCAGTCCCTGTATACCTATCTCGCCTAACGCTTCCTTTACCTCATCGAGTTTAAACGGTTTAATTATAGCCTCTATTTTTTTCAGCATATTCTTACCTCTCAATCCTGAATATTGACCATCTTTGTAAAAAGATCAAGTATATTCAATATGACTGACAAGCCATTCAATAATGTCGTCCGCCAGGTTGGTAAAGCCATAGGCGATTTCAGCATGATACAGCAGGGTGATAAAATACTCGTCGCTGTCTCGGGCGGAAAGGACAGTTATACCCTGCTTGATGCACTCGAGATCCTCAGACACAGGGCACCCGTCAACTATTCCATTCTGGCTGTGCATATAGATACGGGGGCCCCGGGCATGAAGAGCGGACTTGTCGAATCATATCTGAAACAGCACGGCTACGAATACAGGATAGAACGTACGGATATCCTGCAGATTGCGCTTGAGAATAACAGGAACAAAAAGCTTTTATGTGCACTATGCTCACGGCTGCGAAGGGGCTTGCTGTACAGCCTTGCTTCAAAACTGGGATGCAATAAGATTGCACTCGGACACACCATGGACGACCTTATAGAAACACTGTTGATGAATATTTTTTTTAACGGACAGGTAAAAGCAATGCCTGCAAAAAGCGTTTCTGATAATTATAAGGTTACCGTCATAAGGCCCCTGATATATGTGAGGGCAGAGGCAGCGCTTGATTACGCCTCGAACCTTGAAGCGCCGTTGATAGACCCCGAATGCCCGGTTTCCATGTCGGCACGATTAACGAACAGACAGAAAATAAGACGTATAATATCCGGGCTTGAAAAGGAACACCCTTTAATAAAGGATTCCATTTTTGCTTCCCTGAAACACATAAACAGGGATTATTTACTCGATACAAGGCTGCTCCAGAACAAGCTTGCTCCGCCAATAGCTCCTAAAAGCAGTTAACTCCACACCTCGATTCTCAGCTTTTTCAAGTTCCCCTCTGTCACGAGGCCGGGTCAGACGTGTGCTTCAATTCCCCTTTTGAAGAGGCCGTGTCACAATCCTGATAATCTCAATATAACTTGACATAGGTTTCATATTAAAGTATCATTCCTATTTAGGAAAGGGTTTACACTTAGGTTTTGAAAGTGAAAGTGTCAAAAAAAGATACCGAAAAACGAATAGCCCGTTTTGAGAAAGCCTGTAAAAAATCGGGTGCAAAATTAACACACCAACGCATAGAAATTTTCCGTGAAGTCGCACAAACGCTCGAACACCCGGATGTAGAAAAAGTGTTTGAGGGTGTACGCAAGCGAATGCCGACGATATCATTAGATACGGTGTACCGGGCACTCTGGTGGCTCAAAGACTTGGGCCTGGTCTCAACGCTTGGTCAGTTCCGGGAGAGAGTCAGGTTCGATGCGAATCTGAATAACCATCATCATTTCGTATGTACCCGGTGTGGATTGACACGGGATTTTTTCAGCGATGAACTGGACAGTTTGGAATTGCCGGATTCCGTACTTTCTATCGGGCTTCCCAAAAAAACCCAGGTAGAAGTGAAAGGAATCTGCCTAAAATGCGCACCTCGCGTAAAACCTGTCGCAATAAAAAAGGAAAGGAGACAGTAGTATGAACGACAACAAAAAAGATCCTGTAATGGGACAAAAGAATAAGCAGATTGCCGGAGGCGGAACTTCAAACCGGGACTGGTGGCCAAATCAGTTGAATCTTCACATTCTGCATCAGCATTCTTCCAAGTCCAATCCGATGGGTAAAGATTTCAACTACGCTCAAGAGTTTAAAAAACTCGATCTGGCGGCCGTAAAAAAAGATCTCTATTCGCTGATGACGGACTCTCAGCTCTGGTGGCCGGCCGATTACGGTCACTACGGGGGACTCTTCATTAGAATGGCGTGGCACAGCGCAGGCACTTACCGCATAAATGACGGCCGCGGCGGCGCAGGGCACGGCAATCAGCGTCTGGCCCCTGTCAATAGCTGGCCGGACAATGTGAACCTCGACAAGGCGCGCAGACTGCTGTGGCCGATAAAGCAAAAATACGGCACGAAGATATCATGGGCTGACCTTATAATTCTCGCAGGCAATTGCGCGCTTGAGTCGATGGGATTCAAGACATTCGGCTTCGGCGCCGGCCGGCCGGACATCTGGGAGCCGGAAGAGGACATCTATTGGGGCAGCGAGGACACCTGGCTCGGAGACAAACGCTACTCCGGTGATCGGGCTCTTGAGAACCCGCTTGCCGCGGTGCAGATGGGGTTGATCTACGTGAACCCGGAAGGGCCCAATGGTAACCCGGATCCAGTCGCTTCGGGCCGGGATGTGCGTGAAACCTTCGCACGTATGGCAATGAACGACGAAGAAACCGTTGCACTCGTTGCCGGCGGCCATACATTCGGAAAGACCCACGGCGCGGGTCCTGCATCGTATGTGGGGCCTGAACCTGAAGCAGCCCCCATCGAACAACAGGGACTCGGGTGGAAGAGCAGTTTCAAAAGCGGCAAAGGCGGCGATACGATAAGCAGCGGTCTCGAGGGCGCATGGAAGCCGAACCCGACAACATGGGACATGGGTTATCTGAAGGTGCTATTTAAATACGAGTGGGAATTGGTCAAGAGTCCTGCCGGCGCGAACCAGTGGCTTGCCAAGAACGTGGACGATGAGGATATGGTGATAGATGCTCACGACCCGTCAAAGAAACTCAGGCCGATGATGACCACCGCAGACCTTTCGTTGCGCTTCGACCCGATCTACGAACCGATAGCAAGGCACTACCTGCAGAACCCGGAGAAATTCGCTGACGCCTTTGCCAGGGCATGGTTCAAACTGACCCATCGCGACATGGGGCCCCGTTCGTGCTATCTCGGCCCGGAAGTACCCAAAGAAGACCTTATCTGGCAAGACCCTGTACCCGCAGTTCACCATAAGCTCATCGGCAGACAGGACATCGCTGACCTCAAGCGCACAATCCTTGCCTCGGGGCTGTCCGTCTCTGAACTGGTGTCGACAGCCTGGGCATCGGCATCCACGTTCCGTGGGTCAGACAAGCGCGGCGGTGCAAACGGGGCGCGCATTCGACTCGCGCCGCAGAAAGATTGGGAGGTCAATGAACCGGATCAACTGGCAAAGGTTCTGGGGATCCTTGAAAGAGTCCAAAAAAAATTCAATAAGGCTCAATCAGGTGGCAAGAAGGTTTCTCTCGCCGACCTGATTGTCCTGGGCGGATGCGCAGGCATCGAGAAGGCTGCGAAAAATGCCGGTCACAAGATTACCACCGTACCTTTCACCCCGGGGCGCACGGATGCGTCGCAGGAGCAGACTGATGCGGCGTCATTTCACGTACTCGAACCTACGGCAGACGGATTCCGCAACTACCAAAAGAAAACATATGCCGTCCCGGCGGAGCGAATGCTGATCGATCGAGCACAACTGCTCA
Organism: bacterium; assembly: GCA_037439545.1. Classification (GTDB taxonomy): domain Bacteria; phylum JAMCPX01; class JAMCPX01; order JAMCPX01; family JAMCPX01; genus JAMCVD01. The sequence continues at coordinate 11,034 of JBBIVV010000051.1, forward strand.
CCCTGACAGCTCCCGAGATGACGGTTCTCCTTGGTGGAATGCGCGTCTTGAATACCAACGTCGGAAAGTCCCAGCACGGAGTTTTCACCAAGCGACCGGAAACACTTACTAATGATTTCTTCGTGAATTTGCTCGACATGAGCACTGAATGGAAGGCAACCTCGGAAGACGCGGTGCTTTTCGAAGGTCGTGATCGCGCAACAGGCGAAATCGAGTGGACAGGAACCCGTGTCGATCTTATCTTTGGATCGAACTCCCAGCTGCGTGCCATAGCAGAAGTCTACGGATGCGGGGACTCTCAGGAGAAGTTCCTGCACGACTTTATAGCGGTATGGAACAAGGTAATGAACCTTGACCGCTTCGACCTCGCCTGATCACGGCACATTTGGTCAGCTCGAAGCAGGCAAGGAGATTTGTCTGCCGTTTGAGGTCATTTTGTTTTTATCGATCGTGGTCACAAACATATTCTCCATTTTTAAACAAAAACCTTGCATAAACTGATAGAGCATATATTCGTATCGAGCAAGAGAAAGATTAGTTAT
>JBBIVV010000052.1:0-10340 GCA_037439545.1 bacterium
GTTGTTTGTTATAAAACTCGAAATACAGCCCCAATCCTTGCTTTGCTTCGGGAATGCTCTGGTAGTCGTGCAGAAAGACATTTTCATACTTCACCGAACGCCATAAGCGTTCTACAAAGATGTTGTCGTGCGGACGCCCCTTGCCGTCCATGCTGATTGAAATCCCTTGTTCGGTCAGCACCTTCACAAATTCCTCAGTTGACAATCTTTTTTTTACAGCCTGTTGATTTCTCACAAGCTTTTGGGAATCGGGGGCACCCAATGTTTATCGGCAACATTTGTTTATGATACACCATATAGTGTAAACCTTAGCACCATTTAGTATACTGCACGTGTTTCAAGAACGTTAACTACTTGATTTTTATAAATTATAGTAACTGGAATGACAACTGCTCAATGTATATGATTAAATCTAATCAGAGGGAGGCGAAATTAAATGAGAAAGCTAATATCAGTAGCATTAACATTGGCGTTAGCATTGGCATTTACAACAATGGCAATGGCAGAAGGCAACGAGCAGGCTCCAGCAGCAGCGCCCGCAGCAGCAGCACCGGCACCGGCACCAGCGCCCGCACCAGCAAAGAAGGTAAAGAAGGTAAAGCACGCAAAGAAGGTAAAGAAAGTAAAGAAAGTAAAGAAAGAAGCGGCACCAGCGCCAGCAGCAGCTCCAGCTCCGGCACCAACAAAGTAATCTCAATTTTAAGAGAGCATTGTTTAGTGGCGTCTATATGGCGCCACTACTTTTTTAGTTCAGGAAGCATAAGGGGGCACACATTTACCCTGCACTTGTCTGCCTATTCCCCTTAAAGAAGAGAGCGCTTTTGCACTCTCTTAATATTTCACGCAACCTCTTTCCCCATCTCCGGGAGGCGTCAGAGTAGCTCAGGTATTGGATCGCTTAAAGGAAACGAGAGGGTTGCCGGAAGTAATAAGGACCGACAACGGTCCTGAATTCATCAGCCGGGCATTGGATGAATGGGCATATCAGAACGGGGTGAAACTGGCCGTCATACAACCGGGCAAGCCTATGGAGAATGCATTTATAGAAAGCTTTAACGGGCGGTTCCGGGATGAATGCCTCAACGAGAACTGGTTTCTATCGCTCCAGGAAGCCCGGAAGATCGTCGAGCATTGGAGGATCGATTACAACCAGAACCGGCCACATGGGTCGTTAAACGGACTTACGCCGGATGAGTTTGCAAAACAGTACGAGACAATGGTAAAGAATGGTCAGGAAACTCTAATTCAAGGTGCTCTGTAAAATGGGGGAACGTCAAAGACCCTTTAAAGTTTAACAGTTTCGGGAGTTCCACATCAAATGCCTTGGCCAGTTTATCCAGCGTTACCAGGCTGGGAATAGCCTCTCTCCGTTCTCTCCGGGCAAGAAAGTCTATACAGAGGTCCGCTGCTTCTGCCAATCTCCTCTGGTAACGATATTAATCTTCAGCAGAGACTTTTATCGAGGGAGTACCTGCATTATTATTGATATTGTTATGAATTGGTTTGAACATATAAAAGAGCACCGATACGTTACTGATGAGGGTTTGCAGAAAATTAACCATAAAATCAAGACCTTATGTTTTTGCCCTTTTTTCGAGTTCGAATCTCACCCTCTCCGCCAGACTACGCTCCTTTGGAGCTTCGTCCGGCTGACCAATCAATTGTAGGCTGCATAGGCCTTAGTCAACATACACTTTTTTGTCTGAACCTCTGTACCTCCCGGACCCCCAGCTCTGTATGCTCATTCATTTTAAGATCTCCACGCATAATCATATTGTTCCTTTTTACCAAATAAAAATTTTCCATGAAAATACTATACAATTATTTTTACCATTCCCCCTTGACATCGGGGAGCTTACTATGGTAAATAATTTATAATCATTTTTGATGAGTACGTGGAGGTGTCTATGTTCATAAAAAACATAGGAATGGATAAATCGGGGATACGGGACTTTTCTATTTATCTGATTTTAGCCTTTCTCTTTCTGACTGTAATCACATCCGGATGTACCCGGAAAGCAAACCTTCAGAATCATTCCAGATCACCGCTTGCAGTATATGAGATTAATTACAAAGCATTGTCCCACACCATGAGCATAAAATCTATTGATATTACTCCTCCATCAGCCGGCCAGAATATCACAGGAAAAGCAGGACTGTTCCAGGCAGGCAATGCCGTATTTGACGGTGCGGCAGTAACGGCACCTGTTTTTATAACGAACAATGATACGGATGACTGGACCGGTGTTGTGATGCAGGCATACAGCCTTCGTTCAGGGAATGCAGGTGTATGCGATGCAGACCTTGGTGAAGGATGGTATGTAAATAATCCAGACAATGGCGCATGGGGATGGATATTTACATCCGGCACATCCGGGTCAGAGTTCACCATACCTATAGGCGGGGACTCGGCTATTACACACATGGGATTCAATGCAACATCTGATTTTATAAGTCTGGTATATATCTATGAAGGAGCACCGATAATTACCGATGTAGAGCCTGCCGATGCACCGAGCGGGGCAACGGTCACCCTGACGGGGTATAATTTTTCGACTACACAGGGAGTGGTTACCATCAACGGTATTACTGCGACAGTGCAAAAATGGGAAGATAAGGACATAGAAGTGACTGTTCCTGACAGTGGGTTGTCTGGGGATGTTATTGTACATACCAATGATCGGGACACGGCTTATTCCAATCCATTCATGTGTCCACGGTATAAAGTGAGTATAGACTGCAGCACACCTGGACCGAACCCTGTTAACGCTGGCTCATCCATGACATGCACTATTTACGCGACAGGCGGAAGGCCCAGCATAAACAAAGCGATTGACACATGTGGCGGGAGCATAGGGAGCGGGGGATACTGCGGGGAGAACTGGACGTATAATTTCAGTTCATTCGCAGGACAATCCGGGACCTGCACTGCTGCAGTCATCAACGGGACAGCCACAGCACAGAACATCATAACGATCAGCGCGGTGAGTCCATGGCCGAAGTTCAGGGCGAACATGCGCAACACCGGACTCAGTACCGTGAATACGAGTGGCGTAACGGGCGTTTTACAGTGGTGGAGTGTGCAGGAGATGAGTATAGGTATGTGGGCATCTCCTGTGATAGGGACTGATGGAACGATTTATCTGGCAGATGGTCCTTTGTGTGCGTTCAAACCTGACGGCACGCTCATATGGTGTACCAATCCGCCAGGTCTTCCTCCGAGTGAAAATTCATACTCAACTCCGGTTATCAGTCCTGACGGTACGATTTATGTCGGGTCAAGCGATAATAACCTCTATGCGATAAATCCGGACGGAAGTCAGAAATGGAGTATCCATGCAGGTGGTAAGCTGGCCTTCTCCTCTCCTGCTATAGGATCTGACGGCACAATCTATATTGGGTCATGGGATCATAATCTCTATGCTATCAATCCGGGCGGAACATTAAAATGGACTTATGCGACGGGCAATGATATTGACTCCTCGCCTGCGATAGGATTAGACGGGACGATTTATATTGAATCAACCGATGGTAACCTCTATGCGGTCAATCCGGACGGTAGTCTGAGATGGAGTTTTGCTACGGGCAATTATGTAAACACTGCACCGAACTCTTCACCGGCGATAGGATCAGACGGCACGATTTATATCGGGTCAACGAATGATAACCTCTATGCGGTCAATCCGGATGGTAGTGCAAAATGGAATTTCCATACGGGTGGTTATATCCAATCCTCGCCTGCAATAGGTGCGGATGGAACGATTTATGTTGGATCAAGGGATGATAGGATTTATGCGATCAATCCGGATGGTACCCTGAAATGGAAGTACGCTACAGGCGGTATGGTAGGGTCTTCACCTGCAATTGGATTGGATGGCACTATTTATGTTGGATCATGGGATGGCAAGGTTTATGCGATCAATGCGGATGGTAGTTTGAAATGGAACTACTTTGATGGGGTGCGCTGGGGTACTAGTGGATATGTGAGCATAGCCTCTTCCCCGGCGATAGGATCCGATGGTACGATTTATCTGGGGATAGACGGTTCATTGTATGCATTTCACTGATTATGCAGAAACACATAACAATATTTATAGCAGGTGCTAACCTCTCGAGAGGAAGGTGTTTGTGTTCATAGAAATTCATGGGGGTATGAGCAAGAGACGCCGAAGTTATTCCCATTGATAATTCCGGTTCTTTTTTTCTTCCTCGTATTCCTATCCGGATGTACCCGGAGAGAACCTTCAGAATCATTAATATCTTAAGTGGATCGCAGGATTGAGCGAATGAGCAAACTGCCCTATTGCATTTTTCGGGTTAATACAACACCTCCCGGGTTTCCTGGGACTTGCTGAACATTGCTTCGATAGCATCCTTGTATTTTTCGTTGATGATCCGCCGCTTGTATTTCAGCGTAGGCGTGAGCTCCCCTGTTTCAATGGTAAAGGGCGTCGCGATGACCGTGTAGTATTTTATCTGTTCGTACCGGGCTAAATTTTCATTTATCTCGTCTACCTGTTTTTTTATAAGTTCTTTGACCTTCGGATGTTCAATAAGCTCTTTATCATGAGCTGTTTTGATGCCGTTATCCTTTGCAAACAATTTTAACTCTTTAAAGTCCGGTACAATGAGCGCAGCAACGTACTTCCTTCCATCACCGACAAGACACGCCTGATCGATACAGGGTTTTGCAATGAGAGAGAGCTCGATCGGATGCGGAGCTATATTCTTTCCTCCCGAGGTAACAAATAATTCTTTTTTCCGGTCTGTGATGCTTAAAAAGCCTTCCTTATCGAACTCCCCGATATCGCCGGTCTTGAACCAGCCGTCTTCAGTAAACACTTCTTTCGTCTCTTCGGGCATATTCCAGTAGCCTTTGAATATCTGCGGTCCTTTCACCAGTATTTCTCCGTCACCAGCGATTTTTTCTTCTGTCCAGATGACCGGCCTGCCCACGGTCCCGGGCTTTATCTGAAGTCTGTGTGCTACCGTATTATAGGCAAGAGAAAGTTTCGTGGCTCGGACCGGATTGGTATAGGGTGATTTGCCTTTTGCCTGCTGTGTGATCATGAGATCGACTGTCCATGCAACCATCTTTTTCTTAAACCATTTAAGGTTGTCTATGTCTACGTCTCTGAATTCAGGCTCATTGAAATTTATAACAGGAGCTGTTTCAGTAAGTCCATACCCCTCATTGAGCTGGATGCCGAGAGACCGTATAAACACACAAACCTCTTTTGATAATTTTCCTCCGCCTGAAACAGCGAGTACCAGCCGTTCCATGCCGGCCTGTTTCTTTATTCTATTAAACATGATGCTATTGGCGAGAGAAAACTGCAGAAGATCAAGCACGGGCAGACGTGTCCCTGTTGCCATGCTGTTGGTGAACTTCTCACCCTGGCGAATAGACCAATCAAAAAGCTTCCGGTTGAAAATATTCTGTCTTGAAAAAGCGGAACGTACCATGTCATAGGTTTTTTCATAGAATCTGGGAATACTGACGACGACATTCGGCTTCAATTCCCGAAGATTTTTTTGAATCGTATCGAAGCTTTCGGCAAACGCAAGGGTGCCGCCTAATTTAAGACCGCTTACATGGTAGTCTGCAGTTCTGCCCATGACATGACAGAGCGGAAGATGAACAAGGCTGAGCAGATGCAGATCCAATTCTCTCACCCGTTTGAGCAAAGTAGAGTTGGAACTCTGGTGTATATTTGCAACCCAGTTTGCATGGGTAAGGATAGCACCCTTTTGTCTTCCCGTAGTACCCGAGGTATATATTATAGAGATTACATCTTCCGGTTTTACAGAACGAATATGCTCTTCCGTGGTTTTTCTGTTGTTTTTCTTTTGCCCTATTTCCATGACCTCGGCAAAGGTATATACCCCTTCAGGTTTTTTCCCCGTCCATGGTCCCATGGTAATAATCGTTTTTACCGGAGATCCGGTACCGATTACCTTCAGGGTCATCTCGGCTTTTGCCTGCGTGGATGCGATGACGAATTTCGAGCCGCTGTCCTTAAGCATAAATGCAAGCTCGTCCTTGCTCAGGGTTGGATACAGGGGAACCTCAATGGCACCGCATACCTGAATGGCCTGGTCCGCTATGATCCACCTCGGCCTGGTTTCAGAGAATATGACCGCCCTGTCTCCTTTGTTAAGTCCGAGTTCTATGAGCCCGGATGCGAGATCTATGACCTCATCCTGGGCTTCTTTCCATGTAATGGATCGCCATGTGCTTATGGAGTTGCCTTGTTTATCGAATTTACCCATAAGGAACACATGGTTGTTCCCATATCGTTCTGCCTGGTTATGAAATATTCCGCAAAGTGTATCGTTATTGTATGACATATAAAACCCCCGAATAGGTAAAGTACATTTTATTTAACCTTCATTATTTGATAAACATCTGAAGCTTGAGTGCCAGCCCCATATCCCCGCTGATCTTAAGCTTTCCCGACATAAATGCCGTGACTGGATTAATCTGTCCCTTGAGCATGGCTGAGTATTCTGATGCCTTCATTTTGATGGTGCTTACCGGAATATTTGCATTGTTGAACTGCAGTTTTGCGTTGAACGACTCGCCTGTTTCTCTTGCCAATGCAAGGTTCAGAATTCCTTTTACCCCGAGTAAGGAATCATACTTTTTTTTGTTCAGCATGGAAGGGTTAAAGAACATGCCCATGACCGCTTCCCCTCCTTCCTTCCCGGTTATCGAATCCCGCCAGTCCTGTTCATTTAATTCAAAGCTTATCTGGGGGTCCGGAATACCAGTGGGAATTATCTGCAAATCTGTCCCGTTCTTTACGATAATTCCGTATGTCGCGATTCTGTCACCGGTTATTTTGAATTGCAGTTTAAAATCAAGGCCACCCATATCCTGAACAGGATTTTGCTTCAATTCATCCCTGAATAATTGGGGGACAATCTCTTCAAAGAATTTTTCCACGCCAATATCCCATTGGACTTCGCTGCTATCCATCATATTTCTCCTTTAGAGAGGTATTGCTTTTCTATAATGCTCCCTTGACAAATTTGTCAAGCTTTGAAGCGGCTTTTATTTTTTAATGCTTAAATGGTAAATATAGAGTATATGGAATATTCATGAAATATAAGAAAGCAATAAAACGCCTAAGTCACATAAACCCGAAAAATGCATTTGTTAATGGGGGAGTTTGTGCAATGAGCGAGGGGTACCCACCCGATACGGGAAGGGTCGCTGCGTCAAACAAAGGTATTCTTCGAATATCCATAGAACGACTGCTACTGGTGTGTGCATATAAACTTACAAAGGACTTAAAAATCATTTATAGCAACCCCCCTTTATATCTTAGGTGGATCGCAGGATTGAGCCAATGAGCAAACTTCTCTATTGCATTTTTCGGGTTAAAAAATTTATAAAGCCGGTCTTTGTTATTTCAACGGGCTTGTTCTTATTGGTTTCCTGCTCGAGCCCGAAGACTCAAAGCACCTGCAATGCCGCTGATCCTTTCTTTCCCCAAACCTTTCAGAACTGTGAAACAGGAAGCGGGAATTTCGGTAAATGGATCGTGGACGGCTATGGACTCCCTGCCTATGAATATACCATGGACCAGCAAACCGATCCGAGGGCTTTGTTCTGGAATTCCGAAAATATTCCGAGGAGGGACCACTGGCACCAGATCGGGAACAACAGGATACTCGCTCTTGCACGCAACGACGGCATCATACAGGTCTTTAATCAGGACAGGGGATATAAATGGCTCAACTGGTTTTCCGAAACGTCCGGCGATTACTCCGGAGGGTTCGGATATATAAAAGACGGGAACACGGTATGGTCTACGGCATACAGGTATATGCCGGAAGGAGCGCAGGCAAGCCGGGTTTTCGGTATGGGATATTATCAGGAAACGGCAAACTATCATGGTATCGGTGTTACTACCACGACCTTCGCTCCTGCCGGAGATGATCCGCTCATCATTTCAGAAGTCAAGCTCGTCAATACAACTGGAACGGATAAATCAATTACTTATTATGAGTATTGGGACGTGAACATCCACCAACTTACCTTTGCACCGATAATGTCGGGCATTTTAAACACCGATATCCCTGCACAGGCAGAACAGACAAGGACTGTGCTGAACCAGTATTTTACCCAGACTGTCGCAGGGCTTCAGCCAGCAGGCTCATTTACGGTTGAAACAGGATTCAATTTCTCGAATACCGGTTCTCTTAACATTCCGGCTTCTCCGGATGCATCCGCTGATTTTGACGCATACCCGTTTCCGATACTTTTTTCTCCATTGTCTGCATATTCTTCTCTGTCAGGCACAATAGATCTGTCAGCCGGAAGGTATTTTTTCAGCAAGTCAGAGTTCTTCGGCAAAGGCGGACCAGTCAGTCCGGATGCTGCTGTCGACAACAGTGTGGGAATGCCTGCTGCGGGCACCATACCGGCTTCACTTCAGAATGTGAATGGATTGGCACAGCCGTTTTGTTTTGTGCACGCCCTGCCTGTCCGTTTAAATCCCGGTGAAGCTGTGACCATACGATATGTTTACGGGCTTGCACCTACACAAGATGCTACCGCAATGCTCCAGCAGTACAGCAATCCCGGGAAAGACGTGCTTGGAGATACGGTATCGTGGTGGAAGAACAGGCTCGCATACTTTGCGACTGACAGAAACCCGGTGCTGCATCGCGAGATGGCTTGGCATTCATATTATCTCCAGTCTGCCGGCGGATATTCCCAATACTTCAAGACCCATATCGTAAGCCAGGGCGGTCAGTACCTCTATGGGCACGGTATGGACGGCGCGCCAAGGGACTTTTCACTTTTTAGTATACCGCTGGTCTATCTCGATCCTGCACGTGCAAAGCAGATGCTGGAAACCATTATGGAGATGACATCGCCTGATGGACAGATCGCTTATGCTATTACAGGCTTCGGCGAGACCACTGGTGTGGCGATCCACCAGTCGCCCTCTGATTTGGATATCTTTTTCCTCTGGGCAATCTCAGAATACCTCATGGCGACAAGGGACAATGGGTTCCTGTATCAGAATATACCGTTTTACTCACCGGGTGGATTATATTTTACAGCGCCTTCAACAGTCCTTGATCACGTCCGTCTCAGTCTTTTGCACCTCACGCAGACTGTCGGGTACGGTGAGCACGGGCTTGTTCGTGTGCTGGATGGTGACTGGAACGACGGTATCCTTATTTTTTCACCGAATAGCAGTGTGACTTCTCAGTATGGAGAATCGGACTTCAATACCGCATTTGCCGCAACAGTCCTGCCATTGGCTGCCCAGGCCATTTCAGGCAGTGACCCTACGACCACTGCTGAGCTTTTGTCCGTAGCGCAAAATCTCAAAGATGTGATGATGTCGCAGTGGACAGGCAGGTGGTTTCTGAGAGGATGGCTCGGTAACGGGCAAAGCCTCGGCGCTGATCAGCTCTTTCTTGAACCCCAGCCGTTTGCTATTATCGACGGTTTTGCGAGCCCTGCCCAGCAGCAAACACTTATTCATTCTCTCGAGAGTGTACTGGACAACCCTTCGCCTGCCGGTGCATTAATCCTCTCTCCTCCATCGTATGCATTACAGAGCTCTATTGAGAGCGGGGAACTGAAACCCGGGATGGACATCAACGGGGGCATCTGGCCTGCAATGAATGCATTTTTAACATGGGCATGTTTTATCGCAAACCCGGGGCTGGGGTGGAATTCATTGAACAAGAATACGTTTGCAACCCACGCAACGGTCTATCCGGACATCTGGTATGGTATATGGACGGGCCCTGATTCGTTTAATTCTCCGTCCAGTGAAAGGCCAGGACAAGCAGCAGCAAGCCTTACGACAGCGCTCACCGATTTTCCGGCAATGAATGCCAATCAGGACAGCAGCCCGTTAATCGCGCTTATCAAAGGAGGAGCAGGGATAACACCCGGACAAAACGGGATCCAATTCTCTCCTCGTTTTCCTTTGAATGAATGGGCACTCAACCTTCCTTTGATCGGTATCACAGTCAGTCCTACGGAGGTATCCGGATATTATAACGGCGTAGTAAACGGGTCTATGGAGTTGACCGTGCCTGTCCCGTCGCAGGTAAAGCCGGCTTTATTGGGGATCATTGTGGACGGGGTGCAGACCGGTTTTGCAATCACGGGGAATACGGTGTCGTTCACAATCCCATTCAGTCCAGGTCAAACCACGACGTGGTCTGTTACAACTGCGCATTGAGTCGGAATGCCCATCGTGGAGGGTTTCAACAAGTGGCAGTAAAATACATAATGTGTTGAATATATAGACTATTATAATTCATAAGCATTAAAGTTAAATGTAGGGTTCAATAAGGTA
>JBBIVV010000053.1:0-9837 GCA_037439545.1 bacterium
CATGGTTCAATGCCTGCCTTTTGGAAGACGGTGTTGTAAGGTCAATTAATCCCCTTTTCATACGAGAATCCCATCTCTATCGATATTCCGATATCACTTGTCATTCATGGTTTGTGTTATTATTATAATAAACTATATCATCTTCGGTGATAAGGGGGATGCTATGAAAACAGAGTCGTTCGTACAACCGACGGAACAAAAGCCGCTTCAGAACCAAGGCAGCAAGGAGCATGTCAACCTCCTTATACATGAAAAAAGCCCTTACCTGCTTCAGCACGCACATAATCCTGTTGATTGGCATCCATGGGGCAGCGAGACCTTTGACAAGGCAATAAAGGAAAATAAACCTGTCTTTCTTTCCATAGGTTATTCTACATGCCACTGGTGTCACGTCATGGAGCATGAGTCTTTTGAAGATCGCAAGGTAGCAAGTTTGATGAATGACGCGTTCATATCTGTGAAGGTTGACCGAGAAGAAAGACCCGACCTCGACAGCATCTATATGGACGTATGTCAGATCTTCACAGGCAGGGGTGGATGGCCGTTGAATATAGTGATGTCCCCTGACAAAAAACCGTTTTTCGCAGCAACCTACATACCGAGAGAAACCCGGTTTGGCATTATAGGTATGATTGAGCTCGTTCCAATGCTTAAGGATGCATGGATCAACCGGCATGAGAAACTTATGGAGTCAGCGGATCAGTCCCTTGATATACTCAGGCACCAGACAGGGGAACAAACGGGGAAAAACCCTGACGCACATCTGTTCGATCTGGCCTATAAGGAATTAGAAAACAGTTTTGATTCAGTGAATGGCGGATTTGGAAATGCGCCGAAGTTCCCTTCAGCGCACACCCTGCTTTTCCTGCTCCGCTATCACAAAAGAACCGGGGACGATAAGGCATTGGATATGGCAGAAAAGACCCTTCAATCGATGAGACAGGGCGGGATATACGATCACATAGGATTCGGGTTCCACAGATATTCTACGGATGCCCGGTGGATTCAGCCGCATTTTGAAAAGATGCTGTATGATCAGGCAATGCTCGCAATGGCATATACAGAGGCTTATCAGGCAACCGGTAAGGATGAGTACAAAAAGACGGCAAAGGACATTTTCACCTATGTCCTGCGTGACATGACCTCGCCTCAAGGCGGGTTCTATTCTGCGGAAGACGCGGACAGCGAGGGTTCGGAAGGTAAATTTTATCTCTGGACGCTCAAAGAGATCGAAGATGTCTTCGGAACCGCGGACAGTGATTTTATTAGAAAAATCTTTACTATGGAAGAATCCGGGAACTTCTTCGAGCAGACAACCGGAGAGAAAACAGGCATGAATATACCTTACCCGGGAAAGACGTTAGCAGAGATGGCGTCTACTTTGCAAATGACCGAACATGAGTTCCTGCAGCGTTCCGGGCAGTTAGGTCAAAAGCTGTTCACCGTGAGACAGAGGCGTGTCAGGCCTCACAAGGACGATAAGATACTGACCGGCTGGAACGGGCTTATGATAGCAAGCCTTGCCAAGGCCTCGCAGGTTTTTGATGATACTATTTATGCGGACACTGCGGCAAAAGCTATGAGCTTTATTCTTGGAAATATGCGCAACAATGAGGGAAGATTGCTCCATCGTTACAGGGATGGAGAAGCAGCTATCCCGGCATTTCTCGATGATTATGCGTCCCTGATCTGGGGACTGATTGAGCTCTACGAAGCAACATTTGAGGCATCCTATCTCCAGACGGCGATTGATCTGAACGATGATATGATCAAACATTTCATGGATAAAAACTTCAGCGGTTTCTATTTCACATCGGACGATGCTGAGCATTTGCCGATAAGGCGTAAAGAGCTGCATGACAGTGCACTGCCATCCGGCAATTCTATTGCTATGCTGAATTTGTTCAGGCTTTCAAGAATGACCGGGAATACAAAATTTGAGCATATGGCCGTTACTATGGCGCAAATGTTTACAGACAATGTTATTCAATACCCGTCAGCTTATACACACTTTTTGTGTGCTCTTGATTTTGCGATCGGTCCCTCTTACGAGGTCGTAATAGCTGGAAACAAGGATGGTGCCGACACCTCTGCCATGATGAAAACGCTGAGAAGTAATTTTATCCCAAATAAGATAGTCATTCTGCATGATTCAAAACGAACAGACGGCATAACGGACATAGCACCGTTTACTCTCAATCAGACAAGCATTGAGGGAAAAGCTACTGCGTATGTATGTACGGACAATCACTGCGAATCACCGACGACAGATCCGGGGACAATGCTCGGGTTTATGAGTGCAGCCGGGAAGAATCAGCCGGTGCGGTAGCCGCGTCTCTTATCACCTGTTCAATGGCTGTTACATTTTCGTGTATGCCGAATTGCTTTTCAGCTTTTTGGACTGCCTTTTCAGCAATCGATTTTCTCAATTCAGGATCTTCTGCCGCTTTGAGCAAAGCCCGTTCAAGGGCGTGCTGATCGCCTGCACGGTAGAGTATCCCGTCTTTTCCATTCTCGATAAGCTCAAGAGGTCCTCCCTTATCGGGCGCAATAACGACCCTGCCTGCCGCCATTCCTTCCATAACGACCTGCCCGAGTCCCTCTGTTATAAGGGTACTGATGACAATGATATCGCTGTTTGCCATGAAATTGTCCACATCTTCTCTAAAGCCCGTAAACAATACAACTTCCTGCATGCCGTATCCTTTGACCATATCCTGTAAATGCAGCATAAATTGTTCGTTCCCTTTAAATACATCGCCGACTATAAGAAACCTCAACTTGTTGTCATGTTTGTAAGATTCCCGGGCTGCATGAATAAAAAGCTCCTGTCCTTTTATCTGGCTTACCCTGCCGATGTTTGCGACGACTGTAAACTCATGCCGTTTCCATTCTGACATCGTATCGGGGATTTTATTTGCCGTCCGAACAAACCTGTCAAGCTCTATCCCGTCATAGATGACCTTTATTTTTCCGGGGCAGCTCTCTTTTACCAGGGATGAAGCTGCATTGCTTATTGTTATTATCTTCTTTGAAAAAGCACAGAGAAATAACTTGTAAAAACGTGCAAGCTTTGGATAATTATCATAGAGCTCTCTTATGTGATAGATATGCGGTTTGCGCATGATACATGCGGAGAATGCAGATCCGATAATAACACTGGTGTTTGAATATACGACTGAAATGCACTCTTTTTTCATTATCCGCATAAGTTTTAATATACTGCCGGGCAAATTCAGAATGTATGATATAAATTTTAGACTGCGGAATGTGCCTTTCCTCAACACCCATGGATCCGTTATGTAAACGGTTACATGGAGTGATCTGAGTCTTTTTGAAAGCGCCCCCTCAAAGGGAAGTACACAAACCGGCGTAAACCGGTTTCTGTCAATCCTTTTTACAAGTTCATATAAACATCTGTCCGAACCGTACATTTCCGATGAGGAATGGATAAATAAGACTTTTACCGGAACATCCTTTACAATCTTTTCATCCTTCAAGGGCACTCTATTCATGCTCGGATTTTATCCTGAATTTTATATCTTTTATGGGTGGCACGTCTTTTCGCTCGCCTATATTTTTAAGTATCTGTTGTTTCTTATACATGAGTTCCTGCAAAACAATGCTGTTCGCCGTAACAACAAAAAGCGTCCCGCTCTTTATCCTCGACGGTTCGGACAAGCCCGACAGATACCCGCCGACGATATCCTTCCACTGTTCGAACAGCCTGAGCCCCCCTGAATACTGCTGAAACTCATTATTGTTTTTTAATTCTTTGATTATTTCTTTTATATCTTTCATAAGAATGGCATCCTGTTTACGGAGCAATGCCTTGCACGAGGACCACGCGTGCCTGCTCTCTTACAATACCGGATAGCTTTCTGTCATTGAGTATCTTTATAAGGTCGAAACTGAACAGACCGGGAAGTATCCGTAATGCTATGTCTGCCGGTGTATACGGGTTCATTGCAAGACTGCACTGTATACTGTACCTGTTCTTCCACCTTTCATGCTCATATATTATTTTCAGCAGCCTGCCCGAGTTCGGCCTTTTGGATGCTATCTTCAAAACATCCGCTTCCGTCATTCTCGGATTATCCAGTAATATGCTGATCACGGATGGATCAGGGTCATAAATCAGTTTATCAATGGTATCACGGTTATTGGATTTGGACAGCGATTTTCTGAACCCGAGCGGCATACCTCCAATTCTTGTCTCTGGGAGCGGTTCATCAATCTCACGGTGTCCCGGTACAGTGGTATGATTCATTAAAAAAATCGAGAATTCCTTGTATCCTTTTTCTGCGGCAAGTTTTGCAAGTACATACATACCCTTTTCCCCAAGCGAGCTTTTCAGCAGGGTTTTATTGGTAAGCATGCTCATGAGCTCAAGATACTTTTCTTTTTTCTTATACGCCATGCCGATCGCATACATGATAACATCTATAAGAACTTCCCCGGGGATCTCTTTTATTTTCTCTGAGAATACATTTTCCCTTATGACAGGTTCTTTGTACGCTGACAGTTTATTCACAAAGTCCGATGTAAGCTGTTCAATTTCCTTCGCCGCCATAATCTATTGAACGCCGGCATGCACACTCGCGGGTGTTACCGTGAAAGAGGTAAGATTATCCGGGACATCGAAAAAAACAACCATAAAAGGTATGTTCGTTTTGGGCGGTATATTAAAATTTTTCAGGGATTGCCCCATTTCATTGTTAATCTTAGAATTTATCTGATCACTTGTGAGTGTTCTGAGTTCATCGTCAGTCAATATATTCGCCGCATAAAAAGACTTTGACGCTATGATATTATTATTGTTATCGGATATATTTGCCGTAAGCTTTATAAAACTTATGGGATTCTCTGTAACATTGGAAACACTTCCTTCTACAACAAATAACTGCTGCCCTCTTACATTCTTCAAGAAGTAACCCTTCGAGCCGCTGATATTAACGCCGATATTTACGGGTTTATATGATGCCATGTATTTTGATGCAGTGAGATAAGCGTCACGGCTAAAATCCAAAAGCTCAGTCCTGTAGAGGTAGGCATAATAACCTGTGACCGCAAGCACAATAATTGCGAGAAAAGAAATAATAACTTTTTTAACAATGGGCAATAACGTGTTAGAAATATTTTCGAACCTGCTCTGCTTGATTGACTCATTTATGACATGTTCAACAGTCGGGGTTGAAATCTCAGGCTCCTTATAATCAAGCAATGTCGGGTTATGAGGTAGTTCCACCGCGTCACCTTTATTGGCCATTTCTTTTAATTCCATTGATTCTGGTTTAGCCGGTTCCAGCTCTTTCGTAAGATCACCTGGTGTCCATTCGAGAGCAGCAGGTTCTTCTTTCGTGAGATCTACCTTTGGTATATCTTCTTTTGGAAGCTTTTCTTTGTTCTCTGAAAGCGCAGACCAGTCAAACTCATTGTCAAATTCTTTAGCTGGCTTGTTGCCTGCATCGAGCGGCTCTGGCTGTTGTCCGGTTATATCACTTATGGTTTCATTAATTGCTTTGTCGAGATCACTGTGAATATCGGTCTGAGATGAGAGCACATGGCTGTCCTGTTCAGGTAGTTGCGCAATCTTCTGTATGTCTTCTGCCCGTGGTCTTTTCACAATAAATGTATTGCCACACTTAGAACACCTTACTTTTGCACCATCTTCAGTTATGATGGTGTCATCCAATTTATATTTTGTATTACATTTATCGCATATAACAATCATTTTCTTATTCTTATAATATAACAGCTTATCTTAAAACTGGCAATAGAGAAATAAAAAGCCCCGCCGACCATAGTCATGGGGCGGGGCATAAAATCCTGGCAGCTACCTACTCTCCCACACAGTCGCCCGTGTAGTACCATCAGCCTTGAAGAGCTTAACTGCCGTGTTCGAAATGGGAACGGGTGTTTCCTCTCCAGCATTGCCACCAGAATAAAACTATTCCCAATTGAATATATAAAATCTAGTCAAGTCATTCGACCTATTAGTATCGGTTAGCTCAATGCTTTACAGCACTTACACACCCGACCTATCAACCTTGTAATCTCCAAGGGGTCTTATTCCCAGCCTTTCGGCTGAGAGGGATACCTTATCTCGAGGTGGGTTTCCCGCTTAGATGCTTTCAGCGGTTATCCCGTCCGAACATAGCTACCCAGCTATGCCACTGGTGTGACAACTGGATCACCAGAGGTTCGTCCATCCCGGTCCTCTCGTACTAGGGACAGATCCTCTCAAGTATCCTACGCCTACGACCGATAAGGACCGAACTGTCTCACGACGTTCTGAACCCAGCTCACGTACCGCTTTAATTGGCGAACAGCCAAACCCTTGGGACCTGCTTCAGCCCCAGGATGCGATGAGCCGACATCGAGGTGCCAAACCTCCCCGTCGATGTGAACTCTTGGGGGAGATCAGCCTGTTATCCCCGGCGTACCTTTTATCCGTTGAGCGATGGCCCTTCCATTCAGAACCACCGGATCACTAAGTCCTGCTTTCGCACCTGCTTGACTTGTTGGTCTCGCAGTCAACCTGGTTTATGCCTTTGCACTCGACCGCTGATTTCCAAACAGCGTGAACCAAGCTTCGAGCGCCTCCGTTACAATTTAGGAGGCGACCGCCCCAGTCAAACTACCCACCTATCACTGTCTCTCTTCCGGATCACGGAAGTAGGTTAGAGTCACAGAACAATCAGGGTGGTATCTCACAGTTGGCTCCACCGAACCCGAGAGTCCGGTATCAAAGCCTCCCACCTATTCTGCGCAGACTGACCCATAACTCAGTGGTAGGGTGCAGTAAAGGTGCACGGGGTCTTTCCGTCTAGTGGCGGGCACCCGGCGTCTTCACCGGGACCACAAGTTCGCCGGGCGGCATGTTAAGACAGTTCTCAGATCGTTACGCCATTCGTGCAGGTCGGAACTTACCCGACAAGGAATTTCGCTACCTTAGGACCGTTATAGTTACGGCCGCCGTTTACTGGGGCTTCGGTTCAATGCTTTACCCATCTTACGATGGATTAACATCTCGCTTTAACCTTCCAGCACTGGGCAGGCGTCAGACCACATACTTTCTCTTACGAGTTTGCGTAGTCCTGTGTTTTTGTTAAACAGTCGCTACTCCCTTTTCACTGCGATCTCAATTGGCTTCAATCGTAAAGACCTACACCATTTGAGACACCCCTTATCCCGAAGTTACGGGGTCAAGTTGCCGAGTTCCTTAGCCAGCTTTCACTCAAGCGCCTTAGAATTTTCATCCTGTCTACCTGTGTCGGTTTGCGGTACGGTCGGTCATAAAACTCACTACGAGGTTTTTTTAAGAAGCATAGGATCAGTTAGTTTATTGCCGAATAATCGGCATCCCCATCTCCCTCAAGGTTAATGCTCCACTGGATTTACCTGGCAGAGCCCTCTATGAATTTGGACCAGCACATCCGTTCGCTGGATAACCTACCTTTCTCCGTCACCCCTTCGTTGATAACGCGTTATAACCGGTGCAGGAATATTAACCTGCTTTCCATCGTCTACGCCTTTCGGCCTCGACTTAGGTACCGACTAACCCTGGGAGGATTAACCTTGCCCAGGAACCCTTAGACTTTCGGCGTGTCGATTTCTTATCGACATTATCGCTACTTATGTCAGCATACTCACTTCTAAAACATCCACCGGTCCTCACGGTCCGGATTCATCTGTTTTAGAACGCTCCCCTACCATCCTGATTTGCATCAGGGTCTACAGCTTCGGTAAGATACTTTAGCCCCGATATATTTTCGGTGCAAATGTGCTCGACCAGTGAGCTGTTACGCTATCTTTAAAGGATGGCTGCTTCTAAGCCCACCTCCTGGCTGTTTTAGCATATTTACTTCCTTTCACACTTAGTATCTATTTAGGGACCTTAGCTGGTAGTCTGGGATGTTTCCCTCTCGACCATGGAGCTTATCCCCCACAGTCTGACTCCCAAAGAACACATCACGGCATTCGGAGTTTGATTGGATTTGGTAGGGCATACGCCCCCCTAGTCCATTCAGTGCTCTACCTCCATGATGCTATTTTTGAGGCTATACCTCAATATATTTCGGGGAGAACCAGCTATCACCAAACTCGATTAGCTTTTCACTCCTACCCACAGCTCATCCGAGTTATTTTCAACTAACACCGGTTCGGGCCTCCATCTCGATTTCTCGAGATTTCACCCTGGCCATGGGTAGATCGTCTGGCTTCGGGTCTATTCCCTGTAACTAACGCCCTATTCAGACTCGCTTTCGCTACGGCTCCTCCGTTTAAACGGATTAACCTTGCTACAGAGAAATAACTCGCTGACTCATTAAGCAAAAGGCACGCGGTCAGCCATTTTCCGCCAGAGGCGGAACATAGGCCTTCCACTGATTGTAGGTATATAGTTTCAGATTCTATTTCACTCCCCTCGCAGGGGTTCTTTTCACCTTTCCCTCACGGTACTTGTTCACTATCGGTCACCAATAAGTATTTAGCCTTGGAGGATGGTCCCCCCAGATTCACACAAGGTTTCTCGTGTCTCGTGTTACTCAGGATCATGTCCATGAAGTCCCTTATATTTTACATACAGGACTATCACCTTCTATGGTTCCGCTTTCCAGCGGATTCTACTATATAAGGAATTTTTGACTTCACGAGGAAGATATGGCTCCCTCTGATATGATCCTACAACTTCAGCTGTATAACGCCCATACGCTATTACATACAGCCAATTTAGGCTATTTCCATTTCGCTCGCCACTACTCTGGAAATCTCGGTTGATTTCTTTTCCTGAAGTTACTGAGATGTTTCACTTCTCCTCGTTTGCCTTCATTGCCTATGTATTCAGCAATGAATAATAGAGGTTTCCTCTACTGGGTTATCCCATTCGGAAATCCCCGGATCAATGTTTGCTAGCAACTCCCCGAGGCTTATCGCAGCTAACTACGTCCTTCATCGCCTATTGGTGCCAAGGCATTCACTATACACCCTTAAAAACTTGACTAGATTTTTATATATTCAATTTTCAAAGAACAACTTCTTTATGGAGGTAACCGGGCTCGAACCGGTGACCTTCTGGTTGCAAACCAGACGCTCTCCCAAACTGAGCTATACCCCCTCACCTTAATACAAAACTTAAATTCAAAACTCTAATTTCTAAACATTGTTTAGGATTTAGATATTCGTTTTTAGAATTTGTTTTTTTTATGGTGGGCCTAAGTGGGATTGAACCACTGACCTCACGCTTATCAGGCGTGCGCTCTTACCACCTGAGCTATAGGCCCGGTTTAGGGCCTAATAAAAAAAGTGGATAGATTATATTTCTTCTTTTTTCTCTTTTAACTCTTAGAAAGGAGGTGATCCAGCCGCAGGTTCTCCTACGGCTACCTTGTTACGACTTCACCCCAATCACCGCTCATACCGTGGGCACCTACCTCCCCTCCTTGCGAAGGGGTTAGAACAGTGACTTCGGGTATAAACAGCTTTCGTGGTGTGACGGGCGGTGTGTACAAGGCCCGGGAACGTATTCACCGCATCGTTCTGATATGCGATTACTAGCGATTCCACGTTCACGGAGTCGAATTGCAGACTCCGATCCCAACTGGGGCTGGCTTTTTGAGATTAGCTCCACCTCGCGGTTTGGCAACTCTTTGTACCAGCCATTGTAGCACGTGTGTTGCCCTGGACATAAAGGCCATGATGACTTGACGTCGTCCCCACCTTCCTCCCATTTAACACGGGCAGTTCCCTCAGAGTCCCCGGCATTATCCGTTGGTAACAGAGGGTAAGGGTTGCGCTCGTTGCGGGACTTAACCCAACATCTCACGACACGAGCTG
>JBBIVV010000054.1:0-9418 GCA_037439545.1 bacterium
GCTTTCGCATATAAGCTTACGGATATAAAACTAAAGGAGACACTATGAAACTAAAAAAGATTACAGCAACGATATTACTGCTCCTGCTCAGCAGTGTGGTCGTGTATGGTGCAGGGAGTGAAACAGCTCTCAAAGAAAAGATCGCATCTTATATGCGAAAGGCATTCAATATCCCGCCGACCGTCAAGCTTTCTATCGGTGATATCAAGCCCTCTGAAATACCCGGGCTGAACAAGGCAGTTGTCAATGCCTCTGTCGGCGAAAAAACACAAACCCAGGACATATATGTATCGAAGAACGGCAAATACATTCTGGTTGGAAAGGTATTCAATATAACCGAGGACCCGTTCAAGGAAGCATGGAACAAGGTCACCCTCAACGGCTCACCGGTGAGAGGTGCTGCAGGTGCAAAGGTCACGGTTGTCGAATTCACGGACTTTGAATGTCCTTTTTGCGGGCGGGCATACAGCACCGTCGAAGATCTCCTGCTGAAATACGCGGGGAAAATAAAGCTTGTTTATAAGAGCTATCCTCTGCCAATGCACCCATGGGCGATGACGGCAGCCATGGGCTCCGATTGCGCCTACGAGCAAAATCATGAGTCATTCTGGTACTTTTATGATCACCTGTTTCAGGAACAGGGTTCCATAACGCAGGAGAACATCAAGGACAAACTCAAAGAATATGCTAAAGCAACGAAGCTTAATGCCGGCAAGTTTGCCGCGTGCGTTAACAAAGAGCAGACAAAAGCAATGGTTGACAGGGACATGAAAGAAGCGAACAGCCTTGGTGTGAGCGCGACCCCCACATTTGTTATAAACGGCAGGATACTCCAGGGTGCACAGCCAGAAGAAGCGTTTGTCCAGATTATTAACGACATTTTGAAATAGATTTATTCAGTAACAGAGTCATGGGATATTATGCAGGGGCACAGTACACTGTGCCCCTGCTGTTTATTTATCATTCCTCATGAACGGGACGCACGCAGCAGTCCGCACTCTTTCTGACAGGGTAAATTTTCGTTGCATTTTTTCTTCTATTATTGTGTTATAATTTTAAGGGAAGGGTTCACTATGAAACAGATAAAAATAGCCCCATCTCTGCTTGCCTCAGATTTTTCAAGGCTTGCCGAGGAAATAAAGGCAGTGGAAAAAGCGGGGGCAGATATGCTGCACATCGATGTGATGGACGGGAGGTTTGTTCCCAATATAACCATAGGACAGCCTGTCGTGAGCTCTATTCGGCAGATAACAAAGCTGCCCCTCGATGTTCATTTAATGATAGTCGAGCCCATGGATCACATAAAAAGCTTCATTGATGCCGGGGCCGACATTATTACCATACACCTCGAGGCGTGCAATCACCTCCATAAGGCAATTGCAATGATAAGGGATGCAGGGAAAAATGCGGGCATATCGCTCAACCCCGCGACTCCGGCGGTCATGCTGAAAGATATAATGGATGATCTGTATCTTGTCCTAATCATGACCGTGAACCCGGGTTTTGGGGGACAGAAGTTTATCCATTCAATGCTCCATAAGATAAAAGAGCTCGATGATATGAGACAAACGGCAGACGATTCACTGCTGATAGAAGTTGACGGAGGCATAAACGCCCAGAATATATCTCAGGTCATAAAAGCAGGCGCTGATATCGTTGTCGCAGGCACGGCGATATTCGGCTCAAAAGATTATAAACACACGATACAGGCTATGAAGTCCCTGCAGGCATAAGAAGCGGCATGGGCAAAAAAGGGTTATTCATAACGTTTGAAGGCATCGACGGCTCGGGTAAAACGACCCAGCTTGAATTACTCTATAACGATCTTTTGTCAAAAAAAATCGATGTGGTAAAAACCCGCGAGCCCGGAGGAACAGTACTCGGTGAAAAGATCAGGCAGCTTCTTGCCGACAAGCATTTCGATATGCTTCCCCCCACAGAGCTTTTATTGTTTTTTTCAAGCAGGGTCCAGCTCATAGAGTCATTCATAAAACCGGGGCTCAAAAAGAAAAAAATTATACTCTGCGACAGGTTCCACGATGCGACCGTTGCTTATCAAGGCTATGGCAGAGGGTTAACTATGGATAGTATAACGATGCTTGAAAACGCATTTATCGGCTCTGCAAAACCTGACAGGACCTATTTGCTGGACTGCCCGTATGAACTGGCAAAAAAAAGGATGAAGGCACGGCAGACAAAAGAGCGGATAGAGATTATGGACAAATCTTTCTTCAACAGGGTAAGGAACGGCTATTTAACGATTGCACGAGCAGAGCCGGGCAGAGTAATTATAATAGATGCAGAGGGCGGGATTGAATATATACACAAACAAATTAAGGATGATTTTTTCAGATGGGCAGGATTGAAAGGTGTATGAACCATGTCATTGCTCGACGTAAAAGGACAGCACAGGGCAATTGCCATGATAAAAAAGTTTATTGAAAATAAAACAATAAACAGCTCTTTTCTTTTTTATGGCAACAAGGGCACAGGGAAACACCTCACTGCCTTGAACATGGCAAAGGCTTTAAATTGCACCGGTAACGACCCTGAGCCATGGTTGTCGGATGATAAATGTCCGGGCTGCAAAAAGATTGAAAAGTCCATCCATCCCGATGTTACCCTGCTTACGATCCCCATACCCGACGATGCTTCACAGATGGACACTATCGTACAGACAATCGGATGGCTGAACGCCCCTTTGTTTGAAGGAAGGCAGAAGGTCCTTATTATAGATGATGCGTCGGAGTTGAATATACACGCACAGAATGCCCTGCTGAAAACGCTTGAAGAACCGCCCCCTTGGGCAAGCATACTCCTGGTTACTTCTGCTTACACGAGGCTTTTACCGACAGTCCAGTCGAGGCTCATAAAGATTGGCTTCAATAGGTTATCCACTGAAGCAATTAAAGAAATATTGGGTTCCATAACCCGTTTAAAGGATGAAGAGATCGATTACCTGAGCATTGTATCTGACGGCAGGATTAAGTATCTCAGGCCTGATGACATAGAAGACGATGTTAAAAAATTCATAGTATTGCTTGCAGGCGTCGATGACCCTGCATCCATGGTAAAACTTGCAGAAAAGTTTAAAACACAGTCCTTCAAGGACCATTTCGATCAAATCATTGATATTATTCTCTCGTTTATGATAGATACGGTCATTGCTGAAAACAGCCCGGATCTTATAAGAAACAAAGGATTTGTGAAAGAAGTGCAAATTTTTGCAAAACGATTTGACAGACAGGCTATAATCAATGCAGCTCTATCGCTTGAAGAAGCAAGGGCCGCTTATAATCTGAATGTAAATCCACAGATGATTATGGAACATATTTTATTTGAACTCGCAGGCGATACGTATGCCGGCTAAAAAAGTGGCAAAAATTCAGCCCGAATTTTCCGGGGAGCTCCTGCTGTACGATGCCTCTGATTTTAAGCTCCAGAAGAGCCAAAAGGTAGTCATCGAAACAAAGAGCGGCTTTTCGACAGGCAGGGTAAGGGTGGAGCCCTATCTTGCAGAAATACCCGAAGAAGGAATCAGGAATCTATTGAAGGTTATCAGGGCATTCAACATTGAGGACGCAGAGAAAGAACAGATCCTTTCCCAGAGGGCAAAAGAGGCAAAGATGTATTGCCAGAACAAAGCTGCAGAATTGGGGCTGAACCTGACGGTTGTCGATGTGAGGTTCTATTTTGACGGCAGCGGCGCCCTGTTCTATTTTGTCTCTGAAACGAGGATTGATTTCAGAGAGCTTATCAAAGACCTTGCAAAGCGCTTCCATACGCATATAGAGATGAGGCAGATAGGCGCACGGGACAGGTCGAAGATCATCTGCGGTGTAGGTCCCTGCGGAAGGGAATTGTGCTGCAGCACATTCCTGAAAACATTTGCACCCGTAACATTGAAACATATAAAACCCCAGGGCCTGCCTCAAACCTATCACAAGCTTTCAGGTGTTTGCGGCAAATTCATGTGCTGCCTCACGTATGAATACGATTTTTATGTCCAGGCAATGGAAACTCTTCCAAAGCTCAATAAAAAGGTTTCGACGCCGCTTGGCAGCGGCGAGGTCGTGGGACATAATGTACTCGATATGGAGGTTATTGTTTTACTCGAAAACGGGGAAAAAGCGAAGTTTAAGCATACGGAAGTGAAGGTGAAAGGGTTGTTCGGTTAAGGAAAATATCATGAACGCAGGGCAGGTATCGGAGAAAAAGAATAAAGGATTTTATGTGACGACACCCATCTACTATGTAAACGATGTGCCGCACATAGGCCACGCATATACAACAATCGCAGCGGATGTACTGGCGCGATACAAACGACTGTGCGGGGAGAACGTGCTTTTTGTGACCGGTACGGATGAACATGGTAAAAAGATACAACGTTCCGCGGAAGAGCGCGGTATAACGCCGAAGGTGCTTGCGGACGAGGTCGTCGCGAAATTTCAGGATGCATGGAAGCTCCTTGACATAAGAAATGACGTGTTCATAAGGACCACGGAAGAACGCCACGCGCGGGCCGTGAACGAGATCTGGGCAAAAATGAAAACGAACGGCGATATTTATCAGGGATTGTACGAGGGGTGGTACTGCATTCCCGACGAATCCTACTGGACCGAAAAGGAACTTATAGATGGAAAATGTCCTTCCTGCGGCAGGGAAGTTGAAAAAGTAAAAGAAGAGAGCTATTTTTTTAAGCTGTCGAAGTATCAGCAGCACCTGCTTGAGCACATAGAGTCAAACCCCGGATTCATCCTTCCCATTTCAAGGAGGAACGAAGTCCTGAGCTTCGTAAAGGACGGCCTGAGAGACCTGAGCATAACGAGAAGCGGGTTTGAATGGGGGATCAAGGTGCCTGACAATCCAAAGCTCGTAATTTACGTTTGGCTCGACGCACTCTTGAACTATCTCACGGCTGCCGGTTTTCCGGGCGATAAAGACAGGTTCAACGTTTTCTGGCCGCCCGACCTGCAACTCGTAGGTAAAGACATCTTAAAATTTCATGCCGTATACTGGCCTGCATTTCTCATGTCAGCAGGCTTACCGCTGCCAAAACAGATATTTGCCCATGGATGGTGGACGATTAACGATATGAAGATGAGCAAGTCCCTTGGCAATGTCGTGTCTCCGGCATCACTGGTAAGCACCTATGGCACCGATGCAACACGGTATTTCTTGATGAGAGAAGTGCCGTTCGGCCTTGACGGCAATTTTTCGGACACAGCCATGCAGACACGCATCAACAGCGATCTTGCCAATGACCTCGGCAATCTCCTGTCAAGGGCGACAGGCATGGTTGTCCGGTTTGCAAACGGGGTGTTGCCTGTTGCAGCAGGTCTTCCGGATGAGTTTGATGCGGTGTTGCAGCAAAAAGCGGCAATGCTGTATGAGACTTATAATCGGGCAATGGATGCTATTGAATTCCATACAGCTCTCATGATGCTCTGGGAGTTCATCGGTGAAGCGAACAGGTATGTCGACAGGACAAAACCATGGCAGGAGGCAAAATCGGGAAATTTAGAAAAGCTCAACACGAGACTCTATAGTGCAATAGAGGCTACGAGGATTGCGGCAGTATATCTGATACCGTTTATGCCTGATACGGCACAGAAGATTCTGAATGCACTGTCGCAGGATATAAAAGGTTTAAATCTTGAACAACTGGCAAAATGGGGCGGTGCAGTATCGTCCGTTCACATAGTTCAGGCACTGCCATTGTTTGCAAAGAAATCGGACAAACCCAAACCTGATGCGACAGCGGGAACAGGACTGCCCGGACCGGACAAGACCATACAAAAAGGATCGTCTGCAAAAGCTGGTGAACAGCAGGCAGTGCAGCTTATCAGTATAGATGAATTTAAGAAAACCGAATTAAAGGTCGGGACAATATTAAGTGCCCAGAAGGTTGAAGGCTCTCAGAAGCTGATCAAGCTTGAGGTTGATATAGGCGAGAAAAGGACCATTGTAGCCGGTATAGGAAAATCGTATAAACCCGAAGAGCTTCCGGGAAAACGCATCGTCGTTGTTGCAAATCTCCAGCCTGCCGAGTTGTTCGGCATAAAATCACAGGGCATGCTGCTTGCTGCCGGAGATGCAGAGCATCTCGGTCTGCTCACACTTGACAGGGAAGCTCCGAACGGGACAAGGATTAAGTAGCCATAAACTGAAACACCGGCGAGCCTTACGGGCATCTCTCCTTAGTTTCCCGATGAGTGCGGGTTTTATCCAAAATGACGTTCATTCTGAAGTCCTTAAGAAAGGATTTACCAGGTACCTTCTCGAGAGGTCACTTATCACCGACGGATTCCACGGTAAGCTTTGTATTGTAATGTTTTCGCTCTGACATTTTTAACCTCCCTGATAGTTATATCATAAAGCTTCCGCCGTTTACGGGTATGTATTCACCGGTAACGTAATCTGACAAAGATGATGAAAGAAAGACTACTGCACCGGCAATATCTTCCGGTTTACCTATTCTTCTCAAAGGATTTGCATCCGAAGATCGTTTCAGCATTTCTTCCGGCTGCCTTGCTATGGCATCTGTCAGCGTAAGGCCGGGACCGACTACATTGACGGTAATACCGTGCACTCCGAGTTCCAATGCCATGACTTTTGCTATGCCGTCAACTGCGGACTTTGCCGCAGCATGTGCAGAAAATCCATAGCCAGGGCGTCTTGAAAGCCCGCTGCTTATAAATATAAGTTTACCTTTTTTCTGTCTTATCATGTCTTTTAAAACTGCCTGTGAACAATTGTACAAAGCCCCGAGCTCACCGGTAATCTTTGCCTCTATATCTGCCCATGAAAGCTCCGTAAATGGTTTTACGGGAAAATTAATGTTTGCATTGTTCACCAGTACATCTATTCTGCCGAACTCATGTATCGCTGCATTAACCATGGTTTCGACCTGTTGGTGGTCCCTGACATCAGCCTGAAGTATGATTCCTTTGCCATTGCTCTTGTTAATCTTATGTAATAGTTCCTCTGCCTTTTTTGCATTATTGAAATAATTGATGCCCACGGTTGCGCCGTAATACGCGAGAGATTCTGCAATCGCAGCACCTATGCCCCTGCTTGCTCCTGTAACGAGGATTACCTTATCCTTTAAATCGAGTTTTCCAATACCCACAATAGTTTATCTCCTTTCATGGTTTCAGTTTTAATAAGATCAAAAAAGCTTTTTGCTTTCGATCATTTTATTTACATCTTTAATATCAAAACGATACCTCTTTGATTTTGTTCCGTAAAGTCTAACAAAAGTTTGACAGCATAAAAATTATTCTCTGTTAAAATCAAACTATTGGAGAAGAAGGAAGAGGAATAAAGCTATGCAAATAGAAAGGATGAGCGTTTTCTGTTCGCTTGTTTAAAAACACGATCAGTTGTAATATAGTGTATAATAGTCTAAAAACTAACAGAAGAGGTAAAAATGTCAAAAGTTACAGCAGAACTCTCAAATGATACCTATAAAAAATTAGAAGAGGATATAAAGCTGGGAATATTAAAAAATGTTTCTGAGGCTATAAATTCGATTGTCAGGAGAACTTATGCCCCCATAAGCAGAGAATGTTTACGATGGCTTATAAAACAGGAAAACATAATAGAACTGTCAATTTTAGAAGAACTTAAATCATTTCGTAAAAAAAACAGTATCAATGTGAAAACAACGTCAGAATTTGTTCATGAGATGAAGCACTAAAATAATCTATGGGCTATAACAAAGGGAGGCGATGCATGATGACTATTGATGAGGTTAAAAAGAAAGCCATACCAATTCTTTCAAGGCATGGAATTAAGAAGGCAGGAATTTTCGGGTCGATAGTGAGAGGAGAAGCAACAGAGGACAGCGATATAGACATGTTGGTTAAAATAGATACTGATCTGAGTTTGCTTGATTTTGCGGGTATAAAAATAGAGTTAGAAGAAGCACTGAACAAAAAAGTCGATCTTGGTGAGTATGATGCAATTAAACCCATTATTAAAGACAGTATATTGAAGGAAGAAGTAGTCATTTTATGATAAGAAAGCCGGCACTTTATATACAGGATATATGGGAGAGTATTCTTGCAATAGAAGAATATGCGGGCGCATTTACGGAAGATGAATTTTATGCAAACAGACAAGTCCAGGATGCTGTAATCAGAAGGTTAGAGATTATCGGCGAAGCAGTAAAAAATATAGAGGAAGGAATCAGGAATCGGTATCCTGATATACCATGGAAGAGTATTGCAGGTATGCGTGATGTTGTCGCTCATGAATATTTTGGAGTAAAACTTATTAGGATCTGGGAAGTGGTAAAAAAAGATTTACCAGAATTGAAGCAAAAGTTTGCCCGGATAAAGGACGAATACCTTAAATAACAGCTTCTTACATCCCTGCCAGTGCCTTAATGTCCTGGGTGACTTCTTTCCGGAGTTCGGCATGGGGTACCCAGCGAAGTCGGTCGGGTGCGTGTCCCATTCAGACACAGAGATTCAAGGTTACGGAGAAGGTGTTTCTGTTATATTAAGGCTGATACAGAGAATAAAACCGGTAAACGGACGTAATCCGGCATCCGATGATTTTAGAGGAGGTTTATATGGCGTACAAATATGTAGAGGTAACAGAAAAGAATCAAATTGCAACCGTGGGATTGAACAGGGTCGATAATCTGAACGCCCTGAGCTACGAGTTTGCAACCGAGATCACCGAAGTTTTCCGTGCACTGGATGCAGCGGAGAATGTACGGGCCGTCATTCTCAAGAGTAATGCCCGGATTTTTATGGCGGGTTTGGACATGATGGATGCTGCAGCACGGGGCATCAGCGGAGCCAAAAGGCTCCTCGATATTCCTCTGCAGGATAAAAACCTATTCGAGTGCGGCCATGCTGTCGAAGAATGCAGAAAGCCCGTTATCGCTGCAGTTCACGGTAAATGCATCGGAGCCGGACTGGACATCATCGCTGCCTGCGATATCCGCCTGTGTACCAGGGACGCCGAATTTTCTCTCAGGGAGGTACGGGTCGGCCTTGTGGCGGACATGGGTGTGCTTCAGCGTCTGCCTTTCATAATCGGTCAAATGCACACACGCCACATGGCCTACACCGGCCGGTACTTCGACGCTTCAGAGGCAGCGAAGATGGGACTGGTCATGGATGTTTATCCGGATCAGGCGGCAATGCTGGACGCAGCCGGGAAGCTTGCCGCAGAGATCGTGGAAAGTGCTCCCCTTGCGGTTCAAAGCTCGAAAGAAGTTCTGAATTACAGCCGGTTTGCTCCCCTGAAGGACGGCATTTCCCTGGCAATCCATAAAAACATGCTTCTTCTTTCATCAGAAGATACCAAAGAAGCCTTTATGGCCTTTATGGAGAAACGCAAACCGAATTTCAAAGGGGAGTAGGTTAAAAGAGGACATCATAAAGATAACGATTTCATT
>JBBIVV010000055.1:0-6634 GCA_037439545.1 bacterium
ATCGCTTTCGACCGTCTGCGCCAATGAAATCATGGCCGGGTCTATATAGCGCTTCTTGTAATCTTCGATGGTCATGGTGAGGTCTGCGCTTGAGAATGACCAGCTTACATGAGCCTGCGTAGCTACTGTAAGGGTCGTGTATGTTTCCGTTACATCTGAGTTTGTCTGGTAGCCGACTTCGTTGTCGTGAATTTTACAGGTTTACGAATTTCGACTGTTGAACCAACTTTATTGAACTCCGGCTTATATGTCCTGTTTACGAGATTCCCCATTACCATGTTATTTTTAAGGCTTATCAAGCCTACTTTAGCAATCATAGTAGGGGTTATAAGAGTATTACTCATTATTGCTCCTTATTATCTTAAAAGTTCCGGATGATACTTCTTAGCCCATCCCTGCCACTTTGACATATCCTGTGGCGGATGGTCTGCATCACCCTCTGATCCTGTGTCTGAGATAGAGCCTGTGCCTCCCCTATTTAATTCCTTCGGAGTAATCTGTTTCTTTTTTATACCTGCAACCTTATTTTCCGATTCATACATGGAATTAAACATGAGAATGTTTTTGAGGGCAAGCGAGGGTCCAATAATGGAAGGGTCTGTCATATTTGACACATCTTCTTCTGAATAACCTTTCGATATTGCAAACTCCGTCAAGCCTTCGACTTTTTTATCAAAGTCAGGAATCTGAGTTCGAGCGCCATTCCACACCATTTCATTTGCCGCATTTAACTGGCGTCCGTGCTCCTGCATAGCCATATACTGCAAATTGAACTGCCGTTCAAATGATCTGAGATTTCGCAACTCACCGGCATTCTTCTCGTCATAGGGATCTCCTTGTTCCTTCTGATCGATAAGTGTGCTGAGGTCACGCATTACCCCTATAGGGTCTCTCTGAAATGTAGCGAATACATCATTGGATGGCTGGCTCTGGCTATGCCCTTGTCCCCGTTCAAGCTCTTCTATCCTTTTCCTGATTTCGGCGGCTTCCTGTAGCTTTGGCGTAAATGCCTTCTGGAACTGTTTTTGAATCAGTTGTCCTTCCGGCGTCAGGCGCTTCGAGTCTAAGTCTCCGCCTTCCTGTAGAATACTGTTGATTTCATCAACGTTGTACGGTTTGGTTTCATTAGGCTGTTCCTGAGATTCAGTTTCTTGCTGTTCTTGATTACCTTCACTTTCCTGAACCTGGGATTCCTGAGAACCTTCCGGTATTATTGGTTGTACAACACGAGGAGTGTCCGGCTGTGCCGGATTCCGTGTTACTCCAGTTTCTTTTGCTATTTCAAACATATATATCTCCTTTCGATTCCTTTCATGGATTGTCGAATTTTACAATACATACAATGCCTTTAAAATTATGTCAACTATATTTTCATATTTCTTCAATTTCTTTTCGCTTTTCTTTGGTTTTGAGATCAAGAGTATGTTTTTCAGACTCAAATTTAATCGTTGCATATAACTTTTCTATCATTTTCATAGAAAGCCATAATGTTTCACGTGAAACAGAATCATTGTTTGTGGTTGACTGCCATGATTTTACCGTTTCGTCTTTCATGGCATTAATAATTCCGTTAAATACAGGGTTTTTTATAAGCTGTTTCGCATAATTAGATTTGGCTTCCTGGGTAAGCTTCTTATATTCATTATCATTGATTATCATTTCTGTAACTTCTACATCAAAAAACCAATTTATTAATTTTTTAAACATGACCTACTCCATCTCCGGCGGTTTCTTGGACCCGCGCCTGCATTGGTTGCTCTGGTTGAACCGGCGTAGCTTGTCCTTTAACTGTTCCCGGGTTGGGAGGTTTAATGCCGAGGGCTTGCATTGCCATACCGAGAGTCTGCATGAATGGCGGATCAGTCTGAGCCACCTGCGGATATTTTTGAGCCATCTGCATTGCCATCTGGATGAACTGTACTATAATTTGGGAAGTCTTAGGATCAGTTATGAAATCATCGACATTTCTGAATCCCATGTTTTTAATAAGTTCCCGCATCATGTTGTAAATATTCTCATTTGAAACAAGCCCTAATGGATGAAGTTGTTGTGCAAGCCCTAATAACTGCTGCATCTGTGCAACGATAAGGTCTTTATTTCCTGTCCCTATGCCAACATTTACTACCACATCGAACTTACCCACAATATCATCAGGCTCAAGATTCTGCCATTGATTTAATATCCTGAGAGCTATGCTACGCTTCATAAACCGGATATTAAGTTCGATAACATCATTGACTAATGGAGCTATTGTCATTTCTGCAAACAGCCTTGCGAGCATTTCAATACGCTGGCTGGCCTGCGCTATCTGTGCTGCTTGCCCCCTGAATGTCTTATTCAAAGCATTTACATCAACACCCTGAAATGCCTCGGTCAAACCAGAATGATATTCCGCATTCCTTTTGACATAGGTAAGAAGTTCAAATACCCAGGGTTCGAATGCCGCAGGAGCTAATGCTTGAACAGCATCATTGACATTACCCGGCTGGGTAAGTCTAATAATTCCGCCAGGGATATTGTTATTAAGAAAATCATCCGCATTTACACGTGTTGGGTCTATGAGATAACGGCCATTATTATTGAAATATATATTATCAAGGAGCTGTCTTACCAGTACGGTCATAAGCCGCTGGGTCTGTTTTAATATATCAGCAAAGCTCATTCCCATGATACGATGTTGTATTCTGAGAGGTGTGAATATTTCAAACGGCGGCCGCCCATAAATATTTTCTTCATCCC
Source organism: bacterium (assembly GCA_037439545.1). Lineage (GTDB taxonomy): Bacteria > JAMCPX01 > JAMCPX01 > JAMCPX01 > JAMCPX01 > JAMCVD01. The sequence continues at coordinate 2,740 of JBBIVV010000055.1, forward strand.
TGAGAAGAATATCTCCTACGAATACCGATACTTTAGAAGTGCCGTCTTTTTTGTCTTTATAGTAGCATTCATAGACCCAATACTTATCCTGTTTCTCATCATAGAGAAGGCTGCCATCATTCAAATCTTTATAACGCTTTTTCTTTATATCGAGCGATTCTGCGGGATCATGCGAAGAGCTATCGAATGATTTAGTATCTTTCATTTCCTTAAGCTCTTTTACTATGTTTTTCTTTTTCTTCTCTCCATTCTCATCTATCTCTTCAGTATCATCGCCATACTTTGATTGAATTTCCCATGCATACATACTGGAACGGTGATAAAGAAAAGTGCATGATTCAATATCCTTCGTAGTTATCGGGAACCCTATGTCCTCTGACGGTATGGATTCTATGAGCGGATATTCATCGTCAATAGTTGTAATTTCCTCAATATCATATTTATGGGTTGCTATTTCTGGACTCATAATTGACATAGGATTTGAAGGATCATTACTTATTACTGCCGCATTAATAACCGTTTTTTCATCTTTGATTATTTTTATTTCACGATTATCCATCGTGGCCGCTTTCTGAATCATAGCTTCATATTCGGCGTCATCGATATCCTGGTAAGTCTTTTTGATTTGCTTTTTTTCATTGTGCCACTGATATTTTATCACTCCTGTTTTTAGAAGAAGTCCGTCCCTCAGCACATCTTCTATCACCATGAACCATTTGTTTTTAATCTTTAACTGATAATTGACAAGTTCTTCCTGTAACTGAGCAGCCCGTATATCCTCCGTTCCTCGTGGCTGAATGGTCGTTATTTCATCACCTGCGGTGAATATCTTAATGACCGATGGTAAAATCCATTCGATTGTATCGTAAATAGTTGGCATCACGATCTTCGATCTGCCCTCGGTATTCTGGCCAGTATGCTCTCCCTGATACATCTTGATTGCTTCTTCACGTGAATCTTTAATCTTGATTGAATCAGATACAATATATTTAATCTGCTTGATTAAATAATCTATCGTATCATTTCCGGTATCTATCGTTTTATCTTCATCCATAATTACCTCACGCTATATTCATTTGCGGAATGTCAAGCTTTTTTTTGTATAAATTTTCCGGTATATATTGTGTACCCGTAAGAGTGAACCTGTAAAGATTCTCCATGAAATGATCGTTTTCTTTCAACGGGATTCCATTCTTATCGAATCTCCATCTTTGTATTTCATAAAAATGACGCTTCAGATTATTGAAAAAGAATAATGTCGGTAACCCATTCGCTCCCTTCAACGATTCTTTAATGTTCTGGATTCCGAAAGTTTTATTTTTGCTCGCCACATGAAGAACGATTCCATATCGTCTTAATTTATCCTCGATGGTAGTATAAGCATCCTTAACATGATATGTGAATTTGTTTTTCATATATTCTGAATCTCCTTTTGATAGGGGGTCTATAAAGACGTGCTTGATATTCCAGCAAGTCTGCATGGCATTTTTCCGTTTAATGATTTCATCGGAAACTTGTTCGGGGGTTAGATTTTCCCATACTTCATCGATCGCATAAGTCCTCCCCATTTTGTCCATCGTATAAAATCCGATTGCTATCGGTAAAGATAAATGCCAATCTATCATAGGAACGACTGGCCAATCGGGAGGTATTTTAAAAGGCTTTATGATATGCTTATCCTGATCAAATATCGGGAGTATTTGTCCGGCAAGTTGTAAAGATTTACCCTCTATACGGGCTATCCGTTCATCATCCGTGCAAGTTTTGGCAAAATGCTCGATGGCCTCTTTTGTCAATGTTTTATTTTCATATATCGGAATGTCCTTGACAACACCGATAGAGGGGTCTGTTTTTAAAATTAATTCATCCTGAATCCATGATTCCGTAAGGGCTGTCATGGTAATAATCATAACGCCATTTCTCGCCACAAGTCCTCTTGCATTGGCACTATATTTGTCTTGAGGCATAGGTTCATCGAACCATACCCAATCACCGGTCCAGCCCTCATGGGCTTTCGTTTCCTGGACATGGGTAAGTAATTCTATTCTCGATCCATTCTCAAAAAACCAGAATGCCTCGACACCGACATTGTTTTTCTTTGTAACATATGTTCCGGCCGTAACCCATTCTTTCAATTTCGGAACTATGACCTCGTTTGCATGGTGTTCCCATTCGGCACATATTATTCTGCCGCTTGTGGGTCTACCTTCAAACAGAGATATTTTATCTTCGTTCCAGCGTTCCTTGCCATTTACAAATGAATCCACAATATTCGATGCAAGGATCGTTTTACCGGTCTGATTGGCTCCCTGGAATATGACAGTCTTTTTACCGATACGAAGGAAGTCTAATATCTTTTGCTGGTACCAGAACGGTTTAAAATATTTCGATTTATTCTGATTCTTATATTGCTCAATCCTTTGAAGCGTTTCAAATCTGGACAGCTTAAGTTCATCAAACTGATGCTTCATTTGAGCAAATTCGTTTTGTGTTATTTCGAGCGCCGTAATATACCTCCACGCCTATGGTTCATATGGCTGAATGTTTCAGCGAGTCTTGCACGTTTACCAAGTATACCTCCGGCACTTGCCTTCTCTTTGAGCCATGATTTCGATATTGTTCCTTCCGGCGTGATTGCTCCAGCTTTGTGTGCCGTTGCTCTTAATGCTCCTGGATGCTTTACGACTTTTCCCTCTTCAAGTTTCTTATAAAACTCTTTACCTGAATTACTCATTTTGACCTCCTTTGGCCAAGAACTCCTCCCTTTTTCTTGATAGCAAAATCATGGAGTTGTTTGTGACCCATCGATAAAACTCCCCGATTTTTCTTGTATAGTTTCCGGGGCTCGTGCTCCGCTATTGCCATCATTTCCCGTTGTTTCTCTGATACTGCTGGCATATATATTATCCTCCTTCTTTGTCATATCAATGACCTTTGCATCTTCCAATTCTTTTTGTAATTTATTCATTTGGTTATCTATTTCTTTGAGATTATCCTGCAAGACTCTTACATCGGTTATCTCGGTAGGCTGGCCTCTTATAAGACGTATTTTATCTTCAAGTATTGCTGCTGAAACAATACGATCCTTCGGTGTCATCATATTAATATCCCGCTCATTCAAATCCAATAGCCTTGACTCCTGAAATTCCATATACTCGGCTTTATTCGTCCTGAAATTTTTAACGGAGTTTTTATTATAACCCGCTTCATTGACACGCCTGCTAATGGTTTCTGCCGAACGGTTTGTAAGTTTTCCTATTTCCTCATTCGTTAGCCCTTTTTTCTTATAGGCAATGATGTCTGCAAGGGGAATAGGGCTTTCGTAATGTTTTATTGTGACTACATTTTCCGGTGATGGAGGAGTTAATTTGCCTTCTGCATCACGTGTCCAGTGTGCGGCTTCAAACCTGGCACGTATAGTATGAGGACTCCGGCCAACAAGACGAGCTATGGAATTTATTCCATGACCCTTTTGGGCATATTCTTCAAGCAATGCAAATGGTATTGTAGGTTTTGCACCCATATCACGGCATTATAATAATTATAGAATTATGTCAACTATATTTTTATCGCTCATAATAATCATAGACACCCTTAAATTGCTGTTGATACTGTCGCCCAAGTTCCTTGTCTCTTTTGATCCTGCATTGTATATGGTACCTGTGTCGTGCCTGACCGGCTACCGGCTTGCCGCATACGGGGCATATTTTATTATTTTTCTTTTTGTGATTGCGCATGTTTACCCCCTTTCAATGTTTCAAGTTCCTTTTTCATATTCTCAAGCACATTATTAGTATCAACGATAAGCTGGCCGTATTTGAGAGCCATTTCGCACAGCGGGCATGAATCTCCGGTGAATTTAATACGCTTATGATTTGTGTTACAGCTATTCATT
>JBBIVV010000055.1:6734-9132 GCA_037439545.1 bacterium
CATTCCAATCTATATTTTTATTCTGAGGTGTATCATCGGGCGTGGCTGTGGTGTGAAGTGAGCGGTCAACCCCAATAGGCTTATCTTGCCTACTATCATGCGAACGCTTAAGCCAGTTGACAATAAATCTCTCATAATTCAATTTCTCTCTGGAAGGGTTCGCATGGACCCATTGTATCATAGCATCAAGCTCATTTCTCACATTAATGTTTTGATAAGCATTTTGCCACTCTTTTATTTTTTCGTCTGTAATGTTGAGCCAGTTTGTTCTATTTTCATCAGGCTCTATTTTATTCTTCGACCGTTCAATCTGTTTTCTTTCCCGTTCTTTAAATACCGAAGCACACCGCTTTTTTATTCCTTTCGATGTTATTATGCCTTTATCATACTCGGTCTGACTAAAGCAACCAATCTTAAGTGCTGTCTGCATAATCTCATTGAACCGTTCTTCGGTAAGTAAAGTATATCGTATAACATTGTCCTTAATCTCCGATATGGAGATATTTATTTCTCCCTTATACTGATACGCCTTTTCAAGCAACTTAAAATAAAAAGCATACCCATCGTTATGATACAGATTTTGTAGCACTTCTATTTTATCATCTTTCGTGGCATTTGTATCATGTGGAAAATAATCCATACCCTCTTTTAAAGGCCGCGCCATTAGGATACCTATTCAGCGTTAGGATTACTTACAGAAACATCTTTTTGTTTTTGTTGCATCCCCAGTTCAATAAGCTGTCTCACTTCTTCAGCAAGCTTCTTTCTCTCAATCCAAGCCAACTCAATGAGACGCTCTTTAAGTTCCACCGTACAAGGAATATTTAAATTCACTAATTTTTCTGCCATGATTGTCTCCTCTTATGATTTTCATATTATAATTAAAAAACATTGTCAAGTAAAATCTTTTTATTATTTTCAAATAAAATCCTTTTATTATTTTTTTTCCCCTCATACTCCCCTTTTAAAGTAAAATAAAGTAAAGTAAAGTAAAGTAAAGGCGTCCGGCGTTAGTCCTTCATTAGTCCTTAATATGTCCAGAATTTGTCCTGTGATTATAATTGCTTAATATATAATAACTTTATTTGTATCTTTAGCTGTAAAATGTAAAATAAAAAGTTATAAAATAAAATTTAATTTTAACATAAAATTACAGCTTGGAACATGACTAAATCACTTTTTGTAATTTTCTACCCACGATGGGGAGTATCGAAATGGAAACGGGCGCCCTGACAGCCCCCCCCTCCGTGTATAGGGATTATAAACAGTCAGGTAATATTAAAAACAGTAACAATATTAATATGTTAAGACTCAACTTCCCATAAGAAACATTATGTCAACTTCGTTTCATAGTTGCTAATTATGTTTTATATATTAGTATGTTACATCTATGTTAGTAGAATAAATCTAATAAATAAAAAAATGTTGTTGAGATTTTGAGAAAACATATCAAAGTCTCAAAATCCTTTTGACCTTGTTTTGTAATTACATCTTACAATCCTTATAACCAGCTTAGTTGTTAGACTACTGGCAAGGCAGATATACACCATATGGGTTAAACCTATATACCATTTGGTGCAATGCAAATAAATCAATATGTTACCATATCATATTATAGGTATATTATATGTTATTCAGGAAACCCGATATACGATATGGTATATTGTTGAAAAAGCAACAAATATTATGTTTATAAATATCAATAAGTTACACATTTTTAACTTTGGCATGACTCATGCATTATATATATGTAAGTTGCCGTGCAGCCGGGCGGGCGAATAAACAAAGGAGAATAAAATGACAACCTATAGTGATTACAAAGAGAAAAATGGCTTGGTCAAAAAAGGGAATAAGGAGATAGCATTGGCACAGCAGGCGTATGTTGTCGGCGACGGGACACAATACGAGGCAATGGGAATTGACCGGATGGGTAATCATTACTTGGTCACCTGGAACACCACTGATGACTGGGACAGCATGGCATGTGAGGATCAAGAGGATGAAAGCCACGCATGTGCGTGGGATTATCCGGTATCGGTAAAGAGAATATAACGCAGCACAGCCGAGCGGGCGGCGGAAAAAGGAGAGGAAAATGAGTGATAAATCTAAAATGTTTTTTTACAAAGTCGACAATGCATCAAAACCATACCATATTTTTAGTGGGGATGATAACAGATCGCTCTGCAGAAAATGGATGATATTTAATTTTACAGAGGAGGATAAAGTACAGGTTACAGGTAATGAGCATCTAGGGAAAGACGATTGCAAAACCTGTTGGAAGAAAGCAGGACTACCCGTTGAGCCGCTGCAGAAGTTGGCGAATGAACTATTGAATAATGGCGACAAATAAAAAGAGGAGAAAATGAAACCCCTCTATAGACTTGAAATACGACATAAG
>JBBIVV010000056.1:0-8814 GCA_037439545.1 bacterium
TTGACATTTGACAGTAAGCCGGAATGCGGATTGTACCTACTATGACCCGATCTGTCTGCTTCTTGATATTTTTGACAGCGTTGATACAATATCTTTAAGAAAGAGCAAGTACATGACAAAAGAACAAATTAAAATGCTTCTCAGTCTGCTGAATGATGAACTTCGCACGATGCGGGTAAAAGGAGAGATTTGTTTGTATGGCGGTACCGTTATGTGTTTGGTTTATAATGCCCGCCCCAGCACGAAGGATGTTGATGCTATATTTAAACCGGCACAAAAAATCAGAGAGGCCGCATGGCGGATCGCCGAAAAGCACAACCTGAAAAAAGATTGGCTCAACGATGCTGTAAAAGGGTTTTTGGTTCGGCATTCACAAAAAATATTGTTTAACTGGTCACACCTTAAAGTTTACATGCCAGAACCTGATTATCTTTTAGCAATGAAAACCCTTGCTTCAAGAGTCGATGCCACAGATGAACAGGATATAAGAGTCCTCATAAAAAAAATGAAAATTAAAACACCGGAAGAAGTATTTGCGATACTTGAAAAATACTATCCTCATAAGCGTATCAAACCCGCTACCCAGTATTTTGTTGAGGAGTTATTCGACCAATGATGACGGTGAAGGAACTAAAAAAATATATCAATAAAGATCGCGAGCATTGGCGCGTTTATCTTATGGACTTTGTCGATGAGTTCCGCTATTACCGGGACCCCGCAATGATTTCCACACCCTATAAATTAACGGACAACGAAATCGATGGCTTGATTGCCTCTGCCGTTGAATATCTGTGCGACGAATTGAACATGAAAGTGCCGCGGTGGATATTGAGAGTGCCTCCTTCTCAGGAGCCATGGTTTGTTTCAGGGATCGAAAATCTAAAAGCTATCGCCCTTGTGGAAAGTCCGGTTTATTTCAGGAGAAGAAAGATATTTGTACTGGAAAACTTTCTCAAGAGAGCCTGATAGAGAGCGTACTATCTTATAAATAGTACCGCGTTTAGAAAAACAGGGACAGCAGTGAATATGCAACAGTATAAGACTTAAAATAGTGATTCTGGATTCCGGTTGGAATTTATCCCGCCATTGGTGGGACACCCCTTTTACCCCGTTAAAAGTCCATTATTAAGTAGCTCTATTGTTTTGATGAGAGGGTGCTCCGCATTAAAACTTCTCACGGGGTTTACGAAAGGGGAATTGGGAAAGGACGGAAATGGACAAGACGGAATGATAGGTGAAAGGCTTAGCCACTCATATATGTTTTTAATTAATAAACGTAGCTTTTACACGTTTTGATACGAAAAGATAAGTGAGTAGTAATGCATAAACAACCATTCTGCTGAAATACCATAAAACGTCTTTCATAGTCCCGTCCTGCGGCATCGTAAATAAGGCATTGGCAAAATAGCGATCAAACACCATCAGGAGTACACTGAGTGCTATGAATACGATCATCAGTTTTATAAAAGGCTTTTTCCTGCGGAAAAAATATGAAAGTATAATTATCAAGAATGTAATGAGTGCGATGTTTTTAACCAATTCATAAATCAAAAAAGGTTTCAATACAGTATAGTATATTTTTATGTCCATGGGCTCCAGAAGGGATAATATCGTACTTTTATTTGCAGACATTAAAACTGTAGACATGCCACTGACGAATAGCAGCGACAACAGCATATACACGAGCAGTATGGCTATGAGAATTAAACCGCCCCCTATTTTATTATAGCGCCCTGTAGGGACTTTTGCATTCCGTATTTCTTGCATATATAAATATCCGTCATTGAATAATTAACATTAATCTGACAATTTATCCAATATACGTAAAACTCTTCTTGTGTTTTTATCATTTATCTCATATATCATAATTAATAGTGTATTCTGGAGGTTCTATGAAGATGAATGCCGTTTTGCTATTAATATCTGTAATGACCGCTGGTTTCACCACGTCGTATAGCTGCACCCCGAAGGCACAAAAAACGAATGTACAGGGACCTGCCATCACCTTTCAGACGATTTACTATGACTTTGGTAAAGTCCGGAAGGGAAATATGGTAACGTATCAATATAAGTTTACAAATACAGGAACGGATAAACTCATTATAACCAGTGTGCATCCGACATGCGGGTGTACGGCCGCACTTGCATCTTCTCAGGAGATACTGCCCGGAGGCGGAGGCATAATAACTGCTCAATTTAATTCTTCCGACTATATGGGACCCGTAACAAAAACAATCATAGTTGCAACAAACGATCCATCAAAACCAACCATTACGCTTACCATTTCAGGAGAAGTGGTGACGGATCTTTCAATAAATCCATCCGTACTTTTCCTCGGTTCTATAAAACAGGGCGGTACCAAAGAACAGATACTCAACATTTTTATGGCAGCCCCGTCTGTTCAAATTACCTCTGTCACTTCTTCAAACCCGTACATAAAAGTCACATCGGTGGCTCGAGCAATATCTCAAGAAACCTTAAAGGTAGCTGTTTCACCCGATGCAGCGATTGGGCCTATAAATTCTGAGATAGATGTATTCTATACAGGCAAAAACGAGCAGGTGCGAAGAGTGCCTGTGATAGGCAACATCGTCGGTGATATAGCGGTGAATCCCGCTCTCGTCGAATTAGGTGTCATAAAAAGAGGCATGACCCAGCCTCCGGCAACCCTTTTTCTTGATACCCAGCCTGCCAAAGTGTTCAACATAACGAAGATACAAATAAAACCGGATGTACTCAAGGTACATGTAGTAAAACAGGGCAAAGGCAGTTACAGGCTTGAGCTCACGGCAAAACAGGTGAAAACAAGCGGTAAATTAAACGGGGAAATAACGATACATACAACAATGAAAACCATGCCCGTTGTTACAGTACCCTTTAACGGGGTCGTAATCTAAAGGTAAACCCGGGAAGTAAAACATTATTTACATACAACTGTTACTAAAAGTTTAAAACAATCACAAGGATGAAGTGTATCCTGTTGTTTTAACGAAGAAATCATGGAATGCAGAAAACAGTTGACTTTACATGTGTATATTGTATACATAAAACATTATGGGATTAAGACAAATAGACCTACAAAAGAAACAGACATTAAGAGAGCAGATAGCAGATGCAATACGTGATGCTATTATCAAAGGCATATTGCAACCTGAAGAGCGTGTTGCAGAAGCTGAGATGGCAAATAAGTTTAACATAAGCAGGACACCTATCAGGGAAGCTATCAGACAGCTTGAGACAGAGGGGTTCATCAAGGTGCAGGCTCACCGGGGTGCTTATGTAGCGCCAATCACGGAAAAAGATGTCAGAGAATTTTACGAAATCAAAAGCTTACTCGAAGGATATGCAGCAAAACTCGCCTGTATAAGGATGAGTGAAGAAGATATAAAAAAGCTGGAGGATCTCAACAACAGGCTTGAAGATGCACATAAGAAGGGTGAGTGGAGAATCGCGTTCAAGCTTCACAATGAATTTCATGATAAATTCTTGCGTAATTGCGGCAATGAAAAACTCTATCAGGTGCTGTATGCGTTGACCCAGCAATTCCAGAGGTTCAGGATTGCTTTAACGATGAGCGGCAAGATAGAGGGCTCTATAGCCCAGCACAGGGAGATAGTTAATGCATTTCGTAAAAGGAATGCAGACCTCGCAGAAAAACTGGTAAAAGAAAACGCCACGTACGGAAGTGAAACGCTTGTATCCGAAATACTAAGACGCGGCCAGGTATAATATGGGCGTTTTATCGACCGAGGTTTTAGTCCTTAATAAGTCATATTTGCCTATCCATGTGACGACAGTAAAAAGGGCGTTTACCCTGGTGTATGAAGGGATTGCACGGATCGTCGATCAACAGTTCACCATCTATGATTTTCAGGATTGGGCAGAGCTGAAAGCAGAGTACAACGATGATGTTATCGGCCTTGTTTACCGGGTGATAAAGGTCCCGAGGGTTATTGTGCTCGTTGCCTACGACCGTATTCCGAAAAAGCATGTAAGGTTTTCCAGATTGAACATATTCGCAAGGGACAAAAATACGTGCCAGTACTGCGGCAAAAGATTTTCAAAGACAGAGCTTAATATAGATCATATAATACCCCGGTCCCTCGGCGGGTTGAGCACATGGGACAATGTTGTGTGCAGTTGTTTCGAGTGTAACAAGGAAAAGGGCGGGATGACGCCTGAACAGGCGGGTATGAGATTGATCAAAAGACCTAAAAAGCCCGAATGGACACCTTATGCTGCCTTCAATTTCAAGCATCCTTTATACAAAGAATGGGCGCCGTTTCTGAACATCGTTGATGCGTCTTACTGGAACGTAGAGCTGGAGAAGTAAGACCGGAGTATGGTAAAGATCGGGCTTGCACTCGGCGGCGGTGGGGCAAGAGGCATTGCTCATATAGGCGTTATAAAAAAACTCCACCACATGGGCATGCGGTTTCATTGTATATCAGGGACAAGTGCAGGTGCTATAGTCGGCGCCATATACACGCGGTTTCAGGATCCGGCGGTCATTGAAGAAAAACTTTTTACCATGCTGAGGAGCAGGGAATTTAGAAGCATAAAACTTGATTATCTAAGGGGCAAGAGGGCGGAAAAGGGCAGTTTTTTAGAATCCATACGACGGCATTTTTTTACAGGTATGTTTTTTGCTTCTTCATTGACCAGGCTTTCATTTGTAAAGGAGCAGACCTACAGAAGTCTTATCAATATGCTTATAGACGATGCATCAATAGAATCACTGCCCATAAAGTTTTCCGCAATAGCAGTCGATATAATTAAGGGTATGGTTTTGAATATTGATAAAGGTAATCTCAGGGAAGCTATTATGGCGAGTTCTGCGATACCCGGCGTGCTGCCTGCTGTAGAGAGGAACGGTATGTTGCTGGTCGATGGCAGCTTTATCGATACGGTACCGGTAAGATACGCTAAACAACTCGGTGCCGATGTCGTTATTGCAGTGGATGTAGCTTCACCGCTTGACATTATAAATAAGCCGTCACGGGGCATTGATCTTATATGGCGGGCGAATGGTATTTTAAGGCATATTGTCAAAGAAGAACAGCTCATGGCCGCCGATATCGTCATAAAACCGGAACTGAACGGATTGGAGTGGAGTGATTTCAGCAAATACCATGAACTGATAAATCAGGGTATACGTGCAACAGAGTTGCAAATGGACAAATTGAATGGTTTAATGGGGTCAAAAGAGCAAGGAGGTCTCTATGCCGCTAATAGACAATGAAACTGAAGCGAAAAGACTTGCAAGAGCAATATCCTCTGATCTCGCGCTGTATAACCAGGAAAAAGTAAGGCAGGGCATTGAAAATGATAATTTTTATGATGTCATGAAGGATGAGATAGACGAGGGCAGGAATTTATTCTTAAGCAGGTTATCCGCTGATTTTAAACAGAAAGCATCATCTTTACAACTCTACGAAAGGGCAATTGCGGACGTTATCATAAAACTTTCAGGTCAGAGGATAAAATCCAAGATCTGGTAACATGCAGCAGATCACCGAGCAGGTGTTTTCTTCCCTGGAAGACAAAGGGGAAAGACTTGACATATTTTTAGCGCACAATTTAAAAGCGGTTTCAAGAGAAAAAATAAAATCTCTCATTCATGACGGAAACATAACTGTTAATAAGGATGTCGTTAACAAACCCGATTATAGAATAAAGGGCAGTGAATCGATAGAAGTGCACATAGCTGCGGCAGAGCCTTCAGTCTCACCGCCTCCGGAACGCATCGACATACCGGTCATATACGAGGACGACCACATTATTATCCTTAATAAACCTGCCGGTGTATCCACTCATCCAACGGCGACTTCACTGCACCGGAGTGTTGTCAATGCTCTTTTGTATATGAACAAACAACTCTCAAACATGGGCGATCCCATGAGGCAGGGCATCGTTCACAGGCTCGATAAACAGACATGTGGGGTATTGATTATTGCGAAACATAATGATGCACATTTAAAACTGGTAAACATGTTTAAGCATCGCACCATTCATAAGACCTACATTGCCGTTGCCCACAATGTGATGAAACAGGATACCGGCATCATAAATGGACTGATACAAAGACACCCTGTCGACAGGAAGCGGATGACGACAAAAACAACAAAAGGGAAGGAAGCTATAACGCTTTTTCGCGTCGTAAAGAGGTTCGATGCTGCGACTGTTGTTCTGCTATCGCCCAAGACAGGCAGGACACACCAATTACGTACACAGCTCAGCGATATGGGCTATCCCATTATCAATGATGATATATATTTTAAAAAGAAGCCTGAATTCAGACAGCAACAGCTCAACAGCATGCTTTCAACAATGAATGGGATTGCACTCTTTGCCTATGCAATAAGTTTTCTGCACCCGGTTTATAATGCCATGGTGACATTTTCAGCACCTTTTCCTGCGTGGCTCAAAGAGGTATTAAAAGAATATGAGCTATATAAAAGATAAGAGGTTGGAGGCCTTTTCTTCTATAGAACATGGTTTTGGAAATGCAGAAACTGCATGGCCCGACAACGGTATTCTTCTCCAGCAAAGGCATACGAACAACGTTGTGGTTATCGATGATCTGTCCATGAACTACCTGCCGGTTGCAGATGCAATGCTGACAGCCCTGCCTGAGGTAATACTCGGTATAAAGACCGCGGACTGCCTGCCCCTGCTGCTTTACAACCCCGAAGTAAAGGTCATTGGAGCAATTCACGCGGGGTGGAGGGGGCTTGCAAATAAGATTATAATGAACACCATCGATAAGCTGTGTACCTTTTATAATACGAAACCGGAATTCACCTATATCGCAGTAGGTCCCGGTATATGCGGGAATTGCTATGAGGTCGGGACAGAAGTAATCAACAGTATAAACAATGCAACGGGGACAAAAGGAGCGTTCAGGAAGACGTCCGGAGACAAGGGCATGCTGGACACAAGGCTCATAGCAGTCATGCAGATTGAAGCTGCCGGAGTTCCGGCATCGCACCTATCGCAAGTCAATCTCTGCACGCGGTGTTCACCGGGCTTTCATTCACACAGGGCCGGCAGCACAGGAAGACAGGTATCTTATATAAAGATACTCTCACGGTGCTTACTTTAATTTTCTCGGCAGTAAAGCACCTGTTTCAAACTGTTCTGCGGAAAGATACCACTGGACAAGCACGCCTTCTTTTACCTTTGCCTCAGGAGGTCTCCATAAAGACAGCCTCTGTTTTATCTCGGCATCCGTGAGCTTTACAGAGACAGTTCTTTTATCTACATCGATGGTTATCTCGTCTCCGTCTTTTATGATCGCGATCGGACCTCCGGTCTGCGCCTCGGGTGATATATAGCCGACATACAGAGCACCCGTTGTTGCGCCTGAGAACCTCGAGTCCGTAATAACAGCGACATCGTGCAAACCGAGGGAGCCGAGTATCAATACTGTCCTGAAATTCTCCGCAAACCCAGGCCCTCCCCGCGGTCCCTGATACCTCAAGACGATCACATCGCCGGATTGGACATCTCCATTCAGTATTGCGAAAATCGCGGGCTGTTCTTCATCGAAACATTTTGCCTTGCCGGTAAAATATCTGTTTTCCTGTTTTACAATTGTATAGCGTGCAAGTGCGCCGTTCGGTGCAATATTGCCGTGCATGACAACAATACCGCCGCATGGCGAGATCGCTTTATCAACAGGCAGAATCACCTGCTCACTGGAGATCCTGGTTTTGCTCAGCCTGTCCCCTATGGTCTCTCCGGTCACCGTGGGCCTGACGGTATCTACGTCCTTTTCGATTCTCTTTAATACTGCCATAGGTCCCCCTGCATGGTGCAGGTCAGTCATGGTGAAGGGTCCGCTCGGTCTTACTGGTACAAGGTAAGGAGTCTTATCGGATATTTCGGAAACCGTACTGAGGTTGATATCCAATGACAGGGTATAAGCAAGGGCAAGCAGGTGAAGCACGCCGTTGGTACTTGCAGATACTGCCATGATAAGCCGCAGTGCGTCTTTTATTGCTGATACTGTTACAAAATCCTTAAATTTCTTGCCCTGCTGCACGAGCTTGACAATCGCGTAGCCTGTTTGCTTGGCAAGTCTTGTCCTCTGCATAAGGCTGCCGCCGGAGACCGTTGACATGCCGGGGAGTGTCAGTCCCATGACCTCTGTCGCCATCTGCACGGTGTTTGCCGTTGTGAGCTCGGGGCAGGCACCGCATGATGTTACCCATTTATCCTCCATGTCATACATGGTTTTCTGAAATTGTTCCTCACTCATCTTGCCCGAGAGAGTTCTATTGACACCCTCGAGTATTATGTCAGTCGGGAACGTCGTCGTCTTGCCTTCAAACGTACCGGGCTCGGCAGGACCGCCTGTATAGAATATCGTCGGGAGGTTGAGTCTTGCGCCCGCGAGCCACATACCGGGGACTGATTTGTCGCATGTTCCTACCATTACCAATCCATCGGCACCGAGATTTTTCACCTGGATCTCGACAGAATCTGCAATCGCATCACGCTGGGGCAGGTCGTAGAGCAGGAGCGTCGGGTCAAGAGACCCGTCCTTGCAGTATCCGCCGCACGGCCCTATCGTGTTGAATTCCACAGGTGTTCCGCCCGCAAGGTAAATGCCCGATTTAATCGCATCGGCAAGTGCTTTTAGATGCACGTGTCCGATACCTGCATCCTGCATTGAATTTGCTATGACGATGAGGGGCCTTTCAAGCTCCTCGTCTGTAAACCCGCTTGCCTTGTAAAAAAACCTGTGCGTCTTTACCTTGGCAAACAAGCCGAGCGATTTAAGGATCTGTTCTTTTGAAAGCTTGTCCA
>JBBIVV010000057.1:0-3787 GCA_037439545.1 bacterium
AAGGGTATTCATGCAATGAAGCTTTATGAAACCTCAAAAAAAGAGATGCACAACCTTCCGTGAAGGGATGTATCTGGGGCTGCTGCCTTTTTAGAAAGGGCCTTGATCAGGTAAAACCATGAATACAGTAATAGATGCCAGTGTTCTCATTATGGCATTTTTTGATGACGAAGACGGCCATGTACCTGCCCAACGGCTTATCAAAGATTATGCCGACGGAAAAGTAGACCTTTTTGCGCCGGGCCTTATAGTCTATGAGATTGTCAATGCTTGCCTCATCGCTGTAAGAACAAAAAGACTCAAGATCGATGATGCAAGAGCTACAATACAGGCAATGCTTGAGATAGACATCGATAAAACAGATATTGTTACTATTATGGATACAGTTGCAGAATTATCTGTCCGGTTCAATATCAGCGCTTATGATGCATGTTACCTTGCACTGGCCAAGGTAAGGGGATGCATCATCCTGACCGCAGACAAGAAGCTTTATAACAGGGTTTCTCCCGAAATTTCATGGATACGGTTGATCCAGGATTATCCGTTTGCTAAAGGCGCGGGGGCAGGTCTTTAATCTTAAAGATCACTGGTGTCAAATCTTCTCAGTCTGTGTATTTTTCAAAATCCTGGATGTCCGCGTTCTCGGGAATGACAAAAAACTTTTAGATTCTTCGCCGTTGGCTCAGCATAACAAATAAAAAGTGGATTCCCAACCGTTCAATCGATAGAAATCTTAATACTTGACAGTATCTGTATAAATGGTTTTATCAGAAGGTATATTAAATTATATTTCAGGAGGCATTAAAATGGAATATCAGGAAATCGTCGACAGGTTAAAACATATCGTCGATACACCGGTACGCCCTATACCGGATGAGACTTTATCGAAGATTAAAGAACGGTATTATGCAAAGCACGGCAAGTCTGCGGCCTTATATGAAAAGGCGAAAGAGGTGATCCCTGGCGGTGTTGAGCACAACCTCAGCCTCGAGAAGCCTTTTCCGATTACTATGGACAGGGCAAAGGGCTATAAGATGTGGGACATAGACGGCAATGAGTACGTTGATTATCTGATGAGCGGTGCGCCGATCATCCTCGGACACCACTATGACCCGCTCGATAACAAGATCATAGATATAATTAAAGAAAAAGGACCTTCGACCGGATGCACATCGGAGTATGAGATCCTTGCTGCAGAAGAGATCATCAAGCATGTACCCAATGTAGAGATGGTGAGGTTTTTACAATCAGGCACAGAGAGCGTGATGGCGGCACTGCGTGTCGCAAGGATCTACACACAGAAGGACAAAATCATAAAGATCGGCGGAAGTTATCATGGATGGAGCGATCAGGTCGTTTATTCGTTGCATGTTCCCGGTGCCGGGCCCCTCGAAGCTGCCGGTATACCATCCGACTGCTTCAACAACATCGTGGATGTTTTCCCCAATGACTTTGAAGGATTGAAGAACGCATTTGAGGATAACAAGAATAAAGGCGGCATCGCGGCAGTCATCGTAGAGCCTGTCGGCGGAGAATCAGGTACGCACCCTGTCCACCCTGACTGGAACAAGGCAATACGCACGCTGTGCGATGAATACGGCTCATTGCTGATTTTTGACGAGGTTGTGACTGGCTTCAGACTCGGACTTGGAGGCGCACAGAAGTATTTTAATGTCAAAGCCGATATTGTTGTTTTCGGCAAGATTATAGCACACGGCTATCCTGCGGCAGGAGGTATAGGCGGCAGAAAGGATATAATGGGTATATGCTCGGGTGTGGGCAGTATCGGCCAGAAGGCATACGTCGGCGGTACACTCTCGGCAAACCCGATATCGACGGCAGCATGTTATTACGCCCTCAAGCTTATGGAAGAGAACAATGCCGTCAAAAAAGCAGCGGACTTTGCCGATAAGCTGACAAAAGAGATGAACACCCTGTTCTCCACAAGGAAAGACCTGCCCTTCTTCGCATTTAACTTCGGGCCTATCATTCACTACGAAACGACCGGTATGCTTGCCGTCAGCGTTACACATCCCGACCCTCTGAATGAGATTATGACAAGAAGACACACTGCCCAGGACTATCAAATGGTGATTATTGATCAGGGCATATTCACGCTCGCAGGTTCAAGGATGTACACCTGCATGCAGCACGACAAGGAAGCTTTGGACAGGACCATGAAGGCATGGGAATATACGCTGTCATTGATCCCGAAGAGCTGATAAGACCTGACCCTGACTTCCCCGGCCCGGCTTTGCTGAGTGCCCGGGGGGAAGAGACTAAAAACAAGGAGAAATAGTATGAGCAAATATGAACAATATAAAAAAGATGTTTTGAATTACAGCCAAATGATGCTTTCAAAAGGCTATACCGTTGGTACAGGAGGAAATGTCTCAATCCTTGTCGATGGAGAAGATGTGCTTGCCATAACTCCTTCAAACAGGGAGTATGCCGAGCTTACGCCCGCGGACATCTGCGTCGTCGATTTTGATCTGAATATGATCGAAGGCAAATATAACCCTTCAAGGGAAACAGGATTGCATATTGCCGTATATAAAAACAGGCTCGATGCAAACGCAGTGATCCATTCCCATCCGATCTACACGAGTATTTTTGCATTGATCAATAAACCTGTACCCGCTATTTTTGACGAGGTTGTCATGGGCATAGGCAACATCACCGATCTCATTCCCTATGCACTATCGGGATCGGATGAACTCGTCGATAATGTCAAAACGAAATTAGCCAACAGGTGCAATTGCTATGTCTTGCAGAACCACGGTGCGTTGAGTATCGGGACAAGTATCAGCAAGGCATTCAGGAACCTTGAACTTATGGAGAAGTCATCCCAGATATATTATCACGCTCTGGCAACGGGTGAAAAGCCCGCAAGCCTGCCCGCGGACATGTCTGACCTTTTATTCCAGCTCATGAAGGCAGAACAGGACAACGAGATAGAGAAAAAACAGCCTAAGAAATAATCTTTATTTCGCTATCTTCAGCACTACCCTTCTATTCTGTGCGTAGGTTGATTTGTTGTGTCCGAATTTTGTCGTTTTCCCCATTGGTTTGAGAATCAATCTTTTCGCAGGAACGCCGTATCTTTCAAGTGTCAGTTTTACCCATGTTATCCTGTAAAATGAAAGCTCTTTGTTGTAAGCTTCATGGCCGTTTGCATCGCTGTATCCTTCTATGATCAATCTTGAATTCGTATGCTCAGCCATGTAATCTGCAACATCCTTGAGTGATTCCTCAGCATGTGGCGACAGCACCGCCTCATTACTCTTAAAAATAAGAGGCACAGACGTGATTATCATACCGCCTCTGATTTTTAAAGCTTTTACAGGAGAAGGCACTGCCGGTGCCGGGGTCACCATTGCGACCTGCTGATTTTCCGTCTGCTGATTGACAACAGGCGGTGGAGGTGGCGGAGCCGGGGCAGACGGGGCTGGCACAGGCGGAGCAGTATTTATAGTATTGGTCTGCATGTTGTTCGTCGATGCCTGTTGTTCGGGCACAGACGGACTTACCGATGGACTTATTGGTACAGCGGCTGTCTCCAACGGATGCCCGGATCCTGCTGGTGCCGTGGACACCGTCGGTGCTGTAGCTTCTGTTTCTGCACCCAATGGCGCCAATGCCTCTGGACCTGTCGTTGGACTCGTCTCTATGGCTTCCGGAGCAAGTATTTCCGGTACTACCGGTACTGTAGCTTCTGTACCTGCACCCAGTGGCACCAATGCCTCTGGACCTGTCGTTGGACTTGCACCCATACCTTCGGGTGCGA
>JBBIVV010000057.1:3887-8411 GCA_037439545.1 bacterium
CTTGCACCCATACCTTCGGGTGCGACCATTTCCGGTGCTGCTGAAGCCGTGATTTCCGTTCCTCCGGTTAACTGAGCCGTCGTTGTCTGCTGTAATCCTTCCGGTGAAAGAAGAGAAGATGTTTGCTGCTCTGTTTTTGATATAGTTAAAATAATGTTATTTCCATCCGAAGAAACACTATACGAAAGCGGCTTATCGAGCGTAACGACTATCCTTGAAGAATAACCCGTGCTTGCCCCAAGCTGATCGGTAAGTATTTTCTTTACAAATCCGTTATCTACACTTACTTTTCTTGAAACGCCTGAAGCATCCGTAGACGCGAGGTCGAGAGTAATTGATGGGGGAGATTTTGCTTTAAAGCTTGCATACTGCGGAAGGTTATTGGTTTTCATGGTGATCGTAGTTGCGCTGTCCGTATCATTTATAGAAATATCGGTTAGTTTTGAACTCAACCCTGGAGGAGCTACGATAGTCCCTGCACAGGAGCCGAGCATGATAATGGTAATCAATAGAGTAATTTTAAGCAATCCGTGTTTCTTCATTATTGCCTCCTAATAGTTTTTTTTATCATACCATAAAAAATATGTAAATTAAAGATTTATTATTATCTTTGAGATTTTATGTTTAGAGGTATCATAAAACCAAAGAATTGACAAAGTTAGTTAATGGGAGGAAAAATCAATACTGAATATTTATTGAAACATAAGGAGGCCTGCGATGGAGCCTAAAGAGATAAAAGAGAATATTTTCTGGATGGGGGCAATTGACTGGGACAGAAGGTTGTTTGACGCACTCATCCCCATACCGGATGGGACAAGCTATAATGCTTATATGATCTACGGTAAAGATAAAACGGTCCTGCTGGACACCGTAGACCCATCGATGTCAGGGGTGCTCATGTCAAAGCTTGAACACGTAAAGAACATTGATTTTATTATCTCGCACCATGCAGAGCAGGATCATTCGGGCACTATTCCTGAGGTACTGGCCAAATACGGCACCGCACAAGTCATTGCTTCTTCGAAAGGCAAGCCCATGCTCGTCGATCATCTCCATATACCCGGCGACCGTATTATAACGGTCGAGGACGGCGCAACCCTGGACCTCGGCGGCAAGACGCTGGAATTCATATATACCCCATGGGTCCACTGGCCTGAGACCATGGTTACCTATCTGAGAGAGGACAAAATGCTTTTTAGCTGCGACCTGTTCGGTTCACATCTTGCCCTATCGGAGCTTTATTGCACAGAGGAATGGAAGGTATGTGAGGCGGCAAAAAGGTACTATGCAGAGGTCATGATGCCGTTCAGAACAAATATAAAGAAACATCTGGAGAAATTGGAGAAATACGCAACAGACATCATTGCACCGAGCCACGGCCCTTTGTACAACGACACTGAATGCATTATACGCTCGCATAAAGACTGGGTTTCCGATTCCGTGCATAATAAAGTCATTATTCCCTATGTGTCGATGCACGGCAGTACGCAATTGCTCGTCGACCATCTGACAGACGCATTGACTGTCCGGGGCATTACCGTCGAGAGATTTGATCTTACGGTGACAGACCTCGGTAAGCTTGCCATATCACTCGTCGATGCGGCAACAATGATAGTCGGTTCCCCGACAGTACTTACGGGCGCACATCCTATCGTTATATCCGCAGCATTTCTCGCAAATGCGCTGCGTCCAAAATTGAAGTTTGCATCGATTATCGGCTCTTACGGATGGGGCGGCAAGATGATAGAAGACATACAGAAAACAATACCCAACCTCAAGGTTCAAATGTTAGAGCCTGTACTTATAAAGGGCAAGCCCGATAGTCAGGCATTCAGCGCTCTCGATAAGCTGGCAGACGAAATAGCAGCAAAGCATCATGAAATCAATATACGGTGAGTGGCAGGAAACAATTATATGAAGAAATATAGATGCACAATATGCGGCTATATATACGACCCTTCATTAGGTGATCCTGAGAACAACATCTCCCCGGGAACGGATTTCAACGATCTTCCGGACTCATGGGTATGCCCTCTCTGCGGTGCAATGAAGGATGAGTTCGAGGCAGAGGAATAGTAATTTGTTTCATAACGGCTAACTCAAAATATATGAACAGACGAAAAGCCTTTTTATACGCAAACATATTTATATTCTTATCCCTTATCATATTCTTTTCCCGATCCATCTTCACAGACCGGCTCCCGACCACGACCGACATACTTCAGACCTGCTCATTCTTCAGAAAGCCAGGTATGCCTGCCGTAATTCAGAATAAGCAGATAATGGACCTCGATTCTGTGGATCAGTTCATACCATGGTTTCAATTTAACACGGATTCAATACGATCCGGCAGTCTGCCCTTATGGAACCCGTATGAGGGATGCGGAGAACCGCATATCGCAAACATGCAGTCAGCCTTCTTCTTCCCGCTCAACTTCTTCATTTATTTGCTCGGCATGAAATGGGGACTACTGATGATCTATCTTATGCGATTGTACCTGTGCGGTATATTCATTTATCTTTATCTCTCTAAAATACACATAGACTATAGGGCATCGATCGTAGCTGCACTCGCGGGCATGTTTACGGGGTATAATACCAAATGGCTTTATCATGACAATTCAGCCGCTGCCTTTTACATACCTCTTGCCTTACTTGCCGTAGAGTTCATCGTGCAAAACCAGGACAGCATCAAAGGCTATGTGCTCCTGTGCCTTGGTTTTGTTCTTGCACTGTTTACAGGGCATCCTGAGACCTTTTTTTTCGGCACTACCGTTGTCTTTCTTTATGCCTTTATACGAATTCTTCAGGAATACAAGGAGAAAAAGGCTCGGAATAGGGCATTTTTGAACGTGATCGTCTTTTTATCGATCGGCGTGCTTATTTCAGGTATACAGCTCATTCCGTTTCTCGAATATTTATTGTACAGCAACGCATACTCGGCAAGGATTACGGGCGGGAACCCGTCCATTATTCTATTGTCTTCGGTTCTCCCCAGTTTGGTCCCCAATTTTCTTAGCTCGTTTTTGGGCATTAAAGTTTTTTATATCGTGTTCTTCGGCTTTTTCCCCACGTCCACCGTAGGCTACACGGGCATAACCATGTTTCTCTTATGTATCGCAGGCATAGCCGGGATAAGGCATTTCAATAACAACCTCATGAAATCGTACCTCATCATCATAGCATATATCATTATCGTCGCATTCAATGTGCCGCTTTTGCATAAAGCCATGCTCATGCTGCCGGGATTTAAGGTGAGTTGGACTTATTTCCTGTTCGGTGACTTACCCCCGTTTATCATCTTTGTCGGAGCGATGGCACTGGACGCTTATTTCAAAGGGCGCATGGAATTTAAATATTTTTCGCGCGCCCGCACTGTAATATTCGTCATTATCGGTATTGCTTTAGTTTTCTTTCTCATTCAGATGCATAAAGACATAGGGCAGACCGTATTGAATCAGTCCGACCTCTTACTCCCGACACTGATTGATATAGCCGGGACATCGGTCTTTATTATTCTTACCGTATTACTGCTCAGGAAGGTAAAAGCACCTACGTTGCTTGCGTATGGTCTGGGTGTACTTGTTTTTGCAGAGACAGCATTGCCCATGATCCCTTTCGAATCTGCAATAAAACCCGCTTATTTTTATCCGAAAAACAATATCATAGAGACCTTGGACCGCCAAAAAAAGCCTTTCAGAATAGCGCCTTTGTTTAAAGCATACAAAAATGAAGTTGGACCTCCATGGCCCGTAGGCATCGTCCAATACTATGGGCTCGAAGAGCCGAGCGGTTATGACGCCATGCTCGTCAATCGGTATTCAAGGCTTGTTGAATCTATGCCGATCAATGAATTCTTAAACCTCGCAAATGTCAAATTCATTATCATGACTAAAAACGATGTGCCGCACTTTCAGGGACTCGATCTGAAGCCCGTGCTCTCATATAATGATTACACACTCTACGAAAACCCGTCCGCACTGAACAGGGCATTTGTGGTCTATGACTACAAAACAGCACCTCCGCCATCGCCAGACCATAAACTGAACGACCTGAACCAGCTTCGTCTTGTGCATGAAATAGCCGGACAATTAAACACTACGGCAACCATTCTTCAGGAAGATACCCCGTACGCAACCTTCACCCCGCACAACACAGTACAGGCAAAATACGATGTTCAATTCGAGGTTTATCAACCGTCACGTATAAAGATGAAGATCGATACATCTGAACCGGGCTTGCTCGTTATAAGCAATGCATACTTCCCGGGCTGGCATGTGTCTGTGGACAACACGGAGAAAAAGCTTATCAGAACTGATTATGCGTTTGACGGGGTGTTCCTTGAGAAAGGCGGGCACACGGTTGTTTTAACCTATAAGCCCCTGAGCTTCCGCATCGGCTTGATCCTGACGATAACCGGTCTCATCGGCTTGCTGCTGGTGAGCATAATCTTGGATCTTTCCCCGAAAAAAAGATGATAAAAATAGGAAAAACAGAGGGAATAACAATCAATCATATTCTTCC
>JBBIVV010000058.1:0-8293 GCA_037439545.1 bacterium
TTGAAAGAAACAGGTTTTATCCATACCGCTGTCTCGGTAATAGCAAAAGATCCGACTGCTTCTTTGACAGACGGTGTGCCGCTTCCAAACATAAAGGTATTATTGTATCCCGGCAGGATCGTCCTGCCGTACTGATCCGTCACCGACAGGCTTGTACCCCGGACCTGGACGCTGAAAGTACCGAGTTTATACGATTTAGATCCCGAAGAAGAACTACTGCATCCTGCTGTGAGTTCCAGAAGTACCAAAGCAAATACGGTTAAATAAAACACTTTTTTCATAGTGCCTCCTCCGGCTATTCGTATATCTTCTCTTCTTCTTTGTCGGCCTCAGGTGCGTCTGCTTCGAGGTTCCTTATTGAAACCTTCTCGCCAAGCACTTCTTTGTAATATTCGTGCTGGATTATGAGGTTCATGATCTCGCTCGTGCCCGTCCATATCATGGCAAGTCGTGCGTCCCTGAGTGCACGTTCAACAGGATAGATGTTCGTGTAACCGATCCCGCCGAGGATTTGCATTGCATTGTTCGTGACCCTCCATGCCATCTCTGTTGCATACCGTTTTGCCTCGGAAACGAGGCGTCTTGTCATCCCCGTACTTCCGTACGCATCAACCGATTGTGCAGAAGCGTGAACAAGGGCGCTCGCAGAGTCGATATCTATTATACTATCGGCAACCTTGAAACTTACGCCCTGGAAGGTCCTTATCTTCTGGCCGAATGCCTTCCTCCTGTCGGAGTATCGTGCGGCAATCTTCAGAAGTTCCCGTGCGCCTCCGAGCGCTCCGGCAGCAGAGGTCATCCTTTCAGGGATCATCATCTGGTTAAAGATAAGCCCGCCTGCCCCCTCTGCACCTATAAGGTTTTCAGCAGGGACCTTAACGTCTTTAAAAATGATCCTTCCTGCTCCGCCGCCGCGGGTCCCCAGTAATCCATAGACATGTTTTACTTCAACGCCCATGTCTCTCTCGACGACGAATACACTTAAAGATGTCTGCGGTTTGGCTTTTTCATCGGTTTTTGCGTATACCAGAAAAATATCGGCGCCCTCTGCACCCACGACAAACCTTTTCTGTCCGTTGAGGATATAGTGGCTGCCTTCTTTTTTAGCGATTGTCGTTGCACCGAAGAAATCAGAACCTCCACGCGGCTCTGTGAGCGCTTCGGCACAGAAAATTTTACCCTCGAGAAGGGGCTGTAAATATTTTTTGCGCTGTTCATCGCTCCCAAACGTTTGGATAGCTTCGCCCACGATGCTGACGAGCGAGTACAGGCAGGCGAGCGAGGTCCCAAGAACCCCCACTTCCTCGAGCGCTATGATTTCATCTTCCCATTTGAGTCCCCTGCCGCCGAATGCCGGTGAGAACCTCAAGCCCAGTAATTTTCTATTTGCCGCATCACGGACATACTCTGCCGGATATATTACTTTGTTTTCATCCATGTCCATGAGAAGTTTTTTGGGGACTGATTTTACGAAGTCTCTTGTTTCGTTCATGAGATCGGTCTTTTTTTTATCCATATAAATATCTAACATAGTGCCTCCTTTTGAAGGTATGTAAAATTATTTACCGTTGGTTAAAGCATAATGCCGCCGCCGTCGACGACGATGGTCTGGCCTGTAATGTAGGATGACGCTCCCGATGCGAGGAACAGTGCAGCGCCTACAATGTCATCCGGCTCTCCGAGTCTTTTTATCGATATGCCGTGCAGTATCTCCTCGGTAAGCTCCGGACTGCTGTAAAGTGCTTCTGCAAATTTAGTCTTGATAACGCCGGGTGCAATGGCATTGACCCGTATGTTCATGCCTGTCCATTCCTGTGCAAGGACCCTTGTCAGCATGATGACACCTGCCTTACTTACGCTGTAAGCGCCAAGTCCCATACCGGGTTTGATCCCCGCGACAGACGCCATGTTGATGATCGCACCTCCGCCCTTGTCCGACATAACGGAAGAAACCTCCTTGCTCAGGAAGAAGAACCCCCGGACGTTAATCTCGAATATCTTGTCCCATATTTTTTCATCGACATTAAGAATAGGTCCGAAAGCAGGGTTTGTTCCCGCATTGTTTACCAGAATATCTATGCGTCCGTAATGTTCTACCGACTTTTGAACGAGCATTTTAAGATCGTCCGTTTTTCCTGCATGCGCTGCTACGGCATACGCATCACCGCCAGAGGATTTGACAGCCTGGGCAACCTGGTCGAGATCAGCCTGCTTCCTGCTCGATAAAATAACCTTTGCTCCCGCGTCTGCAAAAGCCTTTGCAATTGCCTCGCCGATTCCTCTGCTTGCACCTGTTATTAACGCTACCTTGCCATCGAGTTTGAATCTATCAGTTACCTTACCCATTTTTTAACCTCCATGATACTTTTATAAACGCATAACCTTAAAAAGGCAATTAAAAGCATGGGATTACGCAGCTCAGTGATTAAGTGAAGTTGGCTAAAATAGAGTGGGGGAATGAAGCCGCTGCCTCTTGAGGCGGTAGTTTACCCCGTGAGAAATCCCCACCATTTATGGTGGGGATAATATGATAACTCACGTATTATAGAGCATAAAAGGTGTTGCGCAGCTTGTCCATATGGATCCCGAATTGCTCGGTCAGTCTCCCTTCTTCGGCCGCATTTCTTATGCCGATAGCGATATACGCCGTGCGCATCGATACCCCGTATACGCGTGAGAGCTGTATGGTTTTGATGGCTGCCCATCTGAGTATGAATTGAAAAGCATACCCGTATACTTTCCCGTCCACGTCCTTGCGGTCTGTGCCGAGCGCATCGGGATGGAAGTGGAGCATAAGGTTATGTACTATCCGGTGAACGAACCCGGCGTTATATATTTTCCGGTATCCGAACTGCCGGATCAATCCGTTGAGCCATTCGAGATATGAAGCGAGCACACCGCCGGAATTTGCAAGTATGTCCGGGAACGATACCCTGCCCATGTCTTCCAGCACCTCTTCCGCCTCAAAGGAAACCGGTCCGTTCGATCCCTGGAGAAGATAGTCTGCTTCGAGCGCCCGGACAAATATGTGCCTGTCGTCCGGATCTTCATTGTTTGTGATCACTTCCTCGAGGGCTGCCGGAACCGCAACGTCGACTACTGCTGTCAGCGGGAGGACCGTATTTGCCCGAAAGAACTCCGAGCCGTCCATAAGGTCATGCGGAACGTCCGCAAGTCTGACAGAACCCTTTATGCAAATCCCGGACAGTTCATCTATATGACGGATGCCGTGCTCGTTGACAAGGGTGCCGCTAACATCCGATATCATCCTGATCCTGACGCCGATTCCGTCGAGGATATGTGCGAGCGAAGCACCCACCTTGCCGAACCCCTGGATTGAAAAGGTGAGCATCTTTATCCTCTCGAATGCCGCTGCGTAAAATGCTTTATCCTGCCCGATAGCTTCCGTTATCCTCGTGTTATCGGACCAAAGTGACGGATCGTTGAAGTTCTGGTAATTCTGCTGGGTCGCGAGGACCTCGACCAGTCCTTTCCCTGTTGCGCCGATCCTGAGTGCGAGGCCGTCATTTCCGGTTTTGCCTGTGATCGAAGGAGAGCTGTATGCGCGTGTGTGCATCCGATCGGCAGACAGCCGCTTCATCTCGTCCCGATCACCGGTATTGATACCGAAATGCCCACGCACGATGTCCGCTTCATGCGGACCGGTACTGTTATCGCCCTGCACAATCGATCGTATGTCCCCGAAGAGGTTGTCCGTTATTCTTTCGAAAATGATTTCGATCTCCTCTCCCCCGATACCCACATCACCGGCAGGAACGTCAGAGAGAGGTCCTACGCCTGCTTCCCGGTATAGAAAATCCGCATAAGCTTCGAGCACGTTCTTCCGGACAGCGGTTCTTTTCACGGACTCGAGACCCGGCAGGCGGATGTCTCCCAATATACCTCCCTTTCCAATGGTATAAAAAGGGATGCCGAGTCCAAGGGTTTTGAAAAGCATGTTCGTTGAAAGGGCGCCCTCGCCGGAAAAGGTAACATGTTCCTTGTCCGCTCTGATGCCTCCCTTGCCTATACCCACACCGTTCATCCGGATGAACAGGTAGTTCTCTCCGGTCACGGGCTCGGTATATTCACTATAATATATGTTACGGATGCGTATGAGCCTGATGATCTCCTCATCGGTCAGAGAGCGCGAAGGTCTGTCTTTCTCCCTTTCCAGAGGCACGGTTGCGGCTGAAAAGATGTGCATAAGCGTTGACCAGTAATAGTCGTTTTTCATGTCATGCGTGGGATTCAGGAGATAATGACGGATAAGCCCGAACGCCCTTTTGCGGACATCCTCATTTGGTTCGTTGAGGAGGAGGACGAGCGGGATCAGATATTCCTTTTGCTTATTGCGCTGCATGACCCCGATCAGGTCGAGCTTCTCGTAGTCTTTGTAGTATTTGATATTATCGAGGATAGTCTTGATCTGGCCTACCGAAACCGGAGAGGACTTGAGCAGCAGGCACCGCGTGTAAAGCTCGTTTTTCATATATTCCTCAAGCTCCGGTGTCAGGTAATCGCCGTCCGCGTAGGTGGAAAGAGCTATAAACTTCCGGCCGCTTATAGTGAATGTTTCGAAATATTGCCGGATATGGGTGAATCCCCTGCGGGTAAATATCTTGTTAATGGTCCCGAAATTCGCCTGGAATTTTTCCCGGGATATCCAGAGCATGATATTCTTTCCCGTATGTTTCCCTGTTTTACCCGACACCGGGTGCACATAGATATACATGTCCTCTCCCTTGCCGAGCAGGTCGAGAAATGTCCTCCAGGAATGAAAATAATGACTGATCGACCGCAGCACTTCTTCCCCGCCGATTGAGTCCATGAAATTTGACGAGGCCGAAAGCACGAAGGCATGCACTTCCTCGTCGGGAAAAGATGCGTTATCGGCATAGAAGGAATCTGTAATCATTGCGTATCCTTTTTCCGCCACGGCCGGATCCACAGGGCCTTCTTTTTCTTCTTCGAGGATATAGAGCCGCCTGATGTCCCTGTTCCTGATATTCGTGAGACTGAACGATAAAAAGCGGTAGGATATACCAGGATTATACTTTATGGTGTCCTGTATAAGGCGGATTGTTTTCTCTACGAGACCGTTTGTTTCCGAGATCAAAAAAAAATGACGGTTGTTCAAATATCCACGGACATCGATATTCGAATATTCCCCGTCGGCAGAGGTACGGTCCTTTTCCTGGTACCGGTTGTGCTCGACAAGGAAGGCAATCTCCTCGATTCCCAGTGACGGGAAACGGAATTCCCCGATCCGCACATTGACAAGCAGGGAGTGGAGTTCATGCAAAATGGCTTCACCGGACAGTTCCGAATGCAGGACGAGATAATCGTACAGGTTTCTGACCTGTTCATAGGAAAAGGAACTCGATTCGATGTTCTTGAGCCAGCCGTTTATGGCCGTCTCGACGGTATCGTGTTCTTTTTGCATATCAATTACTCCGATCCTGGAAACCGGAGAACGGGTCCTCTACCCGCCGGAGCGTATCCACTCAAAAGCAAGCTTCAATACATTCAGGAGCGGTTCTATGGTCAGCACATCCGGGGCATCCCACTTCTGGTGATAGAAAGCGACCATCTGCTGAGGGACCTTAAAGGGAAGAAGTGTCGTGGCTTTCAGACCTGCCTGACTAAAAGAGCCGGCGTCGGTTCCTCCTCCTCCGAAAGGAAATGGTTTTACCTTATGGGGTACCCCTGCACGGACTGCAGCTGCGGTAACGTCCTTGACGATCTCCGGTGAATTCTTTACTATTCCATTTATGTCCGAGGTCAGGATGGCGATTTCCGGGTAGGTGACAGTTTCGAAATTGAGCAAGCGGGCATCGAGGCGTTTCAATTCATCAAGGTGACGTTCCACATAACGCCGGGAACCACGTAGTCCAGCCTCTTCGCTGCCAAAAGAAATGAATCTGATCTCCGTGTCATCCGGGATGTAGGATGGGTTCTTCGTCAGAAACCTGCACATTGAAACGACCAAAGCGCTTGCCGAAAGGTTGTCTGCTGCCCCAGGTACAACCCCGCCCCCTGTTTTTCCCCGATTGAAGAAAGCTGCGAATATGACTGAGGGTATGATAGGATAGGCAAGAAGAAGGTATCCTATGGTCCCCGTATGCACGATAGACGTATTTGCAGTAGCAAGTCCGTAAAACTGGATGATACTAAAAACCAGCATGGTGATGAATCCGATAAAAAGGGTCGGTAAGACAAAGTAATACCCATAGCCCAGAAATCTGAGCCAGGTCACCTCCATGGCGCTGTCATGGTGGCCGCCGAGAATAAGAAGACGCTTAACATGTATGGTTCCCGGCTTCCTTAATGTACCTATTACATTGACCGATTCCTTTTTTGCAAATATAGGTTCCGTAAATTCGTAATAAAAGATGAACTGAAGTACGCCGGTGAGCATCGTAATAACGGAGAACGCCAGCGAAAGGCCCGTTGTAATCCACGGGGAAACAGCTTCAAAGCGGCCGATCGAGATGTTCAGCAGTGCGGAAAGCAGGATGAGGACTGCACCGAGGGGAAGCCATTCGAGAAGGGCTCTGGGAGCCATGGTGAAATTTTCTGTCGTCACGTTCCCTGCGCCAAGGCTGGATTCCATCTCTTTTTTGAGTATCTCCGCCCGTTTGCGCTCCTGAGGACTTCCGGGAAGGCCTGGTCCCACTTCATTACATATCTTTTCTACTGTGTCGTACGCGTATTGGGCGTCGTTATTCGCGATCATTGACGGCATGGAGCTATCCTCCTCTGTAAGAAATGTTTAAGTATTCAGTGCATTTCGTATACCGGGGTTTCCCAAATGTCAATGGATTTCCATACATAATCCGGAGTACATTCCATTGTTTACGACCGGTACACCGCTTTTGTCCTTCTTGTGTCCGACCCAGTGTTCCATTGTCCTGCTGACACCAGTTTTAAAAAGCAGCCGGTAGCCCGTGGTTACCGGCAGTATATAAAGAAGCAGAGATCTACTTTATACTTACGAAAGCGACTTTCCCTGCATAAAGTGCCCTGTTCCCGAGCTCATATTCGATCTCGAGCAGTCTGTTATATTTAGAAACTCTTTCGCCGCGTGCCGGCGCACCTGTTTTGATAAGGCCCGTGCTTGCAGCAACGGTCAGGTCGGCAATGGTCGTATCATCCGTCTCCCCCGAGCGGTGGGATACAACAGCGGTCCAGCCATGCGACCGTACCATCCGTATCGCCTCCATGGTTTCCGTCAGGGTACCTATCTGGTTCAGCTTGATCAAAACGGAGTTTGCTCCATCTAAATCGATAAGTTTTTTGATGTACTTCGTATTGGTGACCGTAATGTCGTCCGCAACGAGCTGGATCTTTGAACCGAGCCTTTTCTTGAGCATTACCCAGCCGTCCCAGTCGTTCTCGGCAAGCCCATCTTCGATACTGATGAGCGGGTAAGACTTCACGAGACTTTCATAGAGATCGATCATTTGTTCCGATGTAAGCGTCCTGCCTTCATCTTTCAAATTATATTTGCCGCTGCTGTAGAATTCACTCGAAGCCGGGTCCAGGGCAAGATAAATATCTTTGCCCGGTTTGTAGCCGGCCTTCTCTATTGCCTGGACAAGCAGTTGTAAAGGCTCTTCGTTATTTTTAAGGCTCGGAGCGAAACCTCCTTCATCTCCGATGGACGTAGTGAGGGATTTTTCTTTGAGAATAGATTTGAGCGTATGATAAATCTCCACGGATGCTCTTAGCGCTTCTTTAAACGACGGCATGCCTGCAGGCACTATCATGTATTCCTGAAAGTCTACATTTGTGTCAGCGTGCTTGCCGCCGTTCAGCACATTCAACATGGGGACCGGAAGCACAGGTGTATCAATACCGCCGATATATTTGTAAAGCGGCATATTCAATGACTTGGCGGCTCCGTGAGCAACAGCAAGGGACACGGCAAGCAGGGCATTTGCTCCGAGCCCCGATTTCGTTTCAGTGCCGTCAAGCTCTATCAGCTTTTTATCTATAGCCCTTTGATCAAAAGGCTCTCTGCCTTTCAGTGCAGGCCTTATCGTATTCGCAATATTGTCGATGACCTTTAAAACCCCCTTGCCCTGATAGCGCTTTTTATCGCCGTCACGCAATTCAAGTGCCTCTCTTTCTCCTGTCGATGCGCCTGACGGCACCTTGGCAGTCGCAAAAATGCCGTTATCAAGCTTTACCGTCACTTCAACAGTCGGATTGCCCCTTGAATCAAGTATTTCCAGTGCCAGCAGATCTTCTATTTTTGCCATAAAAGCCTCCTTTAAAGATTTACCCC
>JBBIVV010000059.1:0-8182 GCA_037439545.1 bacterium
GTGAAAAGCCTTTTTTTAAATAGCTGGGTATGTACATTCGTTCGGTGTATGATCTATGTCATATACACCTTCACCGTGAGCATCTATACACATCTCATGGAGGAAGATATGGGCAAACAAGTTTTTGAACTGGACCTGCGACAGTTGCCGCCTGCTCTGCGGCATGTAAAGATATTCGAGCGGTGGGATGAGCTTACGCCGGGGCAATCGATTCTGTTGATAAACGATCACGATCCGAAACCGCTGTACTACCAGTTTGCGGCGGAATTGAGCAACGAATTTGAATGGCAGTATCAAGAGGAAGGACCGGAAAAATGGGTTGTGACGATAAGTAAAAAATAGTCACGAGATAAGGAACCGACCTGGGTGCTTACATGCATTGGCTGAGCGCAGAAGGCTTAACTATTATGGGTATCTTGATACTCAGTGCGGTTGCAGATATCCTGTTTCTCTTACTTTTATATAAAGACCTGATCAAACTCTTCAACAGTACACTTTTTAGTCTGAAGGCGCTCGCCCTTATCCTGTCTCTGGGGTTATGCGTGCCTCTTGTCATAGCACTTCACAAGTTCGCCATTTTCTTTTTGATTCATCACCTTGCATATCTGTGGTTGCTCGTTATGATTCTGTTGTGCACGGTTCTTGCGGTGGGTCTTTTAAAACTGGGCAAAGAAAATCATACCGTAAGTAACCGGAATTAGGGTCAGCAGTGTATTTCATGAAGGCCTTATTATTTTTGTTCCTCTCCACTTTGTGATCAGGCTTCGCATGGAGTTTGCCATAGCCATGGAAGATTGTAATTTATTTCTCATATCTTCCCAAAACGTTCCGGCAGCAGCGATGGCTTGTGTAATTCATAGTTATGAAATAAAATTCATTAATATATATTAACCTATTACAATATATAGCCATTATAAATAATAAAATAATGAATAATATTTCCTTGACACGCAAAGGATCTACGTATAAGGTATTGCAAAAGGGGGCTTACCATGAAAAACAAGAAACCCCATCATACGGTAACGAACAAAACGCAACTCTATATTGCAGGAGGAGGAATGGCGGGTCTTTCTGCGGCCATCTTTGCAGCAAGAGACGCACACATTCCGGGAAAGAATATTCATATTTTTGAACAGCGGGGCAGCATAGGCGGAAGCTTGTACGGGGAAGGTTCTCCTGATACAACTTACTTTACCTTCGGTGATTGGAAGTTCCATCTCAAGGTCTACAATTGTACATGGGATGTTTTATCGGAAATTCCTTCGCTGGACAGACCTGATATGTCGGTAACAGAGGATATCTTTCAATACAACCAAAAGCATCAGAAGAACGCCAGATCACGGCTGATCCATGCGAACCATACTGCCGACCATGTCGAATCAATGGGATTGAAATGGGGAGATATCGCAAAACTGGTTAGGCTCATCTTTACACCTGAAAGCAGAATTGAGAACCGCCGGATTGACTCATGGTTCGATCCTCCTTTCTTCACTACCAATTTCTGGAAAGTATTTTCTTCGATGTTTGCCATCGAGTTCTGGAACGACCTTGTGGAAATGCAGCGTTATGCGCGGAGGTTTATGCACGATGTCCATAGAATGGTCAGCGGCAAAGCGGAGGTGGTCACGCCGTATAACAATTACAACTCCATGACCGAGCCCATGAGGAAATGGCTGAAAGAAAAAGGCGTCGACTTCGAGATGGGGTGCAAGGTCATCGACCTCGATTTCAAGCCAACCCGGGATGAACTGACCGTTGAACGGCTCTATTACACCAAAAACGGCAAAAATGAAAAGATTGATGTCATGGATGGTGACTTTGTATTTGCCACCACCGGATCGATGATCGCGGATCTCAGGCGGGGTTCCACGACAGAACCCGCAATCCTTGAAACGGGGAAGGCGGACGGGTCATGGACACTCTGGGAGAATATTGTAAAAAAATGCCCTGATTCAGGACTGGGCAACCCCGCTAACTTTGACAGCCATATCGACAAGTCCGCATGGATGATCTTCATTGTCGACAGCAGGGACCGGACGTTCATAAATTTGTACGAACAGTTTACGGGCAATAAGCCCGGGCAGGCAAACATGGTGACCTTTACGGATTCCAACTGGCATTCATCGGTCCTCGTTCCGGCCCAGCCGCACTTCCGTAATCAGCCAAAGGACAGATATATCTGGGCGGCATGCGGGTTTATGCCGTTTGAAAAGGGAAATTTTGTACATAAGAAGATGTCGGAATGCAACGGTGAAGAAATAATGACTGAAGTGTGTCACCACTTTGGTTTTGTCGAAGAGCTGCCGCGTATCCTGAAGACCTCGACCTGCGTCCCGGCAATGCTGCCGTATGTCATGAGCCATTTCCTGCCCAGGAAGAGGACCGACAGGCCCCTGGTCGTACCGGAAGGATCCACTAACCTGGCTTTTATGGGACAATTTACCGAGAGCGGGGAGTGCGTTATGCTGGTGGAGTCTTCGATCCGGTGTGCAAAAATTGCGGTAAACACCCTTTTGAATGTGGACAAGAAGGTCCCACCGGTTTACACAGGTATCTTTAACCCTCTGGCAATGATGAGGACACTTGCCACCCTTATCAGATAGATTCGTTGTCTAAGGCAAGTCAGAAATGAGTCTCGCGGGTGTATCGGTGCTTTTATCATTAGCAAATATGCCGCTATAGTTAAAATAGCCATTATGAAGAGTCTATAATCCCTACTTTATATTATCACTCCGGAAACACCTTCCCAGTAATCTTCAGTCTCAGCGCCTGGACGGGACACTCGCCCGGCCCAGATTCGCTGGGTACCCCACCCGATATTTTTAGCGGGACAAAGGCGAGTTTTGTGATAAAATATTCCTTACCGACGAAGAATCCACGCTGTTTGTAGAGTGGTTCTTCAATTTATAGGCATAAGCATCTTGCTATTCTGCTTTTGCGAAATAGGTTTCTGTCCCCAGTTTCTGGAAGTAGGTGTCATAGGCGGTTCAGCTCGATTATCGTTATCTCCGGCGGAGACATGAGACGCATGGGCGGTCCCCATGTGCCTGCTCCCCTGTTGACATATAGAGCGGAATTGCCGCCGAGATCCAGATATCCGGCGTCAATAATGTATGAGAGCTTCGTAATCAAACGGAACGGAAAGAGCTGCCCCTTATGCGTATGCCCTGAAAGCTGGAGATCGAACTGTCCTATGCTTTCCTTATCAACGATAGGCCTGTGCCTGAGTACGAGTATGAATTCCGCTGGGACAGGCTGCTCTTTTCCTTCGACAAATCCGGATACAGTATCTTGCTCATAAACGCCTGTTTTTTCTAACCGTGCAAATCTGCCCTTGGTAAACGGGGAAAGCAGTGCCTTCTCCGAAACTGCCTTGAACCCCCTAAAAGGCCCGCCTGCCTGATCATCGATCCCGATAACAGTAATTACGTCCTTCACTGTAATACCTTCGCCTCTCAGAACCCTAAAGCCCGCGTTCCTGGTAAAATTCATTGCATGTTCGATACCCGCATAAAACTCATGATTCCCTGTTATCGCAAACTTTCCATACCGTGGTTTAATCTCCTTGAACAACTCCGCAAGCCCGGAAAGGCCATTGATCTGCCCATCGACAAGATCGCCGGTTGAAACCAGTATATCAGGATCCGCCTCTTTAACCCTGTCGATAATATTTTTTAATCTTCGTTTTCTTACAATTAATCCTATATGCACATCCGAGATTTGCACTATTTTCAACCTCTTCATGCCGTGCGGCAGTTTAGCCGTGTTTATGGTGATCTTTTCCGTACGAACATTTCTTGCCTCAAAATATCCATAGATTGCCATGGCGAGAGCAAGGATAAGCGGCGTGTAAAACGAGGTTTTTGCAGACGGCGTAAGATAAGAAAGCTTCGTATGGCTCACGAGAGAGATAAGGTATATGATACCGTGATACAGATCCACCACACCTCCAATACATACGAACAGAAACAATACCCCCATCCATGTATAGCCTATGTAAGACATCAATCTTGCCATAAGATCCTGGTGATATTTTTCGGAAAAGAAGACAAGAAGCGGTGCAACAGACATAATCAGCATGAACACGGCGAGCGGTATGCCTGCGCTTATACCGAAACCAAGAGCAGCCCTTGCCTTTAAAAACACATACAGATGCGCTGATGTGTATATCAAAAAGAAAACGGACAGAAAAAGTTCCAATATAACCTCCCTGTTTTTGATTTTCTTTCTGTTATCGTGTTTATGAAATATTTTTGTTCGTGATTTGCTCTTTATTTTAACCCTCGCTTACCTTTACAAGCTGTTTGCCGAGATTTTCGCCCTTAAACAGGCCGATAAATGCCTTCGGCGCATTCTCCAGTCCCTCGACGATATTCTCTGCATACTTTAATTTCTTCTGTTTTACCCATGTGCCGAGATCAGCTATGCCTTCTTCATACCTGCCTGCGTAATTCACAATGATAAACCCTTTCATCAGTGCACTTTTTACGAGCAGGTAGGGCTGGATCCTCGGTCCCATATCGGGTTTTTCCGCATTGTACTGTGAAATCTGTCCACAGAGAACAATCCGTGCATTGAAATTCAGCAGGGGCATGACAGCATCCGAGATTTCTCCGCCGACATTATCAAAATAAATGTCGACGCCATTCGGACAGTGTTCCTTCAGGGCTTTTTTGATGTCGGGGACTGTTCTGTAGTTTATAGCAGCATCGAACCCGAGTTCATCGATAAGATACCTGATTTTTCCCTCAGAGCCAGCAATACCGATAACACGGCATCCCTTTATCTTGCCGATCTGTCCTACACCCGTACCCACAGCACCCGCTGCACCGGAAACAACGAGTGTTTCGCCCGGCATAGGCCTGCCTATATCGAGCAGTCCGAAATACGCCGTGAGACCGGGCATACCGAGAATACCGAGTGCAGTGGAGATCGGGGCAACACCTGGATCAATCTTCCTCAGCTCCCTGCTGTCTGCCGTATTGTAATCCCTCCATCCAAGGGTCCCCATTACTTTATCACCCGCCTTGAGCTCAGGAGACCTTGTCTTTACGACCTCCCCGACGACGCCGCCAACTATGACTTCGTTTAAATTAAAAGGGTCTATATACGTTTTTACGCCGCTCATCCTGCCGCGCATATAGGGATCGACAGAAAGATACACGGTACGGACAAGGACTCCTCCCTCTATACATTCGGGTATTTCCGATTCCACGAGTTTGAAATCTGTTTCTTTTGGCATACCCTGCGGTCTGCTTACAAGCATTATTTCCCTGTTTTTATGAGATGCCATTTTTACTCCTCCTTTTTAAGAGAGTTATTTGTCCATGACGATTATTCTGAAAGGTATTTGAAGGACCGGGGCATACTTATCATTCGTAGACACTATAATGTCCGATGTATATTCGCCCGCAACACTGAATGCCTTTGCCTTCAGATCGATCTTATATATATCCCGGGCAAGCCTTTGTGTGTTTATATCGAGGTATCTGTTGATGTCATTAATGCCTGTTATGGTAAACGGCTTTTTGTGTTTTGAGAACACATAGAAGCTCGACACAGATGACTCATTGTTTATCAATACAGTGCCGGCGAATATCTTTGCTGGGTTTGTCTGTATCCCGGACGCTTTGTTCGCCTTCACTTCTACTTTGATAACAGGTATGCCGGATGCATCAGTATACAGGAGCACCGCGCTTATCAGCAATCCTGCAGGCATGTCTTTTTCGAGCCTTATCCGTATGTCCGATGTATGGCTGTCTTGCGGCTTCAGAGAGGCATGAACATAAGGCGACAATGATGCGACGGACGTGATATGTATGCCGGTCGATGTAAAGAGAATGCCCTGCACAGCAGGAGTATGCCCGGCAACAGTGCCGAAATCGGCATCAGGCGGCTCCAGTGTAAATAAACTTTTCACATAAGCCTTCAAGGCAAAATCCATCACCCTGTCTTCAGGGTCATTGGTATAAACAATTACCTTCCCATGAACAGCGCCCTGCAGGTGCGATGCATCGAGTCTTACGGATAACGGTATCCGCTCACCCGGGGATATAACGCGGTGTGGAACTTTTGCGAACATGCACCTGCACGAAGATACAATGCCTTGAATGATCAAGGGCTGTGAGCCGTTGTTGCCGATACTGAAATCATGGTTCACAACATCTCCCTCATTAATCTGAGAAAAATCATAGTTGTTCCGGGGGATTACCGCGTGCGGATGCGGGACTGTATGTTTTCTGCATGAGACCGAAGAAAACAACAGTCCGCAAAACACTACGGCTATAAGGAATATTCTTTGTCTACGCATCATTTATGTGTCAAATCCCGGGCAGCACCCGGCCTCCGGCAATGTTCCTCCTCATTTACGAAATGAATAATATAGATAAACCCCGCAATAATCAAGAACAACAATGC
Source organism: bacterium (assembly GCA_037439545.1). Taxonomy (GTDB): domain Bacteria; phylum JAMCPX01; class JAMCPX01; order JAMCPX01; family JAMCPX01; genus JAMCVD01. Next base: position 6,418 of record JBBIVV010000059.1, read on the forward strand.
AATCCGGGAACGTTGTGACACAGTCTGTACAAAAGGGGTAAACCGAATGTTTGATAATGCGAAGTAAGTTGTTGACTGCAAAGACCATCGTATATAATGATATGCCGTATGAAGCGGATTATTATTTTGTTCATTCTCGCGTTTTTGCCGGTCCAGGCCCATGCCCAATCTGTCGGCTATGTCGTCTCTGTGAAAGGTAAAACGGAAATCATGCGAGACCACAATTCATTACAACCCGGCATAGGAACCGAAGTCTTCGGGAAGGACACGGTTATAACAGGGCATGATGGAAAAGTACGGATACTTTTTATCGATAATAGCATGGTCAACATCGGGCCCGATTCCGATATAGATCTTAGCAAGTACATTTTGACCCCCTCGGAGAGGGACGTACTCCTGTCCATGGTAAGGGGGAAAATAAGATTCCTCGTTTCAAATCTTTCTACCGTTGTAAACACGTACACCATAACGACAACGACCGCAATAATAGGGGTGCGGGGCACTGACTTTGTTGTCGATGCCTCACAGAAAGACACGACAGAGGTGTACCTCATGAAAGGTAAGGTAGCTCTGTCGAACGTCCTTCAGAAACCGGCACAGGCCGTTCAGCTCATGAAGGGCATGATGAGCAAGGTCCAAGGCGTAAAGCCCCCGACACTTCCGATAAAGTACACGGGGCAGAAAATAAGGGAACTGATACACGAAACAGAGATACAGTTAAATGCCAACATAAAAAAAGAGACCGAGATATTTACCTCGAAGATAGAAAAGCTGCAGGAACAAAGGATCGAAAAAAACAGGGAGATGAAGGAGATTCTGAAACAAAACAAAACTACGGTGCTTACCGGCATAAAAGAGTTGAATCAGGACATAAAAAATATTTCTTCGGGAATAGAAGCTCAATTGAAGGCCGGGAAAAAGAACATCACGGATGCGATAAAAAAGACACTGGAAAAGAAAAATCCCGAAGAGCCTGCAGACCGCACAAAGGAGCCCGGCGCGAACAAGCCATAACTCCATTCACAATTCCCCCGCTGTAAACAGCCCGTTCATGAATCGCGTTTCAATGAAAACGCGGTTATTATCGCAGAGCCAATAAACCATGAGCCCACGACATCGCTGGGCCAGTGGACGCCGAGATAGATCCGTGCGATACCGACACCTATAACAACGACACTTACGAGTGCATAAATCCACCGCGATTCATAACCGAGGCTTCTTAAGATGATAAGAAACTGGACCAACATAACAAAGGACATGATCGAATGCCCGCTCGGGAACGAATACTCATCGACCGTAATATGCATCCAGCTCACGGGTCTTTGCCTGTGGACGATCAATTTCAATAAAAGCTCGGTAAAGTAAGCGGTAATGTTTATAAGCAGGAATATCTTTAAAGTCCCGTAAGCCTTTTTCTTCAATAGCCACAGACTTGCAAGGATTATAAATAAGAGAACAAATACCGCCGAGCCAAAATCGGAACATACCGTCATGATGACCTGCATTGCAGGGGACCTGTTCTGTTGAATAAAATGAATAACACCGGTATCAAACCTGCCTGCTTCATTCATGACAACGAGCGCTGTCATCCCCATGGAACCCATTACAAAAAACAGCAATGCAAAGCCCCGCAATAAGTCGTAAGTTTTTTTACGCACGTCTACGTCTGCAATTGATGATCTTATGCCCGGTCAATCGTTATCTTTCGTAACAGCAGGTTTGTGCTTCATATAATAATTATAACCCGCCCTGCCTTTCAAAAGAC
>JBBIVV010000060.1:0-8100 GCA_037439545.1 bacterium
CGTTTTCCTGTCTTTTTTCAGTAATTGCCTGGCGGTGATAGTAAAACGGAAAGAGGAAGACGAGGGGTCAGTCCTTGAAATGTGAAATGATATCTTCATCCTCTTTCCGTAAACTCTTATCGTCATTCATTTGTTTCTCTCTGTTGCCGGCGGCTTTGCTTGCTGTTCCCGCCGATTAAGGTGGAATAAATAGATAAAGGAGATGCAATGAAACGTGATAGGAATCGGGTATGTCCCGTTGAATTGGCCGGTTCGCTTGACAGCAGAGTCCGGCGATGGCTCCAAAATCCGCGTCGCATCCTCGCCCCTTTTATCAGGCAGGGAATGACGGCTCTCGATATCGGATGCGGCCCGGGATTTTTCACTGTTGAAATGGCCCGTCTGGTGGGTCCAGGCGGAAGGGTGATAGCGGCCGATCTACAGGAAGGCATGCTCGATAAACTGCGCTCACATATTAACGGAACAGAACTGGAGCACAGGATCACGTGTGTGCAGTGCGGTACAGATACGATCAATGTTTCTGAGAAAGCTGATTTTGTTCTGGCTTTCTATATGGTGCACGAAATACCGGACAAAGATTCCTTCTTCAGACAGGTGAAGGATATTCTGAACCCAGGCGGGAAATTCTTGCTCGTAGAACCAAAACTATTCCATGTGACCCGGAAAGACTTTGAACGTACGACGAAACTTGCCGAGGATAACGGATTCAACAAGCGTCAAGGTCCGAAATTGTTTCTTAGCTGGTCTGCCATTTTGACAAATTGAGTGACGGACATCATTTTACTCGTACTTTTGAGGGAAAGAACGGAGGTCGTGTCTGCATATTGCACATATCAAGGGCTGCTGCCTGCCCTTTCACCTTGAAAGATCAAATGCGCCCGGGGGGATTTGAACCCCCGGCCTGCGGATTCGTAGTTCAGAAAGATTAAAATTTAAAAGGTCTTGAAAAATAAGGCTGGTTGACTACAAACCAGCATGAACAAAGGTTCTGCGGTTTTCCATTTCATATTAAATCGCTCTAACTTTTTCTAAGAATAATGAACCAAAACAGCCCAAAAAAACTGCCATATTAATTATACATAATTATGCATCACAATATTTCTACTCTGCTACACTATGCGTTACACTATTAACGAGTTCGTGAGATAAAATAAGAACATTCACATTAATTTATAATCAGTCCTTATCTTTTTTAGTATCATGATCCTCATGGTCATGCTTTTCTATCTTCCCCCCAAGTTCATTTATCAGATACTCGGCATTGTATTTAAGCAGGGCATACGCCTCAGAGGTTAAATGACTCTTGTTACAGTGTTCATGTTTTTGGTTATTATGATCTGTCTTAGATAGAGAAGTAATTTCTTGTTCGTGCATTTTGTCTTTGCCTTTGTTATCTTTATCATTACTGTCTTCGTCCCCATTATGCTCTTCATGCTCTCTGCAAACGTTGTATAACCCTTCAACCTCACCCTCAAATGCAGAAAGAATGTTTATAGCTTGTTTTGTATTACCAGCCTGCAACTCCGTCATCGCATGATTCAGCTTTTTATCAAGGCTCTGCATGATACCGGTTTCTTTATCTTTCTTTGGTTTTTCTTTTGATTTATCCTTATCCTGCTCACTCTCATTTTTTTGCACAATCCATCCAAGCTGGTATGATTGCTGTTTTAAGGAGATGACGTAATTAAGAAAATCCACAGGTACGAAGTTTGCAGGTGGTGCCTTTGGTGCTATTGTGCTTCCATGCCATGCTATATTGTCATAAAACTCTGGTACATATGCTGGATTCTCAGTCTCTTCTTCAGGTATATCTTCCTTTGATATATAGTAAGCTGATTGTCCAATTGCATTTCTTATGGCTGGCAACGCAGGTGAAGCGAGTATGAAGTTATCAAGGCATTTGCCAGGCAGGAGCCCCACTGCAGGTTCTGCAGGCCAGACACTAAAAGCCGGCGACATAACATTTGTTTTCTCCCAAAATATAAAGTTTACCGTCCATTTTGCTGTAAGACTAATTGGATTATTTGATTCCTTCGGCATTTGTTCTATGCCAATAGGTGTAAATTGATCGCGGTATTGGTTTAGAATGCCTTCTGTTGTAACACTTGTATACGATGTCGTTAGCTTTCCGTGTAGTCTAATAGCATCACTAAAGTAAAGCCCTGCCCACAATAAATTTGCATCTCCAGATTTTTTCGATACATCAATTGCTACATGGTCGAGCACACCATAATCAGCCATTGGGTTTGTAGCAGGATTGCAGACTTCGTAATGATAATAATAAAAACCTGTGTCTTTATTATGTGTTACGTTAACTGTTATCCCTATATCTTGTAATGGTTTTGGCGTACCTGCATAAGCATTACCAGCCATTAAAACAATTATTAAAGCTATTAATCTTTTCATATTACCTCCTTTTAAAAATTTTATGAACATGGTCTACCTCCACAGTCTCCCCCACCTCCGCCTGATGTATAAGATACTGGTGAGAATTCACAATGTATGGGTACCTCTGGCTCAAGGATCCCTCCGTTATCGTTGCATAACTTTGTAATCTCTTTTTTATCTACGGTTATCCATGTTTTATTATCAGTACTTAGTGCATGACTATCTATATCAACACTTCTTCCAAGCCTATGTAAATTATGAGGCTCTTCCCAGTCCTGATCAAGGTCAAATACTCCACCATAAATAAGGCTTATATCGTTTATACCAAGGGTTGCGGCATTTTCGTTATAAAAATTATTTGCCATCTGCTGGATAGATCCAATCACATCTTCCATTGCCCAGTGATTGTCCGGATGCCAAGGATTGTCTCCTGTAAGTCTGTAATAAGAGCTCGTAACGAGGCTGGTTAATCCTGTTATGCCTACCATAAACCTTTGTGTGTTTATTACATTAGGTTCACCATCTACATATACCATAAGCTCATATAAGCCTGTAGCCTCCGGTGGATACCATAGAACATCACATGTTCCGCTACTATCTGTTGTGCACTTGCTGCCACCACTGTCAGCATCAAAATACCCTATAGCTCCATCTGATGTTTCATTAACATCATGAAAATGTCCACCGTTCACAGTTTCATCACCAGAATCCACTCGCTTTATATTAAACACAAGTGTTTTGTTTGACAGATCTTCATTTTCATTCCCACATACAGGCGTTAATTGAGCAGGAATATCTATACTAGTGTAGTGTCCCTAACAGATCTTTACATTTGATATTTTTTGCATGATAGATTCAACCGAAGCTGTCCAAATGAATACTTTCGGATTCTGGTTATGTGAATCGATATACTGCTGAATAGCGTTGATGAGTTCTTTCACATTGCTAAACGAGCCACGCCGAATCCTCTTAGAGGTAATATCGGAAAACCATCGTTCCACCAGATTCACCCAGGAACTGGATGTAGGAATAAAATGCAAATGAAATCTCGGATGACGCTTGAGCCACCTTCCCACACTGGGATGTTTGTGTGTCCCATAGTTGTCTACGATAAGATGTAAATCCAGGTCCTGTGGGGTTTTGACATTGATAAGTTGCAGGAACCGTATAAATTCCTGGTGCCGGTGCCTTGGCATACAATCTCCGATAACCGTACCATCAAGCATGCTCAATGCTGCAAATAATGTTGTTGTCCCATGACGGGCGTAATCGTGTGTTTGTCTTGCTGGAATACCGGCTCGCAATGGAAGTAACGGTTGTGTACGCTCAAGTGCCTGTATCTGGCTTTTTTCATCTACACAAAAGACAATCGATTTGTCCGGAGGGTTCATATATAGACCAACAACATCGTACAGCTTCTCCAGAAAATGTTTGTCGTGACTCAGTTTGAATGTTTCAACCAGATGAGGCTTTAGGTTGTATTGTTTCCAAATACGTTGAACTGCCATTCGACTGACAGCTTGCGCTTTTGCCATGGTACGTGCACTCCAATGAGTCGCATTCGGCGGTGTCGTATGTAATGTGGCATTAACAATAGCCATCACCTTCTTGTGCGTGATCTTGGGAAAGCGTCCGGGGCGTGGAGCGTCTTTCTCTAACCCGGCTAAACGCAGAGCTAAAAAGCGTTCCCTCCATAATTGGACGGTTGGACGGGAAATATCCAGTTGCCGGGCTATATCGTGATTGTAAGCTCCCTGTGCGGCTAATTGAATAATTTGAGCCCTTTGTGCCAAACGTACTGATATGCTCTTTCCTTTCGACCAGCGGTCAATAATCGTGTGTTCTTGAGGGGTCAGTATAATTCGTTCCGCCTTGTTCATACAGAACAAATATATACACGAAATCTTCATATGTCAATGTATTTATGGGACACTACACTAGATTTCAACTTTTCAATAAAACAAGGGGCGCCGCATATAATATCGATTTCACTTGACCAGTCTTGTCCAGTGATGTATAGGTTTATTGGAGGTTTAAGATGGCTAAGAATACAATTATCAGTATGATTAATACAAATCAAGCCGCAGCAACATTGGGAGTTAGCGTGAAAACGATTTACAGGATGGAAGAGAAGGGCATTATTCAATCAATCAGAACACCCGGGGGGCAGCGCCGGTTTAATAAGAAAGACCTTATGGATTATATAAAAGCAAGCAAGTCAATTACAGCACCGCAAAACCCAAGTAATTATAGAACCAATTTAACGACCTTACCTGCTTATGTGAATGAGCATCCTGAACAAGATGCGCTTTTTACCGTGCCTGAGGCTTCTCCGTATATAGGTGTTGCAAGAATACAAGAACAGATTGCGCTTAAAAATATCAAGAGCCACAAACAACACTATGATTCAGACCTTGGAATATTTAAATGGATAGATGAATGGGACTTTAGAAATTACCACACCAAGACCTATACACACGGCTTTCACAACTACCCTGCGATGTTCATCCCTCAGGTCGCAAGAAAGCTCATACAAGCCTTTTCGTCAGAAGGGGAGACAGTCTGCGACATCTTTTGTGGTTCCGGAACAACGCTCGTTGAGAGCAGTCTTTTAAACAGGAATTCTATCGGAATAGAGCTTAATCCTTTGGCTGTTTTGATCGCAAAGGTCAAGACTACACCTATTAACCCTCAAACCCTTACGGATAAGTTAAAGATGATTTTGGATGATTACAAAAGCATAAAAAGCGTACCACTGCCGAAGTTTTCTAACTTAGACTTTTGGTTTTCTGAATCAGCCATAAAAGACCTATCAAGACTTAAACAAGCTATATGGAACATTTCGGAGGAGAATATAAGGAATTTCTTCTCTGTTTGTTTCAGCGAGATTGTGAGGATTATCTCTTTTACCAAGCATAAAGAGTTTAAACTGGTCAGGGATAAAGATAAATTAGAGAAATCTTTCAAGCCTGATGCACTCAAGGAATTCATGAGGCTGTGTGAAAACAACATACTTGGGATGAAAGAGTATATCAATGACGTAAACACGAATGCACATGCACGGATTATATTGGGTGACTCAACAAAGGATAACGGTTTACCTGAGAATTCAATAGATTTTATTATAACCTCACCCCCATATGGCGACAGCAGAACAACGGTCGCATATGGGCAGTTCTCAAGACTGCCCTCTCAATGGCTGGAACTGCTGCCCAGCCACATAAAAGACGTTGATAAAGAATTGCTCGGCGGTAAAAATGATATTAACTTTGATGATTCTATACTTGATCTGTCAGAGACATTGAAACTGAGTATTAATATTATAAAAGAAAAAGACAAGGAACGTGCAAAGGATGTATTGAGTTTTTACATAGATTTAAACAAAGCCATTTTTCAAGCATATAAAACCCTTAAACATAAAAGATATTTCTGCGTAATTATTGGGAATAGAACTGTAAAAGAATTGGTCTTAAAAACGGACGAGATAATAAGCGAACTCGCAGAGAAGATCGGGTTTATATCTCAGGGGATACTCTACAGGAATATTCCAAATAAAAGGATGCCGCTTAAAAACAGCCCCACAAATGAGCCTGGCAAAACAGGGTTTACAATGCAGAAGGAGAGTATCGTACTGTTGAAGAAACTATAAGAGATGCTCATAACTATCATATAATTTCAGGAAATCACGTTTATGCATCCTGAAACCAGTCCCATGATCATGGTATTTTCCTTTGTTTTTGCCACTGCGGTATACCCCAATCCGAATATCTATCTTTAGATAGTCTTTTTCAATTGCATCCCGAAACTTATTGAAGTTCAAACCTTGTAATAGATATGCCTCTATAAAATGGAACTGCTCATCGCTTGAATTAGATGCTCCCTTTGTTTCAGCAAATACTAAAAGTATCTTATTTGATTTAGAGACCAGAACATCTTCAAATATACCTTCGTCCCAATAGGCTTCTATATGTTTTTTGTTTTTTAAAAATAATTTACCATCCTTATATGTTATTCTAAACCCCTGTGGATTAACTTTAGAACCAAAAACAGTTGAATGTAGATTGTAGTAACTTTCTTCATCTTTGTATTTGTATTCCTCAAATAACTTTCTATTTGTGCCTTTGGGTTCTGGAGTTTTGGTTGCCAGTGTTAACATACTGTCTGAAGTGATCCTCTTTGCTTTTAATTCTATGTCTCCGACATCAGGTAGACGGATGTTATTTTCTTTGATACCGAGAAGATCCTCCAAAGTCTTACCAATGCCTGTGTTATGTGCCCTATGGGCCTTTATAAAACCCATAGACTTTATAGTTTCGAGTTTTTCTTTTAATTCCTGTACCGAATCTGGCATACATGTCCTCCATAAAAAATTGGGCGTTTTAATGAAGTAGCCCATTTTAGGCAGCTCTATCACTCAAAGGGGGATTGTAGCAAGAAGATAAAGGGGTTGGCATTGATGAATTACATAAGATAGCCAGCTCTTTTCAAACCGTTCAATAGGAAACTGGATATTTATAGGAATTCCTTGTCAGATTACGATAGATTTTAATATGAATATGAAGAAAGAGATCATCACATTCAGTCCCCAGATGGGTTCCTCACCCTGCATCAATTATTTATAGATGACTTCATTTATCAAAAATCAAGAAAACGGTCGTTGTCCCTATTTTAGCCTAATCCATCAAAATAATTAATACCCGAAATGGGGAGTATAGGTTTGCGATCTTTTTCGTCTACGCCGAGTAAAAGAATTCCGCCGTAGGTATTTGCGAAGGCCGATATTACTTTAGCTATTTGTCTATTCTCATTACTGCCAGAAAAATCTCTTTTATAATCTAAACGAACGCCTTCCTCTGTACCTTGCTCACAGAAACTTATGACATCATCAATTACAATCTCATTTATAGGTTTTGTAAATAAGGACATAACCCATATTTACTACATCCACTCTAATATATCAATTAAGCAAGCCCCCTTTGGATAAAAAGCGGTGATAATAAGATATAATTTTCAATTTATTTACTATGTATCGCAAGTCTTGATATTTATCTTTATTATCTTCATGCCTAATATATTTTTGTATTTCTTTGTTCTCAAAACACTCAGTTATATAATAGCCAAATGTCTGTCTAATTGTTTCAAGATCAAGAAAATTGTGTTTCTCATACCGGCCAATGTCATCAAAATATCCAAGTAGTAAATCATCGACCTCAAAAGCTGAATAACCAGTTTTTTGAGGATCTATATCAATGATTCCTTTCAATTGATCGGCAATTTCTGTTTTGATTCTTAAATATGGTAAGTGATCAATCTCTTTACCTTCTTTGTCTTTTATTTGAAGTACGGTAAATTCTAAAGCGGAATTCATCAAAAGCGTAAATAGAGTTCTTGTTTCTTCAGTAAAAAATGTATCAACAAATCTCTTGGTAAAATCAGCCCGTGTTATCTTTTTTGTGCTGCCTAATTCATACCATGCGATAAAAATTGCAAAAATAGCGGCTACAGCGGCTACAGCAGTCCAAAGGGTAGCGCGATCAACAATATGATGTTATGTACCAAATAGAAAAGAGAAAACCTTATAAATCATTGGAAGTTGATCACCCATAGTAATTTTATATCAGATTATGATGATTATTTCTATGAAAATGTATCAATGTCTATACCTTTTCCATTTCCAGACATATAACCTTCCTATTGAATTTCAATGTAAGG
>JBBIVV010000061.1:0-7241 GCA_037439545.1 bacterium
GTCCCGCCGCCCAACAAAGAAGGAAGCAATATGGCTATCTTGTCTGTATCAAAAGATTGTGTTTTATTCATCATCCGGTATTTGTCCGTTCTCGATAACGGTCTTCATGGCTTCTTCCCATTGCTGTGCGATTCTCTCTTTTTTAAAATCCAAAATTCTCGTTTTTGCAAGCTCTTTGTATCTTAGCCCGAATTTATTATCGTTTAAAGAGTGTACTATTTCTTTAGCCCAGATCTTATTTTCCGGTGTATACTGTGCATTATTTTTGTTTTTATCGGATTCGAAAACCGGCATCAGTACACCGTAACGGGCGGATTCCTGATGCTGCGTCTGATACATAAGGTCTGTACCAGGCGCAAGAATCTCCCGGGGACCTGATCTGCAATCCGAAGCAATGACTGGGATGGCGCATGCCATTGCTTCGACCAGCACATTCGGAAAACCTTCCCATAATGACGGCAGTACGAATACACGTGCCCGTGCCATGAGCACGAAGGGGTTTTTACGAAACCCGATAAAATAAACATCACGATCGGAGGACACCTTTTCCCCTGTCCATGCGGTCCATACCTTCAATCCAAGTGCATGACAAAGACCAATAAGATCGTTTTGCAATTCTCCTTCGCCGACGATCATCAATTTGGCATCGGGTACTGAATCTTTGACCATTTTGAATGTCTTTATCAGGTAACATTGCCCTTTTGCAAGGGTCAACCTGCCGACATTAATTATCACGGGACTATTAAATAGCCCTTCGAATTCCCCGGCACTTTCATGGGATAAGTTTTCTATTGATTCAATATCAACCGGGTTGTAGATGACCTTCACCCGATCTTTACGGACTTTGTAATCTCGGACCATGCTTTGTGCAATCAGCGAGGACACTGCAACCATCATATCTACTCTCCTGTACAGCACCCTCATCAAAAACTTGTAAACGATTGCGTAGAAATCCCGGGTATTTCTATCCGCCGCCCTGTAGGAACGCGTACTAATAATAGTCTTGTCCTTAACGGCTGAAAGAATATTGATAACATTCGAGCTTTCCATAACACTGATTGAGAGGGTGACTCCCTCCTGCATTTTAATCCGTCGTATCTTCAGGATCCGTGAAACGAGTTTATAGATCTTGTCGAATGCATGCGATCCGGGAGGACTGTCGATGGCTATAAGCTTTCCCGCATAGGGGTAAACAATCTGGTTCTCGTACAGAATATTCAACACGTTCCATTCTTTGATTAGAAAAAGGCTCAGGTTTGAAGCAAAGCGTTCTGCTCCGCCTCCCGCAAGCGTGGGAATGATAATGGCTATCTTTTTACTGGTTTTTTTATCGTTTACCACTCAGCAACCCTGGACTTTATGTTTATATCTTCATTGGTCGGCATAACATAATAATTTTTAGTGATATTTTATGGAAATAGTCAAACATTATTGACAAGAGTATGCAGAATACTATAGACTTCCGCTTATGAATTTATATTCGACATTGCCCTACCTGCTTATATTGGAAGTACCCTATCATCCGGCACTTCATCTTATCCGGTACAAAATAAATAGGAATCTTCGCTATGAGAGAGATCTTAATTGCACTAATAAGGAAAATACAATTGACCAGTTACTTAAAGAAAGTATTTTATAGACTATACCAAAAACCAGCTCCCCGTGTTTTGATTGCAGTCTATCTTTCGTTACGATGGAAAGCACTCGTTTCACCACGAGCCGACATAAGGTTTCCCTTTATGCTCAAGATTGGCAAGCATTCAAGAATAGGAGATTGCAAAATAATATGTAACGGAGAAATAATACTCGGGAACCATGTTAATATACTCGATGGTGCTATCTTAAATGCGAGCGAGGGCACCATCATCATTGGAGATGAGACGACGATAAATCCCTACTGTGTTTTATACGGTGCCGGCGGATTGACCATAGGTAAAAACGTTGGGATAGCAACGCATACTGTAATCATTCCATCAAATCACGGTTATCAGAATTTGGATGTCCCTATGATGAAACAACCCATCGTGAAAACAGGCATCCACATCGTTGATAATGTATGGATAGGTGCGCACTGTGTTATTCTGGACGGCGTAACCATATCTGCCGGTGCCATCGTAGCTGCCGGTGCTGTCGTCAGCCATAATGTCGCCGGTGACGATATTGTCGCAGGAGTACCGGCAAAGGTGGTAGGTAACAGACGTTTAAAGGCAACAACATAGAATTACTCAAGTCAAAAGATCGTTTTTTGAAAGAACAGAAGGCATAAAATGCAAAAAACAAATAAAATATATTGGGATAATCTTTGGATAGAAAATAAGACATCTTCTGTTTTAAATCCAAATAATAAAATTCATCCAAATACTTTTGTAAATAAACAATTTCACGATTTTTTTCGTCAAGTATTTGCCATAACGGAAACCACCGGTTCTGAATTGCTCGAAATAGGTTGCGCGAGATCTCAATGGTTGCCTTATTTCGTTAAAGAATTTGGGTTCAAAGTAAGCGGCATTGATTATTCCGAGATCGGCTGCCAACAGGCTTCTGAAATATTATCCAAAGAGGGAGTAAACGGTAAAATCGTGTGTGCAGATTTTTTTAAACCTCCTAAATCAATGGCAGAGGCATTTGACGTGGTCATTTCATTTGGTGTCGCAGAGCATTTTCAAAACACAGAAACGTGTATCACTGCATTTTCTCAATTTTTAAAACCCGGTGGATTACTTATCACCTTTATTCCTAATATTACAGGCTTAATCGGATGGATTCAAAAACTGATCAACCGTCCCATATTCGACATACACATGCCTTTGGATAAACTCACCTTGCAGCAAGCCCATAAAACATCTGACGTGCGCATAGTAGACTGCAACTATTTCATTTCTTTCAATTTTGGTATCTGCAATCTCAACGGGATACCCCATGATTCACTGTCTTGGTTTATAAAAGAGATTGTGTTAGGAGTATTAATCAGATGCTCTTTCATCTTATGGTTTATCGAAGAAAAAATAAAACGATTTACCCCAAACAAGATTACAGGTTCATACGTATATTGTGTTGCCCACAAAAGAGTTCATGGAGCAATAGATTGAAACTATACTGGTTTAGGAAATTTGCATGGAAAACCTAAAAGATAATACATTTAATTTCGGCAGGAACTGGGAACTTTTTCTAAAAGTTCTCGATGAGGAGAGAATTGCACAGGCAGAAAAGTCATTGAAGCAAATGCTCGAAGTGGAAGAATTGAATAATAAGAGTTTTCTCGATGTTGGCTCCGGTAGCGGCCTTTTCAGTCTTGCCGCACGAAGATTAGGTGCTGAAGTACATTCGTTTGATTACAACCAGATGTCCGTGGCCTGTACTGCTGAGCTTAAAAAGAGGTATTTCCCCGATGATCCCGACTGGAAGATTGAACAGGGTTCTGTGCTCGACACGGAGTTTATGCAATCACTTGGTACTTTCGACATTGTTTACTCATGGGGTGTTTTGCATCATACGGGAAATATGTGGAAGGCTTTAGAGAATGTCCGGATACCTCTTTCGATGTCAGGTAAATTATTTCTGGCTATTTATAATGATCAGGGAAATTCAAGCCGTCATTGGCTCAGCATAAAGAAGCTCTACAATCGATTACCTGGTATCGCAAAATTATTACTTATATACCCGGTATTCGTTCGTTTGTGGGGACCAACTCTGTTGAAAGATATAATACAAGGCAAGCCATTCTATTCATGGATCCATTATAAGAATAACCGCGGAATGTCACAGTGGAGAGACGTTGTGGACTGGGTTGGAGGATATCCGTTTGAGGTCGCCAAACCTGAAGAAATTTTTGAGTTTTATAAAAAGAAAGGTTTTATACTTACGAAATTAAAAACATGTGGGGGAGGACTCGGCAACAATGAATTTGTATTTCAGAGAATAGTATAAGCTATGTGCGGCATAACTGGTTTTATCGATATATCACGTCAAACAACAGGCGATGCGCTCCGAAAAATAGTGACCGGTATGGCAGATACGCTGCACCACCGGGGCCCTGACGACAGCGGGATATGGATTGATGAAACGTCAGGCATTGCATTCGGACACCGGCGCCTTTCTATCATCGATCTTTCACCTGAAGGACACCAGCCCATGATTTCGGCGTGCGGGAGATATGTTATCGTGTTCAATGGTGAGATCTATAATTACCGTGAAATACGCACGATGCTGAATGATGCGAATGGAAACATCAAGTGGCGGGGCCATTCTGATACCGAGGTCATGCTTGAAGCAATCAGGCAATGGGGACTCGAAAAAGCGATTCAGATTTTCAACGGAATGTTTGCCTTTGCGTTATGGGACAGGAAAGACCGAGTCCTCTCATTGGCCCGGGACAGATTCGGCGAGAAACCTCTTTACTACGGCTGGGCCGGCAAGATTTTTCTGTTCGGATCCGAGCTTAAATCGCTTCGCGCACATCCGGATTTTCAAAAAGATGTCAACCGTGATGCCCTTGCCCTCTATATGCGCCACAACTACATACCCGCCCCCTATTCTATCTACAAAAACATTTATAAACTTTCACCTGCATCCATAGTCATGCTCAGTATTACAGGGCAGCCCGGGCTTCAGACCACGCAGTATTGGTCATTCAGACAGGTGGCTGAGACAGGAGTCAACAATCCATTTAGAGGTTCCGAACAAGATGCCGCCGACCAACTGAGAACCATGCTCAGTGAAGCCGTGAGGATGCGTATGGAATCGGACGTTCCTCTCGGTGCCCTCCTCTCCGGCGGTATAGATTCTTCCCTTATCGTATCTTTTATGCAAGCGCAAAGCACGAAGAGGATAAAAACCTTTTCCATAGGCTTTCATGAAGAAACCTATAATGAAGCCCGATATGCCAAGGCTGTTGCGCAGCATCTGCATACCGAACATACTGAATTATACATTACTCCACAGCATGCAATGTCCATTATCCCGCGCCTGCCGGTAATTTATGATGAACCATTCTCTGATTCTTCGCAGATTCCGACCTTTTTAGTTGCCGAGCTTGCGCGTAAATCAGTCACCGTCAGCCTGTCCGGCGACGGCGGGGATGAGGTGTTCGGAGGGTATAACCTCTATTTTGCAGCACAAACGATTATGCACAGGCTTGGAATTTTACCGAAAAGCTTGAGAAAAGCAGGGACCGGTATGATTACCCTTTTGTCGCCTTCTACATGGGATGCACTATTCACATTTCTCTACCCTATATTGCCGAAACGACTTAAGCTCCTTAATCCAGCTGAAAAACTTTACAAACTTGCACACCTCATGGCCCTTGATCATCCGGAAGAGATGTATGCGCTTCTGATATCGCATTTCAGAAACCCTGAATCCGTAGTCCTGAACGCAAGCGAACCATCGACGGTATTGACCGACCCTGCTCAATGGCCTGCCATAACAGACGCTATACAGAAAATGATGTACATCGACACCATCACCTATCTTCCCGGTGATATCCTCACCAAGGTTGATCGCGCGAGTATGGCAGTGTCCCTGGAAACACGCATCCCTTTTCTGGACCATCGTATTGCTGAGTTTGCATGGCAACTGCCGATCTCTATGAAAATACGGAATAACAAAGGCAAACAGCTACTGCGCAAGCTGTTATACACGTACGTACCTGAAGAACTTATAGAACGACCCAAAATGGGGTTTGCCCTTCCCTTTGGTTCATGGCTGAGAACGGATCTGCGGGACTGGGCCGAAGTGCTCCTCGATGAAAGGCGACTTGAGCAGGAGGGTTATTTTGACGTAAAGAAAATTGGCAAACTATGGCGTGAGCACCTCTCGGGAAACCATAACTGGCAATACCATCTCTGGGACATACTGATGTTCCAGGCATGGCTGGATCATAATCATACTTAGTGAAAACACATTGCACATTCATGAGAGAAAATCTCGGGCAGCATCAATAATTGAGTAAATTGGACCCGGGTTCATGCTTTTAGAAACATTGGGGTAAAATCTTTTAGTTTGACAAGTGCTTTGAGATGCTGAAATAAATTCAGCATCTCAGGAATTGTGAGATGGCTTCGGCATAAAAAATGCCTCGCAATAACAGAACAGAATAGATTATTAGCCGTCGGCTCAGAATGCCAGTAGGAACAGATTTACTTCACAATCTTCTCTATTTGTTATAATAAACCAGAATGTCACTTTCTAAAACACTTTTTAAAAATGCCTTGAGTAATTATACTGGTTTTATTGTATCTGCACTAATTGGGCTTTTGATATCGCCCATCGTTATCCACCATCTCGGCAATGTTGCCTTTGGATTATGGGCGCTTTTTCAATCATTCTTTGGTTATTTTGGTTTGCTGGATCTCGGGCTCGGTGTGTCTGTTATCAAATATATATCCGAATTCAAGGCAAAGGGTGAAAAACAAAATATAGACACCTTCGGCTCAACCATCTTTTTCACCTATATAGCTATTGGTATTGCCGGCATGCTCATTGCATTCGGACTAGCACCATTTGTTACAAAGATATTCACAATCCCAGCAGGATACAGACATATCGCTTTTTACGGCATGCTTATAAGCGGCCTCAATATTGCCATTATATTCCCCATGAGTTTTCAAATTAATAGTCTTGCTGCACATCAACGGTATGACCTGACCAATAGCATTTCAATAATACGGCAAATCACCTATGCAATATCCGTTATCCTCTTGCTCAAGCATGGCTTCGGACTGCTTGAGTTGTTCGTGCTTAATTTCATACTATCCATATTGACATTTCTCATAGGCTATTCATTCGTGGTGTTTAAGTATAAGCTCGTGCATTTTCACCTGAGATTCTATAGTATCAAGATGCTCAAGACAGCGTATCATTACAGCATTTTTGCTTTTTTAAACAGTCTTGCCGGACAGGGATTGCTCAATATTGGAAGCCTTGTGATTGGTACTGTACTGAGTGTTGAATTTGTTACCTACGATGCATTGGCCAATAAAATATCAGGGATCCTGCTTCAGACTGTCAGTTCTATTGTCGGCATAAGCCTTCCTGTGTTCTCTGCATTATGGGCTGTCAACGATAAGGAAAAGATACGGTTTACCTATTCAGAGATCACTAAGGCCGTGACGCTTA
The DNA here is from genome assembly GCA_037439545.1 of bacterium. GTDB lineage: Bacteria > JAMCPX01 > JAMCPX01 > JAMCPX01 > JAMCPX01 > JAMCVD01. Next base: position 7,117 of record JBBIVV010000061.1, read on the forward strand.
TTTCACTACCTATTTCCATGGTGGTCATTCTATTCAGTGAACAAATTATGGAGGTATGGGTAGGGAATGGGTATCATCTTGCAGCACTATCTCTTATCTTTTTAACTGTTGTTATGTTTATCCAT
>JBBIVV010000062.1:0-6923 GCA_037439545.1 bacterium
TAAGTCAACTTCATCTTATGGGAGAAAGGAAAAGAACGGGGTCTGGGCTACACATTTGACATTTGAGAGAAAAGGGCGGTTCTTGACGTTGGGTAGCATATCTGGATTCCCGTTTTCACGGGAATGACAGAGAGAAACAAAGAAGACGACGAGTCAGCCCTTGAAAGGTAAGATGACACCTTCAACCTCTTTCCGTAAACTCTTATCGTCATTCATTTGCTTCTCTATACTGCCGGCGGCTTTGCTCACTGCTGAATAGCTCAACCCAAGTTGTTCTCCGATCTCCTTTTTTTTCTATGCCGCTCTCGATAATCCGTGCCACCTTTTCAGGCTTCAGGGTCATTACACGCGAAATATTCTTCTGTGCCTCATAATTGATTCCGCGCTCCCGCGGCGCGTTCTTCGCTGACCCCAGTTCTTCCCTCGCAACTCAAGGAATCGAATTTGTATGTCGGCACAATTTGTGGCAATTCATTGGGCACTGTGTTAAGAGAACTCATAGCTTAGACATCCTTTGTTTATAACTATTACCAGGCGAGAGGGTATATTACCCCATTGGAGGTTTCAAGCTTTTTTATGGATTTTTACCACAGTGTTATTTTATGGCTCATGAAATAACAGAAATTAAACTTGAAGATCTCGGATATGACGGGTTTTTTGATCTGAAATGGAAATCTTTGGAATCAACAAACGTTACGGCGGCCCGTGTAATTGCTGAACATAAGGAATCATACAAGGTAAAAGACGCTGATGGAGAGTATCTTGCCAAAATCACGGGGAAACAAATATTCACTGCATCAAATAGAGCCGACTATCCCGCTGTTGGTGATTGGGTAGCAATAGCCAGGCTTGACAAAGAAAGGGCAGTTATTCGAAATATTTTGCCGAGGAGAACGTTACTTTGGAAAAAATACAGCGGCAAACACGATACGCAACTTATCGCCAGCAATATCGATGTCGCCTTTATCGTCGAATCATTTGACAGGGATTACAATCTCGAACGCCTTGAACGATATTTGGTTTTGGTCAGCGAAGGCGGCATCAGGCCGGTCATTCTATTGAACAAAGTGGATTTGATCGCGGATGCTGAGTTAAATCAAAAGGTGGAACAACTTAAAAGCAGGCTTGGCAATACCGATATTGCCCTGACGAGCACGATCACGGATCATGGACTGAGCGAACTGATAAATTATATAACAAGAGGAAAGACTTATTGTTTCCTGGGTTCGTCAGGAGTGGGCAAGTCCTCCCTTATAAATAAATTACTGAGAACAAATGCTATCAAAACAAGGGAAATAAGCGACTCTACCGGCAAAGGTAAGCATACGACTACGGCAAGGGAAATGTATTTTCTGGAAAACGGCGGGATTGTAATTGATAATCCGGGAACAAGGGAAGTCGGGATAGCGTACGCTGGTGCCGGTGTCGAAAACGTATTTGACGGGATAACCCGCTTATCGAATGAATGTAAATATGCCGATTGCACACATGTACGCGAACCGGGCTGCGCGGTATTGAAAGCCGTCGAAGAGGGAAGATTGGATGAAGCCAAATATCGCAATTACATCAAGCTGAAAAAAGAAAATGAATATTATGAAATGAGCGACCTTGAGAAAAGAAAAAAAGATCGCAAGTTCGGGCAATTCATAAAAAAAGCAAAAGAGCAGATGAAAGATATCAAGTCTTAGAGATGCAGAGGACATTTATTTCTGATATTATACAATCAGAAGGAGCCAATCGATGAACGACATTGTAACTCAGAATAAGAACTTTGAGGGGCGGGTGCGGGAGAGTTTCTCAAAACAGAACCTGATGAAAACCATCGGTGCCCGTCTCACGAAGGTGCTGACAGGGGAAATAGAAATCTCGCTTGCCTTCCGCGAGGATTTGACCCAACAGCATGGCTTTATCCATGCCGGAGTCGTTGCTGCCATATGCGATTCCGCCTGTGGCTATGCCGCACTGAGCCTTATGACTCCTGATTCGGCAGTGCTTACTGTAGAGTATAAAATAAACCTGCTCTCACCTGCCCTGGGGGAATCATTGATCGCGTGTGGAAAAGTGATTAAACCGGGAGTAACTCTGACGGTGTGCTCTGGAGATGTCTTTGCATTGAAAGACGGTAAAAAGAAGATGGTAGCTACTATGATTGCCACGATGATGAGCGTTCGCGGCAAGGACGGGTTGATTGGGTAATTAGAAAAGACCGGGGTCTGGGCTACACATTTGACATTTGAGAGAAAAGGGCGGTTCCTGACATGGGACAAAGGGGTTGAAATAAATACGGGGATTGTCCCTCAATTCCTAAGGGAGTTACTAATCAGTCCAATTCCCATGAAATTGTTCTTGTATATATTCTTCATCGGATAAAACTCTTTCCTTTTTTTAAACCCCGTATCTTCACGTATTCATGAGTGCAGCTTTTTTTAACGGTGAAACTATTACAGTTTCCTGTGCCCTTTGAGCATGCAGTGGCAAGGTCTCGTACTACATTTTCTTGACGGCGTTATGTCATGCCTGTAGAGTAAGCTGTATGATACGGTTTTTTCCAAGAGATGAAAAGTTTTTTGACCTTTTTGAAAATGCTGGAGATAAGATTGAAGAGGGTATAATCGCCTTGATCGACCTTCTTGATGATTACACGAACGTAGCCGAGAAAGTTAAGAAAATAAAGGACTTGGAACATGAGTCCGACAAGATCACGCACGATACCATCGACAAGCTCAACAGGACCTTTATAACACCCATTGACCGTGAGGACATCCACGAACTCATTACAAAGATGGACGATATCATGGACTTTGTGGAAGCGGTATCACAGAGGCTGTGGCTTTACAGGGTGCAAAAACCCACTCCTGAGATGAAGGAGCTTGCAATCACGCTTCAGAAAGCTATGAGGGTGGTAAAGCAGGCAATAAAAGATTTAAGGAACCTGAAAAACCCGCAGTTGATCCTCAAGAGCTGCATCGAGGTCAATACAGTGGAAAACGAGGGGGATCAATTGTTGAGAAAGGCTATGACGTCTTTGTTCGACAACGTACCAGATCCGATAAATGTTATCAAACTCAAGGAGCTCTATGAGATCATAGAAATGGCAATTGACCGTTGTGAAGACGTAGCCAATATCATCGAAGGTGTAGTGCTGAAAAATGCTTAGCTCGCATTTTTTCCTTGTCATTGTTATTATCATGGCACTACTGTTTGATTTCTCGAATGGATGGCATGATTCTGCAAATGCCATAGCGACTGTCGTCTCGACCCGCGTTTTACCCCCGTTCACCGCAGTAATCATGGCATCGTTATTGAATTTTCTCGGTGCTTATTTGAGCACAAAGGTGGCCAAGACAATCGGCAGTGACATCGTAACCCCCCAGCACCTGACTCAGCTTGCGATCTTCTCAGCCATGCTTGCAGCTTTTATATGGTCTGTTATTACGGTCCTCATGGGGCTGCCGGTAAGCAGTTCTCATTCGTTAATAGGAGGTATTATTGGTGCCGTTATTTTTTCAAGAAACATTTCCTATCTGGAACCCGAGGGTATTATAAAAATCCTGGTTTCACTCGCAGTCTCTCCGTTGTTTGGTTTCCTTCTCGGTTTTCTCCTGATGTGGCTTTTGATGTGGCTGCTAAAAAGCATACCACCCACGAGGATAAGCAGGATATTCGGCAAGCTCCAGATCCTCTCATCGGGCTATATGGCCTTGATGCACGGAACAAACGATGCGCAGAAGACAATGGGCATAATTACCATGGCGCTTGTCAACGCGGGGATCATCAGTACCTTTAAAGTCCCTCTCTGGGTCATCAGTATATGTGCGCTTGCCATGGGGCTCGGTACCAGCTTCGGAGGGTGGAAGGTCATAAAAACCCTCGGTGTCAACCTTCTGAAACTTCAGCCTGTCCATGGTTTTGCCGCTGAAACCTCAAGTGCGACAGTACTTCTTATATCGGCTGCCTTCGGCCTGCCTGTCAGTACAACGCACGCCATAACAGGAAGTATCCTTGGTGTGGGATCCACAAGAAGACTTTCCGCAGTAAAATGGGGGGTAGGAAAAAAGATTGTATATGCATGGGTGATCACCTTTCCATTCACTATGCTGGTGGCAGGTGGGATCCATTATATTCTGAAATTGATTTTTTTAGATTAACCCGAAAGATGCACAAAGAAAGTTGCTCATTGCTCAAACTTCCTTGTTTTGCTGATGACGAACAGAGATATAGCGAGGCTTTTCGGTGGCTTGAGTTATTCAGCCATAGCGAAGGTACAGAGCAGGTTTCAGGAGAAACTGGGCAAGGATAGGAAGCTCATGAAAAACGTTGCCGACATCGAAAGAAGAATGTCCAATGTCAACAGCCTGTCAAGGTCTGACCCCTAATTGATGTGGGTTTTGTAATGATACGAGGTTCTCGTAGCTATACGGAGGTTCCCGATGCGCCAATATTGGCGCATCGGGGATAATACCTTCCTAATAGCAAAGGGCGTGGTTTAAAGACACGTCCTTTCGAACGGGGTAAACTTCATATTTTGTCCTTAAGCACTTTTATTATCTACCAGTTTCCACCGCCCGGGAATATCGGACCGGCAGCAGGATATCCGTACCCGAAGTACTGCGAGCCTGCAGCAACACCGACCAATTCTGTTACCGTATTGCCCGAATAATCGGTTACCCAGACATTGCCACTGTGGTCTATGGCTATACCATAGGGTGAGCCGCCGGCGGTATACGTATGCACGATGCTGCCCGCGACCGGATCTACTTCATAAACCTTGTCGAAATTGAAGTCTGCAACCCAAACATGGCCGGATTGGTCTATGGCTACGCCCTGAGGTGCGCTGCCTATACCAGGAAAGGTGATTTTTTTCCCGCTGGTGCTTTCGATAGCACCGCTGAAAATCTCGGCAACCCAAACATTTCCTGATTTATCCACGGCCATACCGGTAGGATAATACGGTCCGATATTATTCGTAAGATCTGTCATCTTGCCGCCGACAAGATCACCTATTGCATATTTGCCGGTACCCGTGTCCCCGCCATCGAGCCATATATCGCCTGCCACATCGATTAACCTGCCATGATTACCGTTGAAGTTGGAACCAACCACTGTGTGCCAGCCCGTAGAAGAGCTCCACACTGTGTCGGAATTAGCATTATCGGCAAACCATCGTGTACCGCTTTGATCAATGAGTATACCTCCGGGATAGGATGTAATTTTCTGGACTGTCTGGGCTACACCGCCGATTATTTCCTGGATAGAGCTGTTGTTCTCGTAGCTTTGAGGCTCAGTGACCCATTCATCGTTAGCGCTATCTATGGCTATTGCCCAGGGGGGATAGGTAAGGGGAACCGAAGTCGTTTGAGGCGTACCCGATGTGGCCGGGGTTATCCTGCTGGCCCAGGCACTTCCGCTATTGGCAACCCAGATATCGTTGTTTTGATCGACTGCTATACCTACAGGAGAGGACCCGACCCCATAGGTGTACGTGATAATTGGCTTTGCATTCACCTGATTGGACGGTCCACTTTCCCCTCCCCCGTTATAAGCGGTTACGGTAAAGTAATATGTTACTCCATTTGTTAAGGGGGTTACTGTGTAAGACCTTAAAGCGGATGTATCTTTAGTAAATGTCGTGGCAGTTGTTATATACACGTAATAGTGCGTTACACCGGTTGATCCATTCCAGTCGAGATTGACCTGTTGGTTACCGTCAACGACATTCAGTTTAGTCGGCGTGTCCGGTGTCAGCGTAACGCCTGCAATAGCCGATGTGGACCCTTCCTGAGAGAGGCCGTTGATCGCGGTCACCGTAAAATTATAGGTAGAACCGTCCGTCGCACCTGTCCAGACCTGCGGAGAGCTGACGCCGGTAAATAGCTGTGTCCATGTACCCGAGGGTGACAATTGCTCATACACACTGCCGGTCAGCGATTGGGCCTGGGTCCAGTCGATTGTTACGGTCTGTGGTGCCGTCTCGGTCGGTGTAACGACAGGCATCGACATCGGTATGGTACTCGCAGGATTCGAGCCTGTACTTTCTCCTCCTGGATATACGGATGTTACCGTAAAAGAATATTCTGTTCCATTATTCAAACTCACCGCGGTATATGAATTCGTTGTTGCAAAACCTCTGTATCCATGTTGGTCATATATGTTGTATTGCAGGGGGGAGATCGTCGCGTTCCAGTTCAGTATTGCCTGTCCAGCCCCAGGAGACGCCGTCAGACCATTGGGCGTTTGTGCAAGGTAAACACCCTTCTCGGCAGAATACCCGGTTTCGCCGTTATCATTCACGGCCGTTACGACAAAGTAATAGGTGTTGCCATACGTCAATACCGTTATCGTGGTTGCGGTGGCTGTCAGTCCGGTCTTTGCCCGTACATAGCCCAATCCGGACGTCGTCGAGGTATACACATCGTAGCTTGCCGCACCGACTGATACGCCCCACTTCAATGATACGGAGGAATCGTCGGGTGCAACAGCATTCAGGAAAGACGGCACCGCGAGAATCGTCGTCGAAGTGACGTTGGAATACCCGCTCTCGCCCGCGCTGTTCTTTGCCGTCACGGCAAAACAATAGGTCGTCCCGGAGATGAGGTTCGTGTCCGTGTAAGCCAGGCCCGTTGCAGAGCCAACATACGTGTAACCTGAAGAAGGACACGCCCCTGTTATGGATGTATAGTAAATTCCATAGCTCGACGCCCCGGTCGACGTACTCCAGGTGAGTGATACCTGCGGGATATCGTTAATAGTCGTTTGTATCAGGCCCTCAGGAGAATTCGGTTTGGTCGCGGAAGCAACCGGTGTTGCGCTTACCTCGATTGAATACCCGCTCTCGCCAATGCTGTTCACCGCCGTAACGACGAAGAAATACTTTGTTCCGTTCAACAGTCCGGTAACCGTATAATTGGGATTTATCGTCGTGG
>JBBIVV010000063.1:0-6108 GCA_037439545.1 bacterium
CACAGGGGACTTGCCATAAGATGCCCAAAAAATGGACTTTAATTTAGAAAACTTTATAACAGCTCTCGAAGACAAGAAAATAAGGTGCCTGCTTATAAGCGGACAGGCAGTAATGCTGATTCTGTCAAAACTGCCGGTAGAAACGGGTTCCATTGATAAATCTACTGTTCATACGTATCTTACTTCTTCCCGCCTTCGATGTGAAACTTGTGCAGGAAGCGATGGAAGACCGGTGCGAGGAGAATACCCGCTGCCACCAGAAATATGATGCCCGAAAAAAGCGCATAGCATCCCGCGAATATCTTCCCGTCCGTGGTCTTTATTGCGTTTACGGGTCCCATGCCTCCGAGTATCATCGAGGCGTTCAGAAATGAGTCTATCCAGGGGAGCTTTTCGGTTATATGGTATCCCAGTATGCCTATAGACAAAGCAATAGAAGTCACCAGCAGAGCCAATGCACCGCTCCTGAGAAGGCGTACCATGAATACGCTGAAAGACGCCAGAGGCTGGGTTTTATGCTCGTATCGAGGGAGCAGTGGTAATTTATTCATGAACATTCGCGGAACTTAAACCGTTCAAAAACCTTTTGCGGGCTCGATGACGACCCCTGTTCCGTAACATAGAACCTCTGTTGCAGATGCCCTGTTTGCCACCGCAATATCTGATGCATCGTAACGAAGCCCGATGATAGCGTTGGCGCCGACATCCTGTGCATGACGGACAAGTTGATCGTAAGCCTGTTGACGCCCCTGTTCGCACATCTCTGCATACGCCTGTATATTTCCGCCCAGTATGCTCTTGAACGCACCGCGAATTCCCTGACCAATCGTCGGAGAACGTACAATAATCCCCCTGACAATGCCCTTGTATTGTTTGATCTTATACCCTTCGATCTCAAAGCCGGTCGTTACTATCATGTCCATGGCTATTCCTCCTTTCTTTTTGAAATCAGCATAGATAAAATGATATTACCGTATTTTATAATTATACTCAATCACTTATTATTCATTACCTGCCATATTCCAGTTCCTCAAACTAATGAAAGCTGTCATTGTCTATTATGATCCACTACCGGCATTGTTCCCTTTGACAAATGATTTGTACTCCAGGTAAAATTGTAACGGAATTGAAAATGGAAAGTTATGGCAAAAAATAAGATTCTGGTAACCTGTGCAAAAGGCATAACGCCTTTTTTGAAGGAAGAACTTATTCTTTTGGGGTTTCCTGTCTTCTCAGAATCCATAGCGGGCATTGCAACAGAAGGGACTATCGACGACACACTCAGGCTGAATCTCCTGCTCCGCACGGGGCACCGCGTGCTTTTTCTCATCAAGCAATTTATGGCGCACGATGCAGATGACCTCTATCGCTCCCTGTCAGAAATTGCTTGGGAGGAATATATAGCTCAGGATGGATACATTTGTGTGACATCCAGTGTGGACAACCCGAGCATCAGGGATTCGCGCTATGCAAATTTGAAATGCAAAGATGCCATTGTCGACAGGATTCATACAGCATGCGGACAGCGACCGGATTCAGGACCTGACAAAACCGGAACGGTAATTAATCTCTATTGGAAAAATGAGGAATGCTCTGTGTATCTCGATACCTCGGGTGAACCTCTTTCCAGACGCGGATACAGAAAAATCCCTATGACAGCCCCCCTGCAGGAAACGCTCGCTGCTGCCATCATCATGGCATCGGGATGGAACGGAAGCACGAATTTCATCAATCCCATGTGCGGCAGCGGAACACTCGCCATTGAGGCCGCTCTCGTTGCCTTGAACAAGGCACCTGGTATTTTACGGGATAATTTCGGTTTTATGCACCTGAAAGGATTCGATAAACACCTCTGGGAGAACCTTCGCATTCAGTCACAAAAAGGGACGAAAAAAGCTTTGGACTGCAGGATCATTGCATCTGATATCAGCAGGGAGTCAGTGAATGCTGCGATAAAAAATGCTGTTCTCGCCGGTGTGGAACGACTCATTGAATTTGAAGTATGTGATTATTCGAAAACCCCTGTTCCCGATAAAGACGGCATTATAATACTGAACCCTGAATACGGGAAAAGAATGGGAAGGACCGGTGAGCTCGAGGACATGTACAAAGGGATTGGCGATTATTTTAAACAGAAATGCAAAGGACATACTGGGTATGTTTTTACCGGTAATCTTGAAATGGCAAAGAAAGTGGGCCTGAAGGCAAAACGAAAGCTCCCGTTTTTCAACGGCGATATTGAATGCAGGCTCCTTGAGTATGAGCTTTACGAGGGAAGCAGGAAAAACGATTGACGGGACAACATGGTCCACTCATAAGCTATACAGCCGCTTTATATACTCTATCTCCTGAGTAAGCCCGTGCTCCAGCGTTATCTCAGGCTTGTAGCCAAGCTTAGCCTGAGCATTGGTGAGATCAGCCCATGTGTCCCTTATATCGCCTTTTTGTGATTGATTATATTCAACCTTCGGATCTTTACCCATCAATTTACCGATCATGTTTACTCCATCAATCAAGCCAATACGGCTCCCTCCTCCTACATTGAAGACCATACCCGCAGGTGCATTGAGTGCAAGGATGTTTGCGTTGACAATATCGGAAACATAAGTGAAATCCCGGGTCTGTCTGCCGTCGTCGTATATAGTAATGACATTATCCTCAGCTATTGCTTTAATGAATTTGTGGAATGCCATGTCGGGTCTTTGCCCTGGTCCATAGACGGTAAAATATCTTAAGCTCACGCACGGAACATCAAAATTGTCGTTATAAACCTTGAGAAGCTGTTCTCCTGCGATCTTTGTTACACCGTAGGGAGAATAAGGCACTTTAACGCTGTCTTCTTTCACCGGCAGTTCCGGTGTATTGCCATAAACCGATGAACTTGATGCGTATATTAACCGCTTCACGTTGCTTCCCTTGAGGGCTTCAAGCAGTTTCTGTGTTGCAATAATGTTGTTGGTTACATAGACATTAAAAAATTGCCCGAAACTGCCTCTTACTCCAGGCTGCGCTGCCTGGTGGAATACATAATCGATATCTTTGACCATGTATTTCAGGTCTAATTCTATAAGATTATCTGCAACGAGTTTAAAACCATTGTGCTGTTTCAGTTCTATTAAATTCTTCTCTTTTATCCACCGGGGATAATAATCCTCGAATGAATCTATGCCCACAACCTCATACCCCTCTTTTAAAAGCCTTTTTGTAAGGTTAGAACCGATAAATCCCGCAACGCCCGTTACCATTACCTTTGTCATAAATATCCTCTCGTACTATGTGATAATCTTATCATATCGATAACGTAAGGTCATACCAATTAATATAAGCCGCTGCAACTACATCGATAAGCAGGAGTCATGCAGAATTATACCGCCAAAGCAATTCTTCGATATAGTGACAGCCAAATGGAAATACGAGTATTTAAACAGGAAACACTTTCCCTTGATTTTCTGTTCATCGATGTTATGCAAGATTACAAGGAGAATTTATGAATATAAAAGGAACTGCGACTCAGGCATTTTCAGAAGGGTTAAAACAATCCATAGGGCTTGCGAGGCGGTATTATCTTGCCTTCGCAATACCCGTTGTCTTCGGTCTTGCATGGGGAATCATATCGAGGTTATTTCTCTACGGCGGCATCATGGCATTGGTATCCTCTGTCATGGTGAGGAGCCCGGACACAGCTATCGTCGAAGGATATGGACATTTGATATTCGTCCTTCTGCTGGGCTTGATAGTAAGCCTGTTACTATGGGCGTTGACTTTTGCAGGCGCAGGACTCATCTTAAGGCACCGGGACGAGCAATTCGAATTGAATTTTACTGAGATATTTTCTTACACCGGCGACAGGATTGGACCATTGATAACAGGCACTATCCTGTATGTTTTTCTGCCCTTTTTACCGGTCGTGATACCTTTTATCGGATTATTTTATATCATCGGGTTTTTTGTTTACATATTCTTTATCGCTAAAAACTACGGCGGGTTCTTTTTCTGGGCATACCCTGTCATTACAGAGGGGAAATCTGCATCAGAGGGATTTGCCATCGCAAAACAATCCGTCCTTTCAAAAAAAGGACCATTCTGGACGTCATTGGTCCTCTCCTTCGTTGCACTGTGGATAACCAATCTTTTTCTTGGTTTTATACCATACCTTGGTTACCTGTTTATATGGGCTCTTAATCTGATATTCCTGATATTCACCGGTATCATGTACTATGATTATTCCGGAGATGCAGGACAGCAGCAAATATCTGCACCGCCTCCGCAGGGATAATGCAGAAATTCAATATTCTATACGCAGGGGCACGTTGCAACGTGCCCCTGCTATTTTATTAATACAGTATCGTACTGCACGTAAAGGTCGTCACACTTATATAACTGCCGGGACCCTTGACACACTGACAGTAAAGCTTCTGACTGTTGGCTGTCTGTGAACAAAAATCAGTCAATGCTGACGGTGACAGGGGGTCTACAGAAACTATGGACGGCAAATCCGGTAAAGGCACCGTTGTCCCAAGCGTATCATTGATTGTCTGGACAAATATACTCGCAAGTACCGCATAACCGGTATTGGTAAGATGAAGGTCATCCATACTGTAAAACCCTCCGAGATGTTTCATCTGTAATGTCTGGCTGCCGATGATATACTCCGGGAATCCTTCTGAATCAAAGGTAACACCCTGCCCTGCCAGTTTCACGCTTCCATCCATTAAACCAGAAAACGGAACAATATGCACATTCGGATATGGCGCAACGGCACTCGCAAATGCCGCATTAGACTGATCGACGCTCTGGTTTATGGATACGAGAGATTCGCACGCCTTGTATTCACAGGTATTGGTGAATGTTGCAGCACAGTTGTCCGGAGGTCCTGCAGCCTTGTCAAGTCCCTGTAAGCCTCCGGTAATGTCGCTGAATGTCAGACCGCACTGTGTGAGCGCATTGATGGCTGTTTGCTGGAACGAAGGGATTGCAATGGCGTGCGGAACGTTTGCAAGGAATACCTGGGCACCTGTCGATGCAAGTGCAGATACAGCCTGCGTAATATAAAGCACGAATTGATTATATGATGTTACATTGCCGGTGAGAAGGTCATTGCCATACTCGTCTGTACTCACGATAATGGTAGGGTGCAGCTCTTGTGCCGTAACGATTTCAGGCTTGATGTCTTTTGTCTCAAAAAATTCGTTGTCATGAGGTGCAAACAGAAAGTTCGTCAGCGGTATCACAAATCCCGAATTTGCGCTTTTCGATGCTGAGCCGAGTACTTCATCCTGTATCATGGCGCCGGGCACAGCTATATTGTATGACATGATATCGGGGTCCTCAAAAAACGACGAAAAATTATTTGAAGTGAACAGGTAATTGACTATATCACCCAAACCCACGGTAAAATTCCCATTGGTATCGAGTCCTTCAAACCCTACTTCAGGCGGCAGACCCGGCATCTTGATCAATGGTATGGGGAAATATGCACCGGCCGCCCTTGCTATCCATGTTGCAGGGCCATTGAGCTGTGCAACTTCATTGTAGCTGTCCGACTGGAACCCGGCCGTGTAACTTGCACCCATTGCCACAAATGTCTTAAAATAACTGCTGACGGGCGGCTCGTATTGATAGGCATCCGCTAAATAAGCACAGGCACTGAACCCGTTTGCTATGACCAGCGGATACGTCCCTGCGGTCGGCGTGCCTGCAGTGGTAAAACTTATTGTCATGTCATTGCCCTGTCGTGAGGTAACGGTCACTCCCCTTGCCTTATTGCCAAGATAAACAGTTGCCGGTGTAAATGTTGAATCGCTGATTTTAACGACTGCCGTTATCTGCTGGTCGCCGAATTGGGTACCTTTTACCGGTGCTATGCTTACGAGTTGAGCTCCGGACATGAAACTGCTGCAGACATTTGCATATGGATTTGGCGAAGAACTGTCACTCGAACATCCTGATAGCGTTATTGCAGTAAGGGAGAGAAAGTAAAATATATGGTTTATTCTCTTCATAAAGATTCAGTCTCCTTTATAATCTTGGTTTAAGTAGAACTGTCAAAAAAAAGCAAGCACTATTATTGAGCGAATGTGCAAACCTTTTGCTCCCTTCTTCGATATA
>JBBIVV010000064.1:0-5913 GCA_037439545.1 bacterium
GAAGACCGGTTTCTTTTAAGACAAGTATTCTTCCTGAGTTTCCCAATTAGTGCGGGTTTTTTAGTGAGAAGTACATCAACTGTATCTGCGGAACGATACAAGGTTATTGAATAATCACAGCGCAGGCAGTGCAAACTTTCAATGCTGCTGTTCCGGAAGCAGAGGCAGGCTGTCTCCAACGTCTATATGAGGAATAGCGATACCCTGATCGGCTCCGCCTTTCCATATGTGTTCAGGCGATTCTACTCTCAAAGCTTTTTCTATGACCTGATCCATATGCTCCACGAATATGATATTGAGCGATTTTTTTATGAGTTCGGGTATTTCAGACACATCTTTCTCGTTGTCTTTGGGAACTAAAACATCTTTTATCTGTGCCCTCATTGCAGCCATGAGTTTTTCTTTTAATCCGCCTATGGGCAGGACCCTGCCTCTGAGAGTAATCTCACCGGTCATGGCAAGATCCCTTTTTACGGGAATCTTCGTCAATGCCGATACGAGTGAAGTTGCCATCGTAATTCCCGCAGACGGACCGTCCTTCGGTATTGCACCTTCAGGTACATGAATATGAATATCTATGCTTTTGTAGAATTCCTTCTTTAAACCGAGTTCCATTGCTATGGTCCTTACATAACTCAGAGCGGCGCTTGCAGATTCTTTCATTGAATCGCCGAGATTACCCGTAACCGTGAGCTTCCCCCTGCCGTGCAGAACGACCGATTCTATGGCAAGTATGTCTCCTCCTGCCTCTGTCCATGCGAGCCCGGTAGCGACGCCCACGAGGTCCTTTTCTTCAAGCTCGGTCCTCTTGTACTTGGGGACTCCAAGATATTTTTCAAGGTTGGAACCTCTTATTATGTTCTTTGCAGTCGATTTGCCTGTCTCAAGAATATGCTTTGCGATCTTTCGCGTAATCGTTGCAAGCTCCCTTTCTACGTTACGCACGCCCGCTTCACGCGTATAATCCCTTATGATTCTTACGAGAGAGCCTTCGGTAAAAACAAGCTGTTCCGGTTTCAGTCCATTGGCTTTCAGCTCTTTATCGATCAGAAAATGCCGTGCAATATTAAGTTTTTCAACCTCGATGTATCCCGGAAGTCTTATTATCTCGAGGCGGTCCAGCAAGGCTGCGGGTATGCCTGCAACGGTATTTGCGGTCGTGATAAACATCACCTTTGACAGATCGTAATCGAGATCAAGGTAGTGATCATTGAATGCATGGTTCTGCTCTGGATCCAGCACCTCTAAAAGAGCTGCCGACGGATCGCCTCTGAAATCCATGCTCATTTTGTCGATCTCATCAAAAAGAAATACAGGGTTGGAAGAGCCTGCCTTACGCATCGATTGAATGACTTTACCGGGCAGTGCACTGACATACGTTCTTCTGTGTCCGCGTATCTCGGCTTCATCCCTCACGCCTCCAAGCGATTGCCTTACAAATTTTCTGCCCGTTGCCGCTGCTATGGACTGAGCGAGTGATGTTTTTCCGACACCCGGAGGACCGACAAGACAAAGTATAGGACCTTTGGCTTCGGGACTGAGTGCTTTCACTGCAAGAAATTCAAGGATTCTTTCTTTCACCTGTTCGAGGCCGTAATGATCCCTGTCCAGCATCCTCTTTGCTTCATGTATGTCTTTCTTCTCTTCCGTATATTCGTACCACGGCAAGCCGAGTATCCATTCAAGGTAGCTCCTTACGACAGCAGCTTCAGCGCTCATCGGAGACATCATTTTGAGCTTCTTTAACTCGTTCTTGCAGCGCTTCTGTGCCTCTTCAGATATTTTTTTCTTTTTGACCCGGTCTTCTAATTCACGGATCTCCGTCTTGAATTCATCCTTCTCGCCGAGCTCTTTTTGTATTGCTCTCATCTGTTCGTTCAGATAATATTCTTTCTGCGCCTTTTCTGTCTGTTTCTTAACCTGCGCTTTTATCCTCTTCTCGATATCGAGTATTTCAATTTCTCCGAAAAGCCTTTCAAGAAGCTTGCTCATGTATTTGTCGAGCTCGGAAATCCCGAGCAAAGCCTGTTTTTCCTCTGCCTTCATTTTAATGCTGCCTGCAATGGTATTGGAAAGTATGTCCGGATCGTCAAGAGACGAAACATAGGCTACTATATCCGGAGCTATGAGATTTGTATTCTTTGCATAGTCGGAAAACGCAGAAACGAGCTGCCGTTTCAAAGCTTCTATCTCCAGGACACTCTTGGCAGCACTCTCAACAGCCTTGACCTCTACCTCCACATAGCTTTCTTTATCATTATAAGCGACGACTTTTCCCCTTTTTACGCCCTTCACGAGCAGTTTTATGTTGTCGCTTTCTACGATATGATGTTCAATGGAAGAAAGGGTACCTATGATATTTATATCTTTTTCTTTCGGGTCCTCTATCTTCGGATCCTTCTGGATTGTCGTAAATATATACACGTTGTTCTTGATAGCTTCCTTCACGGCATTTACCGACTTCTGTCTGCCCACTATCAATGGTGTAGTCTGGTAAGGGAATATGACGATATCCCTGAGAGGTAATAAGGGGACCCTGTATAAAGAATCGCCGCTCATACCTATTTGCCTCCGGCTGCTTCGGCTTTTTTCTCGTAGGTCAGCAAAGGTTCGGTATGTTTGAATATGACATCAGAATTTATGACGCACTCTTTGACATCGGCCCTTGAAGGTATCTCATACATAACATCGAGCATTACATTCTCCATGATGGCCCTGAGTCCTCTCGCACCCGACTTTCTCCTGATGGCTTCTTTTGCAATAGACTCCACTGCATCGTGCGTAAACATGAGTTTCACGCCTTCCATGGCAAAAAGCTTCTGGTATTGTTTAATGATTGCATTTTTCGGTTTGATAAGTATCTCCATAAGTACATCCATGGTAAGCTCCTCCATGGTGGCAAGTATAGGCACCCTGCCGACAAATTCAGGGATGATACCGAACTTTATAAGATCGTCCGTGTCAACCAGGGACAGTATGTCCGTCAGGCTCTTTCCCCTTACCCCCTTAAGATCTGCACCGAAACCCATGGATTTGACACCGATACGTTTCGATATGATCTTCTCTATGCCGTCAAATGTTCCGCCGCATATAAATAAAATGTTCGTCGTATCTATACGGAAATAATCCTGCTCCGGATGTTTCCTGCCCCCCTTTGGAGGGACATTGGCAATCGTACCTTCTATGATCTTTAAAAGCGCCTGCTGGACGCCTTCACCCGATACGTCTCTCGTGATCGAAGGACTGTCGGTCTTGCGGGAGAGCTTGTCTATTTCGTCTATATAGACAATGCCCCGCTGTGCCCTCGCAATATCATAATTTGCATTCTGAATAAGACTGAGTATTATGTTCTCTACGTCCTCACCGACATAGCCCGCCTCTGTCAGGGTCGTTGCATCCGCAATGGTAAAAGGGACATCGAGGTATTTTGCAAGTGTCTGTGCAAGAAGGGTCTTACCGGTGCCTGTCGGACCCATAAGCAATATGTTGCTCTTTTGTATCTCTACATCATCGGTTTTTTGATGCGATTCTATTCTCTTATAGTGGTTATGGACGGCAACTGATATGATCTTCTTCGCCCTCTCCTGACCTATCACGTACTTATCAAGGAACGTTTTTATGTCGCCGGGCTTTGGCAGGGTTTTTTTTGCTCCGAAGGTCTCTTTCTGCGTCTCGTAGTCCTCTGCTATAATCTCATTGCATAGCTCGACGCATTCGTCACATATAAATGCATTAGGACCAGCTATAAGTTTTTTAACTTCTCTCTGCGACTTTCCGCAGAAAGAACATTTCAAAATGCTCTCATCCTTTTTGATTACCAAGCTTAGTACCTCCACCTATCATTAATTCTTCTCTTTTGGTGATCACCGAATCTACTATACCATAAGATATAGCCTCTTCGCCACCCATAAAGAAATCTCTCTCCGTATCGGCCTCTATCCTTTCCAGGGGCTGCCCCGTGTGCTTGCTCAGTATTTCGTTGATCTCGCCGCGCAGTTTCAGAATCTCTTTGGCATGTATGTCAATCTCGGATGCTTTACCCTGCAATCCTCCGGAAGGCTGATGGATCATAATCCTTGCATGAGGCAGGGCAAATCTCTTTCCTTTCATGCCTGCTGCAAGTAAGACTGCCCCCATGCTCGCCGCCTGCCCTATGCACATCGTTATAATATGCGATTTGATGTACTGTATCGTATCATATATGGCCAGACCGGCGGTAACGACACCGCCCGGGGTGTTTATATAAATATATATGTCTTTTTCCGGATCCTCCGACTCAAGAAACAGAAGCTGTGCAATAACGATATTTGCAAGATCATCGTCTATGGGAGAACCGATGAATATAATCCGTTCCTTCAGAAGGCGGGAATATATATCATAAGCCCTTTCCCCCCTCGATGTCTGCTCTACAACAATCGGTATAAGTGTCATGCTATTGTCCCTTCTCTTCTATAAATTGGGCATTTTCAATAATTAAATCAAGAATCTTATCATTCAGCAGATGATGTTTTACCGTATCAACGTTGTCATCCTTGGTTAATTTTTCCATAATATGCTCCGTCGAATCATTGTTCTGGAGTGCCAGCTTTCCGACAGCGGATTTAAATTCCTCATCACTCACCGAGATATTCTCCTGCGCCTTGATAGTATCGAAGAATATTCTCGTGATAAGGCCTATGCGTACATACGTCTCGAGCTGTTTTAGCCTGTTCTCCACGACTTGTTTTTGATTCATGGTATACGCCCTTTTAAGATCTTCATCCTCTGTTGCAATGTGTTCCAGCTCCTTTTTTACAAGAGCCATGGGAAGTTCAATCGGATATTTCTTTAATAAAGCGGACACGACTATATCCTGATACATGAGCTTGTTAATCCTCTCTATTTCTTCTTCTATATCCTTTCTGAGAGCTGATTTCAACTCGTCCAGAGAATTATAAATGCCGCTTGTTTTCGCAAGTTCATCGTCTATGGGCGGATACTTTATATACTTGATCGCTTTTAGTTCTACTTTATAAAATATGCCTTTTGACTCATCGACCGTGACCTTTTTCTTCTCGCCGTTAAGCATGCCGACGATCTGATCGTATATATTCTTGCCGAGTTTCTCATCCACGGCCCATAAAAGATCATCATGGGTCTTCATGACGCCGCCGTTCTTATCAAGCTCTGTCAGCTTGATCGAGGCAAGGTCCTTGTCACGCAACGGTCTTGATTCCTCTAAAGGCATCAAGACGCCGAGTCTTTTCTGAATCTTTATAAGCGCCTCATTGACCTGTTCATCGGTCACAGGAGGGACCGGCAATTTTTTTATCTCTATTCGCTTGAAATCTATGCGATCTAACTCGGGTATATTCTCTATAACGACGGTGTAGGTAAAATCACCATCCGGATTATAATCCGTCTTTTCTATCACCGGTGAACCGACTGCCTTTATGTGTGCCTGTTCAATGGCATCGTTGATAGAATGATCGATCAGCTCCAGTTCCGCCTCATACTTGATGTCCTTCTCGAATCTATTTTTTATAATAGATTCCGGGACTCTGCCTTTTCTGAATCCCGGTATCTTTGCATTCTTCTGAAACTCTTCTACCTTGTGCGTCATGGCGTCATGAACAGCATCTTTCGGTATCATGACTGACAGCTTTTTCTTTACACTGCTCTGTGTCTCGACATCTAATATTTTCATTATTCAACCTTTCCTTGTTTATTTGCGAGGGAGGGGAGTTGAACCCCTACGGTTATCCCACCAGATCCTAAGTCTGGCGCGTCTACCAGTTCCGCCACCCTCGCTTTTTGTTGCTATAGAAGTAAAATGTATTTTACATAAAGTCAACCCTGTCGGGAAATTGATGCCAAAGGACTTACTCGAGGGTGAGAATATTCAATTACGGTTTCCGCAAATTATACTCAACC
>JBBIVV010000065.1:0-5847 GCA_037439545.1 bacterium
GGATGGTTTATGTATTATTATAAAAACCCCGCTCTTGACGCCACACATAAACAAAAAATCAGAAACATAGTTGTGTTTTTGTCGGTAGCGTTTGTTGCATTCTTTTTGACATCACCATATCTGGTTTTGCATATCCCTGAGTTTTTGCATAAAATATTTCATGAATTTTCTCATGAACAAAACATTAATCTTGTAAGTGACATATATCATAAGAGATTCATAGCGCAGGCTATAATCGTGTTCCCTTTTATACTTTCCATAAGTGTTTATATGTTG
The DNA here is from genome assembly GCA_037439545.1 of bacterium. Lineage (GTDB taxonomy): Bacteria > JAMCPX01 > JAMCPX01 > JAMCPX01 > JAMCPX01 > JAMCVD01. Next base: position 277 of record JBBIVV010000065.1, read on the forward strand.
TCAATCTTGGGTATATATATATACGCGAAAAGCAAAGGGTTTTATGAAATCCTGTTTTATCTTATATATCCCTTTATATATTTCTTAATAGTGACTGTCGTTTCTGATAGACCTTCCTATGCCGGAGGTGGTTACTTTTACCTCGCTATTTTGCCGTTTTTTATCATGCTTGGGGCTTTTGGCCTTATTCAAGTATTGAATAAAATAAAGAATAAAAGTGTAAGAGGTTTGATAGCTCTGCTTGTCTGTGTAGATATTTTGTCGGCATCAGGAAGTTTCGTCAATTCAATATATTCGTATAACAGGGTAGGAGATTGGGTAAATAAAAATATTCCTCAAAAAGCTTCAATCCTGATGATAAACTCATTTAGGCCTGTTTTTCAGTGGAAATATTATATTTATCCTATATATACCGAAGATATTAAGCTGTCTGTTCCCCTAAAATATAGCATAAAAATTCTCAATCCTGATTTTGTTATAGCTACTGGTTTTGATATATATCTCGAAGGCGGTTATCAATATTTTAACCATATAATGGAAGATAATCATTTTCATAAGGTCAAAATATTTATGCCAGAATGTGCTCCATATATTGAAATGTTTTCTTCATTTGTACCGGAGGCACATAGTGGTGACATTTACCTATATAAGCATTTTTGATTTCCTATTGAAAAAAGATATGTCAGCAGGTATAGTAAAGATCAAATGAAGGTTCTTCTCATCAAAAGCGGGAATCTCAATACAAACGCAACAGGCATAACTCCGCCTCTTGGGTTGATGTATGTCGCATCGTACATCAGGGACGAGAGAGGGGACAAAATTAGGATCATGGACATACGTTTTTACAAAGATCCATTGAAAGAGATTCAACGCATTATTAGTGAATTTGGACCTGATATAGTCGGCATCAGTGCTCTTACCCTTGAAGCGCCTGCAATGTATCAGATTGCTCATTTTGTAAAGATAGTTACCAATCTCCCCGTCGTTGCTGGCGGCCCTCATGCGACTTCGGCACCTGAAGAGGTTTTGAAGAATAAGGACATAGATATTGTGGTGATTGGCGAAGGGGAAGTAACATTCAAAGAACTGCTGGATAGTCTTGAAAAAAAACAAGGAATAGAGCAAGTAAATGGTATCGGATTCAGAAATAACAACTCTATTCTACTGAACCCGCAAAGGGCGTATATAGATATTCTTGATCGATTGCCATTCCCTGCATGGGACTTAGTAGATATTCCTCAATATGCTCATACAAAGAGCATGAGTACGCCTATCTTCCGTTCAAGCTTCAAACCTTATATGGTAATGTTGACATCCCGCGGATGTCCGTTCCGTTGTACATATTGCCACAACATTTTCGGTAAAGAATTCAGGGCGAGATCAGTTGAGAATGTACTTCATGAAATAGAAGTGCTGATCGAGCGATATCATATCAATGAATTTGAGATTATCGACGATATATCTAATTTTGACAGAGAACGGATCAAGCTTATTTGCTCAGGCATAGTAGAAAAAGGCTGGAAGATACGGTTCTCGTTTCCAAATGGCGTGAGGACAGACATGCTGGATGAGGAGATTATCAGTCTTTTGAAAAAAGCCGGGGCAGGAGAGATGTCTATTGCCGTGGAAACCGCCTCTCCCAGATTACAAAAGATGATAAAGAAGAACCTCAATCTTGACAAGGTAAAACGGATGATATACTTTGCCGCAGACCAGGGAATTTTATTGCGGGGGTTCTTCATGATGGGATTTCCGACAGAAACCGAAGAGGAGATAAAAGCCACAATTGATTTCGCGTGCAGCTCAAAACTGCACACCGCCTTATTTTTTATGGTGAATATGTTCAAAGGTACAGAGATCTACAAGCAAACTGAAGATACCGGTATACAAATTCCCGAGCTAAACCTCGAAGATTTTGACTATCATGCTATGCCGTTTAACGTCAGTGCAGTGCCGGATAAACGTTTGCACAGACTTTATTCTCACGCCTATATAAAATTTTACCTCAATCCTGTGCGGATCTTCAGAATTCTAACCACAAAGGCCATAGTGCGTAATTTACTTTATAACTTGACACATTTATTACCGATAATATATTCAACAATCCCGTCAATTATATTTCCATTGAAAGGTAACAAAAAGACAACGTTACCTTCAGCAAATAATAAATGCATTTCGAAAACCAGCGAGGATGTCCGGCTTAAAGCATCTCAGAAAGTGCCGGAAGGGCAAAGGTAACCTGTCTGAGTTCAACAGGCCGTTGAAAAACTCCGATTAGTGTCATTGCGAACAAAGTGAAGCAATTTGCTGAGTTTCCTTCTTTTGAAAATAAAATTAAATAGGTTGATTTATCAATCCATGTACTTCTCACTAAAAAACCGCACTAATTGGAAAAGTCAGGAAAGTGAAGCAATCTCACAACTGCCGGATAGTTGCTTTCTTTTTTTTGATTATTCGTTTAAATCCAGGACTCGATGAGTCGAGCACGATATGTTGATTGCCTTTGGGAACGAAGATGTCCTTCACAAGCACCGTGAAATAATAGGGCAGATCGTTCCATGTAGCCTTTGCCTTCAAGATTCTCAGCACCCGGACAGGGTTCAAATAGAATCTTATCCACGCCATCGAATAAAGCCGCCGGAGCTTTTTATCGGGTACAGTGCTCACGTTGAACGGCATTGCATGGTAATCGAAGTCTTCATACTTGATGGCCGAAGGCATTTTGCCCATACTCTCCACCTGCTTGGCGAGTTCTATGCCCCCGAAGGGGTTTACAAGAAAAAAGAGCGCTCCGTGCATTCGGGAGTTGCACGCAAAATCTATGGTGGCCTTTAATTCTTCCTCCGTTTCTGTCGGGAATCCAAGCATAAAAAATCCGCGTACATACATCCCTTCCTTCACACAAACGTCAATTATGTGACGTACCTTTCCAAGGTTCAGATTTTTCTTGACCATCTTTTGCAGCCGTGGAGTTGCAGACTCTACTGCTATGGAGATCTCTGCTGTTCCTGCCTGCCTCATCAAATGGACTGCTTCGTCATCCAGAAGATCCGTTCTTACGCCGTTCGGAAATGAGAGTGTAACCTTCCAGCCCTTATTTATGATACCCCTCATGATCTCTTTGAACCTTTCCCTGTCAAAATTCGATATGTCATCGATGATCTCAAAATCAGTAATATCATAATTCTCGATCAATACCCCGATCTCTTCGAGGACGTTCTTAACAGACCGTGCCCTGAATGATTTCCCCATGATATTGTGGCAGTAGGTGCAGTGAAACGGGCATCCCCGTGAGGTGAGCAGTACCATATAGGGTCCATATCCTATAATACTCATACTCGCGGTATCGGCATATTTTCCCAGCTCAATAAGGTCCCACGAAGGGAACGGCAGTTCATCCAGATGCTGAATCTGGGGTGGAGGCTGGTTTATTACTATCTCATTGCCTTTTCTGTACCCGATACCATGTACCATCTCTAAGCCATGTCCCTTGTCCATCGCATCAAGGAGCTCCTTAAAGATCATCTCGCCTTCGCCGACAACCACGACGTCGATATCATGGTTTCGTAAGACTTCTTTGGGAACAGACGTCACGTGAGGTCCTCCGGCTATCACGGGGATATCAGAGACCATTTTGATAAAATGTGCGATCTGATACAGAGCAGGTGCTTCAAGGGTAAGGGCACTGATACCGATAATATCAGGATCGAATTCGGCGATGATGCGGTAGATCTCTTTCAGCGGCTCTCTGTAAAACCGTATATCAAAGATTCTGACATCATCCCGCCGTGTCTCTTCGATAAACGATGCGATGTACATTAATCCCAAAGGCGGTGTTATGCCGATGGCGCGTGTATTGAGATTCCCGCTTTTGATTAACAATATCTTCATCCGTCTCCTATACAATCACGAAAAAAAGATATTTTCCAGCGTATGTATTTTCTATTGTAAAAAGATGTCAGTATGCTTAAATAAACGTATGAAAGTTCTTTTGCTTAAAAGCAGCAATCTTACAGCGCGATCAAAAGGCGCAACGCCGCCGCTTGGTCTGATGTATATTGCCTCATATATACGGCAGGAAAGACATGACGAGGTCAAAATTCTCGATACGAGGCTTTACAAACAACCTCTTAAAGAAGTATATACTATTCTACATGACTTCAAACCAGATGTCGTAGGCATCGGAGCGCTTACGTTTGAGGCACCATCATTGTACCTCCTTGCACATGTCGTAAAACAATTGAGCGATATTCCTGTCGTCGCGGGCGGGCCTCACGTAACATCCGTCCCCCGCGAAGTTATGAAGAACAAAGATATTGATATTGCAGTGATCGGCGAAGGGGAGATAACGTTTAAAGAACTTTTGGATGCATTGGAAGCGGGCAATGATTTAAGCACAATAGATGGTATAGTTTATAAAAGTCACGAGACTGTCAGGAGTAATAAATCACGGGCATATATTGATAACCTTAATGAGCTTCCATTCCCTGCATGGGATAATGCTGAGCTGAAAAAATATGTGAATATCTACAGCATCAATGGGATCAGATTCCGTCCATACATGGTCCTTCAGTCATCGAGAGGATGTCCTTTCCGGTGCACATACTGCCACAATATTTTCGGGAAGAAATTCAGGGCACGATCTGCGGAGAATGTCCTCGCCGAAATGGAGACCCTTATCAATACCTATGACATCCATGATTTTATTTTCCTGGACGACATTCCTAACCTTGAAAAAGAACGGATCAAATCCATATTGCTTGGTATCATAACAAGAAACTGGAAAACTCACCTTTATTTCACCAATGGTGTTCGAGCAGACATGCTTGATGAGGAGATCGTTCATTTAATGAAACAGGCAGGTACTATTGAAATTGCCATAGCAGTAGAGACAGTAACGCCGCGGTTACAAAAGATGGTGAAGAAAAATCTCAACATTGAGAAGGTCAAAAAGATGATAGATGTGTGCGTTGACAGCGGTATGTTCGTAACCGGGTTCTTCATGCTCGGGTTCCCGACAGAAACCGAAGCAGAGCTCAGAGCTACGATAGCTTTTGCCTGTAAGTCGAGGATGCACCAGGCTCTTTTTTTTCTCGTGAATCCTTTTGGTGATACAGAGCTTGCGCAACAGATACGGGCCCTTGGCAGGATGCCGGTCAATCTGAAACCGGAAGATTTTGATTATCATTCAATCCCTTTAAATGCCAGCAGTATGCCGGATAAAACACTCCATAGAATTTATTCGATGGCATGGATACGGTTTTATTTTAACCCCGTCAGGATACTACGGATATTAAAAGCAAGGAAACTGTGGAGGGATCTTCCTTATATGTTTGTATTGCTGATAGGAGATATATTTGCAGGAAAGGGGAACAGGCGGGTGGCTTTTGAGCAAATAGATTTCAAGCTTTCGATAAAAAACAATAAACCTGCCCCCTGATAAGGGGGCTCCAGGGGTTTTAGATTCTTACCCTGTAACTTCTCTGCAAAATACAGTGATTTTGTACATCGATCAAAAAATCTCCTCCTGCCCCTCTTTTTCAAAGAGGGGTGAAATTTCCCCCTTTGACA
>JBBIVV010000066.1:0-5644 GCA_037439545.1 bacterium
GAAAACCCATAGCCCAGCTCAAGGAATGCCTCTGCGAGATTCGACAATTGTTTGACTTGAGGTTCGAAATGAAGGAAACTTAATATGCTTCATACACAATTTTAAGAGGTAGTCTCGAAAAAAGGAGCTATATGAAAATATTGATAATTCTCAATGATTCGCCTTACGGCACCGAGCGTGCGTATAATGGCCTGAGACTTGCCAACAGTCTTGTCAAAGAATCAGAAGAGAGTTCCGTAACAATATTCTTAATGGGTGACGCAGTCTTGTGTGCCAAATCCGGACAGATGACACCGGAGGGTTATTACAATATAGAACGCATGCTCAAACCTGTCGTGCGCAGAGGACAGGTTTTACTCTGTGGAACATGCATGGATACGCGTGGGCTAACTGCCGATGAACTGCTTGAAGGGTGCATAAGGAGTACACTCGCAGAGCTGACCACCCTGACCCTTGAAGCGGATAAAATACTGACGTTTTAAGCAAGGTGTTCCAGATCGTTTAAGTCTTTATGCCGGCCGGCAGCTTTTTTGTTCAGCTTTAAATGTTTCAGACTTATCACGTTGACCTGAACGCCAGCAATCGTTGCCCGTTCCCGTTCTTTATAACACTCATCAAAATTCACCCCGGAGATGGTCGTTAAAATCTCTATTCTGAATGGAGGCAAGCCCATTCTGATGACCTTATCCTTTTCTAAGAATAATTCAGGTTTTAATTCAAGTGAATCGAAGCGAACTCTCTTAAAACCTTTACGATCTTTTGAGCATTATCGGATACTATCTCAACCCATACGTCCATGTCTGCTGTCGCACGGGGATAGCCATAGTATCCAACCGCATACCCGCCTATCAGCAGGTATTTAACGTGCCGTGAGTTCAGTAACTTCAAAAACTCTTTGAAGTCTTTGGGTAGGGCAGGAATAGCCATAAATTGTTTGTCGTATAATTTCAAGGGCCTGCAATCGTTCATCCGGCGACATGGATAACCAATAATCCTTATCGTCATTTTCATGATCCAATGCACGAACAGAAAGGGCTGTTTTGTCTACTTTCCTAAGGAGTCCACCGTCTCTCATAATACTATAATAAATCAATTCCTATAATTATACAAGTAAGAATATGGATTCTTCAGCAAAACTACTATTTCATTTTGTTGATCGAGATAATTTGTGAAGGACCGGAAATGGACAAGAAAACATTGGACGTCATAAGACTCTTTGCTATATAGAACAGGCAGGAGGCAGGGTGAATGAAGGCGAGAGAAAGCGGGATGCCGGATCGTACCATGTGGGAAAGGTTTTTTAATCCTGTACAGATTCTGTCCACGCTTGGCATGAACAATACGACCACTGATGTCGCAGAGTTCGGGTGCGGGTATGGCACCTTTACGATCCCCGCGGCAAAGATCATACAGGGAAACATTTACGCATTGGACATCGAGCCGGACATGGTCCGTATTACCGGCGAAGAAGCCCGACAGCAGGGGTTGGGCAACGTGAGGGTTATACTGCGCGACTTTATTGCTCAGGGCTCCGGCCTCCCGGATGAAAGCGTGGACTACGTCATGCTTTTCAATATCCTTCATCTCGAAAATCCCGTTACATTGCTCGAGGAGGCGAAAAGAATCCTCAAACAGGGCGGGCTCATCGGTATCATCCACTGGAATTACGATCCCAGTACGCCCCGCGGACCTTCTATGGATATCCGTCCCAGACCTGAAGACTGCAGAGCATGGGCAGAGTCAGTTGGTTTCAAGAACCCGGTCCGGTATGACCTGAAGCCGTACCACTACGGGATTACTGCAATAAAAGAGTGAACTACCATCGCCGAATACTGTGACTTCGGAAAACCAACAACATGTCATTCCCGTGAAACTTGTCCTCGTGAAAACGGGGAACGGGAATCCAGTTCTTTTGCATTTTTTTAGAAAAAACTATTTCTGGCACCTTCTTGACATAGTATGAGCATATGCTTATAATCTATCCAATTGTTGTTAAAGGAAGAAAGGAGGTGAATGCTATGTACGGGAATAAAGAGTGCTGTCACGAAGGTCAGGGCAGAGGTATGTGGGAACATGAACATCAACAGCAAAGAGGGACAGGCTGTTGTGGCGAAGAAGGACATGAACATGGAGTTGGATTCAGACACAGGTTTATGGATGATCTTTTTCCATCGAGGGAACGTCTGCAGAAAACGCTCGAATGGCTCAAGGATGAAAAGGCGGCGTTAGAAAAGAAAATAAGGGATATAGAGGACCTGCTCAAAGGTGCGCAGAGCTGAGTCAACGAAAACAAAGTGAATGGGTGCGGTTTTACACCTCACCCATTCAAGTACGTAGAAAGGAAATTGAGAACATGAATAATGATATGTTGACCGTGTATGGGGCTACGGTAGTTTTTCTTATGATGGTATTTTATGCCGTAGAATCCCGCTCACCCTGGTTCACATTCTTTTTTGGGCTATCTTGTTTTGCCTCTTCACTATACGGGTGGCTTGCAGGTACATGGCCATTCGGTGTTGTGGAAGCGGTGTGGGGCATAGTAGCCTTATATAAATGGTACAAACTGGTTCACAGACATGCAGTGTCCGGGTGATCTCTATTGATTGCACAGTGTATCTCATCTATTCCGGATATGAGCGATAAATTAACAAAGATAGAAGGTCAGGCACGCCTGCGTGCCGAAACTTTTTGTATGACGAATATCGATTTTCTATGATTACCGCTCGAAAGCACCAGAGTATTGGGCACCACTTCGGCGTGCAGGTACGTAAGCCCGATCTCGTAGATTTGTTTATAAAATTTCTCAGGCTCGGGCTTACGGCCTTCGGCGGTCCTGCAATGGTCGCGTATATCAGGGAGCTGTCAGTGCAACGCAACAAGTGGCTGGATGAAAAGACATTTAAGGACGGCGTTGTCATATGCCAGACCATCCCCGGCGCGACCGCCATGCAGACAGCTGCTTATGTCGGACTCAGGACCCGGGGTATCATTGGCGCATTGGCAACTTACATAGGATTTGGCCTGCCTGCGTTCTTCCTGATGCTGATCCTTTCATTATTCTACGTCCGGTATCACGGCATATATTTGATAACCTCATTATTCAGTGGATTGGCAGTCATTGTTGTCGCCATTGTTGCCAATGCGACCTATTCATTCGGCAGGGGGGCAATAAAAAATTACAAAGAAATTGTAATAGCTATCCTCGCTGCACTTCTTTTTTGGACAGACATCAGCCCTTTTCTGGTCATTATTGCCGCTGCCCTAGCCGGTATGGTGTTATTCAGAAAAGACAAGGTCGTATCTTCAAGTGCACCGTATGATAAAAACAACATTGCTGTCACGTATAAACACGTAGGTCTGCTTCTAATTCTGCTCCTCGCAGCACTTTTTGCACTTTATGTTACCGATGCGAAGCTCTTTACCCTGGCCGGGCTGATGCTCAAGATAGATACCTTTGCTTTTGGAGGAGGCTTTGCATCCATACCTCTGATGCTTCATGAAATCGTAGATGTAAGAAGATGGATGGACAGCAAAACATTCATGGACGGCATTGCATTGGGACAAATAACGCCGGGTCCAATCGTTATCACGGCTACGTTCGCAGGTTTTATCGTAGATGGTATAGCCGGCGCCATCGTGGCAACCATTGCCGTATTCACCCCTTCTTTCCTGATACTGATTGCCGTAACGCCTGTTTTCGATAGGCTGAAGAACTCGGTATTATTCTCAAAAGCGACACAAGGCATACTCGCTTCATTTGTAGGGCTTCTCTTTTTTGTTACCATAAAGTTTGCTCTGGCGGTTTCCTGGGACACGGTAAAAGTCCTGCTGGGAGCAGCGGCATTGACTGCGCTGCTGAGAAAGGTCAATATTCTTTACATCGTACTGGCAGGGGCAGCCCTCTCGGTGCTTCTGTTCTGATATCGATACCGTATTCTTCTGCTATGCGCAGAAACAGTTTTGCCTCTGCAGGTTTGATTCTTACCTTGAAAGTTCTCTGTAAAAGACAAAGAAGATTGTTGTACGTCATTTAGAAAAACTCCGTCTGCGCCTTTTTCCCAAAGAGGGGTTTCAAGATTTCCCCCTTTGACAAAGGGGGAGTAAGGGGGATTTAATTTGGTTGCGGCGGTAAGTCGTTTTAGAGCAAAACAGGAAAATATTGCGAAAGTCTTGTCAACCATCTTATATGCAGCACGAGAGCCCGGATATGTCCTTAATGAATGAAAGCGCACAGGTCTTGATGGCATCTGAAAGTATCGGAAAGACCGGCGTTGTGTTGATCACGTTATAAATGGAATTCTTGTTTCTTATAAAAAGCATTGCCTGTGCGATAAACTCGCCTGCATTCGGTGCGAGAACATGGCCCCCGAGAATATGACTTGTCTTGGGATGAACGGTCGCCTTGATCAAACCCTCTGTCCTATTAAGGATGATCGCCTTCGGCATACCCCTAAAATCCACGCACCTGCATGCACAGGTATTCATTCGCTTCATCTGTTCCTGCCTCGTGAGTCCCACGCCCACAAGTTTATGTTCCATTGTTTGTCAAAATAAAAGATTTGCCCCTGAATCTCCCCCTAAAAGCATATTCGATAGCGCCGGAGAACAGCACCTTGACAACATGACTATTTGTGGTCATAATATGGTCATGAGCAAAGATACCGGTGTAAAGATCGCCGAATTTAAATCTCACTTAAGCCAGTACATCAAAAATGTACGCAAAGGTCATGCGATAACCCTGCTGGACAGGGAGACGCCTGTCGCGCGTGTCTTACCGTATCCGATAATGCAGGGAAGGCTTACCATACGGAAGCCGCGCCGCAAAGTAAAGGAGATACGTCTGCCGCCCCTTCTGAAAAAAGGTATTGACAGCCTCTCTGTGTTGCTGGAAGAGAGACAGCCCGGAAGATGAACGCATATCTGGATTCTTCAGCTGTCTTGCGATTGGTCCTTGGAGAACAGGGGCAGATTCAGGGTTGGAAGGACTTTGATACGCTGGTAACAAGCGATCTGACCGAAGTCGAGTGTCTCAGGACCATGGACAGGCTGCGTCTGAGACTTGACCTCCCTGAACATGAGATTGTCGTCCGCCGTGAGGCCCTGTTTCAAATTCTGGATATAGCTGAGGTCGTAGAGATTACCCGGTCCGTTCTCAAGCGCGCGTCCGATTCCTTTCCAGTCACTCTTGGAACACTCGACGCCATACATCTCGCAACCGCGTTATTATGGCAGGAAGAGCAGGCAACCGACGTAGCAATGGCGACCCACGATAAGATGCTTGGGCAAGCTGCAAGAGCATTTGGAATGAAGGTCATGGGATTATAAGGGGATAGAGGGGGCTGTCCGTGACTTTGGACAACTGGCAAGGCAGGAACATGAAAATCATAACTCCTCGCCGGCGTCATGTTCCGCGACTCCCGACTCATTCAATGTTTTGATTTGTTATACTACTGTGTATTGTGTCTATTATAGAGCAAGGAGTAAGTATATGGACTGGAAAGAGAGGATAACTGTAGACCCACTCGTATGTCATGGGAAAGCTTGCATCAAGGGAACACGCATCAAGGAATAGTCTCATCCAGGAAACCAATGGAGGCAGATATAAAAATCTCCCCTATCCCCTCTTTTCCAAAGAGGGGGATAC
>JBBIVV010000067.1:0-5592 GCA_037439545.1 bacterium
AATTGGGAAACTCAGGCGGGGGAAGCCAGACGTTTTGTGTCAAGTGCTGACCCCTCGCCTCATACTGCCGTGCGCGAATCTATATTTATTCTTTTTGATCGTCACGTGTGGGGCCGATGCCGTACTTCTTCATCCTATATATCAATTTATGCCTCGGTATCTTTAAAATCTTTGCCGCCTTCGACCTGTTGTGCCCTGACTTATCGAGGGCAGACAGGATCATCCGTTTCTCGGCCTCGTCCATTGACTCGTCAATCTCCTGTGGTGCCGCTGTGTGCAGAGAAATAGATTGGGACAGGTTTGATTCCACATCATGCACGGTCACGATGCCTGCGCCTTTTATGACTACAAGACGCCGTATGAAATTTTCCAGCTCCCGCACATTACCATACCACGGCTGGCTCACAACCCTGTCCATAGCTTCATCCCCCATCATCAATCTTCCGGTGTGTGCATATTCGTTTATAAAATGCTGCACGAGCAGGGGTATGTCCTCTTTGCGGTCCCTTAACGGAGCAATATGCAGGGGGACGACATTCAATCTATAATACAGGTCTTCCCGGAATGTCCCCTTTTGCATTAATCCCCTGAGATCGGCATTCGTGGCCGATACGATCCTCGTATCAACCTTCTTACTTGCTATATCTCCAAGCCTCTCTATTGAACCTGTTTCAATCGCCCTCAAGAGTTTAGGCTGCAACGTAATGTCCATACTGCCTATCTCATCGAGGAAAAGCGTGCCTTTGTCTGCAAGTATGAACTTGCCCGGTTTGTCATTCACAGCACCGGTGAATGCGCCTTTCGTATATCCGAAGAGTTCTGCCTCAAGCAGGCCTGAAGGGATAGCAGCACAATTGACAGCCACAAACGGCTTGTTCTGCCTGTTACCCGCGCTATGTATTGCCCGCGCAACGACCTCTTTGCCGGTGCCTGATTCGCCTGTTATCAGCACAGGCACGTTCGACGCGGCAATATGCTCGATGGTGTTCAGGATTCCTTTTATCGGATCTGACCGGCCAATAAGATTATAGCGGGTTATATCCTGCCTGTTTCCCCTGCCTTTCAATGCCTGGTTTACCGAAAGCAACAGCTCTTCTTTTTCGAAAGGTTTTGTCAGGTAATCATGTGCACCCTTTTTTATTGCATCCACGGCCATGCGTATGGTGCCGTAGGCTGTTATGACTATCACGATAAGTTCTGGGTCGATGCTGAATAGCTTTTCCAACAACTCAATACCGTTGCCGTCCGGGAGCATAACATCGGTTATAACGACGCCGGGTTTGTGCTCTTTCATGAGCATCATGCCGCCATCGATAGTGCCTGCGCCCCTTACCCGGTAGCCTTCCCTTGACAGGTTAAATTCCATGACCTTTCTCTGGACCTCGTTGTCTTCGACAATAAGGACGTTTATTGATTCCATGGCAGCCTCACCGTAAATACGGTACCTTTACCCGGTTCACTCTGAACAAGCAGTTTGCCTTTGTGTTCTTCAACGATACGCTTTGAAATGGCAAGCCCGAGTCCCGTCCCGTTTTTCCTGGTCGTAAAAAACGGCCTGAACAAACTCTGTATATGTTCCGGCGGTATACCCGGACCTGTGTCTTTGAAGACAATCTCCACGTAATTATTGTCCGTGTGCGTGAACAGTATATCCAGCTTTCCGCCATGCTCCATGGCTTCTATTGCATTGAGAATAAGGTTAATAAACACCTGCCTCATTTTGTCGCAATCCACGCGGATAACGATGTCTTCTTTGAAAAATAGATTTATTCTTACGCTGTTTTTTTCAGCCTGTGCATATAAGAGATTCATAATCCTGCTGATCTCGGCAGTGACCGTGCATTCATCCAATACAAGTTTCATCCTTGTATAGGTAAGCATAGAATCGAGCGTGCGGTTCAGCCTGCTAATTTCACTTTTCAACAGATTTGAAAATTCCAGCTTGCGGCCGGGATCAACCGATTGATCCGCAACGATGTCTGCAGCACCCTTGATAGAGCTTAAAGGGTTCTTGATTTCGTGCATCATATAGGCAAACAGCTCGCCTATGGTCGACAGGCGTTCCGATGCCCTCAATTGTTCTTTCAAAGCATCATTCTTTCTGCGTTCTTCTTTCTGTGCATCTGACAGCATCCCTGAAAGCCATCCGATAAATATATAAAATATAATTTCGACAAGCTCGCCGGGCACAAATCCATGATGCATCTCGCGGTGCACATAGATAAACGGCAGTATAGATAATGCGATACCGGCTGCGGTCGCAACGCCGCCGTACATGCCGAACCATAAGCCCCCGAGGACAATGGGTATATAACAGAGCCTTCTGTGAACAGCATCCAGCACGCCAACGTGTGACATGCCGTATATATAATGAAACGAGACGGTGAAGGCGGACAGCAAAATGATCAGCAGCCATTTTTTGCTGGCAATGCTTTTTAAAGTCATTGAATATACTTAATAAAAATATGCGGTCCTGTAAAGGATTTGGAGAATTACAAAGAGTATTGATGATTCTTGTCATAATAGACAAATCCACCCGCACATTGTATATGTCTGTTATCAATAACACTATGAGCATAAACTATAAAAGGGGGCATGAATGATTTTGCGCTGTTGTATCGTTAATAATATGAATGCGGGCAAAAACAAAGCCCGTGCATACAATAAGACGAAATTCATACCCCATATATTAGACGATACTTTTGTCATAGATACCTATTCTCTGGACGATCTCGGTGTGGTCCTTGATTTTATAACAAAAGAGGGAATAAACCTCCTCATCATCAACGGCGGCGACGGCACAATGCACATGACTATTACCGAACTGATAAAACATCTGCCGCCCGGAAAAGTTCCCATTATCCTTCCGCTCAGGGGCGGTACGATGAACATGGTCGCAAACAACCTCGGCATAAGAAAATCTCCGGTAGACACGGTCCGCATAATGATGAAACATATTCACGCCTTTAACAAAGGCAGAGAAGAGCTTTCAACGGTTCCTCTCAGAATACTGAAGATTAAAGATGCGGAACGCGGCATCAGATACGGGTTTACCTTTTCCAATGGTATAGTCTATAAAATACAGAAAGCATACTACGCAACGGGGAGCCCGAGCTTTCAAACAGCGGCAAACCTTACGGCGACAATCATAGGCAGCTTTATGCTCGGCACACCGGCAGGAAAAAAATATTTTGAAAAGATCAAAGCCCATATAGAAATAGACGGCAAGCTCTATCAGTATGATAAGGTTCTGCTTTCCGTCGCCTCTGTCCTCAAGAAGCTCGTCCTCTGGTTCAGGCCATTTTATGAACCGGAAAAAAAAGGCCTGGACGATTTTTATTTTCTTGCGGTGTCCATTGAATCTCTCACGATAATAGCCAACATTCGCGCATTCTCGACCGGCAGGCTGCTGCATGAAAAGGCGTTTAACGGTATCGCCCATAAGATACGCATACAATCCGATAGCGGCTACGGTATCGATGGCGAGCTCACCGATGACAGGCCTACGGACGTGACGATAGAGGAGGGGCCTGCGATCAACTTTCTTGTCGTGCCCGAGTCCGTCAGGACCAATATGATCGGCTTTACCTTCAGGCACTGGCTCAACAACAATCTTATTGTAAACCATAACAACAACGCAAAAGGTTATAGTGGATAACCTACAGTATAAAAAATTAATAACCGGTTATCTGCATACGTCCTACTATCCTTACAAGACCGATACATCCGGCTTCTTCCTGCAGTATCTTTTGAACAAATTTGAAGGGATTGCATGTATATTTATGTACGGTTCAATGCTTAATCCCCTGCTTTCCAGCGAAACAAGCTACCCTGATTTTTACGTTATCGTGGATGACTATGCCGTATTTTATAAATCACCCGTTCATACGTTACTGAACAGGTCCTTGCCGCCAAACTCTTATTTCCTGAAGCTTGAAAATAACGGCACTGCCCTGCCTTCCAAGTATTGCGTCATTGACAGGCATGACCTGCACCGGTTGACCCATTATCCGCATATTAAAGACTTCTTTATAGCAGGCAGGCTCGCAAAACGCATTGCCATCCTCTATGTGAAGGACAAAGATATTTTGTCACAATTCATAGATAATGTTTATAATGCAATGCATTTCAATGTCATGTTTGCGTTGTCGGATCTGGCGGATGAGGAGTTTACCCCGTTAGAGGCCAATCCGTCCGGTGACGGCCTTTCTGAGGGGGAAGCGGATGACGGTCATGGAGAGCCTCTCGCGGGGTTTACTTTCGACGACTTTATGATAAAGCTGCTCGGATTGAGCTACAGGGCAGAGATACGGACAGAAAAGGAAGACAAAATAACAAACCTGTATAACAGTGAAAAAGAGTTTTACAAAAAAGTATATACGCTTTTTCTTGAACAGGAAATATCCAACGGTACGATAAAAGAACTAAACGGCGGTTACATGACCATGAAGCCTTATTTCACGCATGATTATATCTCGGCTTTTATAAGAAAGTGCAGAAGAAGGGCTGTTTTTCGATGGCCCAAAAGTATTTATACATTCTCCCATTATGTGGATTATCTGCAACTGAAGATAGAGCGTACGACAGGAGAAAAGCTCGATCTGTCAAAATGGGACCGCAGGCTGCCGCTCATATTCGGGTGGAGACACCTGTTCAGGCTGCTCAAGAAAAAAGCATTGCGGTAGATCGCACTGTCAACTCTCCGGAAAATCCATGCATCATGGCGGTATCCGATAATAAACCGGGTATTGACATGCCACGCTGTAAACAGCCTGTTCGCCGGTCCCGGCCGTGCACATAACGACCACCGTGTCATAAAGTCACAACTTTCACCTACCAGTTTTTTATTATGACTTCGAAGAGGCCTTTCCGGCGTTTTTCTGCTTTACAGTTTATAAATCTATTGGCATTTATTCCCTGCACATTGTAATCTTTATACAGTTTCCTGATAAACTTAGTGTTGGAGTTAGAAAGCATTACATAACAGCCACGTTTAACAAGATTACGATAAATCTCTGCAAGCTCTTTCTGATCGTTTTCAGCAAAATCACCCTTGGAATATTTTGTAAATGAAGCTGTTTTGGTCAGCGGGTAATAAGGCGGGTCGAGGTAAACGAAGTCCCCTTTCATTGCCATCAATGCCGTTTTCTTGAAGTCTTGGTTGAGGATTTGTATGTCGGTTGATTTGAGATAAGCCGAGATAAGAAGCAGGTTCTTTTTATCTACTATATTTGGATTCTTGTACCTGCCGAAAGGTACATTAAATTCGCCTTTGGAGTTTTCTCTGTACAATCCGTTAAAGCATGTCTTGTTCAAATAGATAAACCGGCTGGTTTTGCTTACCGTTGATTTATACGTTCTCTTATCTCTTATAGTATAAAAATATTCTCCTTCATTCCTGTGCTTACTTAAACTCTTTATCAGTTCATTGACCTGCTCCTTTATGGTTTTATATGCGGTCATCAGCTCGGGATTTATATCGGATATAATAGCTTTACCGGGCTTCAAAGCAAATAATAATGCACCTCCTCCTACGAAGGGTTCTATATACGTCCCAAACTTTTTCGGCACATTATTCAAAAGCACGTTTAT
>JBBIVV010000068.1:0-4952 GCA_037439545.1 bacterium
CGATCTGCGTGTCGAGCTGTGCAAGCAGGCCTTCAACCTCTGTCTGCAACCCGTCTCCGGTAGTACCGACGCCATGGCATTTCTGGCATAGTGCGCCTTTGTCCTGCGGATTGATTGTCCACACATGCGAGGATGGAGCACCTCCGGGGTTATTCGGATTGTCTGCCATGTGGCATGTAACACAGGTGTCCGCTATGTTTGCATGCTTGGACACATAGATTGTCGTGGTCCCGGTAATGCCGGCGAAATATGAATTCTGCCCCATAAGGACATCGGCCTGTGACGGCGTGTGCGGCGCTGTATAGTTCGCCACGGCAACGGACTCATTGTGAAGGCCGTTCCTCGTGTTATGGCATTCCATACACACTGCTCCTGCACCGACCGACACGCCGGTAAATCCTCCTGCAAGCGTAAACGTATTGCCGTAGATCCTGAGCTGGTTCGGGTTGCTCGCATCATGCGGATCATGGCAGGCCTGGCATGTCTGGGGCTGGACTTGAGACACTGTTAACCCGATATTGGTAAGGCCCGTTATATTGAGCGCAAGGTTCTGTGTGCCATTGTTTACACCAGAAGAGACCTCATCAAGGTATTCATTGAACCCCTGTGCAGAATGGCACCTGCCGCAGTGGGCCGCGAATGAACCTCTATTCTGTACGGTCGCCTCTGAAATAGAAAGTGCAAGATATGCATGAGAAGAAACCGTCCAATCCGGTCCCTGACCGTCATGGCACTGGGCACACACGCCGGCGTTCCATCCAACCCTTTCAACCAACTGATCCGGGGCCGGTCCATGTGCAAAAGAATTACTCGGGCCATGACAGCTATCGCATTGGATATTTCCGAGCGTCGCAACGGCCGGATACTGTCCCAGCATACTTGCCCAATTCGATGTTTGAAGCGCGCCGGGGAACGCCCATCCGAATGTTTTCATCACATCATTGAACCCGTTATTATGTGTACCGTTCGCAACCGGCGCTTGATCATAACCAACGGTATGGCAGCTGAGACAAACCTCATTGGTGGTATGATCAATAGGAGCGCTGTCATAAGGCGGCGCATCGATGGGCTCATACCCGGAAGGACCGACAGTCCCGTCACCGAGCAGTCCGTTTATGCCATTGACGAACATGGTTGCGTGTTTTGTATTGTACACGGAGGGAAACTTATCGGGGGCGATACTGTCGTTATGACAGGTTGTGCATTGCTGACCGTTGATTGTTCCGTGACCGAATATACCGTCAGGGCCATAGGCCCCGGACCATGATCCGGCAACAATTGTAAAGACATTACCGGACGTCGTCTCGGTCACGTCATACACACCGGCAACATCGGGTGTAAACATTAATACGGTTGTCGGCGGGGTCGCCACGGTAGTAAAAAGTCTCGCAGTGGAGGTGATGGGCTTCCCAAAATTGAAGCCCGGCGTTGCCTCGATAAAATTCAGATAAACCGGGACCCCGACGGCCACATTCTGGATGCCCGGCTGCTTGCTCGCAGACCTAATCATGATAGCGGAAGTTGCCTGTACGCCGGCAGGGTTCGTTACATAGAGTATCAACCTGTAGAGACCGACTTCATACGGGGCTATCGGCATTACGTTGTCTCTGCCTGTCTGTGGTGTCAACTGGGTAAGGATCGGGTCAGTTGTAAAGGTGACCGATGCCGTATTCGCTCCTGCTATCTGTGTCTCGGCGGGATAGGTGCCTCTGCCATATTGCGGATATGACTGTACCGTCCAGGTGTAGGTAAGCGCCGACGCGGAATAATTGGGATCGCTCACATTTGCGGAGACGCTGACCGTTGCACCATAGCCCACATTATAAAGACCCACATCCAGTGAATCCACATAATAATTGGACGGCCATGTAATCAAAGGGGCCTGCTGCGGTCCTTGTACAAGCGACAATGTTGTCGTTGCGGTCATACCTGCAGCAACCGCTATGAGGCCAGACGTTAACTGGTTATACCCCGATGCACTGACGATGACCTGATACGGGCCTATCGGTATATTCGAGAAAGAGAAATTACCGTTTGTATCGGTCGAAACATTGGATGCAACCGCCGGATTGAGAGCTACCGTTGCATTCGCAACGGGTTTCTGGGTTGCACTATTCACGACTGTGCCAGAAAGGGTTCCTGTACTCAAGCCCGCTGCTCCGTTCGTGCCGTTGATCCCCGGAGCGCCATTATTCCCGTTCTTTCCACTGCATCCTGCAACCAGAATACCCGCAAGTACTAAAAAGCTTGAAAGTTTAACTACCTTTTTAAAACTCATACATCCTCCTTAATAAATGAATTATGATCTATAGATGGCAAATTCCATGCCAGCTTTAGATAAAATGAGTAATTGTGTAACCTATTGTTTTATCTAAAAAAAATACATTCACTATCTTTTTTGTTGGCAAGAATGAGAGAAAACACCCAACGCATGGGCGAAATCACCCAATCAATCATTCCAAACTATCGGGTGCCACATCCGGCATGTTCTGCAACTCGTGTCATCCGGACGGAAAGGGGCTGTCTGGAATAGGAAAGAAAACAACCGGCTTCAAAAACCCTGCCGGTACGTTCACGACACTGCCCGAAACGATAAACCGGTGCATCACCGTGGCATTCATTGAAGGGAGAAGCGCTGAAGGCCGATTCCCCGGAGATGCAGAACATCATTGCGTATATAAAGTCATTGAAAAAAATAAGCGTTGCCTTCATTAGCCGAGAACATAAAGGGGTGCAGGCAGGGCATCATAGCATATAGCAATTCATCAAAAGCTATGGTAAAAGGTCCTTATGCTTGATTATATCGCTCTTTTTAAAAGACTAAACGATGAAAAAAAATAAGGCAATAGGATTTGACTATTATCTCAGCAAAGCAGTCATACACGATTACCGGGAAAAAACTCCGGAGCTGCGCCTCCAATGGTTATATATGGGAAACCTTTTCAGAATGGGTTATCCTGAAGAGATAAAGAAACTGCACGACAGATTCCGGTCCAGACAAAAGGTTTAATAGCGTAAATGCATCTTCATTCCCAAAGAACGCCTGTAGTAAATCATAATTTCTGAATCTTACTCCAAAAATCCCCCTTAGTCCCCCTTTCCCAAAGGGGGAAAGCAGAATAATTCCCCCCTCTTTGGAAAAGAGGGGTTAGGGAAGATTTGTTTTGAAAGCTATAATATATTCCGTTCTGTAATCTACCTTACAGATATTTATTCCCCGCGTTGTTAGCTTACGGTACAGGAAGCGGAAAAGGAGAGATGAACCATGGCAGACTACAAAGACCCGGTATGCAAAACAACGGTCACGGATGAATGCGAGACACAGCGGCATACGTATAAGGGGCAGACGTACTACTTCTGCTCGGCCGCGTGCAGGCAGATGTTCGTAAAAGACCCGGTACAGTATGTAAGAACGGAAAGAAATAAAAAGGAGGTAGCAGTATGATAAACATAATAGGCGCAGTTGTCGCTGGCATAGCAGGGACAATCGTTATGACATTGGTAATGGTTGCGGCACCGAAGATGGGTATGCCGAAAATGGACATCGTGGGTGTGCTCGGCTCCATGTTCAAGAAAGAAGGCAATCGTCCTCTCGGGCTGGCGATGCATTTTATGATGGGCATAGTCTTTGCCGTCATCTATGCATTATTATGGAGCAAGGGCATAGGCAGGGCAACAATAGGATACGGGGCGATCTTCGGCGTAGTGCACTGGCTTATATTTGGGCTTGTGATGGGTATGATCCCCATGCTCCATGCAGGCATCAAGGCAGGTACCGTCAAAGCACCGGGCGTGTACATGACGAACAATAGACAGGACTTTTACTATTTTATTGCTGTCATTGATACTGTAGACCACTCTATAGTCCCCGATTCTTATTCTGTAGTAATCTGTTTCTATGAGCTTTTTATAACCAAAAGGCCTGGGATTATCCTTCAGTAAAAGTATCTTAACACGGAGCCTGCTCTTTATAACCTCTGGAAGCTTAGAGAATTCTTTCTCTGCTTTTGGAACAATTTCAACTGTGTATTTGTCCACTTAGTTCTGCTGGTCTTTTAAAAAATCTCTGAATGGCCTGCCTTTAGCTTTTATTCTTCTTTCAGCTATCGCTATGTCTATGAGATCTTCACGTAATCTTTTATCCTCCAAAATCTTTATAAGAAAGATATCTTGCTCTTTTCTCGGCATTGTCCTGAACGCCGTCAAAAAAATCTCAGCCGTTGCTCCTTTTGCTTTCATAGTAAAGTACCCCCTGCTTAATTTATTCCTATTCTTCTATCTCCGTGAATTCATCAGTCTATTATAGTATAATCATAGTATCAAAAAACTGCATTTAAAAACAGTTTTTTATCCATTTTATTTTATCCTCTGTAATCTACCTTACAGACATCTGGTCGGGCAGTTGTTATTTTGAGAAACAAAAAAGGAGGAGCAAGATGGCAGCAGCGAAGGCCTCTTTGATCTGAAACACGTTTGAACATGCTTTTGAAGTTCCTGATATTAAGCATAAAATCAATGGTCCTCAGCTTTAAAAATTCCTCTTGACTCCGTAGTAAGGCACCACGGCATTCCCGGGATCGAGCTCGAGGTAAAGTCCTTTGATTTCCCTAAGGTCATGCAGTACGAGCTCGAACTTGTTCAGCGCATGCAAAAGGAAAAGTACGAAAAGGTATTAAAGCGTCTTGAGCAGGTGAGCTTCATGCAGGGAAGGGCCTCGTTCGCCGTGGAAAATGAGATTGCGGTAAACGGAAAAAATATCCGGGCACAGCGAATCATCATCGCGAGCGGTTCTACCGCGAGTGTCCCGCCTATAGAGGGAATACGGGAGGCCGGGTTCATAACCCATACGGAGGCGCTCAGGCTGAAAACGCTGCCCAAAGAATTACTCGTTATGGGCGCAGGGCCTCTTGGACTCGAGTTTGCCCAAATGTACGCGCGCTTCGGCTCGAAGG
>JBBIVV010000069.1:0-4869 GCA_037439545.1 bacterium
CGGTTGCTGTACGTGGCAGGGCATCATCTGAACCTAGGTTAGGTAACGTTAACTGGGGGGTTACGGGACAAACAATATGGCAAATTAGTCATAGTCGTTTGAAGCTTACAGAATCTCTTGGTGTTATTACTAGTCCTGGTGATGAGGCTGTTGGACTTAGCGAAGAAGCTCGCTTGCGTATGCAGGAAATAATAACTCAGGGTGTTCTACCAGATCATATAGTATCTCGTAGGATTAGCTCTAATCGAAGAAATGTTTCTGAAAATGTTGCGGCACGAGCAGTTCGTGCGCCTACAGAGGGTCTTTTACTTATTTACCCTATCAGTAAATACTCTGGTTATTCATCAACTGATGATGCAGGATCACGGAATCACGGACGCTGTCCGCTCTTTGACCAGCCAGAAGATCCTAGGGCGCGCGACCTTATAGGTTTAGCCCTATCTTTTCCACAATCATCTCAACCTCAGCAAGTTGAGGCTTACTTAGAAGGTACCGTTGGATGGAGACCGGTCGAATGAATAGGATTACTCCTGAAATCTGGACACGACTTGAGCAGGGACGACCTGCTGGTGACAATCTTACAGCACGTCAAGTCATACCAAATATTAATAACCGTTTACAGTGCGCACTTGATTCCGAAGGGATGAGACATCTGTTGATAGCATTATATTCTGATGACGAGACTTTGTACGATACTCAGAGCCGTGGTCTAAATGTTACAACACGCGACTTAGTTATTCACAGTGAACCACCTGAACAATATATAGACATTCAATGTCTTGACCCAATTGGACATACATTTTTTGATCTTATAGGGGATGAATTAGCAGATGAACTGTCAAAACCAAGAAGCAAAGCTGCTGAAGCAGTAAAACGGGTTCTTGGAAGGTGGAGAAGATTCTGGGGCCAGTTACATAGACCTCTTTTGACAAAAGAGGAAATGGTCGGATTATTCGGAGAACTATGGTTCCTGCTTGTCTGGCTTCTACCGAGTGTTGGTATTGCTGAATCTATACAGCGCTGGTGCGGGCCACTGGGTTCACGTCATGATTTTGAGTGGATGTGGAAATCTTTAGAGGTTAAAACTACAACGTCAACACACGGATGTATACATTGGATTAGCAGTTTAGATCAGTTGAGTCCTCCGGAGATAGGCGAACTTTTATTTTTTAGTCTGCATCTGAGAGAGGAGGCGGGAGCAGTTAATACTTTACCACTACTTATCAAGACTATTTTTACACAGTTAAATTCTAATTTTGAAGCCTCTGATCGTTTTGAGACTATCCTTGCTAATATAGGATATTCACCAGCTCATGATGCAGAATACTCAAAAATTCATTTTCATATAATTGATCAAAGCCTTTTTGCAGTAAGAGAAGATTTCCCTCGATTAGTACCTCAACAATTTAGCACAGGTATTCCCAAAGGAATCGAACGGGTAAAATATGAAATCAATATAAGTACTTTCGATCACTTACGCATAGCACGACAACCTTCAGAGGCCCAAAGCTATCTAATATAATAAGGGGTGACAGTACTTTATTTTTTATTTCTCAAACTCATTTACTACTTCCTACATGTCGCGGAGCAACTTTCTGTTGAGCACGTCTTTATATGGGTCCCGCAAGTCACCCGACATGTCGTCGGAAATCTTCAGATAGAAATTATTTTCAATTCTTTTCTGGTACACCAGGGCGCTGAGGGAGCAATTGTTAAGAATGATATCCCTGGCTTCCCGGCAGGTGTATCCGCAACGGAGCGATAGTCGGAACAGATCATCGAAGGTAAATCTGTCACTGATTTCTTTGTGCCTGCGCAGCGCTTGAGTGAAAATATTATCTTTCTTTGGTGACCAACTGTCTCCGAATATAATTTTAGAATGCAAGGTATAAAACTCCTCTTTCCTACTGGATACTATTCAATACCATACAGACAATTATGTAAAGCATTGATTTAAGCCAATCGGTGCCTTCGATCAGCATACCGGTGGAGCGAACAAGAAGATCGCAGTCAAAGAAATATCGAAGTTTCATAAGGCCCTTCTATCCACGTCCTGGCGCCTTGACGCTATATGCCCGATTAACGAAAAAAAATCAAATCCTTATCTTCCTGATTTATAAGAACATAGCTTAGGCTGACCAAATTTTTTTCTCCACTCTTTCTCAATATATTCTAGATAAGGCTGTTCTTGTTCTAAACCTACTATGTAAAAGACTTTAAAGGAATATCTTCTATGTTTTGGATCAGAGACGTTTATGCCGTTTCTAAAATAAATATTCTTTTTTGAGCTAATGACATATTTAATTTCGTCCTTTGAAAGTGTAAGTTTCTTCAATAATGATTTAGTTGTAATCTTTTTACTATCAGGCATAGGAGTTCCCTGGCTATCATAATTACAAATAAAGGGAACTTTGCCCTTTTCTGATAACGCTTTTTTCCTATGAGACTTGGAGTTCTTAAGATATATGTCTATGCTAATCCCTGACCACGTAGCAGTTTCTTTGCCTAATAAATGATGCCTTACTCTATTTCGGACATCATCTTTAGCAATACCATTATAGATGATTTCTCCATCAGAAAGTTTTACTGGCACTTTATTTTCATGCAAACTATGAATGATAGGTTCATTTGTCCATATCCAGTAACAACCTCCTCCTTGGGGTATTGTTTCAAGATCTTTATCACCTGTTATTACAACGCTGTCTACATCGTCAAGTCCACTATCGGGTATCTGAACATCAGCCAATGCATGGAAAAATTTCTGTGCTTCTTGTTTCCATCTATTATTCATAAGTAACGCTATAATTTTTTTGATGATAGAGACACCAGCGTCCTATATTTATCATTTTTTAAGCCTCTCTATTTCTTCCTTAATTTCCTGTATTACCTTTGTGTTGTAGATTTTCTTTTTGCCGTCTTCTTTTATCGAGAAGATGTAAAAGACTTTGCCGCCGAATTTATAGGTGAATTTTTTATGGGTCGCTTCTTGAATGCCGCGCTCTTTGTATATTTCGGGTATGTGTGCGGTATTGCTTACTGGTTTGATCTGAAGGCCTATATATTTGTCCTTAATCTTGATAAAGAAATCCACGTTATAGAAGCGGTCCCATTCATCCGGAGCAGGCTCGATCTTGCATTTTAAGGCTTGTTCCAACTGGCCATAGACAGTTTTAATTTCAGTCATGTATCCGTCAAATGTTCTGTCAATCACAAGATTGAACATGTACCGGATGCATTCTTCCTCGGTTATATCTTCCACCTCAGAAGCTATGACTTCAGTTATCTTGATATAGAGCTTTTTCCCCAGCTCTTCAATGTGCTGTTCTGGCCTGACGTTTTTAAAATAATATGTTCGCCAGTCATTAATAGTTTTTGGACTGCATTTCCTTATTTCCTCAGAGACAGCCCCGACATTTCTTTTGAAATTGAACTGGAACCTGTTCATCGCGCTGTTTAATATCCATTCTTTAGCCATTGGCAACACCGAGGTCTTTGGCCCAGCTTGTGAACTTGTTTTTCATATCGAAATTCTTATTTATATCAACGGATGCCATGCCGGATTTTATAAGGTGCAAGTTGATGAATATTTTGTTTTTAAGATAAACGTAAGCCTGGACCTGATTACTGGACTCTACATTGTAGTGTGTGTCGTACTTCAGGAACACCTCTTTTTTGAGTACAAAGTTGTTGAAGTATCTCAATACATCATCCAATTTGTCCTTGCTGACAATGATACCGAGCAGTTTTACCCTTAGTCCGTTGTCCATCACCAAGGTATCTGCGCTTTCTGCTGCAGTAACCTTATAGGTTTTTTCCTTGTTGAACTTTAAAAGACCCGGGTCGATTTTGTGGTTTGTGTCCTTGACATTCGGTAAATAAGGAACACTGGATTCATTTAGAAGAAAGTCTTTGTTTCTGCGGATTATTTCAAACTCATGAGTTTTGAGTAATCTATCCTCTGTAATACCAAGCTTGTCTTTAATCACCTGCAGGAAGCTTTCATTGATTTCATATCCAACTGCATTGCGTCCCAACTCAACGGCCACCTTTGCGGTAGTACCGCTACCAAGGAATGGATCGAGGATAGTTTCACCATGAAAAGAGAACATTTTGATTAATCTTTTCGGAAGTTCTTCAGGAAACATGGCCTGATGATCGATTTGTTTTGCTCCTCCGAAATACCAATGTCCCGAAAAATATGTCTTCCACTCTTCCTTTGTCATCTCTGATCTTTGTTTGACTTCAAGAGACGGCCTTGGACTTGCCCCGGGTTTCTTGAAGATCAGAATATGCTCGTAATCTATTTCTACCATCCCATTCGGTGGGTACGGGAAAGACCCCATGACAGTAGCACCGCCGGTAGTGTTCATGGTAGTTTTCTTCTGCCATATGATGGAGCCCATAAAATTAAATCCTATGTTCTCGCATTGGGATATACATTCCGAATGAAGAGGGATGATTTTATATTCACCATAGATAATGGCCCGGGCAAACTGATCACCTATATTTATACAAAGTCTCCTACCCGGTTTTATGATCCTGTAGCATTCGCGCCATACTCTGTATAAGTCCTTCAGGTATTCGTGCAGGCTTTGATCGTACCCAATTTGATTATCGTTTTTGTAATCTTTGATTTGCCAATAGGGAGGCGAGGTAATAATCAAATCAATCGACTGATCATTTAACTCAGTCATGCCGCGGCTGTCTCCAAATATAATCTTAGAATGCAAGGTATAAAACTCCTTTTTCCTGCTGGATACTATTAAATACCATACGGACAATTATGTAAAGCATTGATTTAAGCCGATTGGTGCCTTCTATCAGCATGCCGGTAAAATCAAGAAAATTATCAAAATATGTAAACCTCGT
>JBBIVV010000070.1:0-4814 GCA_037439545.1 bacterium
ATCCGAAGGAAATTAGAGGAAGGATTTGACGACGTTTTTAAGTTCTGACACCTTTTTCGAATCTGTTTGTAGAAAAATGTCTCATGGTATTAAGAGCAAGAACCTGTAAAAAATCTTTACGCGGATATGCAATCCTCTTCATAATAGATGGAATTGAATAAAAGTTTTTATATGCATATATCAAACCATCTTCCAATTGTTCCTTTGTGAGCTTCTGATGTTTGAAAACTACGTGATTCGCATCATACTTTGACCAGTCTTTATGAAGCAATAAGCGCTGCTGCTCCATCTGAGCGAAAAGTTCCGTTCCCGGAAATGGCGTAAGTATATAAAAATTTGCTCCATCCAGCTTATTGTCTATACCGAATTGAACAGTACGTTCAAAAACACCCTGGTCATCGTTCTCAAGCCCAAAGATAAATGAACCAAACACCTTTATGCCAGTTGATTTTATCTTTGCTATTGCCTCCTTATATTGATCACCCATGTTAAAAGATTTGTGTATAGACTTTAGATTTTCTGTAGATATTGTCTCTATCCCCATGAATAACCACTCACATCCGCTTTCCCTGGCAAGCTGAAGAAGCTCGGGGTTTCTTGCAATACGCATATCTCCCTGGCCTACCCATTTAACCTTTAACGACTTCATCTTTTTGAACAATTCTTTTGAATGTCTTATATCGCCATAGATATTGTCATCTATAAATGCTATCCAACTGTCATCGATGTTTTCTATTTCCTTTATAATATCATCTACAGGACGATGCCTGAAACGGAAGCCATAAAATTGTGTAACAGAACAATAAGTACAATTATGAGGGCATCCTCTTGATGTCATTATAGGATTTGGCATTGTATATGATTTTTTATCTATTAGGCCTCTGTTTACTGTGCTATCTTTACCGGCAATAAACTCGTAAGTAGTTCCTTTGTATGACTTTTTAAGTTGATTATTTACAAAATCAGATAATAAAGACTGCCAAACATTCTCTACTTCTCCGACAACGATAGAATCGGCATGAAGTAAAGCCTCGTCAGGAAGCATGGAAACATGTATGCCGCCCAGTATCACTTTTACGCCATTTTTCCTGTATATATCGGCAATCTCGTAAGCCCTGTTTATAACAGCAGTCATGCCGGTTATACCGACAATGTCAGGCATCTCATTGAAATCAATATCCTGAACATTCTCATCAATGATCTTTACTTCAAAGTTATCGGGGGTTAATCCGGCAATCAAAGGGAGGTTGATTGGAACCAATGATGCTTTTCTTTTCCTGTGTTTTGTGTCTCTGTTCTTTGCGGGTGCAGGATAGATCAGATTCAATTTATATGTTTTTGAAATGTTCGTCACCTTTTGTAATTTGTAATCAAATCATAATAGTTGTTAAAAAATTATAAATCAAGCAATATATTTTAATTGGAAACTTAACGATAAATCCTGATCAAAATTCTTTGCAGAGGTCAAATATATTTCTGATGCCGTCCTCAAGGCATTTTAGGGATATCCGTTCATTAATCCCGTGCATGGTATCTATCTCTTCCTGAGTGAATAAGCAGGGAATAAACCCGTATGCTATTGCACCTATTTCTCTGAAGAACCTTGAATCGGTAAAGCCCGAGCCGAGTATTGGATAAAAAGGTATGCCCGGATGATTCACCTCAATCACCTTTCTAATTGCTTCCATAAACCGGTCTTTTGTCGAGGACCGGCTCGGTGCATGAAACTGTAAAACTTCTATAGCGACATCGGGTTCATGGATAACATCCCGGAGTTCCCGGATAAATGTATCTTTGTCCTGTCCCGGAAGCAGTCTGCAATCAAGTATCGCCTCACTCTCCGAAGGGATCACATTTTCTTTGAATCCGCTCTTTAGATTGGTAATAGAGATAGTATTCCTCAGTATTGCATTGATTTTTTTCATTTTCTTCAATTGTTTCCTGAATATATTAGGTAAAAGGTTATTTGCCAATAAAGACGTAAATAAGGAGACCGGGAATTTTAGTCCCTTGCCGATCTCGATCAGAATATCTCTTAACTCGGGCAAAAGTATTATTTTTGTCTCATGTTTCAC
Source organism: bacterium (assembly GCA_037439545.1). Lineage (GTDB taxonomy): Bacteria > JAMCPX01 > JAMCPX01 > JAMCPX01 > JAMCPX01 > JAMCVD01. The sequence continues at coordinate 2,076 of JBBIVV010000070.1, forward strand.
AATGCGTTCAAGTGCAGCCACCATCTTGTCATTCGGATTGTCAGGGGTTGGCATAGAACCATGACCGGACTCGCCCTTTGCTTTTAATTTTATCCACAGAGGTCCCTTTTCCCCGAAACACGGCATCATCATATCTTTCCCGAACATACCCGATACACCCATACCGCCTTCATTAAGCACATATCCAGCGGCAACCTTGTCCCTGTAGTTCCGGACAACCCATTCCGCACCAGCAACACTGCCTGCTTCTTCATCGGCAACAGCCAATAAAATAATATCCCTCTTCGGAGTGATCCCTGCCCTCTTCAATAGTATAAAAGCCATAAGTTCCATGGTACCCATGCCCTTACAATCAACAGTTCCCCTGCCCCACACGTATCCGTCTTTTATAGTCCCCGAGAATGGATCGAGCTTCCAATCTTCTGCAACAGCCCCAACAACATCAATATGACTCATAAGCAACAGCGGCCGTTCCGAGCTGTTTCTGCCTTTTAATCTGCAAACAACACTTGCACGGCTATCATTGAACGGTAATATTTCAGGGCTAAATCCTTCCTTTTTGAGAATATCTATAAGAAACCCTGCTGCCTTCTTTTCATTGCCAGGAGGGTTAGTTGTGTTTATTTGTATGTATTCGGACAGGATTATCGAAGCCTCTTCAATCACCGGTTCCCAATTTATTTTGCTTTGCATAATTTCCTCTGCGTCTGCTTATAACAAATATTAATAATATAGCTATTTATTGCGAAAAGACAGGCATTCTGCCCGTTATACTTATGTCTTTTCAAGGCGGGCAAGATGCCTGACCTGCATTGCGTCTATGAAAAAGATGACAAACAGTGCTTTAATGAAAACACTTTCTAAAAACACTTGACTATTTGCAACCATTTATTATCTTGATTCCCTAATGGGCTGTTAGCTCAGTTGGTAGAGCAGCTGACTCTTAATCAGCGGGTCGCAGGTTCGACCCCTGCACAGCCCAGTTTGTTTTTCATATAGTTCACTATTCCCACTTTAGCAGGTCTTTTACTTTTTGTCGTACATTGTCGGAGACCCATTTACCGTGTCCCGGACAAAGGGTCTGAAAGTCCAATGAAGCAATTTTTTTAATGGACTCTTGTGCAAGGTCCATGTCGTACATAAAATATTTCATAGGTCCGGTGAGCCTGTTGCGCCTGTTGTTTATCGCATCACCGCAGAAAAGAACACTGGTTTTTGGATCGAGCACGGACAGGGCACCGGGAGTGTGTCCGGGTGTATGAATAATTTTAAGATCTTCGAATCCCTGTATCCTCGAACCATCTTCTACAGGAACTGCATCTCCGGGCGACTCGTATTTCCATAAATGTTTTGTCACGAAAGCAGAAAGCAGTTCTATGAAATTGCGCGGTGCAGGATAAGGGGCCTTCCCCAGAAGTACATCGGCGTCATCTTTATGCACATAAATCTTTGCGGATAACTTGTCCGCGAGTGCCTTGCACGAACCAGCATGGTCAGGGTGCGCATGGGTTATGACTATGGCTTTTATATCGGAAGGCTTGATGTGTATGCCTGCAAGCTCTTTGAGGATGCTGTCCGACTTGCCGGGCGTTGCGGTGTCGATAAGCACTACACCCGTTTTCCTCACTATTGCATAGGCATTGACAAACTTTCCGGACTGTAGAAGGTACACATTCTCTTTTATCTGTTTCATAGGAGTTATGGTAAATCGTTGTAATGTATCAGTCAATACTATGCGGTCAAAACCGGTACAGATGATTTTTATCGTACCTCATTTTTTTCTTACATCCGGTTTTTTTTGTGATATGTAATCTCAATGGTTTTCGAACTGAAGAGATCACTCCCTAAAATCTCTTTATCTTGGTTGAAATCAAGGAAAGTTGTTCAATCGGCTTCCCTTACCGTTAAACGGTATAATTTGATTCCAGAAAGTCTATTTAAATACTTTATATGCTTCGCGCTTGTGTTGACAGCATTTATATTTCCTGGGAAAGCAGTTGCAGATATGAGAGGTTACCTGAATGACTCTGCGGAATCGCATATCAGCTTGTATTCTTATCGCAGCATACCTTCTGCTATTAAACGCCGCTACTCTCTACTTGATAATGGAAAGAATGAAAGATTTTCTTTAAATCTTCAGTATGATAACGAGGAACAACCCTTTGTCAGATCTCTGCCGGCAAATAAACAAAAATCCGAATACATAGAAACAAGGATACTGATCAGTCATGAGGCGATTAAATTTCTGGCTGGGAGTGTATCATTAGTTATAGGCACTCTGGCGGGTACACTTATAGCAATAAATAGTTCAAATCCATCAAAAAAATGCGGGGGTGATACTTGCACCTCCGAAGGACCTTCATCTGAGTCGTTATTGGGTGGATTATTGTCGGGTGGGGTCTTAGGTGCTTCAGCAGGCGTTACATTGTCTGGTTACCTGCTTCAAGAGGATGGAAATTTCTTTATCACATTGGCAGGCAGTATTGCCCTTCCTTTCCTTCTTGTGTTTATTTCTGATCCCACTCTTTCTAACATACCGCCATGGGCAATAGAAGCTTCTTTCCCTGCAATGCTTGCCGGTTCGATGGTTACATATGATCTATCGAGGACACACAGCAATAAAAAAGGAGTAAGCCTATTGTATTACCCGCTCATCAGTGTAAAGAAAGATAAAAGAAATAATCTTGATATTGCCGTGAACATGATAGAATTAAGCTTATAGGAGTGCTCTATGAAGAT
>JBBIVV010000071.1:0-3133 GCA_037439545.1 bacterium
CATTCTCAATCATTATCAAGTTTTACCGCAGCCAATGGTGTACGAGCTTTATTTTATAGAATAGCATGTCATCTTCGTAAATTGCCGTAAATTTTCATTGAAAAATTCTACCGTTCAAATTATACTTCATACATGAGTGAATTTATACTACACGAGAATGAGCAAAATATACTTGTTATAAAACTGAACAGACCGCCTGATAACTTTATCAAGCTGCCTGTTTTAGAGCAGCTCCATGATGTGATTGAAACTATAGTAATGCGTGACAGCTACGAGGGTATCATCATAACAAGTGCGATCGATACCATATTCACCTCGGGACATGAGATCGTTGATCTTGCAGATGAGCGCAACGAACGGAAACTCAAAAAAGAACTCAGATTTATAGCAGAACTTCTGCTGACCATCCAGCGTCTGCACACACCGACGCTGAGTCTTATAAACGGGAACTGTGTCGGCTTTGGGCTTGAGCTTGCCCTTGCAACAGATTTCAGGATTGCTGCGGACCACGAGATAAACATAGGTTTTCCTGATGTAAGGCTCGGTACATTCCCGCCATTCGGAGGCATCTACAGGTTAGTCAAACTTATCGGCGAAACGAGAGCGAAAGAACTGCTCCTCAAGGGAAAGCTCCTTACACCGCAGACAGCCATGGAATCAGGACTAATCGATGCTGTGGTCAATAAAGATAACCTGCTTGAAGAAGGTATCAAGCTCTTAAAGGGCTTCACAAGAAATGCACCGCTCGCCCTGACAGCCATAAAAAGAGCAATTGTGGATGCAACTCTGAAAGACTTTATGACAGTCGTACAGGATGACATCGAGGATTACACGACAGTCGCGCTTTCCGAAGATTATGCAGAGGGCAAGAATGCTCTCCAGGAAGGCAGACTCCCTGCCTATAAAAGACGATAAATTGAATCAACTGATTTTGACAAGCAGTCTCATATTTGTTATTCTAAAATAAATATGTATTTGGAGGCTGTATGAATAAGTTAATAACCGTTTCCTGCCTGATATGCTTTATGACCATAAGCGGATATGCCGCCGCTCAGCCTATATCCCAAAAAAGTGAAGACTCTGCGACCCAGCAGCTCATAAAAGAACAATCCAGTAAACCCCTGTCAGCGCTTGACTGGTACAATAGGGGTGTTGCGTTGAACAATAATTCTGATCAGGAGCTTGCATGTTACCAAAAAGCCGTTGAAATCGATCCGGCCTTTGCACCGGCTTACTACAACATGGGTGTTATATATATGAAAAGGGACATGGACACAGAAGCAGTAAACAGCTTTAACAAATTCCTGCAATACTCGAAGGATGAAGAAAAGAAAGCACAGGTAAGGAAGGCGATATCTGAGTTAAGCGGCACATCGTCGAGTTCCTCAAGCCAGACGGTGAGTCCTGAATTGAAGCAGAAGGCTATGGAACTGTATAATCAGGGTGTTGCACTCAATGATAATTCCGACAATGAGATGCAGTACTATCTACAGGCGATTACGCTTTACCCCGGCTTTGCTGCTGCACACATGAATCTTGGATTACTCTACTATCATAGAAAAAATTATAAAGCCGCTCTCTCTGAATTGACCGGGTATATCGAATATACGAATGATCCTCCCGAAAAGCGCAAACAAGTCTTGAATCTTATAGAATGGCTAAAGACTGCGGCAAAATCAGAACCACAACAGGCACAACCTGCACAGCAGCAGCAGCCATTACAGCCAACCCCGCAGCCCGCTCCCCCTCCTGCACAGAACAATACGAACGACGGCACCCAGCAGATACAGGAAGTTCCGCTGCGGTAACCTCTCTCCCGGTACAATCTTCTTGGTTTGCCTTGACATTACTATTTAATGTCGTTTTATGCTTGGCTAAACTAAAAAGGAGGATTTATGATTAAAAGGAATTATGGCTGGAGACCCGATGTACCTGACCAAAGGGATTTTTTATATTCAAAGATAGTTCGGATACCGGAAAAACTCCCGGCAACAGTCGATCTCGAGGAATACTGTTCTTCTGTAGAAGATCAGGGAGAACTCGGTAGCTGCACTGCGAATGCAATAGCGGGTAATATTGAGTTTCTTGAAAAACTTCTGGTTCAGAGTTTTGAAGACAAAAGCAGGCTTTTTATTTATTACAACGAACGTGCACTTGAAGGACATGTGAATGAAGACAGCGGTGCTATGATAAGAGACGGAATCAAGGTATGCGCAAAATACGGGGCATGTGACGAGCTTATCTGGCCCTACAATATAAAGAAATTCACAATCAAACCGGATAAGAAGGCATACACCGACGGCAAGGAACATATAATCACGTCCTATCATAGGATACTGTCACTCGATGAAATGAGGGCCTGCCTTGCGCAAGGCTTTCCTTTTATATTCGGTTTTGCTGTTTACGAGAGCTTTGAAACACAGAAAGTTTCAAGAACAGGTATCGTGAATATGCCGGGAAAATCCGAAAGAATGCTTGGCGGACATGCGGTCCTGGCAGTCGGATATGACGATAAAGCAAAAAGGTTCCTTGTAAGAAATTCATGGGGCAAAGACTGGGGTATGGATGGATATTTCACCATGCCTTACCAGTATCTTCAGACCCTTGCGGATGATTTCTGGACGATAAGGAAATAAACTCCTTTATGAATCAGACAGGTTCTTGTCATTCTGAATGGAGCAAAGCGGAATGAAGAATCTGGCACAGAAGTAGATTCTTCGCCGTTGGCTCAGAATGACAGTCCTGCTGTTTTTTGAATTGTCGGAAAACCTCTTAAGGTAAGGGGCAAAGGGGGCTTTGCCTTTACCATCATCCACAAAGGTGTTAATTCAATTTCATTTGATATTTTTTATAATGACGTGGTAATAAATAAATCATGCGTTCAAGTGCCTTTATATACATAATATCAATCATCGCGGCCATGTTCATAGGATGGTCGCTGTTCAATCCTGATTTTAGCGATATTATTGAATATTTTTTGATGCTGGTTTTCTTTATTCTGATCGCATGGATTTTACTCGTTAATTTTGTTCCTAACCACAAAGAACGTGGCTACCTTATAGCCATTTTTATAGTGGCGTTATCATTAAGAATGTTCGTATCTTTGCTTGTTCATGCCCTGCTTCCCCCCGGC
>JBBIVV010000071.1:3233-4690 GCA_037439545.1 bacterium
TCCATTGCATACTCACTTGCCATATCGAACCTCGGTGCAGCATACCGTTTCAGGGCGCAGGTTTCCGTTCTCATGCTTGTATTCAGCGGCTATGGCTTGTACTTACGCAAGGAAGAAAGAATAAAGAAGTACTCTTTGTCTAAAGAGCATAGAACTTCGCCATCCGTTCCACAGAATAACAAGTTATAGCAAGATTGAACATAATGAATAGTCCCTTAAAACAAACTGGAAACATACGAATCCTGCGGATCATTGCAAGGCTGAATATCGGCGGTCCTGCAATCCATACGATCCTTCTAACCCATTATCTAAACGACACATTTGAAACAAAACTTGTCGTCGGTGATGTATCAGTGGGTGAGGAGAGCATGGATTATCTCCTGCAGAAGTATGCCGTTAGACCGGTATATTTGAATACACTCAAGAGAGAACTCTCGTTTATCGGTGACTTTAAATCCATAATTTCTGTTTACGGCATTATCCGTAAGTTTAAACCTCATATTATTCATACACACACTGCAAAAGCCGGTGCGATCGGCAGAGCAGCAGGCATCCTGTATAATGTACTGCATCTAAACTTTGGTAGAAAAAGAATCAGACTCATTCATACGTTTCACGGTCATGTATTTAGCGGTTATTTTAACAGATTTGTCTCTGCAATTTTTGTAATGATAGAAAGGATGCTCGCACTTTTTACTGACACTATTATAGTTGTCAGTGATGCCTTAAAAAAAGAACTGTCTGAAATATATAAAATTACTGCCGATAAAAAGATAATAGTCATATACAATGGCTACGACCTTGAACCATTTCTTGACATAGATTGTAAGGACTATCACACCCCAAAGCAAGGACAGCATGAATATATCATCACGACTGTCGGCAGACTTGTTCCTATAAAAGGGCATAATTTCCTGATTCAGGGATTCAGTAAGCTCAACATGCAGTCAAAACTCGTTATTGTAGGTGACGGCATCTTAAAAGAACAATTACAGAATATGTCGAATAAGCTCGGCATGTCCGGAAGAATAGAGTTTATGGGTTATAAAAAAGATATCATCCCTCTTTATAAAAAAACGGATATATTCATCCTCACGTCTCTTAATGAAGGTGCACCTGTTGCTGTTATTGAGGCATTTGCATCTGCACGACCTGTCATTGCAACGGATGTCGGAGGCGTAAAAGATCTTCTCGGAAATAAAGTAACGACACTCTCGGGTAATATAAACCTGTGCGAAAGAGGCATTCTTATCCCACCGTCGGATCCAGAGGCGATTGCAACTGCGATTGATTATCTTTTTAATAATCCGGAAATCAGCGATCATATAAGTAATGCCGGAAGAGAATTTGTCAAAGAACATTTTACTATCGAAAGATTGATACGTGAAATGGCTTCTCTTTACAGAGACGTAGTAACAGGGGACTAAGGGAGTTACGATTGCCGCTTACCATTCCTT
>JBBIVV010000072.1:0-4681 GCA_037439545.1 bacterium
TACCCTGCACGGGGCGGCTTGAACAGTGATATAAAAATAAGTAGCTCCTGCACACATTTTCTGTTAATCATGATAATCAGAACCTAAAAACGGAGGGCTTATGGATAAGTCTAAACTTGAAAAATCGGCAAAACTGTTCTCGGTCGGCCTTGTGCTTCTCTTCCTGTATTCAATGGCGTTTGCACTGTTCCCTGACACAATGGCACAGTACACGTTACAGCATTTTGTCAAAGGCAATCCTGTTGCGGCAAATCCTGTTTACATGAATCTGCTCGTGAACCATGTACGTATTATCGGCTTTATGGGTGCAGGGCTCATACTTCTGACTTCCTACGCCGTATGGACAGGACTGAGAAAAGGCGAGAAATTGTCTTTGTTTGCGATAGTCATAGGCGGCGGACTCGGCATCGGCATATTGATAACCGAGCATATGATACTCAGGACATGGCCGCTTTTCATAGCAGAGAATATAGGACTTGCCCCCATAGGCTCAGCTCTCGGAATTGCGGTCAGCGAAATACTCCTGAAAAAAGACAATAAGGAGTCATGAAACAGGTAACTATCGTGGGTGCGGGTCTTTCGGGCCTGACTGCGGCTATCATTCTGGCCCGTGAGGGATATGCCGTCACCGTTCTGGAACAGAAAAATACCATCGGCGGCGCCTCGCTCTACGCCTCCGCCGTCAGTAAGCAGGAAATCTGCTTTGCCGACATGACCCCGCTCGATATCGACGCCATGAGCCGGTATTTGGGGTTTCCTCTCACCCCTCCGGCAGGTTTACAATCCATGTCTTTCTATAATCCCTTGCCCTCTCTGCGTTTTCGGGTATTCGGCAAGCTCCTCGACCTGCAGCTTCCCGCCAATGTCCACATGAAGATGATCGAACGCGGGGCCCGCCCCTCGTCCCTTGATTCTTTTCTTTATCGCCTGGCAAAAAATAGCGGGGTGAATATTTCATTCGGTATGCAGGTATCTACACGCAAGGATTTCAGCGATCTCCCGCCCGGCTCTATCGTGGCAACCGGCATGTTCCGGAAAACTTTCGACGCCCTCGGTATCCCATTTACCCGGGCTTATGGCTTTTTCGCCGGCGGGCCGGCCCCCGCGGGCCGCAGTCCGTTTTGCACGGCATATTATCACGAACATACCCAAGACTACGGTTACTACGCCACGGCAAACGGTGTCGGTGCCGCCGTCCTGTTTCAGCGGGCCAAGCCTCTCTCGGCTGCAGCCACGGAGTGGTTTCCGAAACAGCTTCTGAAAGATGAAGGACTTTCTTTCCCCGAGTGGCACATGATCGAGAACCTGGCAGGCACCCCTACCGGTGCTTTTTCCAACCCCCGGCTTTTTTGCGGCAATCTTATTTTGGCGGGAACTCTTTCCGGTATGCAGGATCCCTCCATGGTCCTGGGAGTGCATGGGGCTCTCGTTTCCGGCAGGATTGCGGCCCTGGCCGTGCATGATCGCGAAAGGGCAACCCGCGAATTCCGCCGCATGAACCGGTGGTGGAAGATAGGTCTTCTTACGCGGCGGCTGTTGTGGGCCACCCATCCCTGGGGACCCCGCGTGTTGATCCCGGCGGTCTTAAGGCTCCAGCCCCACGTAGATCAGCGGTATCTATGGCTGCTTAATCCAGCAATACCTGGATGGATGCGCTTACCGAAAGGAGATAACGGAGTGCAGGATTAACGGGCCGGCATGGAAAGGATCAGGCTAAAATAGATATCGTGAAAAGCGGTCTCGAAGTTTCTGCAAAAGGCTTTCGAAACCGGCCTTACAAAGGAAGAACCTGCGGCTGCGATTACCCATATTTCATTTTATGCCGGGTGGCCCAGTGCAGCCTCGGGGTTTGGTCACTTGAAAAAGTATTCGATCAGCAATAAACCTTATGAGAGAGGAGGTAGTATGTTTAATGTAGTATTGAACAATGGCGTAAAAATGCCCATTTTAGGCTTTGGTGTATATCAGGTGTCTGATCTTGATGTATGTGAAAGAAGTGTTCTCGATGCTTTACAAACAGGATATCGTCTCATAGATACAGCGGCCGCTTATGGAAACGAAGAAGCAGTCGGCAAGGCAATCAAAAAAAGCGGTGTGGCAAGGGAAGAGATTTTTATTACCACAAAGCTTTGGATACAGGATGCCGGTTACGAAGGCGCAAAAAAGGCTTTTGAAAAATCGCTCAGGAAGTTACAATTGGATTACCTGGATCTGTACCTCATTCATCAGCCTTATGGAGATGTTTATGGTTCCTGGCGGGCAATGGAAGATCTTTATAAGGATGGCAGGATCAAGGCTATCGGTGTGAGCAACTTTCATCCGGATCGGTTCATGGACTTGATGGTTCACAATAAAGTGGTTCCTGCGGTGAATCAAATCGAAACACATCCTTTCTATCAGCAAACCGAGGCCCAGAAGTTCTTACAGGAAAACAATGTTCAGATTGAATCCTGGGGTCCGTTTGCCGAAGGCAGAAACAACATTTTTCAGAATGAATCACTGGTCTCTTTGGCTGTGAAATACAAGAAATCTGTTGCTCAGATCATTCTACGCTGGCTGACACAAAGAGGAGTAGTCGTCATTCCAAAATCGGTGCACAAGGAAAGAATAATCGAAAACTTCGACATATTCGATTTTGAACTAAGCCTTGAAGACATGGGTGCCATTGGATCGCTGGACAGGAAGACGAGTGCCTTCTTCGACCATCGCGATCCGAATATGGTTAAGAGACTGGGTCAGGTTAAACTCGAAATCTAAGCTCGCTGCAATAAGAAGGCTAAAAATACTCTCTGTATTTAGATCAGTCAGACGCTCTTTTAGACGCAAATTCTAACAACTGCATTACCCGCTGTGCCGCTTGTAATAAGTATTAATTGAACATAAATATAATTGACCCAGGATGAATAACAAAGCAGATCAACAAAAAAAGCAATGCGGACATAAAGAAAACCCCATTAGGAAGGACGCCTGATTAAAACACCCGGATTAAGTATCCAGTCCGGGTCGAGATTACTCTTAATTTCCTGCAGAACCGACATAAAAACCGGAGAGCACTGTCTTTCAAACCACGGCCGGTGATCCCTGCCTACGGCATGGTGATGCGTTATCGGGCCGCGATGGGCAATGATGGCATCAGAAACAGCGGCTTTTATTGTATCCCATCGACTTACTTCCTCACCGCGTTTTCCGGGGGCAATCATGGTGTAATAAATAACAGGCCCGTCCGGATAGATATGCGTAAATCTCCACATTATAATTCCATTCCCGCATGTTTGGCGCATGGCTGTTTCCGCTGCACTGACGACTCCCCTGTGAAAGGTATCAAAATTGTCCCATGTTGTGACTGTCTCAAATGTTTCCGTTATTATACCGCACCGGACAAGGGTATTTCTGATATAGGGTGCACGAAGAAAGTTGGTTTTCCAGCGCTCGCTTGCTTCCGGAGCTGCTGTTTCATGACCTTTTCGTATCGAGACATCCGAATCGTTCCAGATTCCGCCGCCTTCTTTACATATTTCAAGTGCCCGTCTGAGTTTTGGTTCCTGATCGTGGTCGTGGGACTCGAACCCGAGCAGGAGGATCGTATCCGTGCCACTGCCAATACCCATGCTGAAGGATTCCATGGATGAAATAAGCCTCGCGTTTGCCGGATTGAGGCCGGATTGACTTATCCTGCGGGTAACTTCGATGGCAGCATTCTCATCGGCAAATTTCACGAGAGCTGAAGCTCTTATAGTTGGTATAGTCTGAAGTCGCACGGTCGCTTCAGTTATGATGCCGAAAATGCCTTCCGATCCGATGAAGAAACGGTTAGCATCAGGCCCGTCACCTGAGCTGGGAATCTCTCTTGTTTCTATTGTTCCTTTAGGTGTAATCAATCTGAGAGATTGAACAAACTCATCAATATGGGTGTAGAGTGTGGCAAAATGTCCGCCTGCCCTGGTCGCTATCCAGCCTCCGAGGGTCGAGAATTCAAAACTCTGCGGGAAATGACGGATTGTCAGACCGAAGGGCTTTAACCCGGCCTCCAGTTCAGGTCCATAGATTCCGGCCTGTATGTGTGCGGTTCTTGATTTTTCATTTACTCTTATGATCTTATCAAAATTCATCATGTCGCATGAAATTGATCCGTCATATTGGCTCCCTTGGGGCTGTTCCACTCCTCCAACGACACTTGAGCCGCCTCCGTAGGGTATCAGTGCTATCTTTTTTTCAGCACAGAAACTCATGAGCGCTGCTATCTCTTCTTCGGTGGAAGGATAGGCAATATAGTCCGGCGGATTATCGAATTCTCTATGTATGGCCCTGGCCATATCACGGAACGACTTTCCGTACGTATGGCTTGCCCTGTCATAGGTCTCATGTGTGCAAAAAGATTTTAGATCGGAAGGAAGTGAAATTCTCGGCGGCCGCAGGGAGAGTTCTTCCAACCGGGGAGGAGAAATTTCGTCAAGAGAATTCAATCCAAATGCGAGTTGTACCATTCTTTTGAATTCAGAAACATACGCATCAGGCAGAGCTTCATCCGCCAGTCCCCAACCCCAAAAACTTCGCAACCGTTGTTTCATTTGGATACCATTTGCTTCACTTATATTGTGCGACGCAACTTTTTGTCAAGGCATCTAGGAGACTGGGGTCAGGGCTACACATTTGACAGTCCCAATTTGATACGGATGTTTTC
>JBBIVV010000073.1:0-4577 GCA_037439545.1 bacterium
GGAGGTCATCCGAATGGAAAAATTCGATTACACGGTCCTGACGACAAAGAATTTTGATCAGGCGGTGAGCGCCATCGAGGCAAAGACAAAAGAAAAGGGGTTTGCCGTGTTGCATATCCACGACGTGCAGGCAATCTTTGCAAGCAAAGGCATCGGGCATGAGCCGTTGAAGATCATCGAGATATGCAATGCAAAGTATTCGAACCAGGTACTTGCAAAAGATATAAAGATATCCCTGATGCTTCCCTGCCGCATTAGCGTTTATGTCGAAGGCGGTAAAACATACATGAGCGCCCTGAAACCAAGGTTAATGGCGGACTTTTATCCGGAAGCAGGCATACGAACAATAGCGCAAGAGGTGGATACGATCGTTCTGGGCATTGTGGATGAGTCGAAATAATAATCCTTTGACTGCTCAAATTGTTTATTGGTTAAGGTAAAATTGATAAAAATCTTTCCGCGGATACAATCCACTGGATAGAGCTATTATGTTTCATTCTTCTGGATACGTTTTTTTTGTTTACAACCTGGAGAGCAAAAGGAGCTTTGGTTTTATCCTGAAATGTTAAAAGATTGTCGGAAATATTTTCATCATTCAGTTTGCATTCAATTAATAGTACGGCCTTGTCTTTTTCGGCAATGAGAAAATCCACTTCCCTTTTATCCTTATCTCTTACATAAAACAGGTTAATATCTCCCTGCCCAAGTGCCCTCCATATATTCACTGCTTTAAACAGATGCAATGCTATTATGTTTTCAAATTTGAATGTTTCTTGCGGGACTTCACACCAATCGTACAGGTAAATCTTGGGTTCTTTTTTAAGGGAACGGGTTATCGATTTTGAAAAGGGCTGTATTCTGAATAGATAGTAAAATTGCTCCAGTATTAAAATCCAATCTTTAATGGAATAAAAAGAAGCATCTAAATCTTCCCTTAGAGCATTTATAGATAACGGACTGCCTATCCTCTCAGGCAGAATATTGGACAAAACCTCCATATTTGACAGCTCCCGTATGGCATAGGCATTTCTTATATCTTCGCGTATGAGAAGAGATTTTCTTTCTTGAAACCATATATTATAAAACTCTTCGCTGTTTTTGAGAAACGGTTCTGGAAATCCGGAAAACTGAGAAAGCTGTTCGAAAACCTTCCGCGAACTTGCGTCGTACGGTAAGTCGGTAAGTTTATCTTGAAAGTCGTGCCAGTCCGGAACAGTACCGAGAAGTTCTCCAAGGGTGAGAGGGAATAGAGGAAGCGAGAAATATCTTCCGAGCAGGCTATCGCCGCCTTTTTTAAAAAGATCGAGGCGGCCACTGCCGGTTACCATAAAAGAAAACTCATCGGAGTAACCATCATAAACGCCTTTCAAATAATTTTTCCATTTTGAGTACTTATGAATTTCATCAAAGACTACCAGATATTTTTTTTGAACATCCCTGTTTTCCTTTTCAAAAAAATAAGGATCCTTTATTAGTTTTTTCTGGTCTTTAATTATGTCCCAGTTGAAATAAAGTCCTTCTCCTCTTTCTTTCAGTATTTCTCTCGCTACGGTAGTCTTCCCTACCTGTCTGGGACCGCTTATAAAAAGCATCTTCCCGTATTTTTGAAGCAGGCGTATTATGTTATCCTGCACATTTCGCTTGATCATGAGTAATATATTCAACCAAAGTCTAAAAAAGTCAAGACTTTTATTAGTATTTGTCTAAAAAAGTCGTAACTTGTCCCGGGAAGCTGTGGATTGGACGGCCCTTCACACGATAACAAGCCCTGAACAAATGATAGAATTTATGACAAATTTCCCAACACCCGCACTGAAGAATATTCTCCACGCATAAAGAATATTCTTTATGCACGTCATAAGTAGTTAACCCCAAGTCGTTGATTTAACGGTAAATACATTACTGGCACTGTAATTGCTCTCTATCCTTTAAACAAAAAAAAGGAGGAAGCAAAATGAAAAAGATCCATCAGTTCTTTAAAGCAAGAACTGAACATTGCCAAAAATCCGTGAACTTGAACCCGCAGGCGTTCCCGGGGGTACCCTGTATGGTGTGCCTGTTCTGCCTGCTCTCGCTGATTCTGCCCGCAAAAGCACATGCAATTCCAAGCTACACAAGACAGACAGGTTTTTCATGTGATGAATGCCATACGGTTTATCCGAATCTCACGCCCTTTGGCAGAGATTTTAAGCTTCACGGGTACACCATGGCAGAATCGAAAACAATTAAATCAGATGCGGGTTCAAACAGCACACCGATAATGAATCTGAATAATATTCCAATGATTTCTGCACGGATAGTTTCCATGTGGAGCAACCAGGCAGGCGGGAATAACGGTGTTGTGCCGAAAGGAATTACGACAGCCGGACAGGGATTCATGTCGTTCCCGTCAGGGTATAACGATAAAGAAACCTTTAATATTGTTGGTGATTCAAGCATTTATGTGGCGGGTGAAATTACCCCTAATATGGGAACATTCCTTGAATTTTCAGGCATCGATGACGAGGGAGGAAGCCTTAGTCTTGGTATGCTCGATACTGTAATTGTTGCGCCGGATACTACGCTGGGAGGTAAATCCTTCGTTTATGGGATACGGGGTGTTGACGCGGTATTTACCGGGGATCCATCCAACGTATTAGGCACATGGGGATTAACATCACAGCTGATGGGCATGAGTACACACAACACACTCTACGATCCCAATAGGGCAATGGTGGAAGGCGGAGAGTTATACGGTATGTGGGGCGGATTTAATAACGGCGGGCTTTTCGGTACTGTGGCTTTTTACCACCCGACCGGCAGTCAGACTGCCGGCAGTTTTGTGCAGGGTAATCTGGCAGGCTTGTCCGGTACACCCGGTACCTTGAACACCAGCAATGTGGACGAAGCCGTACGCCTCGCATATTATCTCCCTTCGTCCGGCAATCTCTATACAGAGATAGGCGCCTCTGCCTATTTTGGCAAAGAAGGTATGATAGCACCCTCAACAGCAAGCATACCCAATCCCTATTATAACGATAATTACTACAACTACGGGGTGGATGCTCAGGTGCAATACATAGGTGATAAGAATCTTGCAGAACTGTTTGCAATCTATCAAAGCCAAAATGACAACAAGTTCTATGGTCAGGACCTCTATTCAAATGTCAGCTACGGAGTGAACGGAACAAGCGTACAGAGGGACGCTTTAGCTGTTACAGCGGACTATTACTTCAAAAGAACATACGGCGTCTATGTAAAATATCTGTATCAAAATTCAGACAGGGTAAAGGACATGAACGTTTCCGGCACAATCCTCGGCCTGTCATGGTTTCCTTGGGAGAATGTTGAGATGATATTGGAACAGGCGTTGTTCGGCACGTACAATCCCGGTCTTGCACAATATGCGAACACAAGTCTTTCACCGTCCGATTTTAATGTTACCTCTGTAAAATTCGAATATTTGTTTTAAGCCGGGTTGGCGGAGCAGGGATTCAAAATTTGGAGCCCCTGCTCCCTATCATTGTTTTCAGGTAAAAAGGAGTCAGCATGGAAATAACATATTCAAGATACAATAAACTGCCTGCGGTAATGGCAGTATTCCTCGTTGTGCTGCTGAGTACAGCAACAGGTTATGCAGACAGAGGATTGTCTGTCGGCATAGATCTTGGTGTCAGGGACTTTATAGGCAGGGATATAGGGAAGAACCTTAACCCGGGACCAGGGGCCGGTATGTACATGCAGTTTGGCATGACAGATGTGCTGGCATTGAAGCTCGGTATGTTTGGTTCAATCCATACAGGTGAAGGCCTTCAGAGCAACCAGACTATTGCTTCATCGACTGCTTTTGGCGGCATGAATGTCGGGTTAGACTTTGATCTCGTACCACACGCTGCGCTTCAGCCAATCATAGATATAGGCATTGGAGGGTACAGGCTCGGTTCAAACAATTATACGATGTACAATAACGGGCAGACAAACAACACCAGTGTCATAACATGGGGTGTAAATGCAGGCACGGGTTTTGATTATTTTATAAACAACGCAGTATCAATCGGTGCAAGGGTGTCGTACCTCTATATGCCTGTACCCGCTGTCGTGAACGGTGTCAGCAGAATTCTCGACGGAAGCAACGTCTTTGCAGGTATTAACCTATCCTATCATTTTAATTTTTCAAAAGGTGGAATGGGCATGATGATGCCTATGGGATGTATGGGTATGGGCAGTCATGAAAACGACAAGGAGAATAAAGATGAAAAAACCAACAGGTGATATGACAAAAATAACAATAGGTTTTTTCGTTCTTGCCGTGAGTTTAACACTCGTCTGGTATTTTTTAGGGCCATCACAGAACAGAAAGGACATACAGCTCGAAAACGACTCTCACTTCCCGGGATATGTATATAACTCCGGGAAATCACTTCTTGCTTACAGAATTGCAATCACGATTCCCGATGTGCTGAAAGCGGTTCCCTGTACCTGCGGATGCACGGCGATAGGCCATACCAGCAGTAAAGACTGTTTCATGAATGATAGCGGCAGTTACAGCCCGCATGCCGCTCACTGCGATATATGCCAGGACATCGTAATAGATGTGT
>JBBIVV010000074.1:0-3912 GCA_037439545.1 bacterium
CGCTTACCAGTCAGCCCATACAATATAAGTGCATTTTCCTTGCATCTCTCTATAATCCTTGTGAAAGTCTTACTCTCCATAATTGTGTCATGAGGTTAGCCAGATAGCAGATATTTACATTATTTTGGAAAATGGCTATATTAAAGCAATGGAAAGTTCTATAAAAAAGGGCAGATATAATGTACTGGCGCTGCTGTGCATTGGAATTGGCGTCCTGCTCATGCTTGAGAATTACGGGTATATAAAAGGCGTTTATAATTTATGGCCTATTTTTCCCTTGATATTGGGGATCGGGTTGTGTATGCTGTATGTGGATAAAGGAAAAACGAACCCCACTATCCTTGCAATGGGTGTATATATCATACAGTTTAGCGCCCTTGCATTTTATGCGAATTATACGACATGGAAGAGTATGGAGTTTCTCTGGCCATTTTTTGTTGGATTTTTAGGAGTTGCTTTTTTGTTTGTTTACTTTAGCACTGGAAAGGGTATGATATTCTTTCATCTTGGGGTATTTCTTGCTGGGTTGTGTGTAGTGTTTTTTCTGATCTTCTCAATTGATTACAGGTTATGGCCCATTTCGTTGGTGCTGTTTGGAATAAGTATTTTACTAATAAAGGAGTTTAACAAGTCATGAAGAAGGTTTTGTTCGTTGAACCAAAAGGTATAGAAGCAAATGTGTTTGCAAAGTTTATGACCCTGCCTCTTATGGGACCGCTTTATCTCGGAACAGCAATAAGGGACGCAGGTTTTGATGTAAAGATTGTAAATGAAAACCTGCTCGGCAGGCATTTAACCATGAATGAGCTCGAGGGAGATTTTCTTCTTTTAACCTCTCTTACGTCCACATGCGAAAGGGCTTATGAACTGGCAAGGCAGTTTAAACAGAAGAACCCCCATTCGACGGTAATCATGGGCGGGATTCACGCAACATTTCTTAAAGAAGAAGCACGTAAGTATGTCGATTATGTCGTAACAGGTGAAGGCGAGGAGATAATCATTGATCTGCTCAAAAACGGGTCCGACCAGCGCATTTTGAACGGGAAACTGCTCCACACGCTTGATAATCTGCCGGTACCGGATTTTAATCTGCTGGTGAACCACAAAAAGATGGATATTACACCGGTTATGACATCGCGCGGCTGCCCTTTTGACTGTAATTTTTGTTCTGTAACGAAGATGTTCGGACAGGGATACAGAACATTGTCCATCGACAGGGTCATAGAAGAATTGAGACGGGTAAAAACAGATTCTGTCTTTTTCTACGACGACAACCTTACTGCAAATGTCAACCGGACACACGAACTCATGGAACGGATAGCCAAAGAGAAATTCAAATTTCATTGGGCGGCGCAGGTAAGGACGGATATTACACGCTATCCGGATATGGTTAAAGATATGAAGAAAGCGGGATGCGATACTGTCGACATAGGTTTTGAATCGGTCAGCAACGATACTCTGAACGGGCTGAGCAAGCATCAAACCCTGGACGACATTAAACGCGCCATAGAAGTGTTTCACAAGAACAGCATCCGTATACACGGCATGTTCATATTCGGCGGGGATGAGGACAATATGGATATATTCAAGGAAACCGTAAAGTTCTCGGTAAAAAACAAGATCGATACCGTCCAATACATGGTTTTAACGCCGCTACCAGGCACTGAAACCTATGAGAAGCTTGAATCAGAGGGAAGGCTCCTCCATAAGATGTGGCAGTATTACGACGGATTACATGCCGTATTTCAGCCTAAAAACATGTCTCCTTTTGAATTACAGAGCGGCATGATTGGAGCGTTTGAAGATTTTTATTCTTACTCCAGGGTATTAAACGAGGCGCTCAATATGGTGTATGATAAAACCTTGGGCAGGGTTGCCGGTTTAATAAATGACAATGCGTATCCTGCTTCAACGGTAGTCATAAAGCTCGTTGCAAACCGTATTGTAAAAAATTGGTCTAAATTGAACAAGGATTATATGACTTACCTTTCCCAGGTAAAGATAAGAGCAAAGGCAACCATGAAGAGATCCACGCAGGCAATGCATCTGAATATGTTTTAACTATGCCTTTTAAGGATTTAAGAGCATATTTAGCAGCCCTTGAAAACCGGGGTGAACTTAAGACAATAAATAAAGAAGTGTCTCCCGTTCTTGAAGTTGCAGAGATTGCTGACCGGCTTATAAAAGCCGGAGGACCCGCAGTATTATTCAAGCATGTGCAGGGGGCTTCGTTCCCCTTATTGATGAATATGTTCGGCACTGAATCAAGGACTGCATTTGCCCTCGGCGTCAGCAGCCTGAATGACCTGCAGAACAAAATGAGGTCTCTGCTTGATCAAAAACCGCCCGGGTCCGTGTGGGAAAAAGTGAAAATGCTGCCAAAACTTAAGCAGTTGTCGGATATGCTTCCAAAAACACGCTCAGATGGTCCATGCCATGAGGTCATTATAAAAAACAGCCCCAATTTAGACAACCTTCCTGTTGTAAAAACATGGCCGCTTGACGGCGGAAGGTTTATAACTCTGCCGCTTGTTTTCACAAAAGATCCTTTGACAGGGGATAAGAATGTCGGCATGTACAGGATGCACCTTTATGACGGTAAAACAACGGGTATGCACTGGCATATGCATCACCACGGTGCAGGTCATTTCAGGAAGTATAAACAACTCGGCAGGCGCATGGATGTTGCTGTCGTTCTCGGCATTGATCCGCAAACGCTTTATGCTGCTACTGCCCCGCTTCCTGATGGGGTAGATGAGATGATTTTTGCAGGTTTCTTAAGAGAAGAACCGGTAGAGCTGGTCAAATGCATCAATTCCGATCTGGAGGTTCCGGCACACGCAGAGTTCGTACTTGAAGGATATGTCGATCCGGATGAGATGCGCACAGAAGGGCCGTTCGGCGACCACACAGGTTATTATTCCATGGAAGACCAATACCCTGTATTCCACATAACAGCCATAACACACAGGAAAGACGCCATATATCCTGCGACCATCGTGGGCAAGCCTCCCATGGAGGACTGCTATCTTGGTAAAGCAACGGAAAGGCTTTTCCTGCCATTGGTACAGAAGTTATTACCGGAAATCGTTGATATTAACCTGCCGATAGAAGGTGTTTTTCACAATATGGCATTCGTGAGCATTGATAAGTCGGTCCCGGGACATGCACGCAAGGTGATCAATGCACTTTGGGGGTTGGGACAATTCACGTTTACGAAGATTGTGGCCATCTTTGATAAAGATGTCGATGTACAGAATATAAAGGACGTAATCTGGAGGCTCGGAAACAATGTTGACCCTCAACGTGATATCATAATCCAGCAAGGACCTGTCGATGTCCTGAATCACGCATCGCCGGAGATCGGGTTCGGTTCAAAAATGGGTATTGATGCGACAAAGAAGCTCAAGGAAGAAGGTCACAGACGCATTTGGCCGCCGGTGATCGAAATGCCTGCAGAAATAAAAGAACTCGTGACAAAGAATTGGAAGGAATACGGACTGGACTGAGGGGACCTGAGCGACTCCTGCCTAAAAGTAAACCCCGTCAGGAAAGGTGCGGCTTTAATCCACGCATTTTCTATAAGGACTTTACGACTTTTTATGTTATCCCTGCCATAAATAGCGGCGCTTTCTAACGTGGTATACGGTATTTAAGCCTGACGAATTTGAGGAATGTCCCTGATGCCCCTCCTATGTAGACAGGGGATAGTTCGTGATACCCAGCAACGACTTCGTGATGTTTATCTTTGAAAAGTGTCCCCGGCTCACTACGGTCATAAAGTCTTCCCTGCCAAACACCTGTGTCGTGATGGCGCGCAGGGACATGCCTTTCCGGTAAAGCGACTGCACCATTGCCTGACGTGTTTCCAGAAATTCCAACTTGCGTTTCAGCGCCGGCTTTGCATTCTCT
>JBBIVV010000075.1:0-3868 GCA_037439545.1 bacterium
GCGGGTTCGAGTCCCGCCTTCGGCAATTTACATTTTATTGCCCGTATTTTTCCCCGTAATGTGCATTATATTGATTTTACCCGTCTTGGGTTCATAAACATAGTATTCGCCCTCTGAAAGAGCGGGTATATTTTTGATGATTTTGCTTGAAAGAAGTCCTGCTAATGTAGTGGGATAACTGCCATAACGAAGTTTATATGTTTTCAATGCACTATTTAGTTTGTCAGCGGCGATCTTATTATAAAGTCTTTTTATGTTTGCCTCGCATACGCCTTCTGCAATCGAGCCTGACTTCCGGGAACACATGTATTCCCATACTGCAAGTGCCGCTTCAGGGGTCTGCCCTTTCTCGATTACATAAGGAAGAAACGTTCTGAATTGAGGAGGAATGCCTGGCTTTTCAACTGCTATTTTAAAATATTTATATGCATTGCTATAGTCTTTTTTATAAGCATAATATAAGAATCCAATTTCAAATGGATACTCCCACGCGTCTGAATTATTTTTCATGCCGACGAGAAGCAGTTTTTGTGCATTGTCAAACTGGTTCGCAAGAGATTCAAGAAAAAAAGCACCGTACGAAATGGCATTGGTAAATCTTGGGTCTATATTATCTATGCTGTAAAGAAGGACGTAGAGGAATTTAAAATCCCTGTCTGTCTGATAGTGCATGCCGACGTATTGCACGACATCCATCCACATAATATCTGAAATGAAGTTATTAAAACCCATTGTTGCATATTTAAGATTAATGGATGTTGGAAACATGAATAATTGAGGTTCACTCAATCGGAGAGAATCTTTAGTAACATCTATATTGTTTTGAATACTAAATATTTCGAACGCGCTGATTGACAATATCAACATTGACGCTGTCAGTGCCATCATAGACTTTTTCATATTTACATATCTTTTTTCTCAAACACTATGGATGTCAAATAAAGAATTATTCCGGTGTACAGCATAAAGTATATAACCACATCAATGATATGTACGATGGAAGGCATTATTCCATAGATTGCCATGTTCCTGAAATTAAAATTCTCAAAGTTTGGTAATACATAGTAGAAAAAAAGCAGTAAATATTTGAGCACCAGCGGTGTTTTACCAGACATTATTTTCAATACGCCGCTGCTATTCCCTATAATGAATATAAAGAAAGTTATGATTGAGGCAAGCACAGAAGAAAGAAGATTTGAAAAAAGCATTGCAAGACTTATGAGCATTATCATTTCAAGCATTGTCATAAACAGAGCGAATACGAGTACCCCGTAGTGAATGTCGCTTTTAGCGAACATCATGAAATTAAAGAGAGTTATCGCCGGTAAAAAAAGCGCACTCATTACAGAAATAAGAATTATAACAGAAAGGGTCAGTCCTAAAAATCTCCCCAGCACGTACTCATATCTGTTGTTTAATTTTGAGAGAATTGTGTATATGCTTTTACGATAAAAATCCCGGATTGTAATATTTTGAATGCCAAATATGACGAACAGCATACTTAGGAGAGATATAAAAAACAGGCCAGTATTTTGAGCTACTCGAATATATTCACCCATACTCAGCATTCCCATGCCATAAGACACAAATATGAAGATAATGGCAAAGAATAAAAACACATAAGATGTTTTGTTTCTTACGAATTCCAATAAAGTAATTTTTGCAATACTCGACAATCTTCTAAACATCTTTTCTACTGCCAATCGTTTTATAAATATAGTCTTCAAGTGTTGGTTTTAACTCAAGGAATTCAAGCAGTTTTGAGCCGTTATGTGTTTCTTCACTTGCGAGTTTCTCTGCATTACTATAACCATTCACATGGTAAGTGTACAGATTTGAACTTTTACTTGTAAGCATAATGTGCGATATTTGTGAATCGATAACCTCTCTATTGAAAGACACACGGTAAGTATCTGCAGACATTGAAAGCAGATTTGCTATTTTTTCATCCATAAGGAGCTTACCTTTTTCTATAACTATTACTCTATCACAGATCACTTCAACGTCAGGAATTATATGAGTGCTGAAGAATAATGTTTTTCCTTGTTTCTTTAATTCAATTAATACATCCTTGATCTCCTTCCTGCCTACCGGGTCAAGCCCGCTCATGGGTTCATCGAGGATAAGAAGCTGAGGATCATTAATCATTGCCTGAGCCAATCCAAATCTCTGAGCCATACCTTTGGAAAAATTCGCTATACGTTCTTTTGCTACGTCTTTTAATCCTACCATTTCGAGCAGAGCTGTCATTGTATTGGAATCTACAGTTATTCCTGTGAGATTTGCGTATAATCGCAGGGATTCCAGTGGAGTTAAGTAATCGTAAAAATAAGGCACCTCAGGAAGATATCCAACTTTTTTATACATATCGCTTGCTATAGGGTTCATATGCCCCATGATGGTGACCCCACCCGTATATTTCTTTATTAAACCCATGATGATCTTTATGGTTGTCGTCTTCCCAGCCCCATTCATGCCGAGAAAACCAACGGCCTCGCCTTTATGCACATAAAAACTCAAATCTTTTATGCCAAGTTTGCGTGGAGGATAAATCTTTGTCAGTGATTTAATCTCTATCATAATGATTATTTGATATAATAAAAAAATAAGGATAGCAACATGTTGCTATCCTTATAACAGATACACGACTTGTTCAATATCTAATTGTGAATGACATAAACGGAACCGGCCTGCATAATCAGTGCAAGGTCTCCATTGTTCCCTGACATTGCCCATCCTGTTGCAGGGACAGCGACATTATTGGCACCAGCAGGTCCTATGCAATAGTTTACATCACCGGATTTAGCTGGCGTAACATTAGCACAACTTGTTATTGGTGTGCCACCTAAAACTGTTTGGTCAACCTGCGTACCATTGCCTGCGGCAAGCGGGGTTGTAGGTACAAAACAATTCTGTGCAGGCATGGTGTTTGGTAACAAACTCAGAATACCATCTGTCGTAGTTACAACAGGGTTGTGTGTAGTAGCGAGTAGATTGGCTGTCAACGGGTATGTTCCACCTGTCTGAGTAGCAAAATCTTCTGTGGATAATTGATACGTGTGCATAGCGCCCTTTACACAAGCCTCCTTTGCCCTTTTCTGCATAGCGATGAAGTTCGGAATCGCAATTGCCGCGAGTATACCGATGATCACGACGACCACCATCAACTCAATCAACGTAAAACCTTTTTGTCCTTTCATAAATCTTTCCTCCTTTAAATTTTTATACCTATTTATTGAGCAGAGAACGTGCCAGAATCATTAGCAGCCAATACATTGAATAATAAGGATTTTTATTTGTGAACAGGAGTCATCTGCTTAATAATGTTTGACATGGTGACAATAAATGTTTCGTATTGTATGACAGTGCAGGATTTAATTATGTATAACAAATGGTCCATTCTGCATTACAAGCAGGTTTAATCCGTTATTCCCAGACATTGCCCATGCATTTACAGGAAGTGTAGTATTGTTTGCACCGGCAGGTCCTGCGAAATAGTTAATGTCCCCTTTTAGCGACGGTACAGCAGCACTTGCGGCAGTTATTGGAGCAGCCACTATACCGGTTTGATCAACAAGTGTCAGTGCGCCTGCAATCTCGCAGTTTGCCGTTAATGTGCTATTGGGAAGTAGATTGAGAATACCATCTGTCGTGAGAACAATGGGTGAATGTGTCGCTGACAGAAGATTTACCGGCAGTGGATAGGTCCCTGCAGTTTGTGTCGAGTAATCTTCTATACCAACCGCATATGTATGCATTGCACCTTTTATACAAGCCTCTTTAGCCCTTCCCTCCAGAGTGATAAAATTCGGAATCGCTATTGCCGCGAGGATGCCGATGATGACGACAACGACCATGAGCTCGATGA
>JBBIVV010000076.1:0-1766 GCA_037439545.1 bacterium
GCTGTAAAAGGCTTATCTGAGGACGTTAAATTGCTGGATGAGCTTCGGGATATGCTGAATCTGAATAATAGCTTTTGGTTCAAATGGACCGGAAGCTATGGGGATTTCCTGCTCTATTTACCTTATAACAAGGACAGAGCGGAAATATGGTGAGGGAATAGGAAATTAGATGAAGATCATCAAAACGATAGCCATGTAAACGCCCAAAATAGGGTGGCGAAAAAAGGGTAGCAAAAACGGCCCGGTAATTCCCCTCTGAAAACGGTTTTCTTAAATTGGGTGTTAATAAACGGACGTTTATTTTACAAGATTTTTTCGCATTGGCCGTTATTCCTTCTTAACCATACCGAATCAAATGAGACACGATCTTTGTTTATCATCAGTTTAATTTTATCCCATTCGTCATCTAAAATAAGACTATATTCTTCTACTCCTATTAACAAAATGCGATCAGAACCATAAGAAAAGCTTTTCTTTTTATCTATTGCAGACTGTATTATTTGAGCGTTCTTTTTTATGAGTTCGTCATTTTTGAACACATTTGGTCTTGAACTTATTCTGCCAGTTTTCCTATTTCTTTCTGTTTTCCCGAAAAAAACAGGAACACCTTCAACCGTGGCCTGTCTACGCAAATACGCTTCTTCATCAGTTGCAATAGTAACTTGGACATAGAGTTGCTTATTGTCTTTTTCAATCTCTATAGTAGCATCATCATCTGAATCTGTCCCATGGTATGTTATGAATATTGGTCCCTTCTCTTTTTCAATTTCAATTATAAAATCTTTTAACACTTGAAGCTCTTCGATGACCTGCTTTATCGGACCTTTTCTTAATCTTATATTTTTATAATCAGGATTTTCTTTTTTTAGCTTATCGAAAATATGATTAACCTCAGCTACAAATACGCTGGATTTCATTTTCTTGTTTTGCAGTTCCATTTTATTACTGGGATATTTAGTTTAATTTAACCATATACATTTCCTGAATCATTCCGACTTGAGCACCCACACCAAAGAACCCTGCTAATACCGGTCAGACAAGAGCCAGTATTGGTAATTTAGTATTCACTATTTAGACAGCATATTTAAGCTACTGCATGCTTGCGCAATTCCTCCGCTACATGCCTTCTTGAAAAGGGATGAAGCTATAGATAAATCCTGTCTTATTCCTTTACCGTTGACATACATTACGCCAAGGTTATAGCACCCCTGTAAAATGCCCTCATTACATGTCTTCTCGTAAAGGGATGCAGCTGACGCTAAATCTTGAGGTGCTTCCTCTCCTTGAGTATACATTACAGCAAGATTGTAACACCCATCTGAATTGAGTTTATCGCACGCTTTCTTGAAAAGGGATACAGCCGTTTGTAAATTTTTATCTACGCCTTCTCCATTAATATACATTCTCCCAAGATTGTCGCATCCCGCTCCATAGGCGTTGTCACATGCTTTCCTGTAAAGAGACACTGCTATTTTTGAATTTTGAGCTACCCCTTGCCCGTTTTGATATATAATGCCAAGGTTATTGCATCCCTCTGCGCTGCCATCATCACATGCTTCTTTAATAAAGGTTCTGGCTATTTTTAGATCTTTGGCTACCCCTTTTCCATTAGTGTACATTACTCCTATATCATTACATGCATCTCCATTGTCATCATCACACGCTTTCTTATAAAGAGATATTGCCGTTTTCAAATCCTCGACTACACCTTCCCCATTCTCATATACACTTCCTAACAATAGACAGTCGCTATTGCTCTCCTTACA
>JBBIVV010000076.1:1776-3798 GCA_037439545.1 bacterium
GCTTTTCTGAAAAGAGCTACGGCCGTCTGTAAGTTCCTCGTTACGCCATTACCATTATAGTACATCCCACCCAGTTTGCTGCATCCTTGTGCATTACCTCTGTCACATGCCTTCTTGAAAAGAGATGCAGCCACTTGTAAGTCCTTATCCACACCTTGGCCCAAAACATACAGCGAGCCTAAATTACTACAACCTCCTGCATAGCCTCCATCACATGACTTTTTGTAGAAGTAAACGGCTTTTTTTAAATCCTTTGCCACTTCATTACCTTTTTCATACATCAAGCCCAACTCGTTGCATCCATCCACAAGACCTTCGTCACATGCTGTTTTATAAATAGCTAAGATCGTATGTGGATTCGGCGCTACACCATCATTTTTCTTGTGGGTTGTCTCAGCAGCAGTCTGTCTGGACTCCCTCTGTCTCGTGTTATTATATGCAACTGTTATGATTAATAATACCACTACAAGAATCCCACCGATACCCCTGAGAATAGGATTCTGCCTCCATTTGCCTGATTTTACTTGTGTCGAACTACCATCTTGCTTGACTGCAGACTGTTCAGATTTATCCTTCTGCGTTGCATCCTTCATAACAAGGGCTTCCACAATCTCGTTTGCCCGCGTATAACGTGACTTTGGATTTTTGGAAAGGGTCTTCAGCAGTACCCCGTCAATGTGGGGCGTCAGCAAGGAGTTAAAGAAGCTCGGTGGCTTCGGCTCTTTGTTCAATATCTTATATGCTATGGCGTGCAGCGTGCTGGCCGCAAACGGCTTTTCCCTCGCAAGAAGATAGTACAGTATGGCGCCGAAGGAGAAAATATCCGCGCCTCCGTCAACAGAACCTCCGAGTATCTGCTCCGGTGACATAAACGATAGAGAGTCTATTATTGCTGAATCCTGCATTGCTGACGCATTGAGCACTCGTACTATCCCGAAACCGGTTATCTTTGGTACACCATCTTTTGTGATCAATATATTGTCGGGGTTTATGTCCCTGTGAACAATACCCATTGAATGGGCATAGTCAATGCCGGCTGCAACACCACGTATAAACGGATAGAGTTCCTGAAGACTGAACCTGCCCCTTCTCTTTCTTAACGATTCCAAAGATTCGCCTTCAACATACTCCATGACAACAAATGGCAGAGGATCTTCGCCATAGTCATATATCTTAACGATGTTTTGGTGGTTCAATTTACCCGTAGTCTCCACCTTAGTACGCATTCTTTTTTTGAGCTCTTCCAGTTTAGCTGAATCAGTTGCCTCAAATATGTTTATAGTCTTGATAGCCACCTTCCTGTCGAAGGCAAAATCGTTGGCTAGATAAACAACACTCCTTGTCCCTCTGCCAATCTCTTCATCCAGCCGATAACGGTTGCCAAGTAATGTACCACCTAACACACTCGCATCCCTGTCAAAAATAGTGTCCCCTGAGCCGATGTCCGTATCAGTAGAAGATGAAAGAACCTCCCCGCGCTTGTCAGGGGTATCTGCACCGCGCGGCGTCACCTTCCTTAAATCCGCCCCGCACTTGAAGCAGAATAGAGCGTCATCATCATTTCTTGCACCACACTTTTTACAATACATAATACGTACTTATACCAAACAGGAAAAAATATTCAAGAAGATGAATCGTCTTATACCCCCATAAAAATTTTTGGTTCTTTTCACAAAAGCAATCATAGCAAAGTTTATTCATATTGGGTCGAGTACTTAATGCTATCACCATTTTTCGATACTGGCTTAATAACAAATCATCCTCCCTTTTAGCGAAAAAAAGGGGGGATTTAATCCCCTTTTAATGTTGTACTTCCCATACAAATGTCTTTATACTCACAGCTATTGCACATGTAGCCGGGTCTCGGGGTATACACGTTTTTCTCAATGCCATAGATTATCTCACGAAGAATATCCTGCAATTGGATGTGGTTGTTTGTATCCGGGAACTTCGACTGTACCTTGGGGCTTTTGCCTCGGGTGACGATATCGTACCTCACCTGAATGGGCACATCGGGATATA
>JBBIVV010000077.1:0-3478 GCA_037439545.1 bacterium
CGGTTCTCTTTATCTCCCATGCCTATGGTACCGATAAGGTCTATCAGCTCGCCGAGCCGCTGCTTATCCAGTGAGGGACGGGCATAGTCTTTGGGTAGAACACCTTTCAGCACCTTGTTGTCGTGCTCGATGGCGACCATGGCGTCATCGATGAGCTTGCCGATGCTCGGTTGTTTTGCATTGTCTTGCAGATAATGCCAGCGTGCTGCCTTGGGGACCCAGAAGATATTTGCAGCCATGTACTCGTCGCGGTCTTCGGGATCTGCTCCGGTTTTTTTGTCTGCCTCAAGTTTGGCGTGGTGTTCCTCGAATGCGTCGGATATGTATTTCAAAAAGATGAGTCCGAGAACAACGTGCTTGTACTCGGCTGCATCCATGTTGTTGCGGAGCTTGTCTGCGGCCTGCCAGAGTTTGTCTTCGAACCCGAGGGTTGCGCCGTTGCCATTGTGCTTTTTCCCGGTCTTAACTGTGCGGGCCATGAGCTATACCTTGACGCCCCGACCCATCCGACCCAGCTTCGCTGTGTGCCCGATGGGTACCCCGCCTCTTAATCTAAGAGGGGTAACACTGAAGGTTTCCGTTTTAGATCTTGATATGAACATCATTCCTCACTCTGTGAAAGGTCCGGATTCAATGGCGGGTCAACTGTGGCGGTTATATACTTATTTCGCCAAATGTTCAAGGTTTCCGATTGCATAAATAATATTATATCACAAAATGATTTACAGATGACTTACTCTTTTACAAAAAGACGATTCGTGAATTGCCCCGATAGGTGTGAGAAACTTGGGATACCACCGTCTGCTTCCGCAGACACCCCTTTCACAAAAGGGGAATTTTAGACCTCCCTTGCCCCTCCTTGGAAGGAGGGGATTCAGAGGGGATATCAGATGAATCCTATCCTGTGGTGCTTGGGCTCTGGCGTAGCCACGAGCTTGCGTATGGCATCGAAAACAACCCTGAATTGACTATCATATTTATTTTCCAGTTCATCCAGCCTCCTGGATAAATCCTTATTCGCCGCAACAATCTGCCGTAATTTCGTGAACGTGCGCATGATCTGCATGTTGACCTGAACAGCACGCTCACTATTTAACACGCTGGAGAGCATGGCAACTCCGTTTTCTGTAAATGCATAGGGACGGTATTTGATATTTTTACCTTTTTTCAAGGTCACAATTTGTGACCTTGAAGCCGTAACTTCCTGATATTCCAATTGAAACATAAAATCAGATGGAAATCTTTTTATGTTTCTTTTGACAGTTTGATTTAATATCTTGGTTTTAACTCCATAAAGTTCTGCTAAATCCCGATCCAGCATAACCTTCTGTCCCCTTATGAACAGGATCTTTTGTTCAATCGATTCAATCGGCACCAGTGTATTTTTTTTCATGACACCACAGTCCTTCAACCTGATAATACTATATCTATATTTATCGTATATTGTCAATAAGGCTATTGTACAAAGTGACTTGATATCATGGAGATGAAATCCCTCCCTGATTCCCTTTTTCTAAGGGAGGGGTGTAAAATGATACGACCTCACCCTGCCCTCTCCTAACAGGAGAGGGGTACAGAAGAATCATAAATCCCTTTGTACCCTTTATCTGATAGGGAGAGATACGAATAGTGTCATTCTGAGGCGAAGCCGAATGATCTGTTTGGATTCTTCAGTCTCCCGCCTCCGGCAGGACCACCCTTGGCCCCTGCTTATCGCAGTAACCTCTCATCTGCCGGTTTATCTACGGTTTGTATTTTTTCATCTGGTCTTTTGCTTTTTTTATGAATTGTCCGAACCTGCGATCCTTCCTTCTCTTTTCAAAGCCGGTCATTTCATAATATTCATTTTCTTTTTTCAGTTTGATGTAATTCTGATATTTGGCTTCATCCAGCGTACCCTCTTCGACGGCTTTTACCACCGCGCAGCCCGGTTCGTGTACGTGCGTGCAATCGGCATACGTACATTCATTAGATAATCGGGTTATCTCGTCAAATACGTTTTCGATACCGGCACCCGCATCGGCTATCCCGACCTCTCTCGTCCCCGGATTATCGATTACAATCCCGCCATTTTCCAGAAAATACATGTCCTTGCCGTCGTCGTATGCTTGCCCCTGCCGGTAGAATAGCTTATTTCCCTCGTTTTGATCGCGCCCGTTTTCAGTAATTTATTTAAAAGGGAAGACTTGCCCACGCCCGATGAGCCCAGAAATCAATAGGTCTTTCCTCTTGTTATATACTCCGTCAATCCGTGAAGTCCCTGTTCTGTGATCGTGCTCGTCAAAACAATATCCACATTGCCAAGCCTGCTTTTTATTTGCGCCACCCTTTGATGTTGCCCGGCCTCGGCAATCAAATCCACTTTGTTCAATATAATGGCCGGCTTGATCCCGCCTTCACTCACCAAAACAAAATATCGTTCAAAGCGCTCGAGATTGTAATCTCTATCCAGCGATTCGACGATAAAGGCGACATCGATATTGGTGGCGATAAGTTGTGTATCGTGTCTGTCGCTGTATTTTTTCCGGAGTACCGTTTTCCTCTGCAAAATATCACGAATAACGGCCCTTTCATTATCGAGCCTGGTTATTGCCACCCAATCGCCAACAGCTGGAAAGTCCGCTCTCTTTGCTGCACCGAACATTTGTTTCCCTGTGATCCTGGCCAGATACTCTCCGTCAGTGTCTTTGACCTTGTATGCTTCCCTATGTTCCGCAATGACACGGGCCGCTGAAAAGTTCGTGAATTCGGACGATTTCCATTGCAGATCAAAATATCCGTCATAGCCGAGATCTGCAAGCTTGATTTCTTTTATTTCATGAGCCATACGACGAAAATGAAAACGGATTAACTGTGGCGGTTATATACTTATTTCGCCAAATGTTCAAGGTTTCCGATTGCATAAATGACATGCTATCACATAACCGCTTACATGTTATCGTAACGAAAAACAAATCTACCCCGGAAACACCTTCCCCTTCTCCGTAATCTTCAGCCCCAGCGCCTGAATGACTTTTCTCTTGGTGTCCATCCTGCATTCCATACCATTTTCTATCCGAGATATAGTCAGGACCGACACACCAGCCTTTCTTGCAAGCTCTGCCTTGCTCAGGAGTGCCTTGGTCCTTATTTGTTTGACGTTGTTGTGGAGGGGCATAAAATAAAATCCTGCGTACGCTCATAAGTAGAACACGATATACATGATGATGAGCACTATGAAAATGCCGACTACCTTCAGAACGGCAGGGTACTGGGTATCGGTCTTTCTGACTTTCCTGATGGCATCCATAGTATAACCGCCCAATGCGAACTTCCACAGTTTCACGGCAAGCCATCCTTGGTAGCTCGTATAGCAGAAATCTTCCCGCAGAAAAACTATTTCTATGGGGCCCTGAGTCGCATAAAAATACCATCAACGCGCGTTATACGCCATTTCTGGAGGGGTTTGGAGCAAGGAGATATTCCTATGCATACAGAC
>JBBIVV010000078.1:0-3451 GCA_037439545.1 bacterium
AAAATCTCCTCCTGCCCCTCTTTTTCAAAGAGGGGTGAAATTTCCCCCTTTGACAAAGGGGGAGGAAGGGGGATTTAATCAAGTTGCGGCCGAAGACCGCCTCAGGAAAACACCCGTTTCAATTTTGCGAATAGCTTTTTTATACCGCTGATAGATCCAAAATGTCGCATCATATAGAGAAAGGATGAAAGCCTTACATATACATAAAAGAATCCGAATATCCTGATAATCCTCAATTGCCTGTTGGACAGCGTGACATCGTTAAATGCCCGCCTGTTGTAGTAATCGAATTTTGAGAAATCCTTCTCAAGGTTATATTTTCCGTTGTGAGTCATAGCTTCATAAAGATCAGTTCCAGGCAGAGGCTGGGTAAGATTAAACGTGACTTCATCAGATTTTATTTCCTTTGCGAATTTGATGGTGGAGATTACTTCCTGTCTTGTCTCGCCCGGTGCACCGAGCATAAAGAACACCAGTGTTTTGACGCCAACACCATGTGCCGTGCTTACGAGATTCTTTACCTGCTCCGGTATAATGCCTTTTTTATAAACATCACTCAATATTCTGATCGTGCCGGATTCTCCGCCAATCTGTATCTTCCTCAGCCCTGCATTGTGCATACGCATAAGGAGCTCACTGTCGATTGTGTCGGCACGCGTGTTGCAACCCCAAATGAGGTTTGTTTCTGCTTTTATGAGTCGATCTGTGAACTCGGTAACCCATTTTTTATCTATCGTTAGTGTGTCGTCCTGAAAGATAAATGCCTGGATGCCGAGTTTTTCTTTTAGCGATAAAATTTCATCTATAACATTTTTCGGCGATCTGTACCTGAGTTTCGTGCCGAACAGCTTTTTTAACGTTGGTTGACAATAGGTGCAATGAAAAGGGCATCCCCGGCTCCCGATAATGTTTGTTCCTCGTTTATAGCCTCCCGCAACGTCCATAAAATGCCAGTATTGCATATACAGCTCATTCTCTATAAGTGAACGATCAGGGAAAGGGATTGAATCGAGATCTTGCGATAAATTGAGTTCATTTGATTTATATATGTTTGCACCATCCTTGACCCATGCACCTTTGACAGGTTTCAAATCAGGCAGGTTCTTTAAAATTTCTAATGAAGCAAGCTCGCCCTCACCGATGACCAGGGCATCCACATACGGTATCACGGTTTCAGGCATTATAGTCGTGTGGGGACCTCCGGCAATAACGTATTTACCGAGGGATTTGGCCATGGCAGCTATCTTTATCGCATCGTTGTACATAAGCGTATCTATAAAGATACCTACGATATCTGTAGGAAAATTAACGATACGATTGAATACATAATCGTAGCTTTTGTGAAAGGTCGTATCTATTATCTGGATATTCGCATTGAGTTGTTTCTTGAGATACGTAGCAATGTACATTACACCGAGCGGCGGGTCGCCGGACGTATATTTCATCCTTGGAAAAACTATTGAAATGCCATATTTATCAAGCATGATCGTTATTGTCTATAATGACAACTCTTAATTATATAGTTACATCTTTTCAAGCGATTGCTCGAATCCAATCAGCTCACGGACTATATACAAAGGCCTTCGTTTCACCTCGTTATATATTCTTCCAACATACTCGCCGAGAACACCTATGATAAAGAGCTGGAACCCGCCTAAAAATAATATTAAAGCAAGCAAAGCTGAATAACCTGGAATAAATATACCATTAAATAAGGTGTGTATTCCAATGAACAGGGTATAAATAAATGCAAAAAATATGATTAACAATCCAAAGTAAAAAGCAAATTTAAGAGGGAATTGACTAAAAGATGTTATTCCTTCAATGGCAAGGTTCCAAAGTTTCCAATAGGTTTGTTTAGGTTTTCCGGCATTTCTTTTATGCCTTGTATATAATACAGCAGTTTGTTTAAAGCCGACCCATTGGAATAATCCCTTCATTACCCGGTTTCTTTCACGAAGTTTCTTTAATGAATCTATCATAGGTCTGCTCATAAGCCGGAAATCTCCTGTATCATTCGGAATCTTCAGAGCAACGATTTTGTTTATAACTCTATAAAAGATGGATGCAGTCCACCGTTTAAACCATCCATCGCCTTCCCTGAATTCTCGTGTCGCATAAACGACATCATACCCTTCTTTCCATTTTGCAATAAGCCGTGGTATTAATTCCGGAGGGTCCTGCAGGTCAGCATCTATTGGGATTACCGCCTCTCCCATGGAAAAATCAATGCCCGCAGTCAAAGCTGCTTCTTTGCCGAAATTTCTCGAGAAGTTTATGATTTTGACGTGGGGGTCTCTTTTGCGAATCTCCATCAATTCAGCTAACGTAGCATCTGTCGAACCGTCGTTTACACAAATTAATTCATACGTAACGTTCATCGCCTTAAGAACCTTGCGTGTCCTTTCATAGAACTCCGCAATGTTTTCGTCTTCATTATGCATGGGTGCAACAATTGATAAGACTAAACCTTTTTCTGTGTGGGGCTCTGTCAAATTCTTTTCCTCTTCGTCTCTCTTACCATCATTCTTCTGCGACTGCAAGGTCTTAACATAAATGATTGATTAGAATCTTACTTTGTAAGTTCTCTGTAAAATGCAAAGAAGATCGGTTTCTTTTAAGACAAGTATTCTTCTGCGTTATCCCCCTTAAGATAAGGGGGATGGAAGGGAGTTATGAGCATGTACCACGACCATACGCTGCATTGAATGTCGAAGGTAACTCCCCCGCCCCTCTTACATAAGAGGGGTAACGCTGAAGCGTAAAAGTTTGGTTGCGGCTGAAAGCCGCCTTAGATTGAATTGAAATGTTTTAATTTCTGTTATAAAGAGTAATCATCATGAAGCGTTTATTTGGCATATCGATACTTGTCGGAATAATATTTCTTTTCTTTTTGCCTTCCATATTTTTGCAAAAGACTTCTTTAGGTTGGCTCAATAAATATAAACAGACTATTCTGGTACAGAACCCACAACAGGAAAATCTGCCTTTACTATACACACCCTTCAGAAAGTTTGATTATGATCAATTGCGGGACAAGCAAATTCCTTTTTGGAATCCGTATATCTTTGGCGGTGCGCCTTTTTTTGCGGATGACCAGAGTGCCGTTTTATCTGTTTACACTCTGGTTGGTTCATTGTTTCCCTTTAATGAAAGTTTTCTGGTTGTCTCAATTCTTAAGCTCATAATAACCGGAGTAGGTATGTATTTGTTGCTTGGCTTATTTACTTTAAGCTTCCCCGCATGTCTGCTGGGAAGCATAACATGGATGTTCTCTGCATTCATGATGACATTTCATATTCACCATACAGCAGCGGATGCCGGGAGCTTTATCCCATGGTTCTTTTATTTCTTTGAAAAGATGACAAAAAAATTGGAAGACCATCAACCTCTATCATGGTCATTATTCGGACTCGTTGTGTCGGTCGGATTATCTCTATTTGCCGGGCAT
>JBBIVV010000079.1:0-3423 GCA_037439545.1 bacterium
TACACTGCGACGGGCTTGTTCCCGGTTGCAGATTGATCCTGATACGATCCGCAACTCGAAAAACCGAGCAGTATGAGTACTGTTAAACCTCTATTTATATGTCTTACACACTTTGTCATTTACCTTTCCTTTGTTTAAAAATAAACAATCAACCGTTTTAATCGTTTATTTTAATCATTATTCCACATACCTGTCAATTTTTATTAAAATATTTTTACATTCACTGTTTATCAATTTATTTTGCTTCTCTTTTTATCTTGACACAATGCAGAATATATTTTACGCAAGATTACAACACCTTATGGAAACTATACAATGCTCAATATTGAGCTTAAAAAATATCAACATATATGGCTTGACATCAGCTTCATCATTATACTTGCAGGTATAGTTTATCTCCTTATCCACGTATATATAAACCTCATTGTTCCGTTTAAACCGCTGTCACACATATCACTGTCTTCCGTTGCCCTCATAAAATATTCGGCATATTCCACGATACGTATGTGCGCCGCATACATACTTTCGCTTATATTTGCACTCGGTTACGGATATGTCGCCGCACGTACAAAGTTCGGCGGAGTGATAATGGTACCCCTGCTCGATGTCCTGCAGTCCATCCCCGTCTTGAGCCTTATGCCTGCAATAGTGCTGTTCATGGTCTCTCTGTTCCCCGCGAGTAATTTCGGGCTGGAGCTTGCGGCAATTGTTATGATCTTTACCGCCATGGCATGGAACATGGCATTCAGTGTTTATCAGTCTTTAAAGGCCATTCCAAAAGATCTCGAGTACGTGTCGCGCATATATCAATTTTCAAAAGGTAAAAAATTTGTGTGGCTTGAGCTGCCCTACTCTTCGATATCCCTTATTTGGAACAGCATGATGTCCTTTGCAGGCGGATGGTTTTTTTTATCGGTAAACGAGGCGTTTGTCCTTGGCAAGCAATCGTACAGACTTCAGGGCATCGGTGCATACATGAGTGCTGCACAGGAGCAGGGCAATGGGAGGGCAATGCTCAATTCACTGATAGCAATGGGCATAATCATCCTGCTTATAGACAGATTATTCTGGAAACCTCTTATCGTGTGGTCGGGTAAATTCAAGATTGAGGACACCACTGAAGGACAGGGGGGGGACTCAATGGTGCTGGACTATTTAAAAAGGCTGATGATCCTCAAGACCATAAAACAATCATTCTCAAAAATATATGTAAAAACATCCTCATTCAAATTCTACTCCGATATGGGAAATAAACTGATGAAATTATTTTTTTCAATTGTAAAGCCTCTCACTATTATACTGCTGATTGGAATGTCCCTGGCCGTCTTGTTTGGCGTATACAGGTCGGCGCATATACTGTTTAATCTGTCGCACAAGGACCTCTGGTATATAGCAACGTCTGCACTTTTGACCTTTACACGGGTCACGGTAACAATACTGATTGGCATTTTATGGGCCGTCCCTGCAGGCGTCTATATAGGTTTGAGAAAAAGGCTTGCAACAAGGCTCCAGCCTGCAATTCAGTTCTTTGCGTCTTATCCTGCACCAATGCTGTATCCGATAGCATTGCTACTCCTGTATGCCCTGCACATAAACCTCGGAATTGGCGCTATACTCCTTATGCTGCTTGGTACGCAGTGGTATATCCTTTACAACACGATCTCAGGGGCGATGAGTCTGTCCGACGACCTCATAGATGTTACAAAGATATTCAGTATAAAGGGCTTTACACTATGGAAAAAGGTCATTATACCTGCGATTGCACCGCAATTGATTACCGGCATCATAACAGCCGCGGGCGGTGCATGGAATGCATCCATTGTTGCCGAATATGTTTCCTATAAGAACCACATCGTCTCTACCCGGGGCATAGGTACATTGCTGAACATCGCCATAGAAAAGAATAATTTCCATCTCCTTTTCGGAGGTACGCTTGCAATGATCCTGATTGTGGTAATAATCAATGTTACCGTATGGAAGAGACTTTATAAAAAGGTGAATCAGCTTGCGCAATTGGAGAGCTAATTATGGCAGAACAAAACAATAAAGAAATTATTATCGCAGAATTAAAACACGTAACAAAAACAATCGAAGGTACACGGGACACGACCGTCACCATTGTAGAAAACATAGACCTTCAATTGAAAAAGGACAAAATCACGGCACTCCTTGGCCCATCAGGCTCCGGCAAGTCTACGATTATAAAGATTATCTCGGGCTTGCAGAAGCCGACATCAGGAGAGGTAATATTCAACGAAAAGCCGCTTGAAACACCGACATCGAAGATATCGATAGCGTTCCAGAATTTCGCATTGTTCCCCTGGCTGACCGTGTTTGAGAATGTGGCAATCGTATTAAAAGCCAAGGGCATAGATGATCCGCTCATCAAAGGCAAGGCTCTGAAGATCCTCGACACGATAGGTCTTGACGGTTTCGAAGACGCATATCCAAAAGAGCTTTCAGGGGGCATGAAACAGAGGGTAGGATTTGCGCGGTCATTGATCGTCGAGCCCGAGCTTTTATGTATGGATGAACCGTTCAGCGCCCTCGACATACTTACCGCAGAGAACCTGAGAAGGGAGTTCATCGATTTGTGGACAGACAAGAAACTGCCCACAAAGGCAATACTGCTCGTAACGCATAATATAGAGGAGGCTGTCTTCTTTGCGGATGAATGCATAATACTGTCTAAGAATCCCGGACGAATAAGGGCAAAGATAGCGATTAATCTTCCGCACAAAAGAAATCCGGAATTGGATGAATTCAAGATGTTTATAGATTTGATCTACCAGCTGCTGACTAATCCCGGGGTTGAGGCAGAATCGATACAGAGCAAGTTTTTTATTTCCAAGGAAAAATATCAGATGCTTCCCAATGCAAAACCAGGTGCAATAGCAGGGTTGCTGGAACTCGTTTTTGAAAGGGGCGGCGAGGAGGATATCTATAAATTGAGCGACGAACTCCAGATGGAGGTGGACGATATCCTCCCCATTGTCGATGCCTGCGTACTCCTGCAGTTAGTCAAAGTCACCGAGGGTGACATAACCATGACAGAACAGGGTAAGGAGTTTGTGACCGGTGATATTCTTGAAAGAAAGGTAAGCTTCAGCAGGCAGGCTATGGAAAACGCGGTCCTTGTTAAGCAGATCATAAGGTTACTGAAAACAAAGAAAAATCACACACTGCACGAAGAGTTCATAGAAGAGTATCTGATCAACTATTTTACGCCTGAAGAGACTCAAAGGCAGATCGAGATAGCCATTACATGGGGAAGGTTCGGGGAACTGTTTTCCTATGACGCATCCACAGGTGAGCTCTCCTTCGAAGAACCTGCTTCGTAAACCCGAAAATTGCAAAAAGGACAAATGAGCACTTTAGCTCACTTGTGTACTTGAAAATATTATTCGTATGCTTTATATAATG
>JBBIVV010000080.1:0-3338 GCA_037439545.1 bacterium
GCTACTCTTGTACTTCATTGTTTAAACCTCTTTACTCCCGTACCAGGAGAAAAGATCGGTTCTTAAGCAAGGGGAGCGGATTGTCTGGGAGGGATGAAGATATCAGAAATGTTATTTGAATGTGGTTGAGATGTTGTTATCGGAATAAGGCTGACATAATCTAAAATCACATGTGTGGGGACGGTAATTATAATTGCCAGAAATGCATTGGAAACCCCTCTTGTATGATGCCTCATGCGGTGCTTTACCGAATGACCTACAGATTTTAGATAGTCATTTGCCGTAAGATCTTCAAAGGTTAATTCATCAGAAGCTCTTTCCCCTCTTGTGTGGCTGATTTTTGAATAATTCCCCCGAAGGTATCCTATTACAGATACAAGGCCCGTCATCCGGAATGCAAGTGCAAAGATGAGAAAAACAAAGATGGTTTTCTTTATTCTTAGTTTCACCATACAGGTAAATTCTCCCCGTATATGTACCAAAATGATAAATAATGATTAATCTGTCAAACGATTGTGCCTAAAGTGTTTTTATACAGTGTACCAGGGAGATATAGACAGTTCAGATGGTGAATAGTTTTACTTTAAGAATCCGGTTTTAGAAAAAGACAGGATAATAATTGCTGCACACAGACAATAATACCCAAATATTTTCCATCGACCATGCTCAAACCAGCTTGAAAGCCATTTCAGAGCCACTAATCCGGAGATAAAACTTAGCACCATACCCATAATACTGGGATAAAAAAGGCCAGCCGCACTTGCCGTTGGTGAAGATGATACTACATGGGCTTTTAATAATCGCAGGACTTCACGGATTATAACCGGCGGGGTGAGTACAACAGCAAGAGCGAAACTGAACTCTTCAACAGTTGTTTTTGCAATACCGAGAACCAGTCCTATGGATATTGTTGCCCCGGAACGTGAAAATCCCCGGAACGGTAAGCATAGTCCCTGGCCCAACCCGATCATCAATGACTCCTGCAAACCAAGAACACGTTTTCTTTCCGGACTCTCCTCTCTTGTTCCGGCATAGATGATTACGATGCCCACTGCTGCAAGTGAAATTGCAATAAGAGTTAAATTGCCGAATAATAGCTCTATCTCTGCATGTGGTGTACTTCTCAATACGACCCTTTCGATAAATATTTTTAAGATTATCCCTATTATGCCGGTACATACGGTACCCACAGTAACAAGCTGTATAATATTGAAGAGTTTGTCCCGTGAAGAAAAGTAATTATCTCGCCATGAACTCCAGAAATAAAAGATCACGGCGAACATTGTGCCGGTATGGAGCATAACAAGGAGCAGGGTCATTTCCGGGCTCGTAGGGTCAAGTCCCATGAGCTTTTCCGCTACAATAACGTGCGCTGAGCTCGAAACAGGTAAAAGCTCCGCGGCTCCTTGAATTATAGAAAGGATTAAGATTTTTATGATAGACATACTATTCTGCTTGAGAGTACCGAGTTCTCGCCATAAAGCTACCCCTTTTTGATAGCGAGGTCAATCTTGAAGAGTCTGTCAGAAAAAGTGTGTAAATGGCATAAATCAAATTATTTTTACCACCGTCCTTTAAAGTTAGAGGCTTTGACCAATCCAAGGATATTTCCATATTATGTTCTCCTTATGAGAAACTCGTTCTTAGGGGTTAAGGTTTCTATGAATTACCCGATGTCTGTGCCGAAACACTATCCGCATAAACCACGCAACAAGAGGCGATGCCCATCTGGGCTCAAAAGTTACATGGTCCTGTATCATACACCCTGAATCAGTAGGAACAATTCGTCTTTCATGGCGCCAGAGTTTCATTGAGCCCGTAGGTGATTGCTCTATAAATCCAGCCCCCCTGCGGATTTCGCTAAGGGTGAGTTCAGAGTAGTCTATTGGGATTATGCAGAACAAAAATACCCGACTTCGGAACAATGGCTTACCCGGAACGATAGTTAAATCATTGATACTTGTTATGCCTTTCGGTGCTGTCATGCGAAAATAAGGACTTAACTCTTTGGATATACCTTCTAATGACGTTATCCATGCCCAGGCATTTTCTGGGGATTCTGTTACAAGGGATTCTAAGGAAAAATCAATTGGTTCCATATTATACCTTTCATACAAGAGTAATCATCATTCCATATTCCCGATCTTCAGCATACAGAGAATTAACCACACTATTCCCGAAAAATCACCTTTGCCGGTTGTATCAGGAGAGCAGGGCGCCGAGGATGCCTGCGCCGACGATCACGAATGTCGGGTCGAGCTTTGTAAAGGCAAGGATGAGAAAGACGGTGGCTGCTATCAGTCCTGTAGGTACATCCACGATGGAGGCTTTCCCGAGCGTTATCGCGACCGCCGCGAGGAGACCTATGACCGCGGGCCGTATGCCTTTGAAGCTCGAATCCACTATCCATGAGTTTTTGAACTGCAGGTAATAGTGGCTCACTATCGTTACCACGATGACCGAAGGCAGGTAGCTGCTCACGACCGCGCCCAGAGAGCCCCAGAACCCGAATATCTTATACCCGATGAATGCGTTCATGATGGTCAGCGGCCCGGGTGTGACTTGGCCTATTGCAATGCTGTCAATGAACTCCTTGTTCGTGAGCCAGTGGTAATGCCCCACGATCTCGCTCTGGAGAAGCGGGATCATCACATACCCACCGCCTATGGTGAAAAGGTTTATATAGAAGAGCGTCCAGAAAAACTTCAGGAGGTCCATCAATGACCCCTTTTGCTGTAGATAAGCAGACCGCTGAGCGCTGCTGCGACGATCAGAAAAACAGGATTGAGCCTGAACACGGCAAGGCAGATAAATGTCGCTATGGCAAATGATATGCTCGTAGAGTCCTTCAGGAACTTCCTGCCCATGCCGTAGACCACGGACGCTATCATGCCCACGACGGCAGCACCCACGCCTTTTAGTACGGAGTGGATCGTTGTTATGTCTTTGTACCTTACATAAAAATAGGCGATGGCCAGCATCATCACAAAGGACGGCAGGACCTGCCCCGCGACCGTCGCCAGGGCGCCTTTCAGTTTTTTCAGCGTATACCCGATGAATATGCCGGTGTTTATGACCGGGGGACCCGGGGTGAGCTGACCGATGGCAACGCTTTCCGCGAACCTGTCGTGACTGAGCCATTTCCTCTTCGTGACAAGCTCCCTTTCAAAAAAGGCGAGCATGGAATAAACACCTCCGAAGGCAATGGTGCCTATCTTCAGGAAGACGAAGAAGATGTCTTTTACGGTTGCCTCTGGGTATGCTTTCCCAATTCCTTTATCCATCAAATCGGAATCCTCCATTTAACCCCACAAAAACCAATTATTATCCCAAACACG
>JBBIVV010000081.1:0-3084 GCA_037439545.1 bacterium
TGGCTTCCCTCTTGCGTCTTTTGCGGCATGTCGTATTTTTGTGTTTATTTCTGCTACTACGAACCTTAGAACGCAATCAGGAAACGTAAAAAAGAGTATAATCAGTTATGGAAAAGGATAATTACGGTTCATTCAGCCGCAGGCGTTTATTTCATGTCCTGCTCCCGCTGTTCATTGGTTCGGTAATAGCATATCTGGACAGGATCAACCTTGCATATGCCGGGTTGACCATGAACAAAGATATGGGATTTACCGATACGGTATTCGGCATAGGAGCCGGGGTTTTTTTTATCGGTTATGTCTTGTTCGAGATTCCAGGCGCTATTATTGCCGAAAAATGGAGCCCCAGGATATGGTTAGCCCGGATTATGATTACCTGGGGAGCGGTCTCTGTATTCATGGCTTTCATCCATACGACCTGGCAATTTTACCTGGTCCGCTTTTTACTGGGCGCCGCAGAAGCCAGTTTTTATCCTATCGCTTATGCAACCGTTATCCCCCGCTGGTATGCGCCGGAAGAAAGGCCGCGTGCTTTGGCTTTGATGCTATCGTCGCTCCAGATTTCTGCAATGATCGGTTCGCCCCTGGCCGGATGGCTCTTAAGTTTGCATGTCCTGGGTCTCGAAGGATGGCAATTTTTATTTGTGACCGAAGCCGTGCCGGCATGTATCTTCGGGATAATTCTCTTGTTCTGGCTTGAGGATTGGCCAAAAGATGCGGCATGGCTTTCGGACGACGAGAAAACGTATTTGGGCGAATCCTTTTCAAGGGAAAACGCAGAAAAAAATGCCGTGCGGCAGTATACCTTATGGGAGGCGTTGAGAAACAGGGAGGTTTTGAAACTTTGCTTTATATATTTTCTCTGGATAACCGGGTTCTGGGGGTATAATTACTGGCTGCCGACAGTGCTGAAACAAGCATCCGGATGGTCAACGATTGCCATAGGCTGGATGCTTATTATACCCATGGGCCTTGCCTTATTGTTTATGCTGTTCATAGCATATTCTTCGTCCCGTACCCATGAAAAGCGCTGGCACGGTGCTCTGCCAATGTTTATTGCCGCAGCAGCAATGATCGGAGGGACATTGGTAAAGAATCCATATGCAGGCTTTATTGCCGTGTGCCTGGCTGGCATCGGTGTTTACGGTGCTTTCGGAGTCTGGTGGTCATACCCCACAACCTTTCTCTCGGGCGTTGCTGCCGCGGGAGCTGTCGGGCTCATTAACTCCTCTGGCAATATCGGGGGCTATGTCGGGCCTTTTTTGACCGGATTTATAAAGGATTGGACCCATTCATTCCATGGGGCTTATGTACTCCTTGCCGTTTCATTGGGTTTTGCCGGATTTTTGATGCTGACTCTAAAAAAGAGATAATGAGCTCCGGTAGACGGTGGATGCGGCTGAGCTTCCGGGATGCAGAAATCCACCACCCGGAGAATCAAAGGGAGGAGAGGGGTCACCCCTCTTTATAAAAAATACTACTGAATAAAATTAGTGCCTTTTTCTCCAAGTATCTACTATGGTGGCAACTATGATTACAGAAATGAATTATTACGGCAAAAGGCATATACCGTTTTTATTCATCATTGATTTCGAACTTAGAAATCTCCATTGTATGCCTCTGTCAGACATCAAAAACAACGCTGTCCGGTATTTTATCGACGGCATTACTAATAGTGACAAGTTTATCCTGGATCGCCGCGTGACAATCGCAAAACATCCTGTTGCATATAAAGAATATTTGAAAGCATTCAATAAAGTCGAGTCCCAGCTTCGTAAAGGGAATACATACCTGCTCAACCTGACATTTCCCACAAGGGTTGAAATGGATGCCTCGCTGGAAGATATTTTTTTACTGAGCAATGCAAAGTACAAATTGTTATTTAAAGATACCTTCGTGGTTTTTTCGCCGGAAACCTTTATCAGGATCAAGAACCGCACCGTCTCTTCGTTCCCCATGAAAGGCACCATAGATGCCTCGGTAGAAAATGCCGGAGAACAAATACTGACGGATGAAAAGGAACATGCAGAGCATGTGACAATCGTCGATCTGATCCGGAATGATCTGAGCATGGTTGCAAAAAACGTTTCGGTCAAAAGATTCAGATATATAGAAAAGATAAAAACAAATCAGAAAGACCTGTTACAGGTCAGTTCCGAGATAACCGGCGAGCTCGATGCAGGCTACAACGAGAGAATAGGGGACATCCTGTTCTCCCTACTGCCCGCGGGCTCTGTTACCGGTGCACCGAAGAAAAAAACCGTGGAAATAATAAAAAATATCGAGAATTACGACAGGGGTTATTATACGGGTGTCTTTGGTTATTTTGACGGCTCAACCCTTGACAGTGGCGTGATGATAA
Organism: bacterium; assembly: GCA_037439545.1. Taxonomy (GTDB): domain Bacteria; phylum JAMCPX01; class JAMCPX01; order JAMCPX01; family JAMCPX01; genus JAMCVD01. The sequence goes on from JBBIVV010000081.1 coordinate 2,363, forward strand.
GATTCATTGAGAATGACCATGGCGGTTACCTGTTCAAAAGCGGGGGAGGAATAACGATTTACAGTGATCCTCGAAAAGAATATAAAGAGCTCATCGATAAGATATATGTGCCTATTATTTGAAACGATAAAAATTCAAAACGGAACGATACAGAATATCGAGTTCCATAATAAGAGATTCAATCATACGCAAACCACACTCCTGGGCCGTTCCGATTACAGGGCGCTTCAGGACTTCATAAAGATACCTGCAGAATACCTGGATGGAATCGTCAAATGCAAAATCGTTTATGCAGCGGAAATAGACACGATAGAGTACACGCGGTACGATAAAAAAAGCATAAAAACCTTGAAGATTGTCAACTGCGATGATATAGATTATTCCTTTAAATACAGCGACCGTTCAGGTATAGACCGGTTGTTGACATTGAAAGATGGGTGCGACGATATCATCATAGTAAAGAACAACAGGATGACCGACTCTTCGTTCTGCAACCTTGTGTTCGACGACGGAAATAAATTATTAACTCCAGTCATGCCCCTTCTTAAGGGAACAAAACGTGACAGACTTTTGTCTGAAGGTACCATTGTTCAGGTCGAGATAGGATTGAAGGATCTGAGGCGCTTTAAATTCGTACATCTCATAAATGCGATGCTGGACCTGAACGAGTGCAAAATCGGCATTGAGAATATTTACCCGTGAGAAATCCCCACCATTTATGG
>JBBIVV010000082.1:0-2990 GCA_037439545.1 bacterium
TTCAACTAAAAACTTGACAACTCTTTTAAATTAAATGAGAAAATAAGATATATGGGAAAATGAAGAAATGGATATAAACTCAATAAAAATTAAAATACCAGTTTATCAACCGTCCCTGACCGGCAATGAAAAGAAATATGTGAATGAATGCCTTGATACGAATTGGATTTCATCAAAGGGCAGGTTTGTTCCTCTTTTTGAACAAAATTTTGCCCGCTATACGGGGGTTAAATACGCTACTACCGTAAGCAATGGAACAGTAGCTTTGCACCTGGCACTCCTGGCTTTAGGCATTGAGCCCGGTGATGAAGTGATAGTACCGACACTCACGTATATTGCGTCGGTCAATGCGATCGCCTATACCGGTGCAATACCTGTATTTGTAGATTCCCTTGAAAATACGTGGCAGATGGACCCCGACGATGTAAAGCGGAAAGTAACTGCAAAGACAAGAGCAATAATGGCTGTCCACCTTTATGGACACCCTTGTGAAATGGATGCTCTTGTATCAATAGCAAAAGAGCACGAACTTTTTTTAATCGAAGATTGCGCTGAAGCTTTTGGTGCACTCTATAAAGGAAAACATGTGGGTTGCTTTGGCGACATCTCAACCTATAGTTTCTTCGGCAATAAGACTATTACAACCGGCGAAGGCGGTATGGTCGTTACCGATGATGAGACACTCTATGATCGCTCTGTTCATTATAAGGGGCAAGGACTGGCAAAACACCGTGAATACTGGCATGATGTTGTGGGGTACAATTACCGCATGACGAATATCTGCGCTGCTATCGGACTTGCACAACTTGAACAGGCAGATACCTTTATAGCTAAAAAGAGACAAATTGCAGATTGGTACAGAAAAGAATTACAAGGCGTGCCCGTAACATTTCATCCGGAGGGCAGCAATGTTAAGCATTCATACTGGATGTGTTCCATCCTGGTTGATGATCCTGCAAAACGAGACCCGTTGCGGGAAGCACTGTCCGGAGCAGGTATAGAAACAAGGCCTTTGTTCTATCCTGTCCACACCATGCCCATGTATTCACAGAAATATCAGAAACACCCTGTTGCAGAGGGCCTTGGGTGGAGAGGCATGAACCTGCCCAGTTGGCCGGATCTTAAACAGGATCAAATAAGCTTCATCTGTGACAAAATAAGAGCCTTCTTTGGAATTCAGAAGACATGAATTTTATCTTTGGTACAGCCGGTTTTGCAAAAGAAGTCGATTGGCTTATTGAGGACCTTTTTGCCATAAATGGCATCGATTTCAGAATAAATTTTTTCGTGGCTGAAGACGGGAATGAGCTCATAGGCAGGACGATGAATTCCGCCACGGTCATACCAGAATCCGGATTCCTTAGCAAATATGCAGACGCTGAAAACAATTGTTTTATAGCCGTGGGCGACCCACTTCTGAAAGAAAAGATCGTCCAAAAAATAAAATCGTCATGCCGGAAAAGCAAATTTCCCAATCTTATTCATCCCACCGTTTCCTATGACAGAAGGAAGGAGAAGCTTATCCTGGGCGAAGGGAACATAATCTGCTCACAATCTGTCTTAACGACGGACATTACACTGGGCAATTATGTTCACATCAACCTCGACTGCTCGGTCGGCCATGATGTTGAAATAAAGGACTACACAACTGTCTCTCCCGGTGTACATATTTCAGGAAATGTGCACATTGCAGACAAGGTGTTTATAGGGACCGGTGTGGCGATTATAGAAAGGATAAGCATATGTCCGCACGCTAAGATCGGTGCTGGCGCTTCGGTCATAAATAGTATAAATGAGCCGGGTACCTATGTCGGGATACCGGCCCGCAAAGTAAGATGACGCCTTGCTATCCACTTTTCATGGAACAAGTTAAACTCTATGTTACGAGAGCTTAAAGAAACTTTCAGATTTAGATACGTTATATTCAATTTTGTTTATGCCAGTTTGAAGCAAAGATACAGAAGATCCTTTCTTGGATTCATATGGTCTGTACTTGCACCATTGATGCAAAATCTCATTATAGGTGTGGTTTTCTATTATCTTATGAAGATGAATATGCCTAATTATATCGTTTATTTATTTGCAGGAACATTGATCTACAACATAATGTCTAATGTCATAATTCAGTCTCCCAATATTATGATTGGTAATGAAGGGTTTATAAAAAAGATTTACGTGCCCAAGCTTGTGTATGTCCTCAATCTGGCCTCTCTTGAAATAGTTAATTTCACCTTAATACTGATATCGCTGTTGATTCTTGGCGTAATCTTCCATAAACTATCATTCTCCCTATCTTACCTATTTCTTCCTGTATCAATATTTTTAACAGTTTTATTTCTAGTAGGAGTTGCAATTATCATAAGTGTAATGAGCGTATATTTCAGAGATATGATCCACATCGTCCCCGTTGTAATGCAGGCGATGTTCTTCCTTACACCGGTTCTGTACCCCCTGTCGGCAGTACCGGAAATAATGAGGAAGTTTGTCAGATTCAACCCTCTTTATTACTATGTCGAGATATTCAGAATCCCAATCTTAAACAATTTGCTCCCGAGAGCATCCTACGTGATTGTATGTACCATAATGGCTTTAGCGATGTTTTTCTCCGGCATTTTCATCCTAAAAAAATATAATAACAAAATAGTTTTCAAATTATGAACAATAACTATTCAATAGAATTTAAAAACGTATCACTCATATATGATCTTTACTATGATAAGACCAATACTCTGAAGGAGTACGTTGTCAATTTTTTCCATAGAAGAAAATATATTAATATCGGAGAAGACAAGCTTTATGCATTAAAAAACATTACTCTTACCATAGACCATGGTGAACGGCTGGGCATCATCGGTTTGAACGGATCCGGCAAGAGCACCATGCTCAAGCTGATAGCGGGCCTTCTGAAACCATCCAATGGCGATCTCGAAGTAAAGGGAAATGTGCAGCCATTGATAGAAATCGGGGCAGGATTCAATTTGGAATTCAGT
>JBBIVV010000083.1:0-2940 GCA_037439545.1 bacterium
TTACGGGCAAGGAAAAATAATAACATGGATTTATTAACGTGGAATGATGATTTGTCAACCGGTGTAACCGAAATAGACACCCATCACAGGGAGTTGTTCAATTTAATGCATTGGTTTTTAAAAGCCTGCGAGCAGGGAAAAGGCGAAGAACAAATCAGACGCGTTTTTGAGTTTCTCGACAATTACATAGTATACCACTTTAATGCCGAAGAAGAATACATGGTCAAGTATGATTATCCGGACTATGCATCTCACAAGAAAATACACCAGGACTTTGTAAAAGATTTCGCAAAGTTAAAGAAAGAATTTAATAATGCCTTCAAAGGTCCATCGACAATCAAACTGCTGCAGGTTCAAGTAGAAACAAGCGAGCTGCTGGGACAGTGGTGGATAAACCACATCAGCAAGACTGACAGGGAATTAGGCATATTTTTAAAGTCAAGAATAAAGTAATTACAACGCTTTATGAATGGCCGCCCGAAGCGAAGCCAGCATAAGCTGACGAAGCGTAGGCATATTTATATAGTCTCCCTCTCCCCAGCCTAAAGGCTGGGAGAAGGTTCACTTATTGGGTTTATCTTTCAGAATTTCTCGTTCTGCCTGTAACCAGTCCTCGTCTGCGAAACCGTCCTTGCGACCTCGCTGCTCGTATAGTTCATAGGCACGCTGGGCTATCCGTGCAGTCAAATCGGACGGCGTCTCGGGATTATCATTGATCTCTACCGCAAGATTATTGGTGATTTTCCTGTCCGTTTCCTCGATCGTACGATCTGCTTCATGAAATGCCTCTTTCATTATATCCTTCAAACTGGATTCCATGTTATTTCTCCTTGATGCCTAATATGAATCAGTGTATATCATTTGGTGTTTGACGCAAGCCTTTTGGTAGAAATATCTTTCAAAAGCAGAGATTGTCAATTTTATTGAAATTGTCATTTAAACTTGAAAAGTGTACTGATTTTGAAACTTCATACCCTGTTAAATAGAATCAATCGGGTAGTATCCGACGTTATCTGATTACGGGCAATCCCCGGTCATAACCTATTCAAAGCACCTTTAGCCACTCCACTTGCATATATGTCATTCTTCATGGTGAGCGGGTATGGGTGACCTTATACACTATATACCAGCAATAGATAGTCAGAAGGTCTTTGTTTTAGACATGAGCACAAAAGTGTTTGTAGGGATGGCAGACAGTATGTGTATATTCCTCTCCATTCTGCATCTGATTCTGATTAATCGGCAGAAATGAAATCAAGAAGACAATCTTTGTTTAAACTCATTAGAGCAAAAAGTTTATACAATTTGTTGACTGGATAGCTCTGTCATTCTATGATCAGTTCCATGAAGCAGGTAAACGATTCCACCTATCTGCTGGAGTCGGGCAAGTTTGTAAATTCATATGCTCTCGTGGGGGCCAATGGTGTTTTGCTTATAGATACAGCTACGCCGGGCAAGGCGGATGCTATCCTCAAAGAGCTTGCAGAAATAAACGTCCACCCCGCCGATATAAAGGCAATAGTCATAACCCACGCCCATCCTGATCACGCAGGTTCATGTGCTCTACTCGCAGAGAAAACACACGCCAGAATCTATATCCATAAGAATGACCGAGATGTGCTGCTGGGGAAAGTCCCTCCTCCCAAGCCGCGTACGTTCTTTCAGAAGCTGCCTGCGTTCATGTCTAAACATTTCTTCAAGTATCCGCCTCCGGGGGACGCCATACCCCTTGATGAAGACACTGGTATAGAGGGTTTCGAGGACCTGAAAGTTATCTATACGCCAGGGCATACCCCGGGCTCCATGTCCATTCTCGACGAGAAAGATAAAACGCTTTTTTGCGGTGATGCACTCAACAACAGAGGCAATAGGCTTACAGGACCGAATAAACTCTTTACCATTGATACTGAATTGGCATGGCACTCCATAGCAAAACTCGGTGCAGTAAGCTTCAAGACTCTGTGCCCCGGACACGGTACGTGGATTGCCGATGATGCTCAGCAAAAGGTGCAAGATCTGCTTGTGGCGAAAAGGGCAAGCAAAAAATCAGCCTAACCCCGTTCATTCAATTATGGCTGAGAGCCTTTGGCTACATGAGACGGGCTTTAAAAGGGGCCGGACTGTTAATATATACGAGATATAACTAATAGAGAAAGGAGAATCAAGATATGGCAAATGTATCGGGTGTGGCGATTCTGGGATTGATAAAATTCATTAAAAAGAATAACAAAAAAGTTCTCGACAAGATAATCGATGCTTTACCTCCGGAATCAGCAAAGTATATGCAAGAGCACCTCCTGGTGACACAATGGTATCCGTATAAGCTCTACACCGATTTGTTGAGGGCCTTCGATAAGGTCATCGGCAAAGGCGATCTGGCTACCTGCATAGAACAGGGGAGGCTTTCTGCACAGCATGACCTTTCAACGGTTTTTAAAGGTTTCATGAATTTCAACAATACACAGATGATGGTATCAAGGGTTATGGTTGCATGGAGCAGTTATTATGATACAGGAAGAGCAGAAATCCCCCTCTTTACAGACAAGGAAGCAATGTATTTTATAAGAGATTTTCCCGATGTGGATCTGGCCCATGTGAAGAATGTGCAGGGATGGGTCGAGCAATTTCTTCTGATAACCGGTAAATTTAAGAATGTAAAATCAGAAATAAAGAAATGCCAATGTTATGGAGATCCGGTAACGGAGATACATTTTACGTTTAACTCGTAAACAGACATAATTAATTGACAGGTACAACCAGATAGCTTATCAGGAATACCCTCTATAAGCTGTATATGCCATTTCTGTAGGGGTTTAGAGCAAGGAGATAGTTTTTCTCTCATACGCATACGGACGTATTCGATTATAACACCTAAACTTCGATGCATAATTATGCATAATTAACTATGTCACTTTTTATGTCACTTGCAGGTATATTTTG
>JBBIVV010000084.1:0-2732 GCA_037439545.1 bacterium
GCGGTCGTGCGAGAAGCTCTGTGACCCTCCCGCCCCCGACAGGCTTGAGATCGTCCCCCGATTGTATGGGCCTTATGTAAAAACCTTTCGTGAAGAGGATGTTCTGGTTTCTCAGCATGGGGCCTATCAAACCGTAAACAAACCTCGGATCCATGTTTCTTATATCGGCATCTATCCACACGATGATATCACCTTCGAGGACATATAGGCTTTTGAATAGTGCCTCTCCTTTTCCCTTGTAGGTGCCGAGTTCCGGCATAATGTCTTTATGCATATAGACCTTTACACCGAATTCCTTTGCAATGTCTCTGGTCCTGTCGTTGGAAGAGCTGTCGATTACTACGATTTCATCTATCAATCTGATAGTATCGTAGAGAGTGTCCTTGAGCACTGAAATTATTTTTCCTATAGTTGACTCTTCATTGAGTGCGGGCAGGCAAAGGCTGATCTTCAGCCCCCTTTTCTGCTTCAACAGGAAAAGAGACTGAAGGTTGGAAAAGTCACGGCTGTGAAATGTGTGGGTTTCAAACCACTGCGTGGGCTGGTATTTGGACATATTCATATATCTATATATTCCTGTGCTCAGAGAATACAAGAGCTGTCTCTGAGCTGATTTATCCTTTAAAACGAATGAGCTGTGTTCATTTCATGTTTTCTGCAATGTCCCGGGTTATTGTCAGACCTGCCGCGGAAACGTGATCTGGAAGTTCGTGCCTTCGGTCGTCGAGGTCACAGAGATCGTTCCATTGTGGAGGTCCACTATCCATTTTACTATGCTCAATCCAAGACCGTGTCCATCCGCAATTGCAGATTTTCCTCTGAAAAACCTATCGAATATCTTCGGCAATTCTTCTCGTGTTATTCCAATGCCTTGATCGCGTATATTTATCACTGCGTTCTTAGCATCATTCCCGAGGGAGAGAGATACTTTTTTCCCTAACGGGGTAAACTTAATGGCGTTATCTATGATATTGCTGAACGCCCTCTTTAACAGTCTTTCATTGCCTGTTATCGTGATGCCTTCCTCGATGTGGTGCTCGAGTAAAACCCCTTTGTCGGTCGCAAGGACACCGAGAAAATCTATCGTTTGCAGGATTACATTCGATAGATCGACCGGTGCAAAGGAAGCCTTTATAGATGTCGTATCAGAAAGGGACGTGAGCAGGAGATCATCGATTATTCTTGTCATCTGATCAACTTCTTCGAGCAGACTTACCAGCAATTCCCTATACTCTGCTGCAGATCTTTCTCCTATGATGTTAATTTCTATGCCGCTTTTCATCACGGTCAACGGTGTTTTCAGTTCATGCGATACGTTCTGCGAGAAATTGGCGAGCACATCGAAAGACTTCTTTAACCGCATGAGCATATCGTTGAACGTCCCGGCAAGCTTACCTATTTCGTCGTTGTGTGTTTTTATTTTAATACGCTCTGCCAGGTTCCCGGCCTCTATGCGTCTTGCTGTCTCTATGATTTCATCGACAGGCTTCATTGCCCTGCCTGCAATGATGATACCTCCCCAGCTTGCCACAATGATGAAGAGAGGGGTAACGAGGGTAAGTATGATGCCGAGCATATGCAGGAATGACTGCTGTTCGTTGAGCGGCATGGCTATGATCAAATAGTACGGCGGTGTGTCTTTGGAAACAATGGGATAAAACAGCATCCTTACCATGGTATGTTTGAACAGGAGAGCGGTCCTGAATACGTGTTTGTTGTATGTGATGGCATTGAATGATGCCGTGTCCACGGGCAGATTGGCTTTATACAGGTTTGCCGAGCTGTAAATAAGCTTGCCGTCCATGGTATAGATCTGAAGATAATAATTTATCCCTTTCAATTCCTCGTCCAGTTCTTCAAAAGACGGTTTCGTCATTTCCTCCAGAAAAATCGGCATACTCTCTTTCGCTTCTGCAATCAGCTCCATGTCCGTATTTTTCATGATCTTGTGGGAAATAAAAGCAAACAAAAATATACTATACAGCACCAGCGTTATCGAAAAGATGGCAACATACCAGAAGGTTAACCTAATCCTTATCGGCAGCATCCTGTTCTCTCAACACATAACCGAAACCGCGTGCGGTGTGTAAAAGCTTTTTCTCGAACGGTTGATCTATTTTTGATCTCAGATGATTTATGTAAACGTCCACGACATTCGTAAAGCTGTCGAAGTCCTGGTCCCATACATGTTCTACGATCATCGTTCTCGTCAGGATTTTGCCCTGATTGTACATGAGGTATTCGAGCAGGGAATGTTCTTTTGGCGTAAGATCTATCCGCCTGCCTGCCCGCTTTACTTCATGCGTGACAAGATCGAGTTCAAGGTCGGCTATCGTGAGTTGTGTCGTTTTTGCGGATTCATGCCTTCTCAATATTGCCCGTATTCTGGCGCAGAGCTCTTCAAACTCGAAGGGTTTGGTAAGATAATCGTCCGCTCCAAGGTCCAACCCCGAAATCTTTTCTTCGGTACTGTTTTTCGCCGTAAGGAATATGACAGGCGTATAATTTTTATTGTCCCTGAGCTCTTTCAGGACCTGTATACCGTTCTTCCCGGGAAGCATTACATCGAGTATTACGAGATCATACCCGTAGGTCATGGCCATATCGGCGGCATCTGCGCCGTTATTGACGACATCGACCGCGTAGCCTTCCTCTCCCAGTCCCTTTTTTATATGGCTTGCAACTTTTGCTTCATCTTCTACCAGCAGGAGTCTCATGGTATTTCATTAACC
>JBBIVV010000085.1:0-2671 GCA_037439545.1 bacterium
GATAAATGTCAATATAAGCTGTTCGCATAAACCAATATTCATTGAAATGTGCTGTCGGTCTTCCATTACCTGTTTCATTTGTTCTACCAACATATAGACACTTCTTGTTTCTACCCCAAAAGACATACACATAGCCTTTATTGGGGGTGGGATAATTGCTGAACCATTCTTTAAAATCATTTTTTCTATTCTCTCTTGAATGTCCCTTTGCCCACCACCTTTGCTGAGGCAATTGAGCATGTCTTCTAAATTCTTTTTTTGCCATTTTATCTGTAAGGGCATTTAAAACTATTCCCTGCAATTTTGTAATACTGTTATCAAGCTTCTTCTTGTGAAATTCCGGCGATTTGTCACGGCTGGGATTCTTAAGAACGGTACGCAGCCATAGGGTCCGTTTAAGAAACAGACCATCAAGTTCTTTTTCAAATTGGGATGCATATTTCATCTCTATGTCTCCTTATTTTGCTACGAATGACACCACGGTGGAAAGTCCACTGATCGCTAAAGTAAGAATCTAATGCCTCTACCGTGTAACTATCATTCATTCTGATACTTAAGAGTCTGATAATAATGGCATGCTTTTCTGTTGCCCATTCTACATCCTTTCCTATAAAAGAATAAAGCTTTTGGTATGCTCTTCTTTACACCCATACCAATCACATAGGCATACCCAGCCCCCCAACATGACAAAGCAATTCCATAGTGACATGCCCGCTCTACATAATAAGTTGATTTAGAATCATCCTCTTTTACATAACGATTAATCTCCTTGACGGGCTGCTTCGTAGATTCCTCCTCAATTTTCTTTCGGCAGGTTGTCTGATTATTGCCTGCATTAAGACAAGCTTGAAATCTAAGTAGAGTTGTATCAGGCCCCCCAGAATTGCCCATATAATCCTGAACATATTCAGAATTACATCCATCTACAGCACCAGAATATACAAGACTCAAATCGGCACATGCCCGAGCTAACTTATGATCACAAGCCTTCTTAAGAGGGTTTAAAGCTTTGTAACAATTTTGCTTTGTTCCACTACTATTGATATAAGCTTCTCCAAGGCGCTCACACCCTTTCATGTCTCCCTTATTACAAGATTGGTTAAAAAGCTTAAAAGCAGTGTCAGGATCGCCATTGCCAAGCAAATAAATCCCCCTATCTACAAGACTTGCAGCCTTGCAGACATTACTAAAAACAAACAGGACAAAAATCATTAGAACCATTTTATTTCTAATCATTTATACCTCCATATCAATTATGCATGCATAAAATTTTAACTTCATTCTCTGGATCAAGAATATAGCCATTTGTAATCTGCCCATTTATTGCAAACGTCGTATTGGGTGGTTTTGCATTGTCATTTGAATAATATGTTAGCGTACCAGGGAACCCATATTGATCACCAGGATTCTGGCAATCTGCCATTGGGTTCTTACTACTTTTCCCTATAAAGTCTTTTCCTACCACATAAGGTTCACCAGTATAAGGGTTTTCAGGAAGAGTATTATCAGGGAGGCGGCTTATAATGTCAGTGAGTCTATTAGATTTTGGGTAAACCCCGCCGCTGCCCACTGCATAATCTTCGAGCGCAAGGTCAATGTCATGCATATCCTCCCTTATTAAATTGACAAAGTCAGTTTGTCTTAACTCTTTTCCCTTTTTATTATCTTTGTAACAAACACCTTCCTCACCATTTGATTGGGTTAAAGACAGCTCATTGTTGTTATTTGTAAAAGCAACTTTAAGGACAGTTGATTCAACACCGATACCAGCAATAACAAACGCAGGCTCACCATTAATTCTGATATGATCCTTATCTATAAACTTATAATTACCTGCTACACTCCCTATAGTAATCGTTCCGTCTTCATAAAGCTGCATAATCGTTTTACCATCTGGACTGTATATCCATTTCCCTATGATAGCTTGTTTTGGACTTTTTGTGCAACCCGCTATTAAAAATATACTGAATAAGCATACCAGATTTAATATACTTTTACCCTTCATCTTTGCCTCCTCCTTCCTCTAAGTTCCATTGTAATATTCTTTTGATCTTCTGTGCCTCTTCGAATAATTTATTGAATCCATCGTTATCCCGAATGATGCACTCTTTTAAGAGTCGCACCCTTAAACTCTCTTTGGTTGGTCTTTTCTTTCTGGTGAGATCACTCAGGAGCGTCAAGAATTCTTCTCTGTAATTTTTTTTATCAATACTGTTTAATTCTTTAAGTTGTTTAGACAGTAAAATATACCTCCACTTAAAATATTCTGTAAGCTGCTGATACGCCCTATAAGATGTTTCCTGAAGTGCGATATAGAGCTCGCAACAGACGTTCTCATAATAGGTCTGCCTTGATAATCCGGGACCGCCAGAGGGAAGGTGTGCTTGATGGCGGAGTTTTCTTTTTTTATCCCGGGGCGCTTTTAAAACATCATTCCCGTTGGGGTAACATCCCTGAAGCTGGTTTAGATATTTATCATGAGCCTCAAAATACCGTTTAAGATGAAATATCTCAATTTTCGCTGCTTGCTCTGTAGGGCAGGTGAAGGCTATAGCCAGATGAGTTTTCACTCTTTCACCCCACTCTGGATGATCCTTTTGGATCATGTTCCTTAACATTGCAGCGTCATCCTGCCATGAAACTTTCTTGGCAAGTCCAGTTACGTTTTTTC
>JBBIVV010000086.1:0-2375 GCA_037439545.1 bacterium
CTGTTTCTAAGGAGCGTTTCATGAATGAATTTAGAGTAAATACGGTTTGTGATGATGCCTTGGGAGATTCGGATGCCTTTGCGCTTGCCGCACGCCTTGAAAAAGGTGAAGTAACACCGACAGAACTTGTAGAAGCAGCGATAAAAAGAGCAAACCAGGCCAATCCTGTTCTGAATGCCATTGTGACAAACACCTTTGACCTGGCACTTGAGCAGGCAAAACAGCCGCGGAAAGGAAAACTCGGCGGAATTCCCACCTTTATTAAGGATAATGTAGAAGTAAAAGGTGTTCCAACACTGTTCGGCACGCGTGCCCTGCCCAGACGTCCCTCGCAGAAAGATCATGCCTTTATCAAGCAGTTTAAATCTTTGGGGATGATCAGTCTTGGCAAAACAGCCCTCCCTGAGCTTGGGATCCCGCCGACGACGGAATCGCTGCTCCATGGTGCTACTGCCAACCCCTGGAATATAAATTATTCGGCGGGCGGTTCGTCAGGCGGATCGGCTGCCCTGGTGGCGGCAGGCGTTGTACCTATCGCTCACGGGAATGACGGCGGAGGGTCTATTCGTATTCCGGCGGCGTGTTGCGGCCTGGTCGGCTTCAAGCCCACCCGCTATCGTCTGGTCAGCGCGCCTGAACTCAAAATGCTGCCCATCAATGTCGTGTTCGAAGGTGTTGTCACCAGAACGGTGAGGGACACGGCTTTATTTATGGCTGAATCGGAAAAGTATTATGCCAACTCCAGCCTGCCGTCACTGGGGTTGATCGACAAACCCGGAAATAAACGGCTGCGAATCTGCGTTATTACCGATGCGATCGGCGATATTGTTGTTGAAGATGAGGTTCGTGACGTCATTCACGCTACAGCCAGATTATGTGAGCAGCTCGGTCATCGGGCAGAGGTGCTTCCAATCCCATTTACCGAACAGATCGGCGATGATTTTATACTGTACTACGCTTTTCTGTTTTTTATGCTCCACCGGTTCGGTAAAAAGCTGCTCTCTCCAGATTTTGATCCGACCAAGCTTGAAAGTCTGACCCTTGGAATGAGCCGGTTTTTCACAAAACATCTTTTTTCATTTCCTTTTGCTACCAGACGATTAAAAAAAGCAATAAAGGTGACGAGATCTTTTTATGATAGATATGACGTAGTCCTTAATCCCGTGCTTGCTTCCAAAACCGTAAAAAACGGAACACTTCTCGATCCCAACTTACCGTTCGAAACGGTGTTTAAAGGCATCCGCAACTACGCACCTTTTACCGCTCTGCAGAACATAACCGGAGAACCGGCAATTTCATTACCCTTGGGTATGAGCAAAGACGGGTTGCCTATTGGTGTTCAATTTGCCGCCCCGTTTGGTCAGGACAAGGTATTACTGGAACTTGCTTTCGAATTAGAGCAAGCCCGGCCGTGGCCGCGATTTCCTGTACTCAATCATCAGCAACGCGCTTGATCAATGGGCATATCAGAACGGAGTGAAGCTGGACTTCATACAACCGGGCAAGCCTATGGAGAATGCGTTTATAGAAAGCTTTAACGGGCGGTTCCGGGATGAATGCCTGAACAAAAACTGGATCATGTCGCTGCAGGAAGCCTGAGAGATCTTTGTTACCATTTCCCGTACAGCCCGGCAGAAAACGCAGGTGATGCCACTACGGTTATTGGATTATAACTTTCCCAAAACTCTATCGGCGTATTTATTCCGAATCTAAAGGCTACATAAGTCCAATCAAAACTCCAGTCCATCTCAGGTATAAATGCTGCCCCCTGAAATCCCACTACTGTACTTGTTGTTGTGGTGGTAATGGTATGGGGCGGGGTCATAATAGATGACGCTGATAAATACTGATAATGCCCGATAAATTCATACATCCTCAATGGAAAACTTACCGACACATGATTTGATATTTTATGTCCGGGGTAAAAGCCCTCGTATATATAATCCGTTTGACTCTTGCCATAGGTCTTAACATCATAAGTTAGTTTTTCCGTACTACCTGGCCCCATGAATACTCCCACTCCAACACTCAATGCCTGCAAATAACTGCTCTTCTCAGAAGGGTCTTCGTTAATCTGTACACTACCTTCGTAATTGCTGAGTATGTCTGTATCTTTGGTGGAATGAAAAGGATATGCAATACATGATATCTGAATGTTGTCTGTTATTCCTATTTTGAAGTCCCCTCCTAGCGGCGCGAAATTAAAACTTCTAATCCCAGCCTCACCTTTCCCTGTGCTGTATGGCTTTGCCGGAGCAAGGGTATTCGGGAAGAATATAGGTTGACATGATGTCAGAACTATAACAAAGCATAAAATGAAAAGAATGAGGAGATATTTATTACACACTACAATACTTTTACATAGCATCGAACCC
>JBBIVV010000087.1:0-2159 GCA_037439545.1 bacterium
GATGCCTGATCTTGACATGTAACAGAAGTAACACAAGACCCTTGAAGGACAGGGTTAAGGGCGTTTGAAGAACCACGCTGTAAACAGCGTGGTTCTTCGTCGGTAAGGAATATGTTAATCACAAAGCTCACCCGACCCGGCTTCGCCGTGTGCCCGCCGCTATAAATAGCGGGAATTGCGGCGAGCATCCCGTTCATGAATCACCCCGGGATTATCAATCAAATTTGTGGTGTGTAATGTGTAGGCGCGACCCCGTTCTTTCCTCCATTGAATATGTTTGAACCTTGACTGGAATGATGTAATCTCGTATCCTTGTTATATCCGGTAATCTCCACTGCTGGCGGGTGGGATTGAAGGAGGAATAACGCACGAGGAGGCAGGTATGAAATATTGGGAAAACCGTCCGGAAGCATCTTGGAAAAAGTTCAAATTCAACCAACCTTATGCCGCAGGACTGAAACGGCTCAATGAAGAGGTATTAAGCAAAACCGATTTTGACCCTGCAACATTGTGGCAATGGGGAACTATGCAAGCCACGGCAATCATCAATGTCCTCAAGGCCTGCGAAAGGGCATTTGGACGAGAAGGACAAAAAGTAGTCGCTGAAACGTTGCAGCGCGTCGGTCTGGATATAGGTAGACAGATTCTGAAGGGGATAACAATACCTGAAGGCATGTCTGAAATGGAGTTTACGAGCTTCTATGCCACGGTAATCAACCGAGTCGTCTATGCATCACTTGAAGATCCATGCATTGATGGCATGGAAAAGATTAGCTTCGATATTCTCTGGTGCCCTCATCAAGAGTATTACCGGGCATTCGACTGCAGGGTGCAGCGCTACTTTGTCCAGGGCATGATCGACGCACTCAAAGAATTCTCCGGGAAAGACACAGGCTTTCAGGTCCGCTTTGACAGTACCATTCCTTCCGGTGCAAAGACCTGCCACTTCACGATATGGCGTTCCGAAGGATCAGACAAGGACGAATGGGCACAGTTTACCGAGATGCTGGATGAAAAGGCATTGGAGATCGCCCGTACCACCAAGAGCAACGGAAAATAAATATTTACGGAAATGTGTTATTGGAGAACTTTAGGTGGGGGATTTTGGTGACACCTCTTCCCCAACTAATCGCGTTTTTCGACGGTTAAAAATACAACCGATTTGCGTCTAATAGAGCGTCTAAATAATCTGAATATAGATAGTATTTTTAACCCATTTTTTAAGTACATTCCATCTTGATGTAAAAATCGTGAGAGCTATGGATTTGACAATCACGAAAGAACCGGATGTAATCGCAATGGTTGTAACGGCTGCATTGGAATGATGCTCCGAAACATGTGTGTGAGACCGAAGGAAAATTTATGGTGTATGTTCTCATTACAGCGATCTTGTGGTGCATTTTTTATGGCTACTGGCTTGTAAAAGCTCGCCATACCAAGGACAATGTTTATATTCAGGGATTAACTGACATCGTGATCGCGCGCCTCTGGATCATCGCTGTCTTTGCACTCCTGTATTTCCGTGAACTTTCCATAGGATGGCTGGGGATCAGGCTACTGCCGCAGACTACCGGTGTCGGTATTGCCGGCGACGTCGTTTGTGCGGTGGGTGTTGCGTTTGCCATCTGGGCACGAACCATCCTGGGAAATAACTGGAGCGGCGCCGTTACCATCAAAAAAGACCACGATATCATCATGCGCGGGCCTTACCGCTTCGTCAGGCATCCCATTTATACAGGCTACCTGACCGCCACACTCGGCTCGGCGATCGCAGTCGGCGAGGTACGAGGAGCAATTGCCCTGCTCATGATCTTCACTGGCATCCTGCGAAAACTGGGTATCGAAGAAAAACTGCTTAGCAGCCACTTCCCGGACACATATCCCGCATACCGGAGGCGCACCAAGAAACTGATTCCCTTCATAATGTGAGGCTCCTGCAATGAACGATAGGTCGAAAGAACGGTGCCTGCTATTGATATGTGACATAGGTAACACCGACCCATCCCCTCTTAAATTAACCCGAAAAACGCATTTGTAAATAGCGGAGTCTGAACAATGAGCGAGGGGGCCCACCCGATAGGGAAGGGGCGCTGCGTCAAATTGTGAAACAAAATTTACTCTTTAATTCTCCAGATTTTAATTAATTCTGCGCTTGGTCG
>JBBIVV010000088.1:0-2111 GCA_037439545.1 bacterium
CTACCACGACAGCACCTGGTGGCACGGGCTTGGTAACGACAGCACCTGCTCCTATAATCGCACCCTCGCCTATTTCGATACCACAGAGTATAGTGGCACCACTGCCTATTGAAGCACCACGCCGAACGGTAGTAGGAACAACATGCCAGTCTGCATCTGTAAGCATTTTATCGTCGACGGCAGCAACGGGATATTTATCATTAATAAAAGTAACTCCATGCCCGACAAACACGTTATCTTCAATAGTTACACCCTCGCAAATAAAAGTATGACTGGACAATTTAACATTGGAACCTATCGCTGCACCTTTCTGAATCTCAACAAATGCGCCAATCTTTGTATTGTCACCGATAGTACATCCGTAAAGATTTACAAAACCGAATATCTTTACATTCTTCCCAAGCTTCACATCGTCTGTTATTCTGCAATAATCACATGTCATAGAACTATCTCCTTACCACCCAATTCAATGCTCTTCTGTGCCGCTTCCAGCAGAGTAACTACTCGCAATCCGGCATCTGCTCCTGAAATCGGCTTTGTTTTATTACGAACAACATCGGCAAAATGTTCTATCTCTACATTGAGGGCTTCAATGTTTTTAAGCTGCGGAGCATACATATCTCCTATACGGTATTGAACTAGCGTCTTATAAGTTTCATCTTTGCTTGTAGCCACTTCAACTCCCTTGTCATATACTTTCAATTTTTCAGAAGATTCCATATCATTGTAAACAATCATTTTCTTTGAACCACCTATTAGCGTCATCCTGATTTTAACCGGAGCGAGCCAATTAAAATGGAAATGCGCAATCATGCCGTGATTAAACCTAAGAGTCATATATGCGATATCTTCAATCTTGTCGGAATAATGGGATAGACCAACAGTTTGAACACTCACGGGTCGTGCATTTATTACATAATCCATTATGGAAAGGTCATGAGGAGCAAGATCCCAGATTACATTAACATCATGCTGAAATAATCCCAGATTGATCCTGACCGAATCCCAATAAAGTATGTCGCCCATAAGACCGGAAGAAACTATCTCTTTTATTTTTTTTACACCGCTTGTGTAATTAAAAGTGTGGTCTACCATTAAAACAACTTTCTTTTTTTTGGCAAGATCAATTAATTTTTCTGCTTCTTTTACTGTACGTGTCATAGGCTTTTCAAGTAGAACATGTTTCCCCCTTTTAAGACATGTTTGAGCGAGCTCATAATGAGTGTCCACAGGGGTCGCAATGGCAACAGCTTCAATTGTATCATCTTTAAGAATTTCAGAAAGTTTTTGTGTCAATTTCGCAGATGGATACATGGCTCCGATTTTCTTGAGCCTTCCAGCGTCAGAATCACATAAATAACACAAATCAGTCGACGAACAGGAAGAAATATTTCTCACCAGATTCGGTCCCCAGTATCCCAATCCAACAACGGCCATTTTCAATGGTTTCATGTTCATCTAAAGCCCTCCATCATTTTTTATAATAGCGTAAGAATAATTTCTCATATTCATTTCTCTCATTCGCATTGAGTTTAACTGGATCCATCATTTCCAATGCTGCTTTCATCACATTGATCCCCATATGTTTAGCATATAGTGGGTCATCTAACATTTTTTTTACAGCATCTGCCATAGCAGACCAATTTTTACATTCAACTAATTCACCAGTTTTTCCCGTCTTTATAAGCTCCGACTGCCAATCAATATCATAGGCAACAATCGGAATCCCACCCAAGGCAGCTTCTGTTAGGGCACGCCCCGTATGAGGAGACAATACTACAGAGGCATAAGGTACTACCCTTGCAATCCAATTCTGGTCTTTATTTCCCACAAAAATAATATTTTTTTCTATACCTAATTCTCTCGTTTTTTCTATGAGCTGTTCCTTCATACTTCCGTCCCCTACAAAAAGTCCATTTAAATCATATCTCTTTTTTTTCAATTCTGCAATTACCATGATGATATGATCTGGCATCTTTATTCGTTCCAATCTGCCTATATACATGGCAAATTTACAACCGGATAATCCGATTTCTGAAAGGATATCATCTGCAGGTTGCCGATTACCGGGATGAACTCTATGTGCTGAGTGAATAAGGTTACCATAACGA